>NZ_JBIRQM010000007.1:455368-523321 GCF_044333225.1 Streptomyces sp. NPDC021080 | reverse complement strand
CGGGTACGCGCGGGAGGGGCCGTGCCGGTACATCGATGCCCGTCGCCACCGACGACCACACCTCACCCAACAGCGACGGGCTGATGCACCGGCACGGCCCCGACCCACCCACCGGAGCCGAACCGCGAAACGCCAGAGGCGAGCTACGGCTGGGACGTCTCCGCCTCCAGGCTCGCCCGTGTCGCCGGCCCGTACACGCCGGGGTCGTCCCCCGAGATGCCCCGCGCCCACTGGTACCAGCGCACGGCGTCCTCGAGGCGACGGTCGAACTGGCCGTTCGCCTGCCGCCTGTACATCCCGATCTGGCTCAGCCGCAGCTGGAGCTCGGTCACCTCGGCCCCGCTGTCGCCCCGCCGCAGGGTCGGCCCGGCCGCCACGTTCGCGCCGTCGTCGCCTCTCGTGGAGGTCACGGGTCCCGGCGCGGCGGCCGTCCGGCTCGGCTGCGCGGACGTCGCCGACGCCGTGGCCGACGAGGACGGTGTCGCCGACGTGTCCCCGGAGGCGGACGCCGACGCCGACGGGCTCGCGCTCACCGAAGGGGACGCCGACGCCGACGCCGAAGCCGTCGAGGAGGCGCTCGCCGACGGCACCGCCGAGGCCGTGTCGGACAGGACGTCCGGCGCGGTCGTGCGAATGTCCTTGGGCTGGGCCTCGTCCTGCGAGGGAGGGTCGGAGGAGAGCAGTCCGCTCACGACCCCTGCCGCGGCCACCACGGTCACCACGACTCCGGTGACGGCGAGGACCCCGCTGCGCCGACGACGCCCGGGCCGGTCGGCGGCCGAGTCGCCCCGGCCGCGCCCCGGGACGCGCGAGCCGTCGTGGGAAAGACGGATGTCGGTTGCGCGCGCGTCCGAGGAGACTGCCTTCAGCTGCATGGTGGCGTCGGCCTGCACCACCGCCGACGGCGTGGTGACCTCCGGCGGCAGCGGCGCCGATCGCGGGACCGGGTCCGCCGGCACGGGGGCCAGCCGCATGGTCGCGTCGGCCGGGATCGCGGCCGGCTGCGTGGTGGAGGCGGCCGGGGCCGCGTCCGCAGCGTTCGCGGGCGGCATCGGCACTCCGCTGGCCGGCGGAACACCGTACGCGAGGCCCGACTGCTCGACACCGCCCATCGGCGCGCCGCCGTGGAACCGCGGGTCGGTGCCACCGTGCGCCGGCATGGCGTGGGCTTCCCCGAAGCTCCCCATGGTCCCGGAGCCCCCCGAGGTTCCGGAGCTCCCCATGGTCCCGTCGGCCTCGGCGGGTACGCCGCCGTTCACGGGCGCTCCATGAGCGTCCGTGTGCGCCGGGACGCCCTCCGGCACCCAGGCACCCGCCTCCGCGGCCGCCCACGGCTCTCCCGCGGTCGGGGCGGCGTGCCAGTGCCCCGAAGCCGGGCCCTCCGGGCCGCCGGTGTCCCCGGCCGGCCCGTGGCCTCCTCCGGCGTACCCGGAGTCCTCCGCGCCCAGTTCTACATAGGGCCGTATGCGCAGCGGGTTGAAGTCCGCCGCCGCGGCCTGCGCCGTGCGCTTGTCGCGCAGCGCGTCGGACGCCGTGCGGGCACAGGAGCACGACGGGCTGCCGTCCAGCGCGCGGTACGCGCCGCACGTGAGGCAGACATGCCCGGTCGGTTCAGTCACGAGTGGGTCCCTCCCCCCTGAAAACTCCAGTGATTATGCGGAGGACCTTCATACAACCTTCAAGCAGCCCCCCTGAAGCGCGGGATTCCGCTCGGCTCGACAGGCCATAACCGGACACACCGCTCAGGATGGAGGGTGACCGGGACCCTCGGGGCTCAGGGAGGCCGCATGACCGGGGACGCGCACGGTTCGGACACTCCGTCCGGCCGCGGGCCGGAGGGGGCGAAGGCGGCGGCCGGCGACGGCACGGACGGGCCGTCCGGACCGTACGACTCGGTCGCGCTGAGCGAGTCGGCGGTGCGCCGCCGCAGCGCGGCGGCGGCCGACGCCCGGAACACGGTGCACGGCAGCGTCTTCGTGTCCATCGGCGCCCTGCTGCTCGGCATGCTGCTCGCCGCGCTGGACCAGACGATCGTGTCCACCGCGCTGCCGACCATCGTGAGCGACCTCGGCGGTCTGGAGCACCTGTCCTGGGTGGTCACGGCGTATCTGCTCGCGTCGACGGCGGCGACCCCGCTGTGGGGCAAGCTCGGCGACCAGTACGGCCGCAAGAAGCTCTTCCAGACGGCGATCGTGATCTTCCTGATCGGGTCGGCGCTGTGCGGCATGTCGCAGAACATGGGCGAACTGATCGCCTTCCGGGCGCTGCAGGGGCTCGGCGGCGGCGGGCTGATGGTGCTGTCGATGGCGATCGTCGGCGACCTCGTCCCGCCGCGGGAACGGGGCAAGTACCAGGGACTGTTCGGCGCGGTGTTCGGGGCGACGAGTGTGCTGGGACCGCTGCTCGGCGGGCTGTTCACGGAACATCTCAGCTGGCGCTGGGTCTTCTACATCAACCTGCCCGTCGGTGTCGTGGCGCTCGCGGTGATCGCCGCGGTCCTGCACATCCCGAAGAAGTCGGCGCGGCACGTCATCGACTACGCCGGTACGTTCCTGATCGCGGCGGTCGCCACCTGTCTGGTCCTGGTGGCCTCGCTGGGCGGCACCACCTGGGACTGGGGTTCTGCGCAGATCATCGGGCTCGTGGTCCTCGGCGTGGTCCTCGGCGTCGCCTTCGTGGCGGTGGAGCGGCGCGCGGCCGAGCCCGTGCTGCCGCTCAAGCTCTTCCACGTCCACACCTTCACGCTGTCCGCGATCATCAGCTTCATCGTGGGCTTCGCGATGTTCGGCGCGATGACCTACCTGCCGACCTTCCTCCAGGTCGTGCAGGGCGTCTCGCCCACCATGTCCGGTGTCCACATGCTGCCGATGG
Source organism: Streptomyces sp. NPDC021080 (assembly GCF_044333225.1). Taxonomy (NCBI): domain Bacteria; kingdom Bacillati; phylum Actinomycetota; class Actinomycetes; order Kitasatosporales; family Streptomycetaceae; genus Streptomyces; species Streptomyces sp. NPDC021080. Next base: position 520,450 of record NZ_JBIRQM010000007.1, on the reverse strand, counting down.
TGTTCGGGCTGCTGCTGTCGTCCACGGTCTCCGGGCAGATCGTCAGCCGTACCGGCCGGTGGAAGGTGTTCCCGATCACCGGCACCGGGATCACCGCCATCGGTCTGCTCCTGCTGCACCAGCTGGACGAGAACAGCAGCACGGGGGAGATGAGCGCGTACTTCTTCGTGTTCGGCCTGGGCCTCGGCCTGGTCATGCAGGTGCTGGTCCTGATCGTGCAGAACGCGGTGTCGTACGAGGATCTGGGCGTCGCCACCTCCGGGGCGACCTTCTTCCGGTCCATCGGCGCCTCGTTCGGCGTCGCGATCTTCGGCACGGTCTTCGCGGGCCGCCTCGGCGACAACCTGACGAAGGCGCTGGCCGGGCAGCAACTGCCGCCCGGCATCACCACGGACTCCCTGAAGGCGGACCCGAAGGGCATCGGCCGGTTGCCGGCCGATCTGCAGCCACCCGTCCTGCACGCGTTCGCGACCTCGATCACGGATGTCTTCCTGTACGCGGCCCCGGTCGCCCTGCTCGGTTTCGTGCTGGCCTGGTTCCTGCGCGAGGACAGACTGCGCGGCTCGGTCACCGCCCCCGACGTCACCGAGACGCTCGCCAGCAATCCGGTCGAGCGGTCGTCGTACGACGAGGTGTGCCGGGCGCTGTCCGTGCTCGGCACCCGGGAGGGGCGCCGTGAGATCTACGAGAAGATCACCGCGCGCGCGGGCTACGACCTGTTGCCGGCGGCGAGCTGGCTGCTGCTGCGGATCAAGAAGTACGGGTGGGCGGAGCCCGCTCTGCTGGCCGAGCACAGCGCCGTGCCCCTGGACGTCGTCCTGGCCGCCGCCCGCCAGATCGAGGAACGCCGGCTCGCCCGCCGCGAGGGGCTGGACCTGGTCCTGACCGACGAGGGCCGTGTCGCCGCCGGGAATCTGTCCAGGGCCCGCGAGGAGTCCCTCGCCGAGCTCCTCGGCGACTGGTGGACACCGGACCGTCCGACCGATCTCGCCGGACTGGTCGCGGAGCTGAACGAGGAGATGTGCGGTTCCGACGCGGAGCGGCCCCACGAACGCACGCTGCTCGGCCGGCCGGAGGGAGAGATGGGCTGAGCGTCAGCCGGTCAGATCCTTTCGGAACCAGTGCTCGGCGTAGGGGGCGTCGTTGTGCGCCGCGGTTTCCGCGTAGCCGTGCCGGGCGTACAGGGCCCGCGCCTCGACGAGGTCGCCGCGGGTGTCGAGGATCAGCTGCCGGGCGCCCAGGCCGCGAGCCGCCGTCTCGGCCGCCGCCAGCAGGAGAGGGGCCGCGCCCTTGCCGCGCAGGTCCGCGCGGACGAAGACCCGCCTCAGCTCGCCCGTCGTGGCGTCGAGCATCCGCACCCCCGCCGTACCGCCGGGTTCACCGTCGTGGCGCGCGACGAGCAGCACACCCGTGGGCGGCGCGAACTCGGCTCCCGTCTGCGCGGCGATCTCCCGCTCCAGCTCGTCGTGATCCGTCGTACGCCCTTCGTGCAGCAGGTACCACCGGTCGCTGACCTCCGTGTAGTACGCCCGCCACAGCGCCGCGGCGGCAGGGGAGTCGAAGGGTTCGGGGGCCACGCTCCAGGAGCATCGGGTGACGGAAGGCGATGGGGTCATGCCGGTCATTGTCGGCGGGCGCCGCCCCCGGCGCGCAACCGGATAAAGAGCTCCCCGAACAGTGCGACGAGGAAGGGGCTTTGACGTTCGTGCCGCCACCGGGGTTGTGCCACCGGGGCCGTTTGAGGACCGGGTTCCGGGCAATCCGGTCCGGGAACCGGCCCGTTGGGTCGAGAACCCGGGAAGGCACCCATGTCCACAGGCGTGATCATCGTTCTGATCATCGTGGTGGCCGTTGCCGTTGTCGCGGCCGCCCTGACCCTCCTCGCCCGAAGGCCGCCGGGCGGCCGCGCCCTGCGGCGGCGCTTCGGACCGGAGTACGACCGGACCGTCGCCCGGCACGACGGCGACACCCGGGCCGCCGAACGCGACCTCGACGAGCGGGTGAAGCGGCACGGCGACCTGCGCGAGCGACCGCTCGAACCGGCGGACCGGGAACGGTACGCGGCCGGCTGGACGGCCGCCCAGGAGCGCTTCGTCGACTCGCCCCAGGAGGCGGTGGCCGAGGCCGACCGGCTGCTCGGCGAGCTGGCCGGAGCGCTCGGATTCCCCGGCGGGGACCGTTACGAGGAGCAGGTGTCCGCGCTCTCCGTCCACCACGGGCACCACGTCCACGGCTACCGCCACGTGCACCGGGCCGCGCTGGCCCGCACCGGCGGCGGGCGGAGCGGTGGCCCCGACACCGAGGGGCTGCGCGAGGCCATGCTGGAGGCCCGCGACCTCTTCGACGAGCTGCTGACCCGGACCCGCCAGGACACCGTGCCCGGCCGGGAGCGCGGCGCGGAGGACACGAGCGGGCCCCGGGCCGCCCGCCCGGAGCGCACCTGGCGGTTCGCCCGGACCGAGGCCACCCGGAGCACCGGGCCGGCACCGGGGGCGGACAGTGCCGAGCGGACGGCGCCGGCGGACACGGCGGAGGGCACCGGGCGTGCCGGGAACAGCACCAGGACTTCCACCCCCGACACTCGCTCCCATCTGCCCTGGTCCTTCACCAGGCGTCAGGTGAAGGGGAGTTGAGAAAGGTGAGCGCCATGAAACCGGAGCAGGATCCCGAACGGAACCCGTCCCGCGAGCCCGCCGCCACGAAGGGCCGGGTGACCCCGGTGCCGGCCGGGCGTTCTCCGGACGGCCGGGCGAAGGAGAGGAGCGGTGGGGCCGGGGAAGTGCCGCGCCGCGAGGCCCTGAAGGGCCGGGCCGGTCCCGCGTCCGCCGAGCCCGCCACGGGCGCCCCGGACCGGGACGGCGCCCCTGACGGGAACGGCGGCGGTCCGGCGGTCCGGCCGGCCGGGACCGGTACGCCGGCCGGCGGGACGACGGGCACCGGCACCGACGGGCGAGGGGCCCCGGGCGACGGCCGTACCGGGGGAGCGTTCCCCGGGGGCGGCCCGGCGGACCCCGGGGGCCGTGCAGCGGCGGCTGCCGCCGGGCGGGCCGGGCGGATGCTGCCGCTGGACGAGCAGGACAAGTTCTCGCTGCGGATGCGGCACGCCGTGGGCGGGTTCATCGACGGGCCGCGGGCCTCCGTCGAGGAGGCCGACCAGGTGCTGGAGGAGCTCGCGGGCCGGTTCACGGAAGCCGTGACCCGGCGGCGGCGCGACCTGCGCACGTCCTGGCAGTCCGGCGCCGGGGAGCAGGCGGCGGACCCCGACACCGAGCGGCTGCGGCTCGCCCTGCGGGACTACCGCGAGCTGACCGAGCGGCTCCTGCGGCTCTGAGCAGGCCCGGACACCCTTCCGGGTGGAGTGAGGCCGCGTTCCGGACCATGCCCCGGGACGCGGCCTCACGCTCTTCACGGCGCCCGCCGCGTCCGCGGGGCCCCGCGCCGTGCACCGCCCCGTCCGGGTCCGCGAGGCCGCCTCACCTCGTCGTGCGGCCCCGCTCCGCGCCCGCGCCGCCTCGCACGCCGCCGTACGGCGTCCACGCCGCCGTACGGTGCTCGCGCGGACCGTCGGTCGCATCCGGGCGGCTGCGCGCGGAGTGGGGCCAGGGAGGTCCCGGGGTCCGCCCCGGCTTCACGCGGGTCCGGTGTCTCCCCGCCCGTCGGGCCGCGGGCCGCCGGGGGACGGGCTCTCGCGGGCCGCACGCCACTCCTGGACGATCTTCTCCACGTCGTACGGCTTGAGCCCGAGCGGAGGGCCCGGCGGCGGCTTGAACATGACCTCGCGGATCTTGGCGTTGATGTCCTCGATCGTCCGCCGGACCGCCCGCTCCGACGGGAGCGCGGGAACGGCCGCGAGCACGTCCTCGGCCTCCTTGCGCAGGGCCAGGGTGGGCGGCAGGACCGACAGGCCCTCACGGGCCATCTTCCGCTTGATCCACCAGAGTTCGTCGTACGGGGTGTCGGTGACCTCCGGCAGCGGCTTGCCCGCGCCCGGGAGCTCCGTGAACTCGCCGCGGGCCTCCGCCTGGCGGATCTGCCGGTCGACCCAGGACTCGAAGCTGACACCGGGTGGTTTGCGTTCGGTCATGCGTCCATTGTGCCGGAGGTCACACGGCGAGGGGAAAGGTCGAATTATCATGCGGCGGCGGCGGGGCAACCTCGTTCCCCGGCAGGACAATTGGACCAGCACCTCACGAAGGAGCGCGCGTTGCTCGAACTCACCATGGCCTCGGTGTCCGGAGCGGATGCCGGAGCGACGGCCGGGATGCTGATGGCCGACGCGCCGAGCGACCCCGGAGCCATGCTGCGGGTGGGCCGGGACCGGGCCGTGTGCCGTCTCGCGACCCCCGACGACTGGCTGTTCGTCTCCCGGGTCCACCTGGAGTTCCTCTGCGGCCCGGACGGCTCCTGGCAGGTCACCTGGCTCCGGGGTTCCCACGCGGAGCCGTCCTCCGAGGTCCGGCTGATCCTGACGGGGCTGCAGCCCCAGCCGCTTCCGTACGGCGGGACGGCCAGACTCCCGGCGGGCGGCTCCGGCGAGCTCGTCATCCAGGACCGCACCGGGCCCCACACCGTGAACGTGGGCTTCTACCACGAGGTCTAGGGCCGGTGCGGCGGCGCGGTGCGGACGCGGCGGGGAGGGAGACGGAGGTCAGGCCTCCACGCGGGCCAGAGCGAACCCGTCGTACCCCTTGGTGCCCACCGTCTGCACCGCCGTGCCGTTCAACCTCGGGTGGGAGGCGATCAGTTCGAGCGCGGCCCGGGTGCCGCGCACGCTCGGGTCGGTGCTCGTCGCGTCGGTGACCGCTCCGCCGCGCACCACGTTGTCGAGGACGATCACGCTGCCGGGCCGGGTGAGCCGGACCGCCCACTCGACGTAGTGCGGGTTGTTCACCTTGTCCGCGTCGATGAAGACGAAGTCGAACGGCTCCGGGTTCTCGTCCGCCAGCTTCGGCAGCGACTCCAGGGCGGGGCCCACCCGCACCTCGGTGATCTTGTCGAGGCCGGCCCGCGCGAGGTTGGCGCGGGCGACCTCGGCGTGCCGGGGGTCGTACTCGAGGGTGATCAGCTGCCCGTCGGCGGGCAGGGCGCGGCCCAGCCAGATCGTGCTGTAGCCGCCGAGGGTGCCGATCTCCAGGATGCGGCGGGCGCCCTGGATCCGGGCGAGCAGCTGGAGCAGCTTGCCCTGGTTCGGCGCGACGTTGATGGGGGGCAGTCCGGCCGCGTCGCTGTCGTGCAGCGCGGCGGTGAGGATCTCGTCGGCGGGGGCCAGGAGGGTGGTGAAGTGGTCGTCGACGTCGTTCCAGAGCTGCGACTCGCTCATGCACCGGGCCTTTCATATGCCTAGTTAGATGCGCTAAGGACTTCCGGTGTCGAACCTAGCCGCCGACGCGCGCGCGTGCCAGCGGGATTCGGGCCGCCCCGCGCGCCGACGGGATCCGGGCGCCGGCCCCGTCGGAACCGGCGTCGGGCTTCCCGGCGGAAGCGGCCCCGGGACTCCCGGCGGAACCGCTCGCGGGGCGGGTCCCGCGCGGTGGCCGGGAGAGGGGTCCGTCAGCGGTCCGCGGGTTCCACGGCGGGCGCCGAGCCCGGCAGGGGCCGGCCCGCCGACTCCGTCATGAACCAGACGGCCGCGCCGCCGACGACGGCCGCGGTCATCATGTAGTACGCGGGCATCATCATGTTCCCGGTCGCTCCGATGAGGGCGGTGACGACCAGCGGGGTCGTGCCGCCGAAGAGCGAGACGGAGACGTTGAAGCCGATCGAGAGCGAGCCGTAGCGGACCCGGGTCGGGAAGAGCGCCGGGAGCGCGGCGGGCATCGCGGCGGTGAAGCAGACCAGCAGCAGGCCGAGGGCGCCCATGCCGAGCGCGACGGCGAGCAGACTGCCCTGGCGGATCAGCAGCAGGGCCGGGACGGACAGGGTGAGGAAGCCGGCGCAGCCCGCGGCGATCACCGGGCGGCGGCCGATCCGGTCGGTCAGGGCGCCCGCGAACGGCTGCACGATCATCATCAGCGCCATCACGCCGAGGACCACGAGCAGACCGTGCGTCTCGTCGTACTTCAGCTCGCTGGTCAGATAGCTCGGCATGTACGACAGCAGCATGTAGTCGGTGACGTTGAAGACCAGCACCAGGCCCATGCACAGCAGCAGGGTGCGCCACTGGCCGGTGATCATCTCGCGCAGCGGCACCTTGGGGCGCCCGGCCTCGGACTTCTCGAGCTCCGCGGCGAACGCGGGGGTCTCTTCGAGACGCATCCGCAGGTAGAGGCCGACGATGCCCATCGGGCCCGCGATCAGGAACGGGACGCGCCAGCCCCAGGACAGCAGGTCGTCGGTGGACAGCAGGGCGGTCATGAGGGTGACCAGACCGGCGCCGCCGATGTATCCGGCCAGCGTGCCGAACTCCAGCCAGCTGCCGAAGAAGCCGCGCTTCTTGTCGGGCGCGTACTCGGCGATGAAGGTCGAGGCGCCCGCGTACTCGCCGCCGGTGGAGAAGCCCTGCACCAGACGGGCCACGAGCAGCAGGACCGGAGCGCCGACGCCGATCGTGGCGTACGACGGGATCAGGCCGATCGCGAACGTGCCGGCCGCCATCATGATCATGGTGAGCGCGAGGACCTTCTGGCGGCCGATCCGGTCGCCGAGCGGGCCGAAGACCATGCCGCCGAACGGGCGGACGAGGAAGGCCGCGGCGAAGGCGCCGAAGGTCGACAGCAGCTGGGCGGTCGGGTTGCCCGAGGGGAAGAAGACCTTGCCCAGGGTCACCGCGATGTAGCTGTAGACGCCGAAGTCGAACCATTCCATCGCGTTGCCGAGCGCCGCCGCCTTCACGGCGCGCCTGACCAGCGCGGGGTCGGTGACGGTGACCTCGGGGGAGGCGGGGCGGGCGGGGGCGGGGACACGTGCGGCGGGGGTTGTCGGTGTGGCGGTCGGCAAGGGCCTTCCTTTCGCCGGGGACAGGGACGGGTCCGCCCGGAAGCGGACCGGCGGCTCGCCCGGAGGCGGGCCGAAGGGGCGACCTTAGGGCTGTTCGTCCACGTCACGTGGGGTGCGCGACCGGCTGCGCAGCGCACATAAAGGCCCCGTACGCAGGCGCGACGGGACGGACGGCGCTGTCCTCGTGGGGGGTCTCCTGTGATCCATGTCCCGGCCCCGAAGGGGAACCGGGCCCCTTTCCGGCCGCCGTCGTCCGGACAGGAGCGGCGAGGTCCGGCGGGTCGTTCCGGGTCCGCCGCGCCCTCCGGCCAGGGTGGCCATGGCTCGCGAGGTCCTGATATGGGTGGACATGAGGGATCTGTGAGACACAGGTGAACCCATGGGCCGGGAGGGTCGACAGGGCGTGGCGAACGTGGAGCACGGCGGGCGACCGGGCGACGGCTTCGTGAGAACGCCGGAGACGGTGCGGGCACGACTGCACGCTCTCCGCGCCGGGCTCTGGGCCGTCGCCGCGATACTCGCCGTACGACAGGTCGCCGCCGTCCTCGGCACACCCAGGGCGGACCGGCTGACGGACCTGGAGACCTGGGTCGGCCCGAACGGCGTACCGCACGCGAAGGGCTCGCTCTACGACTCGGCGCGCTTCACCGGCACCCCGTTCGGCGGTCTCGTCCTCAAACCCCTCACCCGGTCGGCCGAACAGGCCCTCGGCTGGGGCTGGACCTTCGGCACCCTGCTGCTCGTCGTCGCGCTCGGCCTGATCGCCGCCCGCGCCCTGCCGCCCCCCGTGAGCCGGCGGACGGCGCTGCTCGCCGCGCCCGTGGCCGTCAGCCTGCTGATGCTCTCCCTCCCCGTGCGCAACGCCCTGCGACTCGGCCAGACCGGCATCATCCCGGTGCTCCTCGTCCTGCTCGGCTGCTTCGTCGTCCGCGGGGAGCGCACCTGCGGGGTTCTCGTCGGGTTCGCGGCGGCCCTCCAGCCCACCGTCCTGTTCTTCACGCCGCTGCTCCGGTTCACCGGGCGCCGCCGCGCCGCCGCGTCCACCGCGGTCACCTTCGCCGCCCTCACCGCGCTGGCCTGGGCCGCGATGCCGGACGACTCGAGGACCTACTGGGTGCACCACCTGGCGGGCGTGGGCCTCGGCAGGGGCGCGGACGACCTCGCCAACCAGTCCCTGCACGGCGCGCTGCTGCGGTTCGGCCTCACCGGACCGCTGGAGATCGGCCTCTTCCTGGCGCTCGGCGCGGCCGTCGCCGTCGCCGGGCTCCGGCGCGCGGTGCGCTACGCCCGTGACGGGCAACTGCTGCTCGCCGTCGCGGTGACCGGCTGCGTCGCCGTCGCCGTCTCGCCCGCCACCTGGCAGCACCAGGTGCTGTGGGTGCTGCTCGCCCTCGCCGGCCGGGTCGGCCGGAAGGCCTCGGACCGCCCTGTGTGGCCCGTCGCGGTCGTCCTCGTCATGACGCTGCCGGCCCGGATGATGCTGCCGGACATGCCGGTGCTCGATCCGCTGCGCGACAACACGGTGCTGATCACCGCGCTGGCCGCCGCCACGCTCGTACCGTTCCTGTCCCGTACCTCCGCGTCCTACCGGACCCCGCTCCCCACCGGGCGCGCGGCGCCCGTCCCCGGCCGGTGGAAGCACGTCCCGCTGCTGTCGTCCGGCCGGGTCCTCACCCGGCCGAACCTGCTGCTCGAACTGCTCCTGATCCGTGTCGGGTACTCCGTCTACCAGCAGGTCAGGCTCGCCGCGACGGGCGGGGACGGCGCCGGCGGACGGGCCACCGCCGAATTCCACGGCGACCAGGTCGTCGCCGTGGAGCGCTTCCTGCGCCTGGACGTCGAGCGCTGGGCCAACCACGCGGTGGTGGGGACGCCCTTTCTGCGGGACTTCTTCGACTTCTACTACGAGTCGTTCCACTTCGGCGTCCCGCTCACCGTCCTCGCCGTGCTCTACGTCCGCCGCCCCGCCGACTTCCGCTGGGCGCGTTCCGCCCTCGGCTTCGCCACCCTGCTCGCCCTCGTCGGCTTCTGGCTCTATCCGCTCGCCCCGCCGCGCCTGATGCCGGGCCTCGGCATCATCGACACCGTGCACGGCGTGCAGGACTTCTCCAAGCCGGACTACGGCACGCTCACCGCGCTGACCAACCAGTACGCGGCGATGCCCTCGCTGCACTTCGGCTGGTCCCTGTGGTGCGGAACCGTCGTCGTGGTGCTGGCGCCGAGATGGTGGATGAAGGCGCTGGGCCTGCTGCACCCGCTCCTGACGCTCGCCGCGATCGTGGCGACCGGCAATCACTGGGTCCTGGACGCCGTCGGCGGCGCGGCCGTGGTCGCCGCGGGCTTCGCGCTCACCCGGCTCGCCCAGGGCCCGCGCCCCCGGACGGCCGTGGAGCCGGCCGCGGCCGGGCTGAGACCGCAGGTCGGCGCGGGGGGTCGTGCGCCGGGCTGATCCGCCGTGCGCCGCTCCGGCAGGGGTCTCGGGGGAGGCAGGGGCGAGCGCGGGGAATGCCCCTGCCTCCCTCGGGACGGGCCGACGGTGCCGGGAGGTCGTCGGCCCGAGCGTGTGCGGCGCCCGCTACGCGTGCGTGACCTGGAGTTCCTTGACCCCGTTCAGCCAGGCGGAGCGGAGGCGGCGGGGGTCGCCCGCCAGCCGCAGATCCGGCATCGCGTCCGCGATCGCGTTGAAGATCAGGTCGATCTCCAGCGTGGCCAGGGACTTGCCGAGGCAGAAGTGCGGACCGCCGCCGCCGAAACCGAGGTGCGGGTTGGGGTCGCGGGTGATGTCGAAGGCCTCGGGGCGCTCGAACACCTCGGGGTCGTTGTTGGCGGAGGAGTAGAAGATGCCGACGCGGTCGCCCTTCCTGATCCGCTGCCCGCCCAGCTCGGTGTCCTGGGTCGCGGTGCGCTGGAAGGCGACCACGGGGGTCGCCCAGCGGACGATCTCCTCGGCGGTGGTCTTCGGCCGTTCCCTCTTGTAGAGGTCCCACTGATCGGGGTGGGTGAGCAGGGCGTGCATCCCGTGCGTGATGGCGTTGCGGGTCGTCTCGTTGCCGGCGACCGCCAGCAGCAGGACGAAGAAGCCGAACTCGTCGGAGGCGAGGTTCCCCTGGTCCTCCGCCGCCACCAGGGTGCTGACGATGTCCTTGGCGGGGCACTGTTTGCGGTCCGCCGCCATGTTCATCGCGTACGAGATGAGCTCGGTGGCCGACTCGGCGCCGATCTCCTCGGTGATCGCGTACTCCGGATCGTCGTACGCCACCATCTTGTTGGACCAGTCGAAGATCTTGACGCGGTCCTCCTGCGGGACGCCGATGAGCTCGGCGATCGCCTGCAGCGGCAGTTCGCAGGCGACCTGGGTGACGAAGTCGAAGGAGCCGTCGGGCGCGGCCTGCGCGAGCGCGTTCGCGACGATCGAGGCGGCGCGGGCGCGCAGCGCGTCCTCCAGGGAGCGGATGGCGCGCGGCGTGAAGCCGCGCTGCACGATCTGGCGGACCCGCGTGTGCTCGGGCGGGTCCATGTTGAGCATGATGAGCCGCTGGACCTCGATCTGTTCGCGCTGGATGTGCTCGTTGAAGCGGATGACGGCCGTGTTGAGGAACGAGGAGAACAACTCGGGGTGCGTCGAGACGTACTTGACGTCCGAGTGCCGGGTGACGGCCCAATAGCCGTCGTCCTCGAAGCCGGCGACACCGGGCTGTTGGGGGATCCAGTGGACCGGTTCGGCCCGGCGCAGCTCGGCGAACTCCGGGAGGGGCACGCGGTGGTGCAGCACATCGGGGTCGGTGAAATCGAACCCGTCGGGCAGCGCTGGACAGGGCATCGGCAACTCCAGGCTCGTTCTCGCACATGGTTCTGACGGGTCATCAGGAACATGGAATCGCCGTGAAGGTAGTAACGGGTTCTACAAGTGGCAAGAGGTGTGAGCCTCCCAATTGCGTGCGGGATTCGTACAGATCACGACTTCGGGAGCTGCACGACCCTTGCGGCGCGGGGGGTCCGCTCAGCAAACTGCACGCAGAACTGGTACGCGTTCTAGTTCTGCGCGGTGGGTGGGCCGGGACGCCCCGCGCTGCGCGGGTCAGCTGGGCCTGGCCGCAGGGCAGGCCTGAGGAGAGGACGAGCCCCCATGGCCGCGGAACCCGTGATCGTCGAAGCCGTACGGACCCCCATCGGCAAGCGCGGAGGCGCGCTCGCCAATCTGCACCCCGCCTATCTCCTGGGCGAGACCTACCGTGAACTCCTCGGCCGCACCGGCATCCCCGCCGACTGCGTCGAGCAGATCGTCGGCGGCACGGTGACCCACGCCGGCGAGCAGTCGATGAACCCCGCGCGCACCGCCTGGCTGACGGTGGGACTGCCCTACGAGACGGCGGCCACGACGGTCGACTGCCAGTGCGGTTCCTCGCAGCAGGCCTCCCACATGACCGCCAACATGATCGCGGCGGGTGTCATCGACGTCGGGATCAGCTGCGGTGTCGAGGCGATGTCGCGGGTTCCGCTGGGCTCGGGGTCCAAGCACGGGCCCGGCAAGCCGTTCCCCGACGAGTGGAACGTCGATCTGCCGAACCAGTTCGAGGCGGCCGAACGGATCGCGCGCCACCGTGGGCTGACCCGCGAGAACGTCGACTCCCTCGGGCTCATCTCGCAGGAACGGGCGGCCGTCGCCTGGGCCGAGGAACGCTTCAAGCGCGAGACGTTCGCCGTGCAGGTGCCCACCACCGAGGACGAACAGCGGGCCGGGCAGGGCATGTGGCGGCTCGTCGACCGGGACGAGGGGCTGCGCGACACCTCCATGGAGGCGCTGGCGAAGCTGAAGCCCGTGATGCCGACCGCCGTGCACACCGCCGGCAACTCCTCCCAGATATCGGACGGTTCGGCGGCCATCCTGTGGGCCTCCAAGCGGATGGCACGGGCGCTGAAGCTGCGGCCGAGGGCGCGGATCGTGGCCCAGGCGCTGGTGGGTTCGGACCCGCACTTCCACCTGGACGGCCCGATCGACGCCACCCGGGCCGTGCTCGGCAAGGCCGGGATGTCGCTGAGGGACATCGACCTCGTCGAGATCAACGAGGCGTTCGCGTCCGTGGTGCTGAGCTGGGCGCAGGTCTTCGAGCAGGACCTGGAGAAGGTGAACGTGAACGGGGGCTCGATCGCGCTCGGGCATCCGGTGGGGGCGACGGGGGCGCGGCTCATCACCACCGCGCTGCACGAACTGGAGCGCGCGGACAAGGAGTTCGCGTTGATCACGATGTGTGCGGGTGGGGGGCTGGCTACGGGGACGATCATTCAGCGGCTGTGAGCGCGGGCGAGTGCGGCTGTGGGTGCAACTGTGGGTGCAGGTGGGTGCAGGTGGGTGCGGGTGAGTCGGCCGGGGTTCACTCCCGGCCGGAGGCCGTCGCCGCCAGTGCCGCCGGTACGAGCGCGGCGATCAGCAGGGGGAGCGCGAGGCCCTGGTGCAGGACCAGCCACGCGCCGAGCAGGGCGCCCGCCGACATCGCCAGTACGGAGGCGGTCCGGCGCGGGGAGTGACGGCCCGCGCCGCCGCCGAGGCGGGAGTCGGAGGCCAGGCCTGTCAGGGTCATCGTCAGGACGGTGGTCGTCAGGTCGGCGATGCCGAGCCTGCGTACCGTCGCGTTGCGCAGGCCCATCGCGAAGGCCGTGACGGCGATCACGGTGTACGTGGTGGCGGTGGCGTGCGGGGCGGCGAAGGCGGCCGCCGCGCAGGCGGCCGTCAGGACGGCCTCGGCGGTGAAGGCGGCACGGGCCCAGGTGCGGCGGGAGCCGCCGCCCAGCCGTACGGCGGTCCGGCCGCCGGTCGCGGCGCCGGCGAGGAAGCAGCACAGTGAGGTGAGCGTGTGCGGTACGGAGAAGCCGGGTGCTCCGGCGGCCGCGAAGCCTAGGACCACGACGTTGCCGGTCATGTTCGCCGTGAAGACGTGGCCGAGGCCCAGGTAGCTCACGGCGTCGATGAGTCCGCTGACCACGGTCAACGAGAGCAGCGCGGGTACGAGCCGCAGGCCTCGTGACTCGGGGTCGGTCATGGGGGCCAGTTCATCACGGTTCGCCCGCGTGGGCCTCCGGCCGGTTCCTGCCGGTGGGTGGGTCGGGGCCGCGCCGGTACATCCGCCCGCATCCGGACGGATCCCACCGGCGTCGCGAAGTGGGCGTGGGTTCCGATCCGTCCGGCCTGCGGGCATCTGATGTACCGGCACGGCCCCTCCCGCGCGCGGCCGACTGCGGGTGCATCGTGGTGACCGATGCCATGTCCCTCCCGCGCGTACCCGGCTGCGGGTGCGTCGCGGTGGCGTCAGGCGGTCTCTCCACCGGGTCCCGGCTGGCGGGTGCATCGTGGTGACCCCAGGCGGCCCCTCCGCCCGGGTCCTGACTGCGGGTGCGTCGTGGTGGCCGGTCGGCCGCTTTCGCCGGATCCCGGATGCGGGCGATCTGTGGTCCGCCCGCATTCCAGCCCCGGCCGGGGAGATATTCAGCCCCTCCGGCGTTTGAGGAGCGGGGTCCGGGGCGGAGCCCCAGGGGTGGGAAGGGTAGGGGCGGAGGGGGCGAAAGGCGCTTGTGGCTGTGCCGGGGTGGGGGAGCTCGCGGTGCCGTGAAGGAGGGGGCGGGCGGCGGCCGGGTACGACGAAGGCGGCAGCCCCGGGAACGGGGTGCCGCCTTGCTGTGCTGGGGCTGATCAGTACCAGCCGTTGGCCTGCCAGAAGCTCCAGGCGCCGGCCGGGCTGCCGTAGCGGGAGTTCATGTAGTCCAGACCCCACTTGATCTGGGTCTTGGGGTTGGTCTTCCAGTCGGAGCCGGCAGAGGCCATCTTCGAACCGGGCAGAGCCTGGACCAGGCCGTACGCACCGGAGGAGGAGTTGGTGGCGCTGATGTTCCAGCCGCTCTCGTGCTCGACGATCTTGCTGAAGGCGTTGAACTGCGCGGCGTCCGGAATCATCGTGTGGGCGATCGACTTCGCGGCGGAGGCGCTGGTCGGCGTGGCGGCCTGGGCAGGCGCCGCGACCAGGACCATACCGGCGGTAGCGGCGGCCACGGCGGTACCGGCGAGGGCCTTCTTCGGGGAAGAGACGATGCGGCGGATGACGGAGACGGACACGGAGAACCTGTTTCTTCGGGGACATGGAGTCGCTCGTGCGCCGTGACCACGTGGTGTGTGGAAGGAGCGGCGTACGTCGGCGCCGCGGCCCGTGGGGGCTCGTGGCGCCTGGCGACGTCCTCAAGACAAACAGGATCCGGGGCCGTCCGCAATGACCCCTTTTACTAGTTGTGGTCGCATTCGGGGGAAGGGGGTGTTGTGTGATGTGGCTCTCAAGTCGCAGGTCAGAGGGGGTGACGACGCGTTCATGCCATGGACTTGGATCTACGAAGGCGCTTCGTATGTGACGTGGGCCCTGTGGGCCTCTTCACCCCGTCCGTGACGGACGGTGCGGGGGAGGCCACGCGGTGCTGACGGGGGGTGTGACCTGGGTCCCCGATCACCGGGGGGCGAACGTGACCGGGCTCTCGAAGGCCGCCCGGCGCGTGGCCCGGCGCAGTGCCTTGAGGAGGGTCGTGCCGATCGTCAGGGTCAGGACGACGGTGACGACCGCCCGGCCCAGGTCCCAGCCGAGGGAGGTGGCCAGGCAGTACGCGACGAAGCGGGCGAGGTTGGCGGGGACGGCGGCGTGCGGGTCGAAGGCGATGTTCGAGGCCAGCGCGTCCATGAAGGGCCAGCCGGCCAGATTCATGACGGTGCCGTACGCGAAGGCGGCGAGGAAGCCGTACACGGCGAGCATCAGCAGCTCCGCGCGGCCGCGCAGCCGGTCCGGTCCGGGCAGGAGACCGGCCCCCATCGTGAACCAGCCCATGGCCAGCATCTGGAAGGGCATCCAGGGCCCCACCCCGCCGGTCAGCAGCGCCGACGCGAACATGGTCACGGACCCGAGCACATAGCCGAACCCCGGCCCGAGCACCCGCCCGCTCAGCACCATCAGGAAGAACATCGGCTCGATGCCGGCGGTCCCGGCCCCGATCGGGCGCAGCGCGGCGCCGGTCGCGGCCAGCACGCCGAGCATGGCGACCGCCTTCGGGCCGAGCCCCGACTCGGAGATCGTCGCCGCGACCACCGCGACCAGCAGGACGAGGAGGCCCGCGAACAGCCACGGAGCGTCCTGGGCGTGCGCGCTGACCTGCGAGCCGGGCCCCGCGAACAGCGGCCAGGCGAACCCGGCGGCACCGGTCGCGCTGACCAGGGCCAGGGCGGCGACGGACCGCGGGCCGAGGCGGACCGCACGGGCCTGGGGCTGGGGGTGGTGGGGGTGACGGGCGGACGCGTCTGCTGTGGTCATGCGAGAGCCTTTTCGACCTGGGCGACGGTGAGCCACGGCTCGGGGGCCAGGATCTTGGCGACCTGCGGGGCGAAGGACGGGGACGCGACGACCACCTCGGCGGTGGGACCGTCGGCGACGACCTCGCCGTCCGCGAGGATCACCACCCGGTCGGCGAGCTCCGCGGCGAGTTCCACGTCGTGGGTGGCCAGCACGATGGCGTGCCCCTCGGCGGCGAGCCCGCGCAGCACGGTGACCAGCCGGGCCTTGGCCGCGTAGTCGAGGCCGCGGGTCGGCTCGTCGAGGAGCAGCAGCGGGGGGCGGGAGGCGAGGACGACGGCCAGTGCCAGTGCGAGTCTCTGGCCTTCCGAGAGGTCACGGGGGTGCGTGTCGTCCGCGATGTCCGGCAGCAGCCCGGACACCAGCGCCCGGCAGGTTCCGGCGGCGGCCCCGGCGTCCTCGTCGGCCGCCGCGCACTCGGCGGCCACCGTGTCCGCGTACAGCAGGTCCCGCGGTTCCTGCGGTACGAGCCCCACCCGGCGTACGAGGTCGCGCGGCGCCGTCCGGTGCGGCGGTGCCCCGCCGACCCGTACCGAACCGGCGGTCGGCTCGACCAGTCCGACCAGCGCCGCGAGCAGCGTCGACTTCCCGGCGCCGTTGCGGCCCATCAGCGCGACGGTCTCGCCCGGCCGCGCGGTCAGACCGACCCGGCGCAGCGCTTCGACGCGCCCGCGCCGGACGGCCAGCGACTCCACGACAGCCACCTCCGCCGACGACGGGGCAGCGGTGACGGGGCCGCGACCGCGACCGCGGCCCCGGAGGAGGCGGGAGAGGGGGGAGGGGGAGGAAGGGGCGGGGCGTGGTGCCGGGGGGAGGGGAGCGGTGGGGGCGGGCGGTGCCGGAGGCGGTGTGGCGAGGCGCTCGCGCAGGGTGCCCGCCCGGCGTCGCGCGTCGCGCACGGTCAGCGGGAGCGGGGACCAGCCGGCCAGGCGGCCGAGTTCCACCACCGGCGGGCAGACCGGGGAGACGGCCATGATCTCGGACGGGGTGCCGAGCGTCAGCGGTGCTCCCGGCGCGGGGAGGAGGGCGATCCGGTCGGCGTACTGGACGACGCGTTCCAGGCGGTGCTCGGCCATCAGGACCGTGGTGCCGAGATCGTGGACCAGACGCTGCAGGACGGCGAGGACCTCCTCGGCGGCGCCGGGGTCCAGTGCCGAGGTGGGCTCGTCGAGGACCAGGACCCGCGGGTGCGGGGTGAGCACCGAGCCGATGGCGACCCGCTGCTGCTGGCCGCCGGACAGGGTGGCGATCGGGCGGTCGCGGAGGTCGGCCAGCGACAGGAGGTCGAGGGTCTCCTCGACGCGGCGGCGCATCACGGCGGGCGCCAGCCCCAGCGACTCCATGCCGTAGGCGAGTTCGTCCTCCACCGTGTCCGTCACGAAGTGGGACAGCGGGTCCTGGCCCACCGTGCCGACCACGTCGGCGAGTTCGCGCGGCTTGTGGGTACGGGTGTCCCGCCCCGCGACCGTGACCCGGCCGCGCAGCGTTCCGCCGGTGAAGTGCGGGACCAGTCCGCTCACCGCGCCCAGCACCGTCGACTTGCCGACCCCCGACGGGCCGACCAGCAGCACCAGTTCGCCCTCGGGGACCTCGAAGTCCACACCCCGGACGGAGGGTTCGGCCGCCCCGGCGTACGTCACGGAGACATCCTCGAAGCGGATCATGACGACTCCTCGGGGGCGGGGGCGGGGGCGGGGGCGGGGGCGGGGGCAGGGGCGGGTCGGGCGGGTGGTGTCGTGAAGGCGGGGAGCAGGCCCAGCAGGACCGCCGCCGCCGGCCGGAGAGGGAGGTCGGGGGCGACCAGGGGGACGACGCCGGGGCTCAGCGCGGCGGGGTCCTGGGAGGCGGCCACGATCATCAGGACCGCGACCGCCACGCCCGACCCGGCGACCAGCCAGGCCCGCACGCCCCACCGGTCCGGCCGGTACCGCGTCCGCGGCGAGCGGCGGCCGCCCAGCCACAGGCCGCCGAGCGCCGCGCCGAGTCCGGCCAGCAGGACCGGAAGGCCGTAGCTGTCGCCCGCCGCGGTCAGTAGTCCGTAGGTGCCGGCGCAGACGCCGAGCAGGCCGCCCAGGGTGAGGGCTCCGGTGGTCCGGCGGACGGCGGCCGGGACCTGCGCCGTACGCCCGTACCCGCGTGCGTCCATCGCCGCCGCCAGCGCGACCGAGCGCTCCAGCGCGCCCTCCAGGACGGGGAGTCCGACGTGCAGCAGGCCGCGCAGGCCCCGGTCGGGGCGGCCGCGGAGCCGGCGCGCGGCGCGCAGCCGCTGGACGTCGGCGATCAGATGCGGTGCGAAGGTGAGCGCGACGACCACGGCGACACCCGCCTCGTACAGCGCTCCCGGCAGCGACTTGAGCAGCCGTGCCGGGTTCGCCAGGGCGTTGGCCGCGCCGACGCAGACGAGGAGGGCGGCCAGCTTCAGGCCGTCGTAGAGCGCGAAGAGCAGGCCCTCGGCGGTGACCCGGCCGCCGATGCGCACCCCCTGTGCCCAGTGCGGGAGGGGGATCTCGGGAAGCGTGACGATCACGTGCGTGCCGGGGATCGGGGAGCCGAGGAAGACGGCGAAGGCCAGGCGGATGACGAGGACGGCCGCGGCCAGTCTCACGAACGCGGTGTAGGAGCGGGCCCAGGGGGCGTCGGTGCGGTGGGTGGCCACGACGAAGCCCGCCACCGCCATGAGCAGCGCGAGCAGGAGCGGGTTCGTGGTGCGGGAGGCCGCCGTACCGAGTCCGAGGGCCCAGATCCACCAGGCCCCGGGGTGCAGGGCGTTCGCCCGGGCCGCTCCCGGACCAGGGCCGCTGGGAAGGGAGTCGTCGTTACGGGGGCGTGGCATCCGCCTCGACGGGCCGGCGTCCGGTGCCTGGTTCGACGGGCCGGTGTGGGGTGCCTGCTTCGACGGGCCGGTGTGGGGTGCCCGGCTCGATGGGCCCGCGTCGGATGCCCGCTCCGGCCGGTCGGTGTCCGGTGTCCGTTCCGGCCGGTCCGTGTCCGGTGCCGGGCGCTGGGGTCCCACGGGCCCGGGTTCCCGGTTGCGTCCGGGCAGGGGGGAGCCCCGCCGCACCGCGGGGCGGCCCGCGGTGCTGGTGGGGTGTTCGTGGTCGCCCTTGCTCATGACCGGTGCCTCAGCCCTTGCGCCGACGGGCCTGCCAGACGGCCGCCGCGCCCAGCACGGCCACGGCCGCCCCTCCCGCGAGCAGGCCCACCGAAGGGCCGTGACCGGCCGGCGCGGAGGCGTGCGGGTGGGCGGTCGCGGTCGGGCCGCCGGCCGCGACCGGGTCGCCGCAGCCCGTCTTCGGGTAGCCCGTGATGGCGCACAGCAGCGCGTTGGTGTCGTAGCGCAGCGGACCGGCGACCGCCGCCAGGGCCTCCGCCGTGCTCGCGTCGGGGGCGACCAGGGCGCAGGCGGTGCGCGCGGACGGGGGCGTCTCGCCGGACGGCGCGTCGGCGGCCGTGCCCGGGTCGATGACCAGGGCCACCCGCTTCTTGCCGTGCCGGGCGGGCGTCTTGGCGCATATCGCGGCGAACTCCCGCTCCCCGCGCGGCTGTACGGCGTGCTGCGAGTCCTCGCTCACCGCGAAGCGGAAGCCCTGGACGTCGCCGTCGGACGGCCGCGCGGTCGACGGGCCCTGGGTGGCGTACGTCCACTTCCCGCCGGTCAGGTCCCAGAAGGACCAGTAGCGGTAGCCGACGGCCCGGGCCTGCCCCGCGCCGCCGAGGACGAGGAGCAGGAGGGCCAGTGCGAGGGCGAGCGCGGGCGCGGGCGTCCGACGGCCGGTCACAGCTGTCGCTTCTTGTTGCGGCCGCTGATCAGGAAGCCGATGCCGATGCCCGCGACCAGGCCGACGCCGATGATCCACCAGACGCCGAGCCCGTTGCCGTCGTCCTTCTTCTCGTCGTTCTTCTTCTCGCTCGGGCTCGCCGAGGCGCCGGCCGCGACCGGACCCGGGCCGGTGGCGGCGAGCTGTGCGACGAGGTCCTTGCCGCCGAAGGAGCGCGGGTCGGTGCCGGTGGCGTGCGCGGCGAAGATGAGCTGCGCGTACGCGGCGGGGCCGGACTTGGCCGCCCAGTCGCCGGAGTTCTTCTCCAGCCAGGCGAGCGGCTTCTGCGCGTCCTTCTTCGCGCCGATGGCCGCGAGGGCGACGACCGCGTCCGCCGTGTTGCCGTAGTCGGGCTGGTCCTTGGCGCCCGGGAGCGCGGACTTCAGGTACGAGGTCTTCGCCATCGCCTTGGCGAGGTAGTTGGCGCCGTTCCCCGCCGCGGTCGCCATGTCGGGGGCGTCGGATGTGACGCAGCCCGTGAGGTCGAACGCGTAGCCGGTCGCCGCCACGAAGCCCTGGCCCATGCCGGCGGTCACGCCCGCCGCGGTCGCGTCCGCGTTCGCCGCCAGCTTGCCCTTCTTGTCGGGCTGGTAGGCGAAGGCGCCGTCGCCCTCGGAGTCGCAGGCCGTGGACAGCTTCAGCAGGGCGTCGTAGGGGGACTTGCCGTCCTTGGTGAAGCCCGCGGGCTTCTTGCCGACCGCCTTCAGCGCGCCGATCACGACGGACGTCGAGTTGGTGTCGCTGGGTCCGCCGGCCATGTAGCCCCAGCCGCCGTCCTTGTTCTGCGCGGACTTCAGCCAGGTCAGGGCCTTGCCGGTGGCGTCGTCGTGGCCGCCGAGCGCGCCGAGGGCCTGGACGGCGGCCGCGGTGCTGTTGGTGTCGACCTGCGTCTTCGCGTCGCACGCGGCGCTCGCGTCGGCGCGGTACGCGGCGAAGGCGCCGTTCGCGCACTGCTGGCCGGTCAGCCAGCCGATGGCCGAGGAGGCCGGGCTCTGGCCGACGGTGTGCTGGGCGAGCAGCGCGAGCGACTGCCGCCAGACGCCGTCGTAGGTCGGGTCGGCCGAGCCGAACAGACCCGAGGGGAGCGCTGCCGAGGGGGACGGCGAGGGGGACGAACCGGCGGCGGAGGCCACCGGCGCTACGACCGCCCCGATGACGGCGGTGGCGGCCAGTACCGCTGCGGTGCGGCGAACAAACATGACTCTCCCCTGCGGGGAGCCGGGCAGCACCGGGCACGCTCAGGCATCCGGGCGGCTCCGGCTCCGTATCCCTCGACGGTGCCGGCCGTCGGCGGGCTGCCGAGGGCACGAGCCGGTCACGTCCCGTGCGAGGCGATCCGGCTCACCGCCGAAGCGGCTCACGGTTGCGGGTCAGCGCCGGATTCGCACCGGCTTCTCCTCGTAAGGGTGTGATGACGACGCGCACACTCTACCGGCCGCCCGGATTCCGCCGGGTGTTGCCCGGGACACGGGCCGGGAGTGACCTGGGCGACATCCGCTAGGTTCGGGTCATGCGTACGGGGAGACTGCTCGGCTCGGGGCGTTCGGCGGATGTCTACGAGGTGGACGAGGCGTGGGTGTTGCGGCGCGACCGCGCCGGCTGGGGTGACGCGACGGCCGAGGCGGCGGTGATGCAGCACGTGCGCTCGCACGGCTATCCGGTGCCGGGTGTGCGGGCCGCGACCCGCGGCGACCTGGTGATGGAGCGGCTGTCCGGGCCGACCATGCTGGAGGCCTTCGGCCAGGGCCTGCTCTCCGCCCAGGAGGCCGGGCTCACCCTGGCCCGGCTGCTGCGCAAGCTGCACGCCGTGCCCGCCCGGCTCTCCGCCGACCCCGCCGTCCGCGTCCTGCACCTGGATCTGCACCCCGACAACGTGATGCTCACCCCGGACGGGCCGAAGGTCATCGACTGGTCCAACACCGAGGAGGGGGCGCCCGGTCTCGACTGGGCCATGTCCGCCGTGATCCTCGCCCAGGTCGCCGTCGGCGGCGAGGCGATCGGGGACGTGGCCGAGGAGACGCTGGAGGCGCTGCTCGACGGGAACGAGGACCAGGTGACCGAGGCGGGGCTCGTGGAGGCGGGGGCGCGCAGGGCGGCCAATCCGACGATGAGCACGCGGGAGGTCGAACTCCTGGGTGAGGCGGACGAGTTGATACGGACGCTGTTGGGCTGAGCGATCGGCGGGAGCGGGAGCGGGAGCGGGTACGGGCGTAGGCGCGGGCACCGGCTCGCGTCCGGGCGTCGGCGGGCCGGGTGACGGGTGTGGTGCGGGCTCGGCCGGGCGGGCCGGGTCGGCCGGTGTCGTGCGGGCCCGGCCCGGTCGGCGGGCCGGTGCGGGGATCGGCTCGATCGACGGGCCGGTGGTGTGCGGTGGCGTCACACCGCCACGTAGGTCACCGGATCGCTGCCCGGTACCGCCTCCGCCCGGCCCAGCTTCACCAGCCGGCGTATGTGGGCCTCGGCCTCGGAGACCGCGATGTTCCGCGAGCCGTAGGGGATGTCGGCCCAGGGGCGGTTCCACTCCATGCGTTCGGCGAGCTGCCAGGGCGTGAGCGGGGCGGAGAGCAGCGCGAGCAGGCCGGTGAGCCGTTCCTCGTGGTGCGCGAGCAGCTCCGCGACCCGGGACGGGGCGTCGGTGAACACGTGCTGGTGGGCGGGGAGCACCTCGGCGGGGGCGAGGCGCCCGACGCGCTCCAGGGAGTCGAGGTAGTCGCCGAGCGGATCGGCGATCTCCCCGAGGCCCTCGATCCCGTTCGCCCAGGGAGGGCGTCCGTGGGTGTCCGGGTCCTCGTAGAGACCGATGTGCGGGGTGATCCTCGGCAGCAGATGGTCGCCGGAGAACAGGCGTCCGTTGCCGGGCAGTCGACCCGGGTGGGTCTCCTCCAGGTGCAGGCACACGTGACCGGGGGTGTGGCCGGGGGTCCAGACGGCGCGCAGCCGGCGGCCGGGCAGGGGCAGGAGTTCGCCGGGGACGATCTCGCGGTCGGGCAGTGCGGGGGAGAAGCCGGGCAGGGTGCTGGGCCGGCGGACCGGCCTGTGTGTCTCGCGGAGCGGGGCGACGTGTTCGGCCGGGGCTCCGGAGGCCTCCAGTTTGGCGGCCATGTAGGCGAACCAGCCCTCGGGCCGGGTCTCCCGGGTGCGCCGGACGATCGCCGCGTCGGCGGCGTGCATCGCGATCCAGGCGCCGGACTCCTCCCGGACCCGGCCGGACAGGCCGTGGTGGTCGGGGTGGTGGTGGGTGATGACCACGCCGTGGATCTCTTCGACGGCGGTCCCGCAGGCGGTGATTCCCCCGACGAGGGTGTCCCAGGACGCGGGGTCGTCCCAGCCCGTGTCGACGAGGACGGGTCCCGCGTCGGTGTCGACCAGGTACACCAGCGTGTGGCCGAGCGGGTTGTCCGGGATGGGGACCCTGATCGACCGTACGCCCCCGCCGTGATCGGTCATCTGCGTCATGCGCTTCCACCCATCGCCGATTCCCGCCACTATAACTAGAACGGGTTCCAATGGGAGCCCGAGTCGACTGCTTCGTCCGGGCGGACGGCGGTGTCCGTGCCGTGGACTCGTGTGGCGGGAACTGGTATCTGTTCTCGTATCTGATGGAGCGTCAGACAAGGTGCCAGAGAGCGTCCTTGGGAGGCAGTCGGCCATGACCGAGCTCGTGGAACACGGACAGCTGTTCATCGGCGGGGAGTTGACCGACCCGCTCGGCAAGGACGTCATCGAGGTGATCTCGCCGCACACCGAGGAGGTCATCGGCCGGGTGCCGCACGCCTCGGCGGCGGACGTCGACCGGGCGGTCGCGACGGCGCGCAGGGCGTTCGACGAAGGGCCCTGGCCGCGGATGAGCCTGGACGAGCGGATCGCGGTCGTGGCCCGGATCAAGGACGCCATCGCCGTGCGCCACGAGGAGATCGCCCGTGTCATCTCCTCGGAGAACGGCTCCCCCTACTCCTGGAGCGTCCTCGCGCAGGCCCTCGGCGCGATGATGGTGTGGGACGCGGCGATCACCGTCGCCCGCGACTACCCGTACGAGGAGAAGCGCGACGGAGTCCTCGGCAAGCTCCTCGTCCGCCGTGAGCCGGTGGGCGTGGTGGCGGCCGTGGTGCCGTGGAACGTCCCGCAGTTCGTGGCCGCGGCCAAGCTCGCCCCCGCGCTGCTGACCGGCTGCACCGTCGTGCTGAAGCCGTCGCCCGAATCGCCCCTGGACGCTTACCTGTTGGGTGAGATCGCGAAGGAGGCCGGGCTGCCCGAGGGGGTCCTGTCGATCCTCCCGGCCGACCGCGAGGTCAGTGAGTACCTGGTCGGACACCCCGGGATCGACAAGGTCTCCTTCACCGGCTCGGTCGCCGCCGGCAAGCGGGTCATGGAGGTCGCCTCCCGCCATCTCACCCGCGTGACACTGGAGTTGGGCGGCAAGTCGGCGGCGGTGGTGCTGCCGGACGCGGACCTCGGCACCTCGGTCCCCGGGATCGTCTCGGCGGCCTGGATGAACAACGGCCAGGCCTGTGTGGCCCAGACCCGCATCCTCGTGCCCCGCTCGCGCTACGACGAGTTCGCGGACGCCTTCGCCGCGGCGGCGAACGCGCTGGTCGTGGGCGATCCGCTCGACCCGGCCACCCAGGTCGGCCCGCTGGTCGCCGAGCGGCAGCAGCGGCGCAACCTCGACTACATCCGCATCGGCCAGGAGGAGGGCGCCAAGATCCTGGCCGGCGGCGGGCGTCCGCAGGGCCTCGACCGCGGCTGGTACGTCGAGCCCACCCTGTTCGGGGACGTCGACAACTCGATGCGCATCGCCCGGGAGGAGATCTTCGGCCCGGTGATCTGTCTGCTCCCCTACGGCGACGAGGCCGAGGCCGTGAAGATCGCCAACGACTCCGACTACGGGCTGAGCGGCAGCGTCTGGACGTCGGACGTCGCCCATGGCATCGACATCGCCCGCCGGGTCCGTACCGGCACCTACTCGGTGAACACCTTCAGCCTCGACATGCTGGGCCCCTTCGGCGGCTACAAGAACTCGGGCCTGGGGCGGGAGTTCGGACCCGAGGGGTACGGCGAGTTCCTGGAGCACAAGATGATCCACCTGCCGGCCGGCTGGGAGGCCTGAGGATGGGCGACCGCTGGCAGGTCGGGGTCGACCGGTCCGTCTGCATCGGCTCGGCCCAGTGCGTCCACCTCGCCCCGGACGCCTTCCGCCTCGACGCCGGCATGCAGTCCCACCCCGTCGAGCAGGAGACCGACGCCAACGAGAAGATCCTCGAAGCGGCCGAGGGCTGCCCGGTCGAGGCCGTCATGATCTCTCTGCTGGGCAGCGGCGAGCCGGTGTTCCCGCCGGAGGAGTAGTCCGCGCGGCGGGGCACGGGGAGGGGGCGCCGCCCGGAGCCGCCTGTGCACGGCCGGACAGCGGCGGGGAGCGGGAGGCCGGATGACGGAACGAGCGGCGGTGCCGCCGGACCCGCTCCTCCCGCCCGTCCGGGGTCTGCCGGTCGCCCGGGGTCTACCGGTCGTCCGGGTCCGTCAGGTCGATCAGGCGGCAGACCGTCTCGATGTCTATCTTGACCTGGGCGATCGAGGCGCGGCCGGAGAGCCAGGTGATCAGGGCCGAGTGCCAGGTGTGCTCGATGACGCGGACGGCGGAGAGCTGGGCCGGTGTCGGGTCGTCGAGGCCCATCGCGTCCAGGATGATCACGGTGGTCTGCCGCGAGACCTGGTCGACCTCGGGGCTGACGCTGCGGTCCGCGAAGGTGAGCGCGCGGACCATCGCGTCGGCCAGGTGCGGCTCGCGCTGGAGGGCGCGGAACGCCCGCATCAGCGTCTCCGCCACCCGTTCCGCGGCCGTGTCCCCGGCCGGCGGCTTCTTGCGCAGCGTCCCGTGCATGTGTTCCAGCTGGTCCTGCATCGTGGCGACCAGCAGATGCACCTTCGAGGGGAAGTAGCGGTACAAGGTGCCGAGAGCCACCTGCGAGGACTCCGCGACCTCACGCATCTGCACGGCGTCGAAGCCGCCCCGGCTGGCCAGCTGCGCGCTCGCGTGCAGGATCCGGCGGCGGCGCGCCTCCTGCCGTTCGGTGAGCGGGGGAGAGGCGGGGTGCGAGATGGAGTGCGGCCGGGTGTGCGCGGTGCCGGACGGCACGGCGGGCGTGCCGGCCCCCGGCGCCGGTCGCGCGTTCTTCGAGTCGGCCTTGGCTTCCGCAGGCATGGGTCCGTTCCGTGACATCAGCGAGAGGGAGCGACGAGCCGGTACGACAAGGGCGGCACCACCGAGCGGATCAGTTGATTCCGCCGCCCGGTCGTGGCGTGAATCACCTGATCCACCGCTTACAGCGGCGCTACCTGCCGGTAGATTCAGTGCTCCGTGAACGATCAAGTCTGAAACTTGTTCTAGATTAGCGTCCCGGCGTAATCTCGCGGGAAAGTGCAGGGAGAAGGGGACCGGAAGTGACCGCTGAGGCCATGGAGGCGGACCCCGGGAAGGGCGCGGCAGCCGACGGGGAGCGACCCCTGCGCATCGCGCTCCTCACCTACAAGGGAAACCCGTTCTGCGGCGGCCAGGGTGTCTACGTACGGCACCTCTCGCGCGAACTCGCCCGCCTCGGCCACCGCGTCGAGGTCATCGGGTCCCAGCCCTACCCCGTGCTCGACGAGGGAGAGGGACTCGACGGGCTGAGCCTCACCGAGCTGCCCAGCCTCGACCTCTACCGCCAGCCCGACCCCTTCCGCACCCCCGCGCGCGACGAGTACCGGGACTGGATCGACGCCCTCGAGGTCGGCACCATGTGGACCGGCGGCTTCCCCGAGCCGCTGACCTTCTCGCTGCGCGCCCGCCGCCATCTGCGCGCCCGCCGCGGCGAGTTCGACGTCGTCCACGACAACCAGACCCTCGGCTACGGCCTCCTCGGGGACGTCGGCGCCCCGCTGGTGACCACCATCCACCACCCCATCACCGTCGACCGGCAGCTGGAGCTGGACGCCGCCGAGGGCTGGCAGCGCCGCGCCTCGGTCCGCCGCTGGTACGCCTTCACCCGCATGCAGAAGCGCGTCGCGCGCCGCCTGCCGTCCGTCCTCACCGTCTCCGGCACCTCCCGCCAGGAGATCGTCGACCACCTGCGGGTCGAGCGGGACCGCATCCACGTCGTCCACATCGGCGCGGACACCGACCTCTTCTCGCCGGATCCGTCCGTGCCCCAGGTGCCGGGCCGCATCGTCACCACCTCCAGCGCCGACGTGCCGCTCAAGGGCCTGGTGTTCCTCGTCGAGGCGCTCGCGAAGGTGCGGACGGAACACCCGGGCGCGCACCTCGTCGTCGTCGGCAGGCGTGCCGAGGACGGGCCGGTCGCCCAGGCCATCGAGCGGTACGGCCTCGACGGCGCCGTCGAGTTCGTCAAGGGCATCTCCGACGCCGAGTTGGTCGACCTCGTCCGCTCGGCCGAGGTCGCCTGTGTCCCCTCGCTGTACGAGGGCTTCTCGCTGCCCGCCGCCGAGGCGATGGCCACCGGGACCCCGCTGGTGGCCACCACCGGCGGAGCGATCCCGGAGGTCGCCGGCCCCGACGGCGAGACCTGCCTCGCGGTCCCGCCGGGCGACCCGGGAGCGCTGGCGGCGGCCCTCGGCCGGCTCCTCGGCGACCCCGCGCTGCGGGCACGGCTCGGCTCCGCCGGGCGCGAGCGCGTCCTCGCCCGCTTCACCTGGGCCAAGGCGGCCGAAGGCACCGTGGCCCACTACCGTGCGGCGATGGCCCTCTCCGCGTCCCGGCTCCGCCCGCGCGCGGGCACCGACGGGCGCGGCGGCGCGCCGGACGCCGGCTCCCCGGCGACCCCGGGAGCCGACCGCGCCGAGGCGGCGGAAGCCCCTCCCGCCGCCGAAGAACTAGTTGTAGCCAACCGCGAAAGCAGGGCCACGTGCTGACCGTCGACTTCTCCCGGTTCCCGCTCGCCCCCGGCGATCGCGTCCTGGACCTCGGATGCGGTGCCGGCCGGCACGCGTTCGAGTGCTACCGGCGCGGAGCGCAGGTCGTGGCGCTGGACCAGAACGCCGACGAGATCCGCGAGGTCGCGAAGTGGTTCGCGGCGATGAAGGAGGCCGGGGAGGCACCCGCGGGGGCCACCGCGACGGCCATGGAGGGCGACGCGCTCGCGCTGCCCTTCCCCGACGAGTCCTTCGACGTCGTGATCATCTCCGAGGTCATGGAGCACATCCCGGACGACAAGGGCGTCCTCGCCGAGATGGTCCGCGTGCTCAAGCCGGGCGGGCGCATCGCCATCACCGTGCCGCGCTACGGCCCGGAGAAGGTCTGCTGGGCGCTCTCCGACGCCTACCACGAGGTCGAGGGCGGCCACATCCGCATCTACAAGGCGGACGAACTGCTCGCGAAGATCCGCGGGGCCGGCCTGCGGCCCTACGGCTCGCACCACGCGCACGCGCTGCACTCGCCGTACTGGTGGCTGAAGTGCGCCTTCGGTGTCGACAACGACAAGGCGCTGCCCGTGCGGGCGTACCACAAGCTGCTGGTCTGGGACATCATGAAGAAGCCGCTGGCCACCCGGGTCGTCGAGCAGGCGCTGAACCCGCTGATCGGCAAGAGCTTCGTGGCGTACGCGACCAAGCCGCACCTGCCGAAGCTCGCCGGTGAGGCCGGCTCCGCGAACACCGCATCCGAGGCGGACGCCACGTGACCACTCCCCGGCGGACAGAACACCTCGTCCTGCCCGGGGTCCTCACCGCGGAGGAGGCCGGCGCCACCGTGCGCGGGATCCTCGCGGTGCAGCGCCCCGACGGAGCCATCCCGTGGTTCCGCGGC
This sequence comes from Streptomyces sp. NPDC021080, assembly GCF_044333225.1. Taxonomy (NCBI): domain Bacteria; kingdom Bacillati; phylum Actinomycetota; class Actinomycetes; order Kitasatosporales; family Streptomycetaceae; genus Streptomyces; species Streptomyces sp. NPDC021080. The sequence goes on along the minus strand of NZ_JBIRQM010000007.1, from coordinate 492,524 downwards.
CACCACCTCGACCCGTGGGACCACACCGAGGCCGCCATGGCGCTCGACGCGGCCGGCGAGCACGAGGCGGCCGAGCGGGCCTACGAGTGGCTGGCGCGGCATCAGAACGAGGACGGTTCCTGGTACGCGGCCTACGCGGACGGGGACTTCGAGGACGTCACCGACCGCGGCCGGGAGACCAACTTCTGCGCGTACGTCGCGGTCGGCGTCTGGCACCACTACCTCGCGACCGGCGACGACGTGTTCCTGGACCGCATGTGGCCCGCGGTCTACGCGGCCATGGAGTTCGTGCTGCGGCTCCAGCAGCCCGGCGGACAGATCGGCTGGAAGCGCGAGGACGACGGACGGGCGGTCGACGACGCGCTGCTGACCGGGAGCTCCTCGGTCCACCACGCGCTGCGCTGCGCGCTCGCCATCGCCGAGCAGCGTGAGGAGCCGCAGCCCGACTGGGAGCTGGCGGTCGGCGCGCTGCGGCACGCCATCCGGTTCCACCCGGAGCGGTTCCTCGACAAGGACCGCTACTCCATGGACTGGTACTACCCGGTGCTCGGGGGCGCGTTGACAAACGCCGAGGCCAAGTCCCGCATAGAGGAGGGCTGGGACCGCTTCGTGGTGCCCGGTCTCGGGGTGCGCTGCGTGGTGCCCAACCCGTGGGTGACCGGCGGCGAGTCGGCCGAACTCGCCCTGGCGCTGTGGGCGGTGGGCGAGTCGGACCGCGCTCTGGAGATTCTCCAGTCCATCCAGCACCTGCGTGATCCGAAGTCCGGTCTGTACTGGACGGGCTATGTCTTCGAGGACCGGGCCGTGTGGCCCGAGGAGCTCACCTCGTGGACGGCGGGCTCCCTGTTGCTGGCGGTCGCCGCGCTGGGCGGCGACGAGCCCACCTGCGCGGTCTTCGGCGGCGAGCGGCTGCCCGTCGGCCTGGACCCCGACTGCTGCACGCCGGCCCGCTGAAGGTCCGGACGGTCCCGGCCGCCGGGACCGTCCGCGGACCGCGGACCCGCTGTGCGCTCCCGGCCGCCGGTGCCGGTCAGTGGCGGTGCATGCGGTTGGCCACCGCATGGCCGATGAACAGGTAGACGACGGCGGCGAGGCCGTAGCCGGCGACGACGCGCGCCCACGCCTTGTTGAAGGTGAACAGGTCACGCGACCAGCCGGCCAGCCAGCTCGCGGTGCTGTGGACGAACTGCACGAGGTCGTTGCCACGGTTGGCGTCGAGCAGATACATCAGGATCCAGAGACCGAGGATGACGGCCATGACGTCCGCGACGATCGCGATGACCGTCCCCGCCTGATTCGAGCCGTTGCGATATCTAGGGGACATGGACAGCGGATTGCCCGTCGGTCCCGGATGAAACCCGAACGGGTCCCGCCGCGTGCACGGCCGGCCCCGAACGGGTCCCGCCGGGTGGCACGGCCGCCGGGCCCGGGTGAGGCTGCCGGGGAGAGCCGTGCCCGCCCCGCGCGGGGCGGGAAGCGGCAGCCCGTGGAGAAGCCGTGTCCGCCCGCGCGGGGCGGGCACCGGCGGACCGGGGAGAGATCTCCCCTCATCCGGAGGATTCCGTGCCCGTACCGATACGGCGCCTGATCGTGGCGCTGACCCTCTCCTGCGTCCTGATCGGCGGTGCCACGGCCTGTGGCGGCGGAGGGTCCGGCCAGGACACCGCCGCCGTCGCGCAGATGGCCGCCACTCCCACGCCGACCACGTCGGCCCAGAAACAGAAGTTCGCCAAGACCCGCTTCGTGGCGAACGCGGGGCTCGCGGCCGGCGCCACCTACCAGTGGATCGTCAAGCCCTGGAAGGCGGGCAAGTTCAAGAAGGGCGCCAAGGGCCGCAGGCTCGCCCTGGTCAAGGCCGGACTCGCCGGCGTCTTCGCGTACAACCGGCTCAAGGCCGCCTCGAAGAACGCCAAGGGCGACCCCGCGCTGTCCAAGGCGGTCGCCCCGCTCGCCGCGGGGATCGCCGCGCTCAAGGGCCTGCCCGCCAAACTGCGCAAGGGCGACTCCACGGACTCCGTCGTGCACTCCTTCGACGACGTCATCAACCAGGTGAAGGCGGCCGGGAAGAGCGCGGGCGCCGAGGTCAAGAACAAGGTGCCGTCGGCGTCCCAGCTCAGCGGCGGCTAGGTCCGTCCTTGCGTCGACGGCCCAGTTGCTCCTAGGAGTTCAGTTCGGCCAGCACGCGCAGGGTGCGGGGGTCCGGGGACAGGACCAGCAGGTCGGTCACCGGGCCCTTGCGCCACGACTCCAGGCGCTCGGCGATGCGTTCACGCGGTCCGACGAGCGAGATCTCGTCCGCGAAGGCGTCCGGGACCGCCCGTACGGCCTCCTCCCGGCGCCCTTCCAGGAACAGCCGCTGGATCCTGCGGGCCTCCTCCTCGAAGCCCATGCGGGCCATCAGATCGGCGTGGAAGTTGCGGGCCGCGTGCCCCATCCCGCCGATGTAGAAGCCGAGCATCACCTTGACCGGCAGCAGCCCTTCGGCCACGTCGTCACAGACCTGGGCGCGGGCCATCGGCGCGACCAGGAAGCCCTCCGGCAGGCCGGCGAGCGAGGCCTCGTACGCCTGAGGGCGCGTCGGTGACCAGTACAGCGGCAGCCAGCCGTCCGCGATCCGGGTCGTCTGCGCGATGTTCTTCGGCCCCTCGGCGCCCAGCAGGATCGGCAGTTCGGCCCGCAGCGGATGGGTGATCGGCTTCAGCGCCTTGCCGAGTCCCGTGCCGTCGGAACCCCGGTAGGGGTGGGAGTGGAAGCGGCCGTCCAGCTCGACCGGCCCCTCGCGTCTGAGGACCTGGCGAACGACGTCGACGTACTCCCGGGTCGCGGTCAGCGGCGACTTCGGGAACGGCCTTCCGTACCAGCCCTCGACGACCTGGGGCCCCGACAGACCGAGGCCGAGCATCATGCGCCCGCCCGACAGATGGTCGAGGGTGAGCGCGTGCATCGCGGTGGTGGTGGGGGAGCGGGCGGCCATCTGGGCGACGGCCGTGCCGAGTCGGATGCGCGTGGTCCGCGCGGCGATCCAGGTGAGCGGGGTGAACGCGTCCGAGCCCCAGGACTCCGCGGTCCACACCGAGTGGTAGCCGAGCCGCTCCGCCTCGACGGCGAGCGGGACATGGTCCGCCGAAGGGCCGCGACCCCAGTAGCCGAGCGCGAGACCGAGTCGCATGCCGCCTCCAGAACCAGTGGTCTGACGATCCGTCAGTTACGTGGGGTGCTGCGACTGTACGACAACGGCCCCCCGCCGGAAAGGGCGAGGGGCCGTCGCGCGAGCGATGGGCGGATCAGCCGCGCTGGATGCCCGAGCTGTCCTGGAGCACACCACGACGACCGTCCTGCGTCTGCGCCACGATGGTCGCACCGCGCTGCTCGACGGCCAGGTACCAGGTGCCCGGCGCCAGTTCGGCGATCGGCGTCTGCGCGCCGTCCTCCGAGAACAGCGGCCGCGCGACCGGGACGGCGAACCAGAACGGCGAGAAGTCCTGGGCCGGGGCCTGCGTCTGCGGCACCGACGGCTGGCCCGGCTGTCCGCCGAACGACGGCGCGGGCTGCGAGGGCTGGGCACCGAAGGGCTGCTGGCCGGGCTGACCGGGCTGCGAGGCGCCCGGGTAGCCGTAACCACCCTGCGGCTGACCGCCGTAGGGCCCCGGGGCGTGCGGGGTCGGGGCACCCATGAGGGCGGCCTGGAGCGCGGGAACGAGCGGGGTCGCGACGGCCGCGCCGGCCAGGGCGAGGGCCGCGATGAAGCCGAGGATGAGACCGGCTGCGGCGCTGGCGTTGTCCCCGACGTCCACGAGCGACCAGAACTGGGTCCACGCGACGAGGATCGTGAACGCCACGCCGACCGTGCCCAGGTCGAGCCCGAGAACCTTGCGCGGCTGCGGCAGGCAGCGGTTGACGACGATCAGCGCGGCGCCGATGACCCCGCCCATGTAGATGCCGAGGCCTTCGCCGAGGTTGTCCCAGGCGTTCACGTCCAGGTTGAACCCGGAATAGGAGTAGAGCTTGAGGAACGACGCGATGAAGAGCAACACCGCTGCTCCGATCACCACGCCGTCGCCTCGAGTGAGGGAGCGGATATTCACTTCAGGTCCTTCGTCAGTCGTCTCGTCATCGGTGAGGCATCGCTGTGCACCGTGTCGCCGACATGGTGCCGCCGTCGGAACTCGGTGTGAAGCGCGGGGGATGGCCCTTTATCGTACGGACGACACTATCGCCCGGACGATCAGGGTGTCGCCGGGTTGTTTCCGTAGATCACTACCCGTGCAGGAAACCAACGATTCCTTCAGAGATCCCCCGTGCCGCTTTCTCACGCCAGGCGCCACTGGTGAGCAGCGCAGCGTCCTTCGTATCGCGCATGTTGCCGCACTCGATGAACACCTTCGGAACCGTTGACAGATTGAGACCGCCGAGATCCTTACGGACCACCAGTCCGGTGCCGTCACCGACGTAGTTGGAGGGCGCGCTGCCCGTCTCGCGGACGAACAGACCCGCGATGTGCTCGCCGAGGTCGCGGGAGGCGGCCACGATCGGGCGGGTGTCGGCGGCGCCCGCGTGCACCGACGCCGGGAGGATCACATGGAAGCCGCGGTTGCCGGCCGCCGATCCGTCGGCGTGGATGGAGACGACCGCGTCCGCGTGCGCCGCGTTGCCGACACGGGCCCGCTCGTCGATGCAGGGGCCGAAGGAGCGGTCGCCGTCCTGCGTCAACTTCACCGTGGCGCCCTGCTTCTCGAGGATGGCCTGCATCCGGTGCGCGACGTCGAGCGTGAACCGGGCTTCCGTGTAACCCGCGTTGGTCGACGTGCCGGTCGTGTCGCACTCCTTCCAGTTCGTTCCGATGTTCACCTTGCGGTTGATCTCGGACGCGTGCTGGAAGTTGTTCGGGTTGTGCCCCGGGTCGATGACGATGACCTTGCCCTTGAGCGAGCCGGATCCGGAGGCGGCGGGCGCCGAGGAGGAGGACGCCGGGGCCGACGGCGTACCCGGCTTGGTGTCGTCCGTCGCCGAGGCGGACGGACGCGGGCGGGAGGGGGTGGCGGAGCCGGGCGTGGGGGACGACGCGGAGACGGTCCGGCCGGACCCGCCCCCCTCGTGGTCTCCCACGGCCTGCCACACCAGCCAGCCGGCCAGCGCGCCGGGCACGAGCGCGGCGAGCGCGACGGTGAGCGGTCCGCGCCGGGAACGGCGAGGCTGGGGCGGTTCGAAGTCTGGGCCTACGTACGACACGTCAGTCACCCTACCGGCTGTCCACAGCGCACATCGGGAATCACCGGAAGTTGAAATCCCAGGTCAGAGGCATCGAAGCGCATCACGCGCACCCGGTTTGTGAGACACGGGTCATGTGGGGCGGCAGTCGTGCCGGAGGGATCCGGGACAGGACGAAAACGAGGTGCGCGCGCCCCCTCGCAGTTGACAGGCTGCGCCGGTGAACCGTGAACAGATCTCCAGGATCGCCCACACCGAGCACCCGATAAAGGCTCCGGTCGACGACGACTCGGTGCGCCGGCTGTTGCGACGCGGCGTTCCGCGTGGCGACGAGCGTGTGCTCGACCTCGGCTGCGGCGGCGGGGAGTGGCTCCTGCGGGCCCTGGCCGCGAACCCCCACCTGTACGCCGAGGGCGTGGACCTCTCCGAGGACGCCCTGGAACAAGCCCGCCTCGGGGCGATCGAACTCGGCGTCCAGGAGCGCCTCGTCCTCCACCACGAGAAGGCCGAGGACTTCGTGTCCGCGCGGCCGTTCGACCTGGTGCTCAGCGTCGGGGCCACGCACGCCTTCGGCGGTCTGCTCCCCACCCTCGCCGCAGCGCGGAGCCACCTGGCTCCCGGCGGACGGGTGCTCATCGGTGAGGGGTTCTGGGACCGTGCCCCGTCCCAGGAGGCCGTCGAGATGTTCGGGGACCTCGCCGACCTCGCGACCACCGTGGACCGCGTCGTCGCCGACGGGTGGACCCCTGTCGACGGGCATGTCAGCACACGCCGTGAGCTGGACGACTACGAATGGGCCTGCTGGGGGTCACTGGCCTCATGGGCTCTGGACCACCCTGCCGATCCGGACAGCCCGCACCTGCTCACGACGGCCACCGCCCGCCGTTCCGAATGGCTGCGTGTCTACCGTGACGCCTGGGGCTTCGTCTGCCTGATCCTGCGCCGGACGTCCGACCGCCCCTGAACCTCCGAGCCGGCCCTGGACCTCCGAGCCGGCCCTGGACCCAGGCCCTAGATCCCCGGTCCGGTTCGCCGCAGGACGCGCAGCGAGTCGGTCACCGCGATCTCGGTGAACGCGCCCGATTCCAGGGCCCGGAGGTAGACGCGGTAGGGGGCCTGGCCGGTGAACTCGTCGACGGGGTCCGGGAACACGTCGTGGATGACCAGGAGGCCGCCCTCGGCCACATGGGGCGCCCAGCCCTCGTAGTCGCCGCTCGCGTGCTCGTCGGTGTGACCTCCGTCGATGAAGACGAGGCCGAGGGGGGTGCCCCAGAAGGCGGCGATCTGCGGCGAACGGCCGACCAGCGCGACCACGTGGTCCTCCAGACCCGCCCGGTGAAGGGTGCGGCGGAAGGTGGGGAGCGTGTCCATCAGGCCGATCTCCGGGTCGACCGTGGACGGGTCGTGGTACTCCCAGCCCGGCTGCTGCTCCTCACTGCCCCGGTGGTGATCGACCGTGATCGCGGTCACCCCGGCCTCGCGGGCCGCGTCGGCGAGCAGGATCGTGGAACGGCCGCAGTAGGTGCCGACCTCCAGGAGCGGCAGCCCGAGCCGTCCGGCCTCGACGGCGGCCGCGTGGAGCGCGAGTCCCTCACCGCTCGGCATGAACCCCTTCGCGGCCTCGAAGGCGGCGAGGATCTCGGGCTTGGGTGCCGCGGACATGGGTTCCTCCAACGGTGCGAACAAGGGGTACCCGGAGCATCGTGCACCACACCGTTCCTCAAGACTGAACAGGGGTGGTCTCATTCAGCCGCACGCCCCGAACGGTCTTGAGCGCACTGGTCCCCGGCGTACTCAACCCCGGGGCGGCGACACGCATCCTGTGCGTGGTCCGGTCCCGAGAGGCCAGCTCCCTGCGCGACCTGGCCAGACAGGTACGGTCAGAGGCGACGAGGAGGCCCCGGACCATCTCTCCGGTGGAACGGGGGCCCCGCACGCCGACGCCGTACCAGGCGTCCCAAGTCGCACGATCACGCTAACCCAGTCGGCCTAGGACACCGCAAGCCCGCAAGTCGACCATCACACCATCGAGCTAATTCGACCTTGTGTGCACTGTCCAACGAGCGGTGTGCAGGTGTCAGGCCGTGGCGTCGGCGTTCTCGCCCGGGAGCGACGGGGCGAGGGCGGCCGACCGGTCCTCGCCCGTGCGCGCCCGCTCCAGGGCCGCGTCCTCCTCGCTGCTCGCGACCAGCGAGGGCTTGGTGGCCGGGCGGCCCGGCAGGAAGAACGCCATGACCAGACCGGCCGCGACGGCAACCGTGGCGATCACGAACGACACCCGGAAGCCGTGCATGGTCGGGATCGCGACCCCGCCGACGTGGTGCGCCGTGTTGGCGAGCACCATGCCGATGACGGCGCTCGACACCGACGTGCCGATGGAACGCATCAGGGTGTTCAGGCCGTTGGCCGCGCCCGTCTCCGAGGCCGGGACGGAGCCGATGATCAGGGCGGGCAGCGAGGAGTAGGCGAGGCCGATGCCCGCGCCCAGGATCACCGCGATGACCAGCGACTGCCAGGCGGCGTTCATCAGGCCGAGACCGGCGCCGTAGCCGATCCCGATGATCACCATGCCGATGATCAGGGTGACCTTCGGGCCGTACTTCGCGGACAGACGGGCGTACACGGGGGCGGTGAGCATCATCGTCAGGCCGAGCGGGGCCACGATCAGACCCGCTCTCACCATCGACTGCCCGAGGCCGTAACCGGTGGCCGTCGGCAGCTGGAGCAGCTGCGGCAGGACCAGGGAGACGACGTAGAAGGAGACGCCGACCATGATCGAGGCGAGGTTGGTGAAGAGGACCGCGGGACGGGCCGTGGTGCGCAGGTCGACCAGCGGGGCCTTCAGGCGCAGTTCCATCGCACCCCACAGCAGGAGCACGACGGCCGAGGCGCCGAACAGGCCGAGCGTGGTGGGGTCGGTCCAGCCCCAGTCGCTGCCCTTGGTGATCGGCAGCAGGAAGAGCACGAGTCCGGCGGACAGGCCGATCGCGCCCAGCACGTCGAAGGTGCCCTCGGCGCGCATCGGGGACTCCGGCACGGCGAGGAGGGTGAGGACGATGGAGAGGACGCCGAGTCCCGCGGCGCCGTAGAAGAGGGCGTGCCAGTCCGCGTGCTGGGCGACGAGGGCCGCGGCGGGCAGCGCGAGTCCGCCGCCGACGCCGATCGAGGAGCTCATCAGGGCCATCGCGGAGCCGAGCTTCTCGCGGGGCAGCATGTCGCGCATCAGGCCGATGCCCAGCGGGATCGCGCCCATCGCGAAGCCCTGGAGGGTACGGCCGGCGATCATCGGCAGCAGGGTGCTGCTCAGTGCGCTGACCAGGGCGCCGACCACCATCACGGACAGGCTGGTGAGCAGCATGCGCCGCTTGCCGTAGAGGTCGCCGAGGCGGCCCATGATCGGAGTGGCCACGGCGCCGGAGAGCAGGGTCGAGGTCAGGACCCAGGTGGCGTTGCTGGGCGCGGTGTCCAGGAGCGTCGGCAGGTCCTTGATGACCGGGACGAGCAGGGTCTGCATGACCGCGACAACGATGCCCGCGAAGGCGAGCACCGGCACGGTCGTGCCGCCGGGCCTCCGCGCGGTGCTGCCGGTCGTCGTGTGCGTCATTGCGAGGGGCCTCCAGGCCGTAGGAAAGGCAGCTCTCGGGAGAGCGAAGGGGTGGGGTGGTCCGTGCGGACGCGGGGACGGTCGGTCGGGTGATCCAGGGGGATGCCGGGACGTCGGTCGGGTGGTCCACGCGGGTACGTGCAGGGGGAACCCGGTGCGCCTGGGCAACTATTCCGATGCTTCGGCGTACTAACGAATTCTTGACCGGTCCATGGGTATCTGACCTACCGTCATAATGGAACGTGTTCTAGTCTGGCGCGGATCCACGCACCTTGGGCCTGTGGGGAACCTTCGGGGAGGCATGCATGGGCATCGCGGTCACGCCGGAGCAGGAGGAGCTGGCCGAGGCCGTGCGCGGCTGGATCGACCGCGCCGTGCCGGCCGGGGAGGTCCGCAAGCTCCTGGACGCCCCGGCCTGCGGCAGGCCTCCGTTCTGGGACGCGCTCGCCGCGCAGGGGCTGCTCGCCGTGCACCTCCCCGAAGCCTGCGGCGGCGGTGGCGGCGGCCTCGTCGATCTCGCCGTCGTCGTGGAGGAGGCGGCGCGGGCCGCGCTGCCCGGACCGTTCGTCGCGCACGTCCTGGCCGCCGCGGTGCTGGCGGCGGAGCGCGCGGGTGGAGCGGGTGGAGCGGGTGGAGCGGGCGAGTCGGGTGACACGGGTGAAGGGGTCGATTCCGTACGGGGGTCGGGTCGCGCCGATCTCTTGCGGGCGCTGGGGTGCGGGGAGCGCGTCGGCGCCGTCGCGTTCGGCCCCGGCACCCTGACGGCCCGGGTGGCGGACGGCGGATACGTGCTGGACGGGACGGCGCCGCCCGTACTGTCCGGCGCCGACGCGGACGTGCTCGTGCTGGCCGCGACGACCGACGGGCCCGGCCACCGCCTCGACGTGCGCGCCGAGGCCGCCCGAGCCCTCGACGCGGGCGCCGCTCCGGGTGCGGGCGCCGCTCCCGACGCGGGCGCCGCGCCCGGCGGCACGCTGTGGCTGGTGGCGGACGCCGCCGATCTGGCCGTCCGGCCGCACGAGAGCGCCGATCCGACCCGGGCGACCGCGGAGGTCCGGGCGTGGGGCGTGCACGTCCCCGCCGGCCGCGTCCTCGCGGTCGGCCCGTCACTGGTCCGGGACCTCGCCGCCGTCGTGCTCGCCGCGGACGCCTGCGGCACCGCGGCCTGGTCGCTGGACACGGCCGCCGGGCACGCCAGGGTCCGCGAGCAGTTCGGCCGTCCCATCGGGCACTTCCAGGGCGTCAAGCACCTGTGCGCCGACATGCTGCTGCGGCTGGAACAGGCGCGGGCGCTCACCTGGGACGCGGCGCGCGCCGCACAGGAGGCACCCGGCGTACGGGAGCTGGCGGCCTCGCTGGCGGCCGGTACCGCCCTCGAAGCCGCCTGCTCCTGCGCCAAGGACTGTGTCCAGATCCTCGGCGGCATCGGGTTCACCTGGGAGCACGACGCCCATCTGTATCTGCGCCGGGCCCTGGTGGCGCGGCAGCTGCTCGGTGCGGGGAGCGGACACCTGCGGCAGGCGGTGCGGCTCGCGCGGGGCGGTGTGCGGCGGGAACTGCGCCTGGAACTGCCGCCGGAGGCGTCCGGGCACCGGGACGAGGCCCGTGCGGTGATCGGCCGGGTGCGCGGACTCGGTCCGGCGGACGCCCGCCGGTCCCTCGCGCCCACCGGGTACGCCGCCCCGCATCTGCCCCCGCCGTACGGCCTCGGCGCTGGTCCCCTCCAACAGCTCGCCGTGCAGCAGGAGCTGGCGGCGGCCGGGGTGCGGATCAGCGACCTCGGGATCGCGACCTGGGTCGTGCCCTCCCTCATCGCGCACGGGACCCGCCGGCAGCTGGAGCGTTATCTGCCGCCCACCCTGCGCGGCGACCTCCTGTGGTGCCAGCTCTTCTCGGAGCCCGGCGCCGGCTCCGACCTCGCCTCGCTGCGGACCCGCGCCGAGCGCACGGCCGACGGGCGCTGGCGCGTCAACGGACAGAAGGTGTGGACGAGCGCGGCGCAGTGGGCCGACCACGGGATCCTCCTCGCCCGGACGAACCCGGCCGCGCCCAGGCACCGGGGGCTCACCTACTTCGTCGTCGACATGAAGACCACGGACGGCATCGACATCCGTCCCCTGAAGGAGATCACCGGAGACTCCCTCTTCAACGAGGTCTGGTTCGACGACGTGCTGCTGCCCGCGGACGCGGTCGTCGGCGAGGTCGACGACGGCTGGCGGGTCGCCCGCACCACGCTCGGCAACGAACGCGTGCACATGGCCGACCAGTTGACCTTCGACACCGGCCTGGAGGCGCTGATCGCGGCCGACGTCGACAGCGCCCGGCTGGGAGCGCTGCTGGCCGAGGCGCACGCACTGGCCTGCATCGGCCTGCGCACCACCCTCCGCCGGGTCTCCGGGGTGGAACCGGGCGCGGGCGCCTCCGTCCGCAAACTCGTGCAGACCGCGCATCAGCAGAAGGTCGCCGAACTCGCCCTCGAACTCCTCGGCCCGGAGGGCGCGTTGTGCGAGGGCCCGGGCGAGCGGGCCGTGCACGGGTTCCTGCTCTCCCGGTGCCTGACCATCGCGGGCGGCACCACCCAGGTCCAGCTCAACGTCGTCGCCGAGCGCCTGCTCGGCCTGCCGCGGGACTAGGAGCGCGCCATGAGGACGTACGTCGCCGGTGTCGGCATGACCAGGTTTGAGAAGCCCGAGACCCGGGAGTGGCAGTACTGGGACATGGTCCGGGAGGCCGGTACCGATGCCCTGGCCGACGCCGGGATCTCGTACACGGACGTGGAACAGGTCCCCGTCGGCCACTGCTTCCAGCCGTCCACCGCCGGTCAGCGCGCCGCCTACGAACTCGGGCTGACCGGCGTGCCGGTGTACAACGTCAACAACAACTGCGCGACGGGGGCGAGCGCGTTGATGCTGGCCCGGCAGTTCGTGGAGGGCGGCATCAGCGACTGCGTCCTCGCGCTGGGCTTCGAGAAGATGAAGCGGGGATCGCTCGGATCGGGCGCCGACGGCGGGGACTTCGCCACGTCACCCGTCGCCCGGCACTACGGGATCATGGCCGCCCGGCACGGCTTCGAGATGTCCCCGCCCACCGCGCAGATCTTCGGCGACGCGGCCCGCGAGCACATGGAGCGGTACGGCACGACCGAGGCCCAGCTCGCCGCCGTCGGCGCCAAGAACCACCGCCACTCGGCGCACAACCCGTACGCCCAGTTCCAGGACGTGTACTCCGTCGACGAGGTCCTCGCCGCCAAGGCCGTGCACCGGCCGCTGACCCGGCTCCAGTGCTCGCCCACCTCCGACGGGGCCGCCGCGGCCGTCGTCGTGTCCGAACGGTTCGCCGAGCGGCACGGGCTCCAGGACCGGGCGGTCGAGATCGTCGCCCAGGCGATGACCACCGACACCGAGGAGTCCTTCGCCTCCGGCTCCTGCATCGACGTCGTGGGCCTCCCGATGTCGAGGGAGGCCGCGCGCCGGGTGTACGAGCGCTCCGGGCTCGGCATCGAGGACGTGGACGTCGTGGAGCTCCACGACTGCTTCTCCGTCAACGAACTGCTGACCTACGAGGCGCTCGGCATGTGCGCGGAGGGGGAGTCGGGCCCCCTCGTGGAGTCGGGAGCCACGACGTACGGCGGACGCTGGGTGGTGAACCCCTCCGGCGGGCTCATCTCCAAGGGCCATCCGCTGGGCGCGACCGGAATCGCCCAGGTGGCCGAACTCGTCTGGCAGCTGAGAGGGCAGGCCGGGGCGCGGCAGGTCCGGGGAGCGCGGGTCGGGCTCGCGCACAACATCGGACTGGGCGGCGCGGCGGTGGTCACACTGCTGCGCGCGGGAGCCTGACCGGGCCGGCCCCGGGGCGGGTAGCGGACCTGGGGCCAGGACGCGGACCTGGCTCAGGTCCGGGCCGGTGACTCGCGCTTTCGCGCGGGTCCTGGGATCGAGGGCGGTCCCTGTGTCCTCGCCGGCGCGCAACTCCCGCGTCCGCGCGGGTCCTAGGTCCCGTGCCGTACGCCGGCCTGCGCCGAAATCCCGATGCAAGGAGCGTAAGCGGGTTGAGAGCATGACACTCATGCTCCGAGCCGCCGAAGACACCCGGATCTCCCCCCGTACCGCCCCACCCACCTGGATGGTGATCGCGCTCGCGTGTGCCGGACAGTTCCTGGTCGTCCTGGACGTGTCCGTCGTCAACGTGGCCCTGCCCTCCATGCGGGCCGACCTCGGGCTGAGCGCCCCCGGACTGCAGTGGGTGGTGAACGCCTACTCGATCGCCTTCGCCGGATTCATGCTGCTCGGCGGGCGGGCCGGTGACCTCTACGGGCGCAAGCGGATGTTCCTGGTGGGGCTCGCGCTCTTCACGCTCGCCTCGGCCGCCGGGGGCCTCGCCCAGGAAGGCACGCAACTGCTGCTCGCACGCGCCGCGCAGGGCCTCGGGGCAGCGGTCCTCGCGCCCTCGACCCTGACGCTCCTGACGTCGGCCGTCCCCGAGGGCGCCGCACGCGCGCGGGCCATCGCGACCTGGACCGCCGTGGGCGCGGGCGGCGGCGCGGCGGGCGGACTCGTCGGCGGGCTGCTGGTCGACGGGCTGTCGTGGCGCTGGGTCCTCCTCGTCAACGTGCCCGTCGGCGCGCTCGTGCTGGCGGGCGCGGCGTCCCGGCTGACGGAGAGCCGGGCCGGGGACGGACGACGGCTCGACCTGCCGGGCGCGCTCCTGGTGACGGCGGGACTCGCGACCCTGGCGTACGGGATCGTGCAGACGGAGGCCGAGGGCTGGTCCGCGCCGGCGACGCTCGTACCGCTCGGCGCGGGAGCGGCTCTCATCGGGGTCTTCCTGGCCGTCGAGGCCCGGACCGGGGCGCCGTTGATGCCGCTGAAGCTGCTGCGGCTGCGGTCGGTGGCGTCGGCGAACGCCGCCATGTTCGTCTCCGGCTCGGCGATGTTCTGCATGTGGTTCTTCATGACGCTGTACGCGCAGAACGTGCTCGGGTACTCGCCGCTGGGCGCGGGCCTCGCCCTGGTGCCGAGTTCGCTCGCCGTGGTCGTCGGCTCGAAGTCGGCGCCACGCCTGATGCCGGTCGTCGGCGCGCGCAACGTGGCCGTCCTCGGCACGCTCCTGGCCGCCGCCGGATTCGGCTGGCAGTCGACCATGACGGCCGACGGCCCGTACCTCACGGCGATCATGCTCCCCGGCGTCCTGATGATGGCCGGCGCCGGTCTGGCCGCGACCCCGCTGGCCGCGCTCGCGACCTCGGGCGCGTCGCCGCAGGACGCGGGGGTGGTCTCGGGCCTGGTCAACACCTCACGGGTGATGGGCGGTTCGCTGGGACTCGCGATCATGTCCACGATCGCGGCGACCCGTACCGGGGACAGCGTCCTGGGGGAGGACCTGACCGCCGGGTACGCGCTGGCGTTCCGCGTCAGCGGTGTGATGCTGCTGACCGGGGCCGTGCTGATGCTTCTGTGGCTGCCGCGGAGAATCCCCCGGCGGTGAGGCAACGAAATCCGGTGCCCGCGGACTCCTTCAGTCATCTAGGAGGTGCTCATGGGGGATCGGAAACAGGCTCGGGACGCGGAGTTCCAGAGCTTCGTCGTCGGCCGCTGGCCGCGGCTGATGCGTACGGCATTTCTCCTGACGGGGGAGCAGCACGCCGCCGAGGACCTGGTCCAGACGACGCTGGAGCAGGTGTACGTGGCATGGCGCAGGGTCGGCTCGGCGGACGAACCGGAGGCGTACGTACGGCGCGTGATGATCAACGCGCACGCACGCAGACACCGCAGGAAACTCAAGGAGTTCCTCGCGCCGAAGGACGACTCGGGGCTGAGCCGCGAGGTACCCGACAGCAGTGACCCGATCGGCCGCGCCGACGACCGCGGCGCCCTGATCACGGCACTGGCCGGGCTGCCCCCGCGCCAGCGCCAGGCGGTGGTCCTGCGCTACTGGGAGGACCTGAGCGAGAGCCAGGCGGCCGAGGCGATGGGCTGCTCGGTGGGCGCGGTGAAGAGCAACGCGGCCAAGGGGATCGCGAAACTCCGTGTCGTACCGGGCCTGGTGGACGCGGTGACGGACGGAGGGCGGAAGCGATGAGCGCGAACCGGGAGACGAGTCACGACATGGCGACGGAAACGGACATCGCCCTCCTGCTGGCCCAGGCGGCGGACGAGGTCGAGATCGGCATGGCCCCCTACCAGGCGGTGCTGCGCGGCGGCCGGCGCCGCAAGACGCGCCGCTGGGCGACGGCGGCAGCGGCGGCCCTGGTCATCGCGGGTTCCACGGGGACGCTGGCGCTGGCGGGGGGTACGGGTACGGACGACGGCGGCAGGAGGGTCGCGCCGGCCGTCACCGCGCCGTCGACGCCGAAGCATCGGCACGTGTACGAGCCGCGGATGACCATGGTGGCCAGCGCGCGGGACAACGGGAAGGACTGGAGCGTCACCGTCGTCACCTGGGGCGCACCGAAGAACGAGGCGGAGGCGCAGTACCAGCGGAGCCAGATGAGTGAGTACGGCCTCACGCCGACGGGCACCGAGACCGCCTCGGACCTCATCGGCAAGAGCTGGATCTTCGTCCGCCTCCTCGTGGAGGACGGGCCTTCGACGACGATTCAGGACGGACCGGCCGACAAGAGCGACGCGGACGGGAGCACGGACCTCGAGGTCTCCTCGAGGCCGCTGGAGACGGGCCGGCCGGGTGCGGCGGGGAGGGCCGAGCGGCTGGTGATCGGCAAGGCCGATCCGACGGTCCGGGCCCTCACCTGCACCTGGGACGACGGAACGTCGGTCCCGGTTCCGATGGCCGGCGCGGGTGACGGTTTCGGCCTGGACCTCAAGCCGATGATCCACCGGGTCGCGGGTTCTCCGGCCAACTGGTTCGTGTGCCTGGCCCCGGAGGGCAGGAGTTACAAGAGCGTGCGCGTGGATTCACTGACCTGAGAGGGGGCGGTCGGAGCGGCGCCCGGCGGGCGCCGCCGGCCGGCCGGGCACAGGCGGAGGCCGCCGATGACCGGAAGGGCCGTCGGTCGAGGGGCCGCGGGGGCGCCTTCCGCGGCCCGCTACAACCACCCCTGCTGACGGGCCTCACGCATCGCCTCCATGCGGTTGCGGGTGCCCGTCTTGCCGATCGCGGACGAGAGGTAGTTGCGGACCGTCGACTCGGAGAGGTGCAGCTTGCCGGCGATGTCGGCGACGGTCGCGCCGTCCACGGAGGCCTTCAGCACGTCGCACTCGCGGGCCGTGAGCGGACTGGGCCCGGCGCTCAGCGCGGCGGCGGCGAGCGCCGGATCGATGACGGTCTCCCCGGTCAGCACCCGCCGGATCGCCTCGGCCAGTTCCTCCACCGGCCCGTCCTTGACCAGGAACCCGGCGGCACCCGCCTCCATGGCCCGCCGCAGATAGCCGGGGCGGCCGAAGGTGGTGAGGATCAGCACCCGGCAGTCGGGCGCCTGATCGCGCAGTTCCGCGGCGGCGTCCAGCCCGCTCATCCCCGGCAACTCGATGTCCAGCAGGGCCACATCGGGCCGGCCGACCAGCACCGCGTCCACGATCTCGTCCCCCGCGGACACCTGCGCGACCACCTCGATGTCCGGCTCCATCCCGAGCAGCAGGGCGAGCGCCCCGCGCATCATCTGCTGGTCCTCGGCGAGCAGGACACGGACGGACTTGGCGGGCCGGTGGTCCCGGGGCATCTCGTTCACGCGGCCAAGCGTAAGGCGGGACGGGCGCCGGGCCGGTCGTCGTGCGCGCTCCGGCGGCCCCGGAAAAATCGTCCTCGGCCGGGACCGCGCGTCTTGACGGCCTTCCGCTGCGGGCAAATAATCGCCTCGGAATTCAGCGCTCCCCTTTGTCATTCCCGATCCGGGCCGATTTCCGCAAACGTTCGGAATTTCGACCGGGAATTGGTTCGGTATGTCGATCGAACGATGTCCGGTATGTCGAACCGGGCACCCGCACTGTCCTACCAGGAACGGAAGAGGTGCACCGTGTTGTCATCCTTCGTGCGCTTACAGCGCCTCAGAAACACGGCCCTGGCCGTGCTGTCGGTGATGGCGGCCGTCGTCGCGTTCGCCGTCGGCACGCCGCGGGCCACCGCCGCGGGGTCGCTCCCCTGTGACGTCTACGCCACCGCCGGCACCCCCTGTGTCGCCGCGCACAGCCTCGTCCGGGCGCTCTACTCGTCGTACGGCGGCTCGCTCTACCAGGTGCAGCGCGCCTCCGACGGCGCCACCGCGAACATCGGTCTCCTGGCGGCCGGCGGGTACGCGAACGCGGCGGCGCAGGACTCCTTCTGCAGTGGCACCACCTGCATCGTCACGAAGATCTACGACCAGTCCTCGCGCCACAACGACCTCACCGTCGAGGGCGCGGGCGGAGCGGGCGCGGCCGACGTGGGGGCGCCCGCGGACGCGTTGCCGGTGACCGCCGGCGGCCACCAGGTCTACGGTCTGGAGATCTCGGCCGGCATGGGTTACCGGGACAACTCCACCTCGGGAGTCGCCACGAACGGGGCGGCCGAGGGGATGTACATGGTGACCTCCGGCACCCACGTCAACGGCAGCTGCTGCTTCGACTACGGCAACGCCGAGACCAACAACCTGGACACCGGCAACGGCCACATGGACGCGATCAACTTCGGCACCGAGTGCTGGTTCTCGCCCTGCTACGGCCAGGGCCCCTGGGTGCAGGCCGACCTGGAGAACGGGCTGTTCCAGTCGGACTCCGGATACAGCAAGAACACCTCGAACACCGGAACCGGTGCGCTGCCCTTCGTGACCGCTTTGCTGAAGAACAACGGTCAGGACCATTTCGCGCTGAAATACGGCAACGCCCAATCGGGCAGTCTCACGACCACCTATTCCGGGGGTGAACCCACCACCAGTGGCTACTCGCCCATGCACCAGGAGGGCGCGATCGTCCTCGGCACCGGCGGCGACAACAGCAACGGCTCCATCGGGTCCTTCTTCGAGGGCGTCATGACCTCGGGCATCCCGACGGACGCCGCGGACGGCCTGGTGCAGTCGAACATCGTCTCCGTCGGCTACGGCGGCTCCACCGGCAGCACGGGCTCGCTGACGGCGGGCTCCGAGATCTCGCTGCGCGCGACCACCGCGTGCTGCACGGCCGACTACATCCGCCACCAGGACAACGCGGCGGTTCTGGCGGCCGTCACGTCGAGCAGTCCGGCGCTCGACAAGGGCGACGCCACCTGGATCGTCCGCAAGGGTCTCGCCGACGGCTCCTGCTACTCCTTCGAGTCGCGGAACTACCCGGGCGACTTCCTGCGGCACTACAACTACCAGCTCTACCGGCAACCCATGACCGGCACCACGCAGTTCAGACAGGACGCCACGTTCTGCGCCCAGGCCGGCAAGAGCGGTACGGGGACCTCGTTCGCCTCGTACAACTACCCGACGAGATACCTCCGGCACTACAACTACAACCTCTACATCGCGAGCGACGGCGGTTCGAACGCCTTCGACAGCGCCACCTCGTGGGCGGACGACGTGAGCTGGGCCGTCACGGCCCCCTGGGCGCCGTAGCCCGCCCACCGGGAGGCCGATCCGCTCGGTCGGATGCCGAGTCCGCCGAGCCCCGGGGGAGTTCGGTGGTGACCGGGCAGTCGCCGCGCTGCGGCTGCCCGGCCCGGCGGGGTCACCGGCCCGTGGGCAGGTTGGCCCCGCCGGTGCAGTCCAGGACGACACCGGTCACGAAGCCGTTGGTGGCCAGCAGATGGAGCGCGCGGGCTATGTCGCCGGGGCGGCCGATCCGGCCCACCGGGCTGCTCTCGGCGAACCCCCGGAACAGGGCCTCGCGCTGCTCGGCGGGCAGGGCGTCCCACCAGGGCGTGTCGACGACTCCGGGGGAGACGGCGTTGATCCGCAGCGGCGCCAGTTCGACGGCGAGCGGCGGGACCATCGCCTCCAGGGCGCCGTTGATCGCGGCGAGCCCCGCCGTCCCGGGGAAGGCGGCCCGCGCCGAGGCCGCGGTCACCAGCGTCACGGAGCCGTCCGCGCGCAGGTGCGGCAGGGCGGCCCGCAGAATGCGCACGTACGGCCAGAACTTCGCGGCGAACCCGGTCTCCAGCTCGGCGAGGTCCAGTTCGGCGAAGGGGCCGGCGCCCGCGGCTCCGCTGAGCGCGAGGACAAGGTGGTCCACCGGGCCCGACTGCGCGAAGAACGCGTCGATCTGCGCCGGGTCCGTGCCGTCGAGACGGTACGCGGTCGTCTTGCCGCCGATCCGCCCGGCCGCGGCCTCCAGCTTCTCCCGGTCGCGGCCGGTGACGACCACTTCGGCGCCGTCCGCGGCGAAGAGGGCGGCCGTGGCCTTGCCGATGCCGGAGCTGCCGCCCATCACGACCGCGCGCTGCCCGGCGAGCGGGAGATCCGCGGAGATGCCGGCGTCGAGGCCGGTGCCGGTGGTGTTCGACATGCTCGTGGTGTTCGACATGCTCGTGGTGTTCGACGTGCTCGTGGTGCTCGAAGTGCTCGTGGTGCTCGGGGTGGTGCTCATGGCGGGGCTTCCCTTCCGGAGCGTCGGGCTCCTGCTGAGCCACTTGACGAGACTGGCGGTCTCGTCAAAAGTGTTGCCGAGACTGACAGTCTCGTCAAGCGGCCGCAGAGCCGGAGCGGCGGAATGGGAGAAGATCGAGCCATGGAAGCGAACGACGCCGAGGACTCTGCCCCCGCTGCGGAGCCAGAGGACAGCGCCGCGCGGCCGCACACCGGGCGGCGGCGGAACGAAGCCGTGCGACGGGCCGTCCTCGACGCGGCGCTGCGGCTGCTCGTGGAGTCGAAGGGTGCCCCCATCACCGTCGAGGCCGTCGCGCGCGCGGCCGGCGTGGGCAAGCAGACCCTCTACCGCTGGTGGCCCTCGAAGGGAGCCGTCCTCCTGGACGCGCTCACCGACCGCGCCGGCCAGGACGTGCCGCCGCCCGACACCGGATCGCTCCGCGACGACCTGCGCACGGTCGTCGCCGCCACCTTCGACGCCGCCCGGGGCGCCCCCTGGGCCCCGGCCCTGCGCACCCTCGTCCGCGAGGCGGCGACCGACCCCCACCTCGCCGAACTGCTGCGCGCCTACACCGGCACCCGGCGCGCACTGCTGCACGACGTCCTCGACCGCGGCCGCGCGCGCGGTGAACTCCCCGCCGGCCGGGACCTCGACCTCATGGTCGACCAGGTCTACGGCCTGTTCTGGTACCGCTTCCTGCTCGGCCACGCCCCCCTCGACGCGGCGGCCGCGGAACGCCTCACCGACTCGCTGCTCGGACCCGACGCGCCCTGAGGGGCGCCGCTCAGGCCGACGCCTCCGTCAAGTCCGCCGCCTCCACGGGGAGTTCGGCCCGCACCTCGAAGCCGCCGCGCGGGGTCCGGCCCGCCCGCAGGGAACCGCCGGCCGTCGCGAGACGCTCGGTGAGGCCCTTGAGGCCGGTGCCGCCGACGCCCGACTCGGGCTCTGCGGGGGAGGCGTCGGTGCCGTTGTCCGAGACGGTCAGCCGGACGAGGTCCGCGGTGCCGTCGACCGTGATCTCGCAGCGCGAGGCGTCGCTGTGGCGTACGACGTTGGTGACGGCCTCGCGCAGCACCCAGCCGAGCAGGGCCTCGGTCTGCGGGCCCAGGGGCGGCCCCGACTGCCGGACGACCGGTTCCACCCGCGCCGCGGACAGCGCCGAGCGGGCACCGTCCAGCTCCGTGGCGAGACTGCCCTGGCGGTAGCCGGTGACCGCCTCGCGGATCTCCGTCAGTGCCTGCCGGCCGACCGACTCGATGTCCGTGACCTGGACGAGGGCCGCGTCCAGATCGCGGGGAGCCAGCCGGCGGGCCGCCTCCGACTTCACCACGATGACGGAGAGCGTGTGCCCGAGCAGGTCGTGCAGGTCGCGGGAGAAGCGCATCCGCTCCTTCTCCACCGCCCGGCGCGCCAACTCCTCGCGGGCCGCCCGCAGTTCACGTACCGCCTCGGACAGGGAGAGGATCGCGGCCGTCACCATCGTGGACAGGAAGGTGCCGTAGGCGACGTTCACCGCGTCCCAGCCCGCCCGGACGACGGCGACCGCCGCCGCGAGCGCCGTCAGACCGAGCCCGATCCTCCCGAGCCAGGGTCCGCGCACCACGGCCCCGGTGGCCAGCCCGAGCAGGGGGAAGAAGTACAGCCAGCTTCCCCCGTACCCGAGGGCCAGGGTGCAGGTGATCACGCCCATCAGGACGAGCGCCACCCGGGTGGAGCGGGCCTCCCGTGTCGTCTTCGTGAACGCGCGGAACGTCACGTAGATGTACAGGGAGTTGAAGGCGAACAGACCGAGACCGCCGATCCACGGGTTCGGTGTCCTGCCCTGGAGGAGGTTGGAGAAGGAGCCCATCCCCAGCAGCAGCCACGGCAGCAGGGCGAAGCCGGTGGGCGGCGGGCCGGGGTTCTCGGGCATCGTGCCACCGCTCCTGCGCGCGGCCCGCTGCTCGGCCTTGAACCGCTCCATGTCGGCCTTCCAGCGCCTGCGTTCGGCCCGCAGCGCGCGGATCTGGCAGCGGATGCCTTCCATCCTGGGCATGTCCCGTTCCCCGTTCAGACAGTTCGTGCGGATCGACGGTACGAGATCACGGCGTACGAGCCGAACACCAGCAGCCAGGCGACCAGCACCGCCACCGCCGTGAGGTCGGGTGCCCGGCCCTCGGTGACCGACACGCCCAGCTGGGCGAAGCGGTTCGTGGGCGTGTACGCGGAGACCGAGCGCAGCCAGCCGGGGAAGAGGCTGAGCGGGAACCACAGCCCGCCGACCACCGCGAGCCCCAGATTGCACACCATGTTCGTGACACCCGTCGTCTGCGCGGTCATCCGGTAGCCGTTGCCGAGGCCCAGCAGGGTGAAGGGGACCGAGCCGAGCCACAGCAGCAGGGCCGTCGCGGCCCACTGCCAGGCGTCCAGCCGTACGCCGTTGACCAGGCCGCCGGCCGCGAGCACCGAGGCGATCGCGGGCAGCACGGTCACCGAACCGGTGAGCGCCCGCCCGAGCACCACCTGGCGCGAGGTCATCGGGGTCACCCGGAGCTGCCGCAGCCAGCCGGTCACCTTGTCCTCGGCGACCCCGCCGCCGGTGTTCAGCGCCGAGCCGACCGCCCCGTACGCGGCCATGCCGACCATCGAGGCGGTCTTCCACGCCCCGTCGTCGCCCCCGCCGAGGTTGGTGAGCAGCAGGTACATCATCACCGGCATCGCGATGCCGCCGATCACGAAGCCGGTGTCGCGCAGCGTCCGGCGCACTTCGAGCCGCAGATAGTCGAACATCACACCGTCTCCCGATCGTGCGAGGTGAGGGCCAGGAACGCGTCGTCCAGGGACGCGGGAACGACCTCCAGGCCGCGGATCGCGCCCCGTTCGGCCAGCGCGACCACCGTCGCGTCCGAGTCGTCGGTGCGCAGCCGGGCCCGCTGTCCGCGCACCTCCACGGCCACCACGCCCGGCAGCAGCGCCAGACCGTCCGCGGGGAGCCCCGCCAGGTCGAAGGAGACCAGATTGCCGCCCGCCGCCCGCCGCAGCTCCTCACCGGTCCCGTTCGCGACGATCCGCCCCCGGTCGACGACGACGATCCGGTCGGCGTGCGCGTCGGCCTCCTCCAGATAGTGCGTGGAGAACAGCACGGTGTGACCGCGCCGGGCGTAGGCCCGCATCGACTCCCAGAACGCGTGCCTGGCCTCCACGTCGAGCGCCGCCGTGGGCTCGTCGAGCACGATCAGCGCCGGGTTCCCGGCGAGCGCCACCGCGAACCGCACCCGCTGCGCCTGCCCTCCGGACAGCCGGTCCACCCGCCGCCCGGCCAGTTCCCCGACGCCCGCGAGCCGCAGCGCCTCGGCCACCGGCAGCGGCGCCGGATAGCGCCCCGCCACGAAGGAGACCAGCTCCTGGACGGTGACCCGCGGCACCGACCGCGCCTCCTGGAGCATCGCGCCGACCCGTCCGGCGCGCACCGACTCCTCGGGCCGGCCGCCGAAGAGCTCGACCGAGCCCTCGTCCGGCTCGTTCAGGCCGAGCAGCAGCGAGATCGCCGTCGACTTGCCCGCGCCGTTGCGGCCCAGCAGCGCCACCGTCTCGCCGCACCCCACTTCCAGGTCGAGACCGGCCACGGCGCGCACGTCGCCGAAGGTCTTGACCGCGCCCCTGAAGCACACCGCCGGTGCCGTCCCCGCCACCGACGCTTCCTGCGGCTTTCCCGCCGCCGTCCCCGTCGTCGTCCCCGTCGTCCGTGTCATGACTACGACGCTAGAGGTCCGGTGCGGTGTCCCGGCAGATGCACTTGTCGGCGATCGGCCGGGACAAATGTCACGGTCCCCGGCGCGACGCGTCCGGTGAAGGGGCGGTGCCACGACACGATCTGACATGGCGTCAGTAGTCTTCACAAGTGCTGGACGCTGGGCTATACAAGGGGTCGCCGTACTGGAACGCGTTCTAGAACGAGCGCCTTCCGCGGCCCGGTGTCGACCTCGGTGCGGCCGACGGTGCGGACGGCCGCACCGAGGTCTTTCGCGCAGTCGAGCAAGGAGCCCCATGCCCATTGACGCCGCCAAGGCCGTCGCAGCCCAGCCGCGGACCGGCGAGATCACCTGGAGCCACAAGGACGTCCAGCTCTACCACCTGGGGATCGGGGCGGGCGTTCCCGCGACCGACCCCGACGAACTGCGGTACACCCTCGAATCCCGGCTGCATGTCCTGCCGAGCTTCGCCACCGTCGCGGGCGCCGGCTCACCGGGCGTGATCGGCGGACTGTCCATGCCCGGCGTCGACGTCGACCTCGCCCGCGTCCTGCACGGCGGCCAGAGCGTCCGCCTGCACCGCCCGATCCCCGCCGAGGGAACGGCCACCGCCACCGGGCGCATCGCCGCCGTCTACGACAAGGGCACCGCCGCCATCCTCGTCATGCGCACCGAAGTGGCGGACGCCGACGGCCCGTTGTGGACGAACGACGCCCAGATCTTCGTACGCGGCGAAGGCGGCTGGGGCGGCGACCGTGGACCCGGCACCCGCCTCGAAGCCCCCGCCGGTCCGCCGGACAGGACCGTGGAACGCCCGATCCGTGAGGACCAGGCCCTGCTCTACCGGCTGTCCGGGGACTGGAACCCGCTGCACGCCGACCCCGAGTTCGCCAAGCTCGCCGGGTTCGACCGGCCGATCCTGCACGGGCTGTGCACGTACGGGATGACGCTCAAGGCCGTCGTCGACACCCTGCTCGGCGGCGATGTGACCCGGGTCCGCTCGTACACCACCCGCTTCGCCGGAGTCGTCTTCCCCGGCGAGACCCTGCGCATCCGGATGTGGCGCGGCGACGGCGCGGTCCGGGTGGCGGTGAGCGCCGTCGAGCGGGACGACGCCCCGGTCCTCGCGGACACCGTCGTCGATCACGTCCGACACCCGCACGAACCGTCCTGAGGGGAGCCGCACCATGCGCGCAGCCGTACTGCACGAGACAGGCCAGGACAAACTGGAAGTCCTCGACGACGTCGAGGCGGTGGGCTTCGGGCCCGGCAAGGTGCGCGTCCGGGTGCGGGCCACCGGCCTGTGCCACTCGGACCTCTCGGCGATGAACGGTGTGCTGCCCCAGCCCGCGCCCTTCGTGCCCGGCCACGAGGGCGCCGGCGAGATCATCGAGGTCGGCGAGGGCGTCACCCATGTGAAGCCCGGCGACCGCGTCGTCGTCTGCTGGCTGCCCGCCTGCGGTGCCTGTCCCTCCTGCAGGCGCGGCCAGACCGAACTGTGCCTGGCCGGATTCATGAACGCCGGAACCCCCAACTTCAAGCGCCCCGGCGGTGACGTCTTCGGCTTCGCCGGCACCGGCACCTTCGCCGAGGAGGTCGTCGTCTCCGCCGGCTGCGCGGTCCCGATCCCCGACGACGTGCCCTTCGACATCGCCGCCCTGATCGGCTGCGGCGTCACCACCGGACTCGGCGCCGCCCTCAACACCGCCGACGTGGAAGCCGGTTCGTCGGTCGCCGTCATCGGCTGCGGAGGCGTCGGCATCTCCGCGATCCAGGGCGCCCGGCTCAAGGGAGCCGCGGAGATCGTCGCCGTCGACCCCGTCGCCTCACGCCGTCAGGCCGCTCTCGGCTTCGGCGCCACCCGGGCGGTGTCGCCCGACGAACTTGCCGACGCCAAGCAGTCGGTGACCGCGGGCGAGGGCTTCGACTATGTCTTCGAGGTCGTCGGCAGGTCCGCCACCGCCCGCACCGCCTACGACCACACCCGCCGCGGCGGCACCCT
The DNA here is from genome assembly GCF_044333225.1 of Streptomyces sp. NPDC021080. Classification (NCBI taxonomy): domain Bacteria; kingdom Bacillati; phylum Actinomycetota; class Actinomycetes; order Kitasatosporales; family Streptomycetaceae; genus Streptomyces; species Streptomyces sp. NPDC021080. Next base: position 467,483 of record NZ_JBIRQM010000007.1, on the reverse strand, counting down.
CGTCGTCGTCGGCGCCGGCGCCATGGACGACTTCCTCCAGCTCAACATGTTCGAGCTGTTCTTCGACGAGAAGCGCATCCTGCCCTCCATGTACGGGGGCGGGGACGTCCTCCGTTCCTACGAGCGCACGATCGCCCTGTGGCGCGCGGGCCGCATCGACCTCGAAGGCCTGATCACCCACCGGGTGCCGCTGGCCGGGATCAACGAGGCGCTCGACCAGATGCGTTCGGGCACCGCGCTCCGGACGTGCATAGAGATCTGACCCGGGCACCCGCCGGGCCGGCCTCCACCACAACCGCTAAGGACCCTGATGTCACTGCCACTCGAAGGGCTCACCGCGATCGTCACCGGCGCGGGCCGCGGCCTCGGCCGGGCCGAGGCACTGGAACTGGGCCGGCTGGGCGCGGCCGTCGTCGTCAACGACTACGGACAGCCCGGACGGGACGGCTCGGGCGAGGCCTCGGCCACCCCGGCCGAGGAGGTCGCCGCCGAGATCCGCGCGGCGGGCGGCCGGGCCGCCGCCCACACCGGAGACGTCTCCGACCACGAACAGGCCCGCGAACTGGTCGAGTCGGCCGTCACCGCGTTCGGGAAGCTGGACATCCTCGTCAACAACGCGGGCATCCTGCGCGACCGGATGGTCTTCTCGATGACCGAGGACGAATGGGACTCCGTCATCAGGGTCCACCTCAAAGGCCACTTCAACACCACCCACTTCGCCTCCGTCCACTGGCGGGCCCGCTCCAAGGCGGCCGGCGGGCCCGTCCACGGACGGATCGTGAACACCTCCTCGGAGGCGTTCCTCGCCGGCTCCGCCGGACAGCCCAACTACGCGGCGGCGAAAGGCGGGATCGTCGGTCTGACCACCTCGACGGCGCTGGCGCTCGCCAGGTACGGCGTCACGGCGAACGTCATCTGCCCGCGCGCCCGGACCCGTATGACGGAGGACGTCTTCGCCGGATTCGGGCAGCCGGACGAGGGCCTCGACCCGCTCGCGCCCGAGCATGTCGCCCCGCTCGTCGGCTACTTGGCCTCACCCGCGGCGGCGCACGTCAACGGACAGCTCCTCGTCGTGCACGGCGGCATGGTCGCGGTCGTCGAACGGCCGCGGGTGGCGGCGAAGTTCGACAGCAAGCAGGACACGTTCAGCCACGACGAACTCGACGCGCTGCTCACCCCGTACTACGCGGACCGCCCGCGCGGTGAGACGTTCGCGGCGGCGGAGGTGCTCGGGCTCAGACGGGAGGGCTCTCCTCGCTGAGCGGCCGGCCGTCGGTGGCCGGGGGAGTACGGGCCTTCGGCACCGCGGTCCGGCGCATGCCGTCGCCGAGCCGCCCGTGGGCCGAACGGTTCAACGGGCCCACCCGGCCGGAGCGGCGGGGAGGCGCGCGGATCGGGAGCCGGACGGCAGCCGTGCGCGTGGGACCCGGAGGAGCCCCGAACGGACACGGCCCCGCTCGCCATGGTGCGAGCGGGGCCGTATGCCGGTTCGGCGTGCCGTCGGCCGGTCGGGCCGTCGTGTGCGTCGGCCGTTCCGTCCTCGGGCGGTGGTGCTGGTGGTGCCTGCCGTGCCTGCCGTTCGGGTCACGGGTGCCGGACGCGGTCCGCCCGGCCTTCCTGATGACCGTCGGGCGGTCGGACCGTCAGACCGTCGTGCTCTGCTGGCCGGACGGCTTGCGGTGGCGGCCCTGAGGGGTCGCCTCGTCGTCGTGGCCGGAGACCGGGCCGCGGTGTCTGCCGTGGCCCTCGGACCCGATCGCCGACGCCTCGTGGACGTCCGTGACCGGCGCTTCCATGGTGCTGGAATCGTTCATTGAAGTGTTCACCCCGTATGCAAGATCCTTCTTTACAGCCGGGGGAGTCTAACGTGCGGTCATCGCGCGGGAGTCGGAGGGTGACGTTTCTTCGCCCGTAGCGTCCCTTTTCTCCTCGTCCGTGTGGGCTAGTACACACGGACGACCGGACTCCGCGGGCGCCTGCGGTGCGGTGGCGAGCGGCCTCAGGGCGACCTGTCCCCTGAACTCGCCGACGGGCGGCACCGCGCCGGTGTTCCCGTTCCCCGCGACCGTGCCGCCCGGGGGCGTTCCGCCGGCCCCGGCGCCGAGGTTCATGCCGGGCGGGGGCGTGTCGGCGACCTTGGTCCAGGGACCGGGCGCGGTGGTGGAGGTCCCGGTGACGTCGGCCGCCCACGGGTTCGGCGGGAGCGGTACGGGGGGCTGGGCGCCGGGGTGCGCGGCGGCCGGGAGCGGGGCAGTGATTCCGTGGCCGGGGTCGGCGGCGGCCGGGAGTGGTGCGGCGGTGCGGGGGCCGTGGTCCGAGGCGGGCGGGAGCGGTACGGCCGGGGCGGGTGCCCCGGCGGACGGGATCGTGCCGGGGGCGGCAGCGGAGGCATGGACGCCGGGGCCGACGGTCGCGACGATGCCGGCACCGGGAGCCGCGCCGGCCTCGGCACGGAGAGTCGCGTGGCCCTCGGCAGCGGTGTTCGCGGAGGCACCGGTACCTCCACCGGCACCAGTACCTGCACCCGCGGAGCCACCCGCAGTGGTGTCGGCACCGGCGTGGGTTCCGGCACCGGTGGCGGCGTGGGTGGCGGCACCGGTGGCGGCATGGGTTCCGGTATCGGTACCGGCACCCGCTCCCGCGTTCACCCCGGCACCGGCGGGGGTTCCCGCACCAGTGCCCGAACCCGGACCGGCACAGGTCTCGGCCCCGGCGTCAGCCGTGGCCTCGGTGCCGGTACCGAGGCCCGTGTCGGTGCCGGCGTCGCTGCCCGCTTCGGTGCCGATGTCGGCACCCGTACCGATTCCCGTACCGATTTCCGTGACCGGCGGAAGCGGTTCGGCCGTTTCGACGACGACCGTCATGCCGCCGGGGAGTGTCCCGTCGGCCCTGGTCCTGAGGCCCATCCCGGGCGGGGGCGTCTCGGCGACCTTGGTCCAGAGGTCCGGCCCGGTCGTGAGCGCTCCGGCGGGCTCGGCCCGCCGTCTCGGCTCGGACACGGGCATCCGGGACACCCTGGTCCAGCGGCTGGGCTGGGGCCGGGCCGGTTCGGCGGCCTCGGGGGCGCGTCGCACGACCGGCCGGAGCGGTTCGGCCTTCTCCCCGGCCTCCTCGGCGGGCCGCGCGACGGGAGGGAGCGTCCTTCCCGGTCCCCGGCCGGGGTTCGCGTCCGCCCGCCACGCTTCGGCGGGGGACGTCCTGTGGGTGAGGCTCGCCATCGGCGTCACTGTCGACAGCGTCTCCCGGGCCTCGGGCGCGGGGCCCGTACCGGCGTCCGACGTCCGGGGTCCGCCGACGGCGCGGACCGCTTCGTCCCTCGCCGCGCGAACGGTCCCGGTGTCCGGGGCTGGGTGGACCGGGAGCGCCCCCGCCGGGTCGGTGCCCGGGACCGGGCGGGGCGGACCGGCCGGCCGGCCGGTCCGCAGGGGCGCCTGCTGGAGGGGGACCGCTCGCGGCGAGGGGAGACCGGGGAGAGCCGGATCCCCCGTGTACGGGCCCCCCGCCCGCTGGGGCGCCTCCAGCCGCGCGACCCCGCACGGGACGACCCCGGTGACGTACGGGAGCCGGAGCACCCCCTCCGCGGTCCACAGTCCGGTGCCGGGCAACCAGCCCTCGGGCGCCGGACGATGGTGGATCCGGCGCTCGGACGGGCGCCACACGCCCACCCAGGTGCCGCCCGGCCCGTCGATGCGCAGGGCGACCGCGCAGGACTCCGGGGTCAGCACCTGGCCCGGCTGGATCGCGAACGGGCTGATCGAACAGCCCGTCGCGCTCAGACAGTCCGGGAAGCGGACGGGCAGGGTGCTGCCGAGCACGCCCCAGCCGAGCCGGTCCCGGCCGGGGGACGGCGCGTCGGACCGGATGAGCAGCAGCCCGCTGTCCGCGTCCGCGAGGAGCAGCCGGTCGTTGCTGTGCTCGGCGATCTGCAGGAGCGGCGAGACCTCTCCGCCGCGTTCGAGGTCGACGACGACGGTCTTGGTGCGGTCGTCGTGGAGACGGTCCAGCGCGAGCAGACGTCCCGTGCCGTCCAGCCACACCCCTCCCGAGCAGTGGCCCGGCACCTCGGCCAGATGCTCCGGGCCGAACGCTCCGCCCGCCACCAGCCACACCGCCGTCGACCCCCGGCCCACCGCGAGGGCGTACGCGCGCTCCCCGTCCGGCGCGGGCGGCAGCAGCCGCAGCACGGTGCCCGCGTCGGGGCACTCCACCGCGCCGAGCGGGAGCTCGCCGGTGCCCGGCCCGGTCGGATACAGGAGGGAGAAGGTGTGACGCCCGTCGTCCACGCGATGGATCAGCACCCTGCCGTCGGTGAGCGGCAGCACCTCGGTGCCGGGCTCCTCCGGCTGCGGACCGGGCAGCCGCACGGCGTACGGCTCCGGGCCGTCCAGCGTCCAGCGCTCCGGGCACCACGACTCGCCGTCGCGGGTGAGCCGTGCCCCGTAGGCGCCGTCGGCAGTGATCACACAGCCGGGAGGAGCGGCCCAGCGGCTCAGGGCGTCGCCGTACTCGGCACCGTTCACGTGCCCGCTCCGCACCAGGGGTTCTCTCGCACCGGCCGTCATCGTTCGGTCACCTCCGGCGACGACGGTAGTTTTCGCACGCACAGGCGGGGGAGCGACGGGCTGCTGCTTCACACATAAGGGTGGCCGTGTTCGGATTCGCCTGAGGGAACGGGGCGGATGTGCTGAACGATGGCGGAAAGACGCGCGCCACGACAGCGGGAGGACGCGCGCCGGGAAGGGCCGGAAACGCGTGCCGCCCGCCGTCCCGGTGCCGTCCCGGCGCGGGCCCCGCGCGTCCGTCGGCCGCCCGGGCAGGGGCCCGTGGTCCGCGACCGGCCGGACCGGGACGTGAGCCAGGTAGCCTTTCCTCGTGCCCCGTCTGTCTGAAGTCATCGCCGCGCTCGACGCCCTCTGGCCCCCGGAGCGGGCCGAGGGGTGGGACGCGGTCGGCACCGTCTGCGGCGACCCCGACCAGGAGGTCACGCGCGTCCTGTTCGCCGTCGACCCGGTCCAGGACATCGTCGACGAGGCGGTGAAGCTGGAAGCCGACCTGCTCGTCACCCACCACCCGCTCTATCTGCGCGGTACGACGACCGTGGCGGCCGGCACCTTCAAGGGCCGGGTCGTGCACACGCTGATCAAGAACGACATCGCGCTGCACGTCGCCCACACCAACGCCGACCGCGCCGACCCGGGAGTCAGCGACGCGCTGGCCGGGGCGCTGGACCTCAGGGTCGTACGACCCCTCGTACCGGACGCCACCGATCCCGAGGGACGCCGCGGCCTCGGCCGCGTCTGCGAGCTGGACCACCCGCTGACCGTGCGCGAACTCGCCGCACGGGCCGCCGAGCGGCTGCCCGCCACCGCGCAGGGCATCCGCGTCGCGGGCGACCCCGACGCGCTGGTGCGGACCGTCGCCGTCAGCGGCGGCTCCGGCGACAGCCTCTTCGACGACGTGCGCGCCGCGGGCGTCGACGCGTTCCTCACCGCGGACCTGCGGCACCACCCGGTGTCCGAGGCCCGCGCCCACAGTCCTCTCGCGCTGCTCGACGCGGCGCACTGGGCCACCGAGTGGCCCTGGTGCGAGCTGGCCGCCGCCCAGCTCGACGAGATCTCCGACCGGAAGGGATGGGGACTGCGCGTCCACGTCTCCCGGACGGTCACCGACCCCTGGACCGCCCACGCGGCCTCACACCACGACACCTCAGGAGCCCCCAACTGAACGCCGAGCCCGCCGACCAGATCCGACTTCTCGACGTCCAGGCCCTCGACTCCCGCGCGCAGCAGCTCGCGCACAAGCGGAAGTCGCTGCCCGAGCACGCCGAGATCGAGTCGCTGACCAAGGACCTCACCCAGCTGCGCGACCTGCTCGTCGCCGCGCAGACCGAGGAGAGCGACTGCGCCCGCGAGCAGACCAAGGCCGAGCAGGACGTCGACCAGGTGCGTCAGCGTGCCGTCCGCGACCAGCAGCGGCTCGACTCGGGCGCCGTCACCTCCCCCAAGGACCTGGAGAACCTCCAGCGCGAGATCGTCTCCCTCGCCAAGCGCCAGGGCGACCTCGAGGACGTCGTCCTCGAGGTCATGGAGCGCCGTGAGTCCGCCCAGGAGCGGGTCGCCGAGCTGACCGGGCGGGTCTCCTCCGTCCAGGCGAAGATCGACGACGCGACCGCGCGCCGTGACGCCGCGTTCGAGCAGTTCGACGGCGAGACGGCCTCGGTCACCAAGGAGCGCGAGGTCATCGCCGCCTCCGTGCCCGCCGACCTCCTCAAGCTCTACGACAAGCTGCGCCTGCAGCAGGGTGGCGTCGGTGCCGCCCGGCTCTACCAGCGCCGCTGCGAGGGCTGCCGTCTGGAGCTGAACATCACCGAGGTCAACGAGGTGAAGGCGGCCGCTCCCGACACCGTGCTGCGCTGCGAGAACTGCCAGCGCATCCTGGTGCGTACGTCCGAGTCCGGCCTGTAGGCCTGTAGGGGGTCCGGCTCGTGCGGGAGTTCATCGTCGAGGCCGACGGGGGTTCCCGGGGCAACCCGGGGCCCGCGGGCTACGGCTCCGTGGTCATCGACGCGGCCACCGGGGAGACGCTGGCGGAGCGCGCCGAGTACATCGGCGTGGCCACCAACAACGTCGCCGAGTACCGGGGTCTGGTCGCCGGGCTGGAGGCGGCCCGCGACCTCGACGCGACCGCGCGGGTCAGGGTCCGGATGGACTCCAAGCTCGTCGTCGAGCAGATGTCGGGGCGCTGGAAGATCAAGCACCCGGACATGAAGCCGCTGGCGGCGCGGGCGGCCCGGATCCTTCCGGGCTCCCAGGTCACGTACGAGTGGATCCCGCGCGAGCGCAACAAGCACGCGGACCGGCTGGCCAACGAGGCGATGGACGCCGGCAAGCGCGGAGAGGCCTGGTCGCCGTCGGCGTCGACGGCCGAACTGGACGCGCGCGCGGCCCGTTCCGCGGCACCCGAGCCGACGGGCCCGCCCGGGGACGCGACGGCGGGCGCGGCAAGGGCCAGAGCAGCCCTGAAGGAAACCCGAGGCGAAGCGCCCCGCAAGGGACGTGAGGAACTGCGCGCCCAGCCGGCGCCGGGCGGCACCTGGCCGGCGGCGACGGGCACTCCGTCCCCCGGCGGCGAAGCCGCGATTCCGGCGGTGGGGGCAGCGCCCGGTGAGGGGCGCGAGGAACTGCGCGCCCAGCCCGCGCCGGGCGGCACCCGGCCGACGGCGACGGGTGGCACCCCGTCCCCCGGCGGCGAAGTCGGCGAGGTGCCCGCAGGGCCGGGTGACGCCGGCCGAGCCGGAAAGCCTGGTGACGCCAGCCGAGCCGAGAAGGCGGGCGACGACCGGCGGGCCGCGGGGAACGTGGCCGCCGCCGGGACCACCACGCCGGCCGCGGGCTGGAGCGCACCCCCGGACATGGGCGCCCCCGCCACCTTCGTCCTGCTCCGGCACGGCGAGACCCCCCTGACCCCGCAGAAGCGGTTCTCGGGGAGCGGCGGCAGCGATCCCTCGCTGTCCGGCGTGGGCCGGGAGCAGGCGGAGCGGGTGGCCGCGGCGCTGGCGGCGCGCGGCACCATCCAGGCCATCGTGGCGTCCCCGCTCGCCCGGACCCGTGAGACCGCGGGCGCCGTCGCCGCCCGGCTCGGTCTCGACGTCGTCATCGAGGACGGCCTGCGCGAGACGGACTTCGGTGACTGGGAGGGGCTGACCTTCGGCGAGGTGCGCGAACGCCATCCGGAGGACCTGAACGCCTGGCTCGCCTCGACGGAGGCCGAACCGACCGGCGGCGGCGAGAGTTTCGCCGCGACGGCCCACCGCATGACGGCCACCCGCGACAAGCTGATCGCCGCCTACGCCGGCCGCACGGTCCTGCTCGTCACGCACGTCACCCCGATCAAGACCCTTGTACGGCTGGCCCTCGGCGCCCCGCCGGAGTCCCTGTTCCGGATGGAACTGTCGGCGGCGTCGCTCTCGGCGGTGGCGTACTACGGGGACGGCAACGCGAGCGTCCGGCTGTTCAACGACACCTCGCATCTGCGCTGACTCCGGCCGCCCCGGCCCCCCGGGTGCCGGTCCGGGAGTGCCGACGCCGAGTCGGCCTCAGTCGCGCCGGGCCGCGCGGTCGCGGAGGATCCCGGCGGTCTCCCGGTCCGCCGGGAGGAACGCCTCCAGATGGAGCTCGGCGAGCGTGACGTCCACCGCCGTCGCGAACGAGGTGAGCGTGGTGAGCAGTCTCAACTCGCCCTCCGGGCACCGCAGTCGCAGCGGTACGGCGAACCCGAGGTAGTCCGCCCCGGGCTCGCTCGCCGGTACGTACTCCGCCAACTCCGCCACCAGCGCGTCGAGTCGGGGGTCGGGGCTGCGCAGGGAACGGGCCCGCAGGTTCTCCACGATGTGCCGGCCCCAGGCGTCCAGGTTCACCACCCGTGCCGCCATCCCGCGCGGATGCAGGGCCAGCCGCAGGACGTTCACCGGCGGTTCCAGCAGCTCGGGAGCGGCCCCCTCGGACAGGACGTCGAACGCCGCGTTGGCGGCGACGAGTTCACCGCGCGGCCCCGCCACCACCGCCGGATACGGCAGATGCCCTTCGAGGATGCCGTCCAGCGCCTCGCGTACGGGCTCCAGCGCGGCCGCGTCGAGCGACGACTCGGCGAACGCGGGAGCGTAACCGGCCGCCAGGAGCAGCGCGTTGCGCTCCCGCAGGGTCAGGCCCAGCGACTCGGCGAGCCTGATCACGATCTCTCTGCCGGGCACCGAACGCCCGCGCTCGATGAAACTGACGTACCGCTGGGTCGTGCCCGCGCGGGAGGCGAGCTCCAGCTGGCTCACCCTGCGCGCGCGCCGCCAGCGCAGCAGCTCCCGGGCGAAGGGAGGAGGCTCGGTGGAGATACCGGTCGTCATACGACCAGTTGTACGTCACGCCCGCGACGGCGGCACGGCGGCACGACACCAGAGCGGTGCGGTGGCACGGCGGACGACGGAGCGGCCGAACTCGTCATACCTCGCCGGGAATTGAGCGGAACACCCGTCGCGCACAGCATGGACGCATCCATTCGGGAGCCCACGCAGGGAGCGGACATGCGCGCCTACCACCTCGAAACGCCCGGCACCGTCGACGGGATCGTGCCGCGCGAGTCGGCCCGGCCGGAACCGGGGCCCCGGGAGATCCTCGTCCGCGTCCGTGCCGTCTCCCTCAACAAGCGCGACCTGCTGATCCTGCGGGGAACCTATCCCCTGAAGGCCGTGCCGGACGTGATCCCGCTGAGCGACGGAGCGGGAGAGGTCGTCGCGGTGGGGGCGGAGGTGACCCGGTTCGCGGTGGGCGACCGGGTGGCGGGCACGTACTTCCCGAACTGGACGGACGGCCGGATCACCCCGGACCGCTTCGACCAGCCCGGCGCCACCCTCGACGGCATGCTGACCGAGTACGCCTGCCTGGGCCAGGAGGCCGCTGTGCGCGTTCCCGGCCATCTGACCTGGGAGGAGGCGGCCTGTCTGCCCTGCGCCGGGGTGACCGCCTGGCACTGTCTGACGGGCGGCGAGCCGATCGCCCCCGGCCGGACCGTCCTCACCCTCGGCACGGGGGCGCTCTCCCTCTTCGTCGTGCAGTTCGCCAAGATGCTCGGCGCCGAGGTGATCGTGACGACATCGAGCCGGGCCAAGGCCGACCGCCTCAAGGCGCTCGGCGCGGACCATGTCGTCGACTACGTGCGGAACCCCGAATGGGGGCGCGTCGTCAGGGAGTTGACCGGTGGCCGGGGTGCCGATCTGGTCGTGGAGACCAACGGGCCGGACACCGTCGAGCAGTCGATGCGCGCCGCCGCCCTTTACGGTCAGATCGTGCTCCTGATCACCGGGAACGAGCGCAGGCCCGGAATCGAGATCTCCAACGCGGCGTACGCGGCGAGCCTGGCCACGATCCGCCGGGTCTTCGTGGGCAGCCGCGCCCACTTCGAGGCCATGAACAGGGCCCTGGAGCTGCACGGGACCCGTCCGGTCGTGGACCGCGTCCTCGGCTTCGACGAGGTGGGGGAGGCCTTCCGCCACTACGAGAGCGGCGCCGCCTTCGGCAAGGTGGTCATCCGTGTGAGCTGAAACGGGCCGGGGCGGGGCGCGACGGCCGGCGCAGCGCCGACGCCGCTCGTGCCAGGTCCTCCACCCGGCGCCAGTCGCGTGCGGCGACCGCGTCCGCCGGGAGCATCCAGCTTCCGCCCACACAGCCCACGTTGGAGAGCGCGAGGTAGTCCGGCGCGCAGTCGGGACCGATGCCGCCCGTCGGGCAGAACCGCGCCTGCGGAAGCGGCCCCGCCAGTGACTTCAGATAAGCCGTGCCGCCCGCCGCCTGTGCGGGGAAGAACTTCATCTCGCGCACCCCCCGCTCCAGCAGCGCCACCACCTCGGAGGCCGTGGACACCCCCGGCAGGAACGGCACCCCGGACGCCTTCATCGCGTCCAGCAGTCCGTGCGTCCAGCCGGGGCTGACCAGGAAGCGGGCGCCCGCCCGCACCGCGTCGGTCACGTGCTCCGGTGTCAGGACCGTGCCCGCGCCCACCACCGCGTCCGGCACCTCGGCCGCGACGGCCCGGATCGCGTCGAGCGCCGCCGGGGTCCGCAGGGTCACCTCGATGGCGGGCAGCCCGCCGGCGACCAGTGCCCGTGCCAGCGGCACCGCGTCGGCGGCGTCCGCGATCACGACGACGGGGACGACGGGCGCCAGATCCAGGACGGAGGCATGCGGAACCGGGGGCGATGACGGCGTCATGCGCCCATCCTGCCCGGGGTGTGCATCATGCGCAAAGGTCGTTGCACATGATGCAATGGCGCGCCGTGACGCGGCAACGGCAGCCGCTCATTGAACGCCGCTCATTGAACGCCGGTCGGCGGACGCCGGTCACCCGCGGACGCCGATCAGTGGATCTCGCGCACCACCACGTCGAGCGCCCACGGCCTGCCCGCCCTGGCGGGGGCTTGGGCCTCCACCGTGTGGCCGAGGTCCCGCAGCGCCTCCACCAGCTCCGCCGGGTTCTTCGGCGCGGCGTTCGCGGTGAGCAGGCTGCGGACGATCCTGCCCTTCGTCGCCTTGTTGAAGTGGCTGACGACGGAACGCTTCTCGACCCCGTTCACCAGCTGCGCGTGCAGCACGCGTACGGTCGCCGTCCGCCCCGCCACCTCGCCCGTGGGCTTCCACGCCGCGGTGTACGCGGAGGAGCGCAGGTCCAGTACGAGCCCGTCGCCCGCGGCTTCGGGGAGCGCGTCGGCCATCGGCGTCCGCCAGTGCGCGCCCAGTGCTCCGAGGCCCGGCAGCCGCACGCCCATCGAGCAGCGGTACGAGGGGATGCGGTCGGTCACCCGTACGGCGCCCCACAGCCCGGAGAAGACGAGCAGCGAGCGGCCCGCGCGCCGCTTGGCGGCGGTGTCCAGCGAGGCCAGGTCCAGGGCGTCGTAGAGGACCCCCGTGTAGATCTCCCCGGCCGGGCGCGTGCCCGCGGTCCTCAGTTCCGTGTTCTTCGCGATCTCGCCCCGCAGGCCCTCGCTCAGTCCGAGGACCTCGCGGGCCTTGTCCTCGTCGGCCACGCACAGCTCCACCAGCTCGTCGAGGACCGCCTGACGTGCCTCCGCGAGACCGGGCAGGGACAGCGACTCCGGCTTGAGCGCGGTTCCCCGGCCGGAGGGCGCCTTGCCTTCGGAGGGCGGCAGCAGCACGAGCACGGTGGGTTCTCCTCACGGTGGATACGGACCGCCGCCAGCCTACGGCGTACGACCGGCCCCCTTTTCCGCCCGTCTCCGACCCGGCTGCTCGCCCCACCGGGCCTGCGGGGCTTGCCGGCCCTACCGGGCCTGCAGGGTCTACGGGACCCCGGTGGTCCTACCGCACCCACCGGTCTGCGGGACCCCGGTGGTCCTACCGCACCCACCGGTCTGTGGGACCCCGGTGGTCCCACTGGACCCGCCGGGTCTGCCGGGCCCCACTGGACCCGCCGGGTCTGCCGGGCCCCTGCCGGGGGGGCCCCCCCGGGGGGGCCCCCGGCACGGGCCCCACCCCGGTACCCCCCCCCCGCGGGCCCCCCCGGCCCCCGTCTCCACCGGGGCCCCCCGCCAACCCGCCACCCCAGCCCCCCC
>NZ_JBIRQM010000007.1:331411-455359 GCF_044333225.1 Streptomyces sp. NPDC021080 | reverse complement strand
CCCGGGTGGGGGGCCCCCGGGGGGCCCCTGGGCCCCCGCGGGGGCGGCGGGCCCCCCCGGCCCCGGCGGGGGGGGCGGGCCCCGGGCGGGGGCCCCCCCCGGGGGGGGCACCCCGGCAGGGGCCCGAACCGGTTCCCCTCGCCCGGAGGGCGCCCGGCTCCGCGTGCTCAACGGGTGCCCCCGGCCTACGCTCGACCCATGCCCCGCCGTCACGTCCGCGTCACCGGTGCCCCGCAGGCCCCGCTGCGAGCCGCTCTCCGCGCGCTGCGGACCGAACTCGGCGTGCCCGGGGGTTTCCCGGCCGACGTCCTCGCGGAAGTCGGGCCGCCGGCCCGTCTGCCCGCGTACGACGCGACGGACATCCCCCTCTTCACCATCGACCCGCCGGCCGCCGAGGACCTCGACCAGGCGATGCACCTCTCACGCCGCGAGCGGGGCGGCTACCGCGTCCAGTACGCCATCGCCGACGTCGCCGCCTTCGTGGCGCCCGGCGGAGCCCTGGACGCCGAGGCGCACCGGCGCGTGACGACCCTCTACTTCCCGGACGGCAAGGTCCCCCTCCACCCGCCCCGGCTCTCCGAGGGCGCCGCGAGCCTCCTCCCGGGCCAGACCTGCCCGGCCGTCCTGTGGACGATCGACCTCGGCCCGGACGGCCGCACCGAGATCACCGACGTCCGCCGCGCCCTGGTCCGCAGCCGCGCCCGGCTGGACTACGCGACCGCGCAGCACCGGATCGACGGGGGAACGGCGGAGGAACCGCTCGCCCTGCTCAAGGACATCGGCACCCGGCGCGAGGCCCTGGAGGTCGAGCGCGGCGGCATCTCGCTCAACGTGCCCGAGCAGGAGATCGTCGAGAAGGACGGGACGTACGAACTCGCCTACCGGGCCCCGCTGCCCGTCGACGGCTGGAACGCGCAGATCTCCCTGCTCACCGGGATGGCGGCGGCCGAGCTGATGCTCGACCACGGCACCGGAGTGCTGCGGACCCTGCCCGCCGCGCCCGACGGAGCGGTCGGACGGCTGCGCCGCACCGCCCGGGCCCTGCGCATCGACTGGCCGCACCACGTCTCGTACGCGCAGCTCGTCCGCTCCCTCGACCCGCACCTGCCGCACCACGCCGCCTTCCTCCAGGAATGCACGACCCTGCTGCGCGGCGCCGGGTACACCGTCTTCCGGGACGGGGCGCTCCCCGAGGTCACCGCGCACGCCGCCGTCGCCGCGCCCTACGCCCACTGCACGGCCCCGCTGCGCCGGCTCGTCGACCGCTACGCCTCGGAGATCTGCCTCGCGGCCGCCGCCGGTCTGCCGACCCCCGAGTGGGTCCTCGCGGCGCTCGACGCCCTGCCCAAGGAGATGGCCGAGGGCAGCCGGCGCGCCGGCACCGTCGAGCGCGAGTGCGTCGACATCGTGGAGGCCGCCCTCCTCAAGGACCGGATCGGTGACCTCTTCGAGGCCTGTGTGGTGGACGTGACGGAACACGACCCCACGGTCGGCACCGTCCAGCTGGAGTCCCCGGCGGTCTTCGCCCGGATCTCGGGCGGTACGACCGGCCTGCCCCTGGGCGAACGCCTGCGGGTCCGGCTCGTGCGGGCGGACCCCGGAACGGCGAAGGCGCAGTTCGAACCCGCCTGACCCGATCAAGGGGACGGACTCCGGCATGAAAACGGGGGACGCCGGTGTTGGCCCCGTAGAGCGGACGCGGCGGAAGCGGCGGGCACGTTCGACCACGGTGGCGAGGGGGAGAGACGGCCATGACCGGACGGGCGGGGACGACGACCGGGAGAGCGACCGGGACGGTGACCCGGTCCGCGGAGGGTTTCTCGAAGGACCCCGTGGGAACCGGGAGGTCCGCGGAGGGTTTCTCGAAGGACCCCGCGAGAACCGGGAGGGAAGAGGCCCGCTGGACCCGGGCCGTCCTCGGCCCGGGCGGTCGGCCCCTGGACCTGCTGACCGCCCGCTTCGACCGGCACCGCTACGCCCCGCACACCCACGACGAGTTCACCATCGGCGTCAGCGTCGGCGGCTCGGAGCTCATCGGCTACCGCGGCGGCCACATCAGGACCGGCCCGGGGTCCATCGTCGTCCTGGCCCCCGGCGAGATCCACACCGGCGGTCCCGCCGCCTGCGACGGCTACGCCTACCGGGCCCTGTACGCGGAGCCGTCCCTGCTCCGGGAGGGCGCCGTCGGCGGCCTCCCGCACTTCAGGGAAGGGCTGCTCGACGACCCCGAACTCGCCGCCGCGCTGCGCGCCGCGCACACCGAACTGAGCCTCTGCCCGGACCCGTTGGAGGCAGAGTCCCGCCTTCCGTGGCTGCTCGCCGCACTGACCCGGCGGCACTCCACGGCCCGCCCGGACCGCGACGAGATCCCCGGCGCTGCGCGCACGGCGGCCGTCGTACGGGACCGCCTGGCCGGTGAACTCCAGGACCCGCCCTCCCTCGCCTGTCTCGCCGCGGACCTGGGCCTGTCCCGCTACCAGCTCCTGCGCGCCTTCCGTACGGCGACGGGGATACCGCCGTACGCCTGGCTCGCCCAGTACCGGGTGAACCGGGCCCGCCGGCTCCTGGAGTCCGGGATGCGTCCCGCCGAGACCGCCGCACTCGTGGGCTTCGCCGACCAGGCGCATCTGACCCGCTGGTTCCGCCGGGTGCTGGGCGTGACCCCGGCGGCGTACCGCGCGAGCGTGCTCACGCCCCCGGCCGGAGCGCAACGACGTTCAAGACCACCCGCGGGGCGATGACCGAGACTGCCCGTATGACTGCACGCGGCTGGTTTCTGTTCTCCCTGATGGGAGTGATCTGGGGCATCCCCTATCTGATGATCAAAGTGGCGGTGGACGAGGTGTCCCCGTCGGTGGTGGTGTTCACCCGTTGTGCGGTCGGCGCCGCGCTGCTGCTCCCCTTCGCGGTCCGCCAGGGCGGCCTGACGGAGACCGTACGCGCCCACTGGCGCCCGATGCTGGCCTTCGCGGTCATCGAGATCATGGTCCCCTGGTGGACCCTCACGGACGCCGAACGTCATCTGTCCAGCTCCACCGCGGGCCTGCTGATCGCCGGTGTGCCGATCGTCGGCGTGGCCGCGGCCCGTTTCCTCGGCGACACGGAACGGCTCGGCGCCTGGCGCGTCACGGGCCTCGCCCTCGGCCTGGCCGGAGTCGGAGTCCTCACGGCACCGCATCTGACCGGCGGCGACACCCGGTCGCTGGTCGAGGTGCTGCTGACGGTCGTCGGTTACGCCACCGCGCCGCTCATCGTCGCCCGCCGGCTCAAGGACGTGCCCTCGCTCCACCTGACGGCCCCCTGCCTGGCGCTGGCGGCGCTGGTCTACGCCCCCGCGGCGGCCGTCACCCGGCCGGAGTCGATACCTTCCGGCCAGGTCCTGGCCGCCCTCGCGGGCCTCGGCGTCATCTGCACGGCCGTCGCCTTCGTGGCCTTCCTGGAACTGATCAAGGAGGCGGGCCCGACCCGGGCGACGGTGATCACGTACGTCAACCCGGCCGTCGCCGTCGCGGCGGGCGCCCTCTTCCTGGACGAGGACCTGACTCCCGGGATCCTCGCCGCCTTCGCCCTCATCCTGGCGGGCTCCGTCCTGGCCACGGCGACCGCCGGTCCCCGGCGTCCCGCCCGCCCGGTACCATGGTCGGCACGGCAGACGAGCCGGGCGGACGGCCGCGTGGAGGTCCTTGTGGACCTTCCCGAGGAACGTCCGGGCTCCACAGAGCAGGGTGGTGGCTAACGGCCACCCGGGGTGACCCGCGGGACAGTGCCACAGAAAGTAAACCGCCGCGAACTCCGGTTCGCGGTAAGGGTGAAACGGTGGTGTAAGAGACCACCAGCGCCTGAGGCGACTCAGGCGGCTAGGTAAACCCCACCCGGAGCAAGGTCAAGAGGGGCCGCTCTCTCGCGAGGGAAGGCGGCTCTGCGCGGACGTTCGAGGGCTGCTCGCCCGAGTCCGCGGGTAGACCGCACGAGGCCGGCGGCAACGCCGGCCCTAGATGGATGGCCGTCTCCCCGGCCGCCGCGAGGCGACCGGGCGACAGAACCCGGCGTACAGCCCGACTCGTCTGCCACGAGAACTGCGGCTTCGTGCCGGAAGGGGCCTCCGGCACACGTCGGAGGCCCCTTCGGCGTTCTTCGGCGTTCGCCGTCCCGGGAGCCCGGACCGGCGTACCGCCTCGCGCGGTCACATGCGCTGAGCGGGCAGCGTGGTGTAGTGGAACTCGATGCCGCACAGCAGAACGGTCTGGCCGGGCGTGCAGATGATCTCGCGTTCCGGCCGGTCGGCCGTGCGGCAGCGCAGGCGGATGGGGGGCTGCTCCCGCAGCGGGCCCGGAACACTCTTGATCTTGACGGTGCCGGCGCTCTCCAGCAGGGAGGAGAGGTCGGCCGTGACCTCACGGCGTCCCTGCAGGGGGATCTGCAGCGGCATGCGGGCGTCGACCGCTTCGGCGGAGACCGTTCCCTGGACCGGACGGTGACGGCGCAGCAGCCAGACGCAGCAGGGGACCAGGAGCGCCAGGAAGGCGACCGCCGCGGCGATCCACCGCAGCGGATCGGCGGAGGTCCGCGCGGTCCCCTCCACGGCCAGGGGCTCGCCGACGGGGCCGCCGGCGAGCCGGGCGTCCTTGCCGACGTAGCGCCGGGCCGCCGTCGCCAGGGGCGTACTCACCTTGCCGGTCACCGAGAGATTCCACGTCTCGGGCTCCGAGTCGCTCTTCCAGCCCTTGTGACGGGTCGTGGCGGAGCGTACCGAGAGGTCGAGGTCCCGGGACTCGCCCGGCCGGAGGTCGACCGAGCCGGGCAGATCAGAGGCGAGGGCGACCCCCTCGGGCAGACCGGCGATCCGCAGGCCGGTGAGACGCACGGGCAGCGCCTTCGTGGTCGCCGTGAGCCTCACCCGGATGTCCGACGCCGCGGGCACGGGCCGGCCCTTTCGGGTGCCGGGCCACGAGACGGCGATCCCCTTGCCCCGGTCGCCGTCCACGGACAGGGCGGCCTGCCGCAGCCGGGTGTCGTCCTGGGCCTGCGTCATGGCCGCGCTGATCCGGGTCCCCGACGTGTCCAGCATCCGGTAGCTGGGGAAGACCTTGGCCAGCACGTTCTTCACGTCGGTCCCGGACCTCAGGGAAATGCCGTAGCCCGTCAGACTGCGGTCCGACGGCAGGCCGGAAGCCTGTCTGCGCAGGGCGGACCAGCCGCTCGCGCCGAAGTCACGGTAGCGGGGATCATCGGGCGCGTCCAGCTCGGCGTCGGACAGCAGCAGCACCCCGCAGACGTCGGTGTCCGTGCGCTGCAGCCCGTCCAGGGCCTGCTCGAAGGCGCGTCCGAAGTTGGAGGCGGTTCCGTCCGGGCGCGTGGGCAGGGTGGCGTCGAGATTCTGCAGAGCCTCGTCCCGGGAGACCATCTCGCAGGCGGGAGCGCCGTCGCTGAAGGGGATCAGGCAGACGCGGTCCTTGGAACGGAGCGACTTCAGGAACGTCGGGAGCACCGCGCGGACCTTGTCGTAGGAACCGTCGTCGGCCATGGACTGCGAGGTGTCGACGACCACCGCGTAGCTCGCTCCCCGGGGACTGGCGACCGCGTCCAGAAAGGATTCCAGGCCGCCGGAGTCGTCCGCCCGGGCGGACGTACCGGACCCCAGCGCGATCAGACCTGTGGCCAGAAGGGCTGTCAGGGCGCGCCGGGTCGGTGCGAGCCGGTTGTTCTTGGTCATTGGCTGCTTCCTTTTTTCAGCTTCTTCTTGTGCCTGCGCGGCCTTCCCGAGGACAGGTTGAGGAAGGACAGCAGCCGCACCCTGCGCAGTTCGCGCACGCGTGAACGCTGCTGTCTCAGGTCCCTCTTGGTCTGCTTGAGGACCGTCTTGGCCCGCCATCCGCCGCCGCCGTGGCCGGAGGCCCGGCCGGCCACGATCAGCCGCCGGATGTCGTGCAGCACGTCCGCGGTCTCGCGGGCGCTGAACCGGTATTGGGTGAAGAGCGTGTGCTCCAGATGCTCGAAGAGCGCCTCGCGCTCGTCGTTCATGGCCTTCTCCCACCAGCGGCCCGCCAGTTCCAGGGCCCGGCGGGCCTCCGGGGTCTCCAGCTGGAGGACGAAGGGCGCCCACAACGCCGCGATGTGGACGGCCGGATGGGACTGGCGGACGGACAGGGCGAGCCGCTCGATCGGGGTGTTCGGGTCGTACGCCCCTTCGCCGTGCTGCCGGCCGTCCAGGGCCGGTGCTGCGCCGGGGCCGACGGCGTGCCCGCGCCCGGAGTCCCCGCCGGCCGCGCGAGGAGCCGCGCCGGGGCGGGGCGGGGAACGGAACGGCCGTTGCGCCAGGGCCGCCGCCTGCTGTTCCTCCCTGCGTCGTGCCTCGGCGGCTGCCTGTCGTTCCTCCCTGCGTCGTGCCTCGGCCGCTGCCTGCTGTTCCTCTCTGCGTCGTGCCTCGGCGGCACGGGCGGCCTCCTCGGCCTCCCGTCGCTCGTGCCACATGAGGTTCCGCGTGGCCACCCGCTGGTTCAGTTCTGCCACGGCCTTCTGGTCCGGCGCGTTCTGGAGGGCCGCCAGCACGACGGACTCGCCTTCCTTGCCCCAGGGTTCGTCGAGCACGGGCCGGGCGAGTTCGCACAGCAACGGTCCCAGGAAGGGGCGCAGCCACTTGTCCGTCAGCAGGAGTTTCAGGCTCTCGGAGTAGGCGATGCACGCCTCCTCGCGCCACTGGGGGCCGTCGGCGGGCAGTCCCACGAGGCAGCGCAGGACGTCGGCCCATGCCCGGCAGTCCTGCCAGACGTCCTCGGTGAGCAGGTCCGCGAGGGCCTGCGTACCCCTCTCCTCCGCCGCGTCCGGCGGGGACGGGTTCCGCGTTCCTCCGCGGTTCAGGAAGGGGAGGGTGAAGCTCCCCCCGTCCCGGCCGTTCCCGCCGGCCCGTTCCGTGTGGCGCGATCCGAGGGCCAGCGTGCGCAGCGCGCTCCACAGACCCCGGACGGTCTCGGCGGCCAGGTCCGCCCGCCCCGCGCCCACGGTGGCGGAGAGCACGTACAGGGCCTCCAGCGGCGTCGGACACGGGTCGCTGAAAGCCGAGCACTCCTCCGTGCCGGGCAGCAGGACCGCCCAGGCGCGCAACCAGGCCGGTGCCTCACGGTTGTTCGCCGCGAGGGCCTCCAGCCACTGCCGCAGCCTGACCGGGGAGACCGATTCCTTGGCGAGCACCCCGCGGGTGAACCGGGGGGCGTCCCACAGCGCCCACGCGACGGCGGAACTGTCACCGACCACCTTGGCCGGTCCCAGGGCGCACAGGCAGTCGACCACGTACGGCAGCCGCTGGTCCGCTTCGGGGTCCCCGTCGTCGGAGAGCAGCCGCAGGACCTCGGCCTCCTTGCCGCAGTCCTCGACCATCTGCCACAGGCGGCTCAGCCGTGTACGACAGGACGAACTGTCGGTGCCCGAGGCGGCGACGCTCAGGGCCACACTCAGCAGGTTCTCCGCCACGCACACGGACACCAGCGGCCCGCTGTCCTCGTCCACCCACAGACGGCGCATCACGTCGTCCATCTCCCGGGCGGTGTCGTCGACCACGTAGTCGATCCCGCGCTGGACGAGCCGTTGCGCGTCGGCGGAGTCCGGATCGGCGTTGCCCGTCAGGCTGTTGAGTCCATCGGCGACCATCTGGACCGACTCGTGGCCGGCCTCCACCGCGTTCACCGCCACCTGGAAGGGGTCCAGCCGGTCGAGGCAGCTCAAGATGGCGTCGTGGTCGGACAGGGGGACGGCGACGTCGTAGGACAGCAGGTTGTGGGCGACCGCGAGGAAACCCTGGTCCCCGATCAGATGGTTCAGCCGGCGCCGGTACTGGTCGGGCCGGCCCTCGGGCACCCGCGGGAGGGTGCCCAGCCGCACAGGGGTGGCGTCCGGGGTGTACGCCGGACCGAAGGCCAGGTGGGTGGGCGGATGCTCACCGCCGTCGATGCAACTGCCCACGGCCAGTTCGCTGCGTACCCCGTACGGCAGGAAAGCGGCGACGGCGTCGAAGACGGCCAGCCGGGTCCTGGTGTCGAGCGCACCGCCGGCGCCGGTGATGACGACGCGGCCGCCGCCGAGGAGGAGGGCCGACACGGCGGCGGCCCATAGTGCGGCCGCCGTGCGCCGCCGGTCGTCCTCCATCCCGGCGAAGATGCCGGGCACGTGGTCGGCCACGGTGTCCAGCCCGGTGAGCAGTCCGTGGCCGGACTGCGCCCCGACCTGCAGCGGGATGCTCTCGTCCTGGTCCGGCGGCAGCTGCACGGTCGCCACGGCGTCCCACAGGGTCACGTACTCCACCCGGTGGAGCGCCAGTTTGGGGGAGTTCAGCAGGAAGTAGCGGGTCGGGGTGATCTCCCGGTTCGCGCCGTCCCGCAGTGGCGAGGACTCCATCACCGAGATGCCGGTCCACTGTTCCTCCGGGAAGCGCAGCCCCCTGATGGAGACCCACGGCAGCCGGTCGTGCAGGGCGCTTGCGGGCGGTGGGTTGCCGAGGCCCGCGGCGGTGATGTAGTGGGCGAACATGTCGCGGTGTTCGGCGCTCCCGGCCCAGTGCAGCACGTCGTACTCGCCCAGTGAGCCGGGTCTCTTGCTGTACCAGGCCCATGACGCCTTCACGGCGAACCGGTCGTTCATGCGCGTACCCCGTCCCGCATGCCGAGCAGCAGGGCCACGAGCGGGTCCATGACGTTGTACGGGCTGAGCGGGCCCACGATGCGGTAGTTCCCGTCGACGACGTTGACGTTGCCGAACCGCTTGAGGTCGATCGAGCCGCCCGGCATGGTGCCGAACCCGATCGCGGACGTGGTGAAGTAGTGGATGCGCGAGGGATGGAAGTTGGCCCGCAGGGTCTGCCCCACCAGCCGCATGGTGCTGCCGTGCAGGTCGTCGGCCAGCCAGTCGAAGAAGCCGGCCGGGTCGGACACCACGGGCACACCGCCCCGGCCGAGGTCGGTCCAGCCGCCGCGCCGGGCCCGGTCGAAGACCTCCGGGTCGTCGAACTTCGTCAGGCAGACGGCGATGTGGTGCGGCAGATAGGGGCCGTCCAGCCGGTTCTCCTCCATGCAGATGCGGGTGATCCGGGTGAGCGTTCCGTTGAGATAGGCGAAGGAATCGCTGTCCTGGGCCTCCCGCAGCGGGTCGAAGAGATAGACCAGGCCCTGTGCCTGGGCCAGATGCTCGATGCTGCGCGTGGCGACGGCGCCGCCCCTGAGGTCCTCGTACGCGCCGCCGGGCACGTCCAGCACACTCAGGTCGAACTCCATCCGCGGCGACGGCCGCGCGCGCCAGAGCCTGCGTCTGCCGAAGGGGGTGCCGCTGACGTCCCCGCGGAAACGCCAGGCGTACGACCGGACCTGCTGGGTCGCCGGCGGGAAGACCCGGTCGATGGCCAGCTGCCGGGAGGTCTCCACCAGGAAGGCCTCCGACGCGTCGTCCGACGGCACCACCTGCCAGCGGCCGAACGGCCCGTCCGGGTCGAGCGCCGCGAGCCGCAGGGCGCCCAGGAACGTGGTCTTGCCCGAGGCCGGAGAACCCCACACCCCGATCCGGGTCGTGCCGTCCTGCTGCCGGGAGGAGGCGGGCTCGCCGGGGACGGCCGACGTGTCCTCCCGGACGCCGTGGTCGGCCGGACCGGGCGAGGCCTCGACCGGCCACATCTGTTCCACACCGTCGTCCTCGACGGGTTCCCCGAAGAGGTTCGGCGGCAGGAGAGCCGGCGGGAACCGGGTCTTGTCCGACTCGTCTTCAGTCATCGTGCTCACTGTCCTTCAGGCTGAGCCGTGCCGGCGAGGGGCCGAAGCCGTGCGGCACGGCGGAACGTCGGACGCCGGGATCGGTCAGCAGTCCGGGCGCCTCGGCGGGGCGGCCCAGGGCACCGCTGACACAGAGGGCGACATCTTCCGGAGTGTGGGTCCCGAGGGCGAAGAGGTGGTCGCGGCCGAGGCCGCGCCATGCCTTCTGCTGTCGTTCGAGGGTCTTGGGGCGCCAGTGCCCGGAGCCGCCGGCGGCCGGGTGGCGTACGCCGACGACGGTCAGGCCGGGGCAGGTCTCCGACCGCAGACGGTCCAGGGACCTCTCGTAGTCGCGCCCGTCGGGGCAGGGCAGGCTGAGGTCGGCCTGCTGGCGCACCGGATGGGGCGGCCGCCGGGCCAGTACGAGCAGCACCTGCCGGGCACCGTCCCGCCAGTGCGGCCAGCGCGCCGCGGCATGCAGGGCGTCCTCCAGCGGGGCCGCGTAGTCGTGCCGTACGGGGCGCGGGGCGAGCAGGCGGACGGCCTCGGCGGCGGCCCCGGCGGAGCCGGGACCCCAGGGCCTGAGCACATCGGCGGCCCTCGCGGCACGCGCGGGCAGGAACGTGTGGTCCTCGTAGCCGATGAGCCCGACCCGCAGACCTCCCGGTGTTCCCCCGCCCGGGACGTCGCCGTCGCGGGTTTGCCGCCAGGCGCCGTCGACCTGCCGGAGCAGTGCCCGCAGAAAGCCCGAGCGGGTCTCGAACTCGCCGCGTTCACAGCCCAGTTCGAGCAGAAGCAGCAGATCGGCGGGGCCGGAGGGGTGCGGCGTGGGGTCGGCCGGCAACGGCAGCGTGTGCCCGCCCCGCTCCTCGGTGAACAGCTCCGGTTCGGTGAACCGCAGCCGGCCGTCGCGGTCGAGCGCGACCGTGACGGTGGTCCGCAGGCCGGGGCGCACCCGGGCACGCCCGGTCCGCAGGACGGGCCAGTCCTCGGCGCGGGCCCCCCAGGCGGTGACGAGCGGCAGGGCGTACACCCCGGAGGTCTGTCCGGGGTCCGCCAACAGCTCGACGGAGGACAGCAGTTCGCCCTCCCGGGGCAGGGTGGTGCCGCCGGGGAAGAGGATGCGGGCCGCGGTTCCCGGCCGGCCCGGTGATCCGGGCCGGCCGGGGCGGGTGAGCAGGGCGTAGCCGTGGCGCAGCGGTACCCGACGGCAGGCCTCGGCCACGATCTCGTCCAGGGTGCGGGGGTCGGAGGCGTCGAGCAGCACCCGGGCCGCCGCGGGCGCCCGGGCCGTCAGTGCCTGGGCCGCGTGGCCGGGCCAGCGCCAGCCGGCCGTCTGGCAGACCAGGACCAGCGGCACCATGCGGCCCTGGGCGCGCGCGGCGCGAAGGGAGGCCAGCGCGGTGGTCAGGGCCCGGTCGATGACGGGCTCCCAGGCCCGGTCGGCGGCCCGCTGCACGCCCCGGATCCCGTAGGGGGGTGCCGTGCCGATGCCTCCCGCCAGGACGAAGGCGCGCTCCACCGCGGAGGAGGGCAGCCAGGACGCGGCCTCCGACCAGGTCGTCCCGCCTTCGGCGAGGCCGTGGGTCCAGCCGGTCCCGGCCCCGTCCCGCCCCAGCTCCCGTACGGCCAGGCCGGTCACGGAGATGCCGAGGACGCAGACGGCGTCGCACTCGCCGGCCGCGAGTGCGGAGAGGACGGACACGGCTCCCGCGAGAGCGCCGCGCGGCGCCCCGCGGCTCTCCTCGGCGTCGAGGCCCCGGACATCGCGGACCGGCCGGCGGGAGGGGGCGCGTCGGATCAGCGACCGCAGCCGCATGTCGACGGTGCCGCCCGGCGGCCTGCCGCGCGCCGTGCCGATCGCCGCCATGTGCCGCGAGGCGAGGACGGCGGCGGCGATGTCCCAGGACCAGCAGGCGGCGATCTCCTCGTCGCGCGCCCCGGGGCCGGTGGCCGCGTCCGGCTCCCAGCCGCAGGTGCCGCAACGCCCGGGGCCGCCGCCCGACCAGCAGACGGGACAAGGGCCGGGCTGTTCGGCGGCCCGGTCCCCGGCTCCCGGGGGCCGCGGCTCGAAGGGCCCGGATCCGTCCCGGCGGGAGCTCGTCACGGGTGATGCCCGCGGGCCGGATCCTGCCCGCGGGACGCGGGTGCCGGGCGCATGCGCGCCCTCGTAACGCTGTGCACGGTTTCCCCCTCGGACCGGCGTCCCCACGGCTGCACCGGGGCGATGAACTCACGGTGAAGGACTGGCAGCTGAGGATCGCCAGCGATCGTAGTGGGATAACCGTCAGCTATCTGATGAAATGACATATTTCTTCGGAATGTGACACATTGAGAATGTATGTGTCAGTGAATTCGGTGGAGATCGACTGCGCGGGCCTTCGCCGGGACGCCTGTGCCGCCCAGCGACATCCGGCGGACCGCGCCGTCGAGCCCGACCGCGATCAGACCGCCCTCGACCGGGCGCAGAGCCGACACCGAGGGCAGGTCCCAGCGCCGTCGCTCCCGGCCGTCGGCGATGTCCAGCAGCCGGATTCCGCCCTGGTCGGCGACGCACACCGCCGAGCCGTCCACGAGGACGTCCAGGGCCCGTGGGCCCGGGCCGTCGGCGGCCGTCACCGTCCACCTCGCGCTGCCGTCCGCGGCGTCCAGGGCGGTCACCGCGCCCTCGACGGTGGCCAGCACCACGGTCCCCGCGCGGCAGACGGCCGGCACGTGCACGGTGCCGCCCGCCGACGTGCCCCACAGACGGCGGCCCGTGTCCCGGTGCAGGGCCTCGACCCGCCCGTCCGCCGCCGCGACGACCACGGCGTCACCGAGCGCCGTCGGACCGGCCGGGCAGACGGCGTGAAGGTCCGCTTCCCAGAGCCCTTTCCCGTCGTCCGCCCGCAGGCCTCGCACCGAGCCGCGGTCGGTGCAGCAGACCACCGCCGTGCCGGTCAGCAGGAGCCGTCCCGTCACCGCCCCGACGTCCTCGGCGGCCCAGCGACGGTTCCCCGTGCCGAGGTCGATCATCCGCACGGCCGTCCCCGCGGCGACGACGAGCCGGCCGGGACCTCCCTCACGGGCCCCGGATCCACGCTCCCCGGACCAGCCCACCGCGTGCACCGGCGCCGGGAACCGGTGCCGTGCGAGCACGAGGTCGTCCGCCGCCGGCCGGACGTGGTGCACCGTTCCGTCGGCGGTGCCCACGACCACCGCGTCGTCCGCCGGGATCATCCCGCCCCGCACCGGCGCCCCGAGGTCCAGCCGCCGCAGGGGCAGCCCGCTGCGGTAGTCCACCCAGTAGAGGACCCCGGCTGCCGTGACCGCGAGGACCACGTTCCCGCGCAGCCAGGGGGGAACACGGATCCAGTCGTGACAGGACCACACCCACTGCTCGCCGACGGCGGCGGACGCTGCCGTCGGCGGCTCGTGCCGCAGCCGGCTCAGGGGCTGTTTCCGCCCGCCCCCCTCCTCCCGGTCCAACCGGTCGGCCGACGGCCCGAGGAGGGCGCGCAGTCCCTCCCGGTGCCGTTCGAACACGCGCAGCGCGGAGGGCGGATAGGGGATGCGGACCGCGTCCGCCACACGGGTCAGGGTGGCCCGCACCTCGTCCATCGTGGGGCGTTCGGTGTCCGTGAACCGCAGGCAGGAGGTGATGAGTTCGAGCAGCGCCCCCTCCGGCACGCCGCTGATGTCCGGTGGCTCGGTGAGCGCCCGCAGCCGGATGTCGAACTGGTTGCGGCCGCTGTAGGGCGGGTGTCCGGTGGCGGCGAACAACAGGGTCGCGGCGAAGGCGAACACGTCGGCGGGCCCCTGTGCGCGGCCCAGTCCGCTCGCCTGTTCGGGTGCGGCGTACTGGAAGCTGCCCATGGCGTCCGCGGTGACCGTCAGGCTCGGGTCGGCGGCGAGCCGGACGAGGCTGAAGTCGATGATCCAGGGCCGGGCCCTGGTGACCAGGACGTTGCTGGGCTTCATGTCCCGGTGGTAGAGCCCGGAGCCGTGCAGGTCGGCCAGGGTGCCCGCGAGGTCGTGGCCGAGGGCGAGCACGGTGTCCTCGGGCAGCGGACCGGCGTCGTCGACCAGCCGCTGCAGGGACGGGCCCGGGACGTAGCGCGTGGCGAGCCAGGGCCGGGCGGCCGCCGGGTCGGCGTCCAGCAGCTCCGGAATGCCTTCGCCGCCCGCGCGGTTCACCGCCTCGATCTCGCTGCGGAACCGTGGCCGCAGCCGCTCCGACTCGGCGACGTCGGCCCGGATGAGCTTGATCGCCGCGAGCCGGCCCGTGGCCGACTCCTCCTCCCCCAGGAACACCTCGCCGAAGCCGCCCGCGCCGATGCGGCACAGCAGCCCGAACCGCCCGAGCCGTCTGGGGTCGTCACTGCGCAGCGCTTCCATCGATCAGTCCTTGGGGTACGAGTCGGAGGGCCGCGCCCGCAGTCGTGCGCCGACGACGCCGGGGAACGACACGGGAGCGGTCCGCTCGGCCAGCGTGCGCAGCAGGCCGAGGGTGCCGAGCTCGCCGTGCAGCAGCTGCAGTCGCGCCAGATGGGCGCGCGCCCGGGGAGAGGCGGGTGTGGGCACGTCGCCTTCGTGCACGGGCAGCCGCCGCGTCGAGGACCCCCTCGTGTAGCAGATCCACGGATCGGTCGCCGTGGCGTCCGGGGCCCACGTCGACGCGGTCAGCGTGGCCCGGTAGCCGAAGGGCAGCAGGGCCGCGATCGCGTCGATGGTGCCGATCCGGACCAGGGCGAACCGGTCGCCCGGGGCGGTCAGGGCCAGCGGCGACTCCAGCGCCGCCGCCGCCGTGGCAGCCACCCAGCGGAAGCCGAGCCGGTCCACCGTCCGCGCGGTCCGCTCCAGGTGGTCGGTCTGCGCCTCGATGAGCACGGGGGCCGTCTCCCCCCTCGTCTCCGAGGGCAGCTGCACGGGCCGTACCGCGTTCCAGAGGGAGACCAGCCCCACGTGGTGCCGGGCCACCTCCGCGTAGGGCACCAGGAAGCAGCGGGTGGTGGCCGAGCGCCGGCCGGAGGAGTCCCAGGTCGCCTGCGCGGGACTGTTCCAGTCCGTCACGGATACGGTCACCCACCGGCCGTCCCCGGCCGCCGTCCCGGCGTCGCACGCCCCGAACGAGATCCACGGCAGCGTCTCGCCGGGTCGTCCCGCCGTGGACCACGGCGGCGGGGTTCCGAACAGCGTGTCGCGGACGACGCGCTCGAACCAGGACACGGCCTCGGGGCCGTCGCTGCACACCAGGACGCGGTAGTCGCTGCTGTCGGCCTGGGGCTTCGACAGCAGGGCCCACCGCGCCCGCAGGGTGAGGGAAGGGTTCATGTCAGATGCCTCCCGACGCCCGCCCCAGAGCGATCAGGGGCTCCAGCACGTTCAGCGGCCGGGCCGGACCCCGCAGCGCCCTCAGGCCGTTCTCGTCGTACGTCTGGTTCGAGCAGTCGTCCAGATCGAGGAACCCGTCGCGGGTGCGGTGGAAACCGATCGCCGACACCGCGTACCACCGCACCCGTCGTGCCAGGAAGTGCTCCAGCACCAGGTTCCTGGCCCCGGCCACGTCCGCCGAACGGCGGCTCAGCCAGGCGACGTAGTCCGCGGCGTCGGCGGCGGGCACACACGGGTCCCCCTGCGAGGTCTGGCCGACCCAGTTGCCGCGCCGCGCGTCCTGGAAGACGGCGGGGTCGTCGAACTTCGTCACGCAGAAGGCGACGTGGTGGGGCAGACGTCCCCCGATCAGCCGCCCGCCCTCGTGGAACTCCTGCGCCAGCCGCTGCAGATGGGGAACCAGCAACTCGGCCTGACCGCCGCGGCTCAGCGGGTCGAGCAGGATCACCAGGTGCCCGGCGCGTCCCAGGTGCGCGTCGAGGACATGGTTGCGGCCGTAGTTCTCCCGCCGGAACTCGCCGCCCCCGACATCGCAGAAGTCCAGCGCGAAGTCGATCCGTTCGGCGCGCCGCCCCTCGCTCACCTCGGCGCGGAAGACGTACGAGAACGCCGTCGGGCCCATCGTCGCCTCGGGGAAACGGCGCACCACCGCCAGGGCGTTGGTCTGCTGGACCAGGAAGTTCTCGGCCCGTTCGCTCTCGGCGACGATGTTCCAGCGGCCCAGCCCCGGCCGGGCCGTCGTCGCGGCGAGCGAGGCCGCGGCGAGGAACGTGGTCTTGCCGCTGTTCGCCGCCCCGAGGACGGCGATCGTGCGCCTTCGCTGCCGCGCGGCCCGGTGCGGCGCGTCCTTGGACGGTGCCGGGTCCCTCTCGGCGCCGGTGAAGGCGGCCGCCGGGACGAGCGGCGGTCGCCCGGCCGGTACCGGGTCCTCCTCGGTGAGGGCGGGAGCAGCCATCGCCAGGGCGAGCTCCGGGAACAGGGACCGGTCGATGACGGGCGGAGGGGCGGGATCGGGCCCGGGAGGCGCGGAAGCGGGGATCGGAGGAGCGGGAGGCACCGCGGCGGCCTGCGCGGCGCCGGGCGAGCCGGGGGGACCGGACGGACCGGGCGAGCCGGATGGGTCGGGCGAGCCGGAGGCACCGGATGCGCCGAGGCCGTCGGTGAATTCGGCGACGGCGGCCTCGATACGGCGCACGGCTTCGCCGTAGGCGGGCCCGAGCCCCCTCAGGATCCGGGCCGCGACCTCCGCGAACGGACGCGTCTCCGGGTCGATCTGCCCGACGAGCCTGACGTCGCGCGGCGAGGCCAGCAGCGCGGGGAAGGCGAGCGCGGCCCGGCCCATCGTCGTGGACACATAGGCGGAGACCGTCTGGAAGGTCCGCACCGCCTCGACCCGGTCCATGCCCTCCAGGAGCGTCTGCCGGGTGTCCCCGACGAACTTGTAGGAAGGCTCTCCGTCGTGCCCGCCGTCCGGTACGGGTCTGGGCCGCAGCAGACCGCTGAAGAAGACCTCGGCCAGCGGTGCCGGGTCGTAGGGTTCCCTGCGCCATTGGCTGGTGACCATGTGGGTGAGCCACATGGTGGACAGGTTCAGGGGCACCGCGGCCAGGCTGCGCAGCAGCCGCCGGGCCCTCGGGGTGGCGGTGGCGTCGAAATCGTCGAGCAACTCCTCCTCGTCCACGGGACATTCGTCCGTGATGTCCGGGGCGGGTCCGGCGCCGTCCGGCCCGTCGTCCGGCCCGGACGTCACCACCCAGGCCGGCGCGGTCACGGCGCGGGCACGGGGACCGGTCACGAACGAGGCCCATCGGTTGAGGGAGTCCGGCTCCAGCGGCACCACCGGGACGGCGTGCGGCCGTCCGCCGCCGGGCGGACGGCCGGAGGGCCACAGGTCCCGCAGCGACCAGCCGGCCGGACTGAAGCGCTGGGCCGGCGGAACGGACCACCCGGTCCCCGTCCCCTCCGCCTGTGGAGGGAAGGACACCGGCAGCGGGGAGACACCCGTGCGCCCCCACAGGTGGCGGGGGAGGAGATGGACGATCACCACCGGCCCGTACGCCGCGAGCAGATGGACCTGCGCGGCCAGTCGTCCGTCGTGCCAGCCGCGTCCGACGCCGTCGGTGACGAAGGCGATCACGCGCCTGCTGTCGGGTGCCAGCAGAGTGCGCAGACCGGCGCGGCCGCCACCGGCGGAGGTCGGCGTGGTCAGGGCGGCGTCGGAGTCCAGCCGGCGTACGGTCACCGACCGGAAGGCGCCGAACCGGGCTGCGGCCCGGCCCATCTCGCGGACCAGCGGTGTCCACAGTTTCATGGAGGGCGTGGTGTCGCACACCAGCGCGAGGTCGTAGTGCGGCTCCTCGGCGGCCGTGACCATGGGCACGACCATGCCGGTCGCCGCCGCCCATTCGGCGGTCAGCTCCTCGTCCACCACGGTCCGCACCGGCGAGGGGCTGGTGCGCCGCAGCGGGCGCAGAGCGTTGCCCAGCTCCGACCGGCGGGGCAGCCACTGAGCGGGGAGCGGCGCCACGACACGGCTGGAGAACCCGCCCATCTCGGTGATCGCGGGTTCGGCGGTACGCGGCCACACCCCCAGGTCCTTGTGCGGGGCGACGGGCACCGAGAGAGGCCCGCCGGCGGCCGCCGGATTCTCGGATCCCCGCCGTTCGTGCCCGCCCGCGCCGTCGCCCCCCGGACCCGCGGACCCGTGTCCCGTGTCCGGACGCCCCTCACCCCAGGCCGAGTTCACCGCGGGTAGCCGTGCGGCCAGCCAGGCGACGTCGAGGATCTCCTCCATCCCGATCCCGGCGTCGCAGTCCAGCAGTACCCTCGCGAACTCGGGGTTCATCGCGTCACGCCCCGGAGAGCGGGTGGAACACCGCGTTCGCGATGGTCTCCATGTCCTCCGGCCCCAACTGGGTCGTGAGCCTCAGGCGTACGGCGTTGATCAGCTGGTCGGGCGACAGCTGACGGCCGTCGGTGGTCAGCCGGTCGTAGCACTTCAGGACGTCCTCGACCTGGGACAGGTCCCGTAGCTGAGGCACATGGGCCCGGAGGATCTCGTGGAGGCGCTCTCCCTCGGGGCGTTTGAGGACCAGGAACAGACAGCGACGGCGGAAGGCCGGCGAGAACTCGCGGTCACCGTTGCTGGTGAGGATGACGACGGGGAACTGCGCGCACTGCACCCGTCCGTTGTGCACGGGTGCCCGGTCGTTGCCGTCCCAACTGAGCACCCGGACCGGGGAGTCGGCGATCCGGCGCAGCTCGGGGATCTCGTATCCCCCCGTCTCGAAGACGTGCAGCAGGTCGTTGGGGAGGTCCACGTCGCTCTTGTCGATCTCGTCGATCAGGAGGACCCGGGGCCGGCGCCGGGGCAGCAGGGCGTCCCCCAGCGCGCCGAGCCTGATGTACTGCCCGATGTTGTCGTCCTCGCCCTTGCCCTTGCTCCCCCTGCGGTTCAGGGCCGAGCCGTTGCGCAGGTTCATGTCGTGCAGGCGGCCCAGCACGTCGTAGTCGTAGAGCCCCTCGCGCAGGGTCGAGCGGCTGGTGATGCCCCACCGCAGCACCGGACCCAGACCGAGTTCCCGGGCCACGGAGGAGGCCAGGGTGGTCTTTCCGGTGCCGGGCGGGCCGGTGACCAGCAGGGGGCGGCGCAGCTGGATGGCGGCGTTCACCAACTCGTGCACTTCGCGGTCGCCGCGGTAGGAGACCGCCACCCGGTCGTCCCACGCCTGCTCGCCCGCGGAGCCGGGCGGAGGCACCGGAAGGCTGAGGTGATCCGGATCCCGCTCCCGCAGCCGGGCCTCCTGGTCCGGGGCCACCAGCGCGGACAGGCCGAAGGAACGCCAGGGCGGGGGCTCCGGGATGGCGGGCGGCGCGGTCGCGGTGTTCCAGGAGGAACGCCAATGCCCGCGGTAGACCCACCAGTCGGGGGCCTCCGAAGCGGCGCTCGGGCCTTCCGTCATCGTTCTTCCTTTCCGCTCGCCGGACCGGACCCCGGTCACGGCATGGCCACCGGGGTCCGTGCCAAAGGAGAACGACGTGGATCGTCGAAGAGCACGACCACGTCGCGGAACACCTCGGCCTCGTCGCCTCCTTCGCAGCGCAGGTCGAAGATGATCTTTGGTACGTCGCGCAGGGGACGGCCCTTGAGCTGCCGGAGCAGACTCTCGCGCACCAGCGTGCTGTCGCAGAGCGCACCGCCGTCACCGCCGCGCACACAGTCGCCGGCGGACCGGTCGGGCCAGATGGCCAGGACGGCGCCGTTGTTGAGGGCCGTGCCGACGATGTCGGAGGACGCGCCGGCCTCCAGGGGGCGGGAGAGCACGATCCCGGCGCACACGTCCTTCGCGTCCTGCGCGGTGAAGGCGTACTCCATGGCGCGGATCGTCCCTGCGGGCTGCTCTCGTCCAGGTGCGCACGGCACGGCGCAGTCCAGCCACTTCAGCCGTGCCGCGGGGACGGAGTCCAGCATCGCGCCCAGGCGGGCCCAGTTCAGCGTCCGCGGGCCCCCGAGGTTTCGCCAGCGGTCGCGCAGCACCACCGGGGCGTTGTCCCCCAGCAGCGGCGGCTTCCCGCTGGGCACGGTGAAACTGGGGATCGTGTCGAACCGGTGGCCGAACAGGTCCCGCTCGACGATGAACTCCACCCAGGCGTTGTGCAGTTCGGAGCGGACCTTGGCGTGGGCCCCGTCGTAGATCTGCTCGACGAGGGCGGCGAACTCGTCCTTGTACCAGGTTCGTTGCGGAACAACGATTCGGCGGCGCCTGGACCCGGTGTAGAACCACGCCTGGGCGCGGTAGCCCGGCTCCTGGGGATCCCGGCCGGACACGGCGGCGCTGCCGTGGGTGATCTCGTCCAGCCGCTCCAGGTCGATGACCAGGTGGGCCTGCGGCCGGGGCGGCGGAAGGTCCGGGTGTTCCCGGGGCAGAGGAGGCAGTTTCTTGTCGGCGGCCAAGGGGCCGTACCAGTCGTGGACGCCGTCCCGCAGGCGTTCGATCCGGGCCAGAACGGCGCAGAGTCCGGTGATGCCGTGGCTGCCGTCCGAGCGGTGGGGCAGCTGCGTCATGTGCACCGCCAGCTCCGGCAGGGGCAGGTCGTCGTCCTGCATACGGGGGCCGAAGGTGTCCAGCCAGTCCCACACCTCGCCCTCCTCCTGGGCGGTCAGGCGGGCCTCGCTGAGGAGCATGCGCAGTTGGTGGGCCTGGCGGTGTGTCACCGCCATGCCGGGCCGGAAGTCCTTGTCCACGAGCGTCCGGCCCCGCTGGGAGATCCAGTAGTGCGTGGGTATCTGGCCGTAGTCGGGATCGTCCTGCTCGTAGGCCTCCCGGAAGCGTGCTTCGAGGTCCACGGCGGTCCGCTCGATCGGGGCGAGGTCGAGCCGGCCGCCGCGCGGCAGCGTCCCGAGGGCCTCGACGAGCCGACGGGTGAAGATCCCGCCCTGGTCGTCGAACAGGGCCTGCTCGCCGTGGCGGGCGCCGTAGAGCACGAGTCCGTTCCAGTCCGGGTGCGGTACGGCGTCCTTGGCGGTGACCAGCATCTGGCCGCCGGCGTCACCGCCGGCTCCCGCGTCGCCCTCCCGGCAGGCGTCGACCACGAAGAGCAGGCGCCTGGGCCTGCCCGGGCCGGCCATACGGGCTTCCAGATCCTCCAGCTCGACGTACCCCTTGTGGGACACGTACAGACGGTGGCGGTTGTTCTCCCGGCCGATCGCGCCGTGGCCGAGCCAGTACAGGACGAACGCGTCCTCCTCCCGGAGTTCGTCCAGGGGGCCCGGTCGGAGGAAGAGGTTCGACAGCGTGCCGAGTTCGGCCCGCTGCCGGGACACCGCGCCGGTGCCCGGTTCGTCGGGCAACCGGTCGGCGTTGGTCAGGAGGGTGACGGAACAGGGCTCCTCGACGTGGTTCGACAGCCAGGAGGCGAAGCGGGCACCGGTGGCCGCCGAGCCGGGCAGCTCCCGCAGCGACGAGCCCTCGTACGTCTCCGGACACACCACCAGAGCGCGTATCGCCACCTCAGCGCTCCTCGACGGCCGCGCGGACCGCCTCGTAGACCTGCGGGGTGGTCCAGTAGGCGCCGTGCGCCCGGGGAAAGGGTTCCCGGGTGTCGACCTCGACGTCCGTGACCCGGCCCCGGAAGCCGTCCTCCGCGGTGAAGGCCAGGAGGTCCTCCGGGTCGACCACGTTGACCCACCGGGCCCGGAAGTGGTCCGGCAGGGGCGCGCCGAGGCGGTGGGTGGCCAGCGCGTCCAGGCCGTGGAGGTACGGCACCTGGCTGCCGACGGTCACCAGGAGCCGTACGTTGGGCAGGTCGTGGGCCACCAGGCTCTCGAAGCACGCCACCCCGCCGAGGCTGTGTCCGAGCAGGGCCACGGGGCCGGCGATCTCCCTGACCCGCTCGGCCAGGAAGGTCCGCAAGGGCCCGCCGCGGGCCTGGTAGAGCAGGATGTCGCCGAGGGCGGGCGTCGCCCCGGTGAGCAGCCGGCCGCGATGGCGCCGGACGACCGGCCGCGCCATGTGCTGCGCCGTCGACCAGGCCACGGCGCGGGTTCTGTCGCCCAGGCCCAGGGGCGCGGAGCCCAGGCACTTCTCGAGGACGCGCCACAGGGCGTCACGCTCCATGGCGGAGACGACCACGGTGCTGCCGTCCCGCTCGCGGACCCGGACATGGAAGGCTGTCAGGCAACGGGCGACGAGGTCGTGGGATTTCCTGGCGGCGAGAAAAGGGAGAGCCGCCGTGAATTCCGTGTTCCGCAGCATCTCCGCCACGGCTTCACGCAATTGGTCCCAGGATTCCCCGGGCGGCATCGACGCCTGGACAGCGGGTTCGTCGGACGCTTTCCGGATGCGCGACAGGAGCAGTTCCAGAACCCTCGGTGAAACGGCGGACGCGTCGCCGGGCTCCGCCGACACCGCCAGCCGGATCTCGAACAACGGGTCGTCGTACAGCCGGGCCCACACCGCTCGTTCCGCGTCCGACCAGGTCACACGTAAGCCGTCCGGAGGCGCCGGGTCGGCCGCGTCCCCCGTGCCGTCCTCCTCCGCCGACGCGCCGGCCGGGGCGACGCCCAGCGCGTCACCCCAGGAGCACGTCTCCACCGTCGTGTCCGGCAGGGCATGACGGAAACCGTCCTCGATGCGGTCGAGCGCTTCCTTTTCACGTCTCGATCGGACGCCCGTTCCGTGGACGAAGAGAATCGTCGTCACTTTCCCCCCAAACCCCCGTGTCACGGCAAGGGACACCGTGACGGAGGTCAACGGTAGCGTGATGCGGGGGCCCTTGGATCGCGCTCCGCGCATTCAGCCGCGATGTCAAAGGAACGGGCATTTCGCAAACACAATCGAATGGAAATCGATCAGGAACGGGCGCGCACCGGACAGGGGGTGATGCGATGAAGTGCCTTGCGGTGGCGGGGTGTTGGGGTGGCGTGGTGAAGTGCCGTGCCGTGTCAGGGTGTCGGCGGACCGCCGAGCGAACGGTCGGCGACGGACGCCAGACGGGCGGCGAAGACCTCGCGCGCGTCCGGCGCGAGGGTGCGCAGCGCCACCATCGCCGTGATCACGACGTCGCACAGCTCCGACCGGACGTCGTCCCAGGTGTGGCTCACGCCCTTGCGCGGGTTCTGGCCCGTCGCGCCGATGACCGCCTGGGCGACCTCGCCCACCTCCTCCGACAGCTTCAGGACACGCAGCAGCAGCCCCTCCCGGCCGCCGTGCGCCCGGTCGATCGTCGGCCAGGGATCCACGCCGTCGGCGTCCCGGGTGCGCCCGGACGCCGTGCCGGTCCCGGCGTGCGCGGCGGGACCGGAGGCGATGTGCCCGGCCGTGCCGGTGGCGGTGTGCCCTGCGGGATCGGGACCGGTGTGTCCGGCGGGGTCGGTGCCGGTGTGTCCGGCCCGGGGGTCGCTCGCGGCGTGACGGGTCATGGGGCGAGCCTCCCCGGGGTCCGCGGGGCCGACTCCTACTCGTCGAACAGGGCTTCCTGCTTGCCCTCCCGCGCCGTGCGCACCCGGTTGTTCCGGATGCCCACGACGACCGCGGTGACCGCGGCCGTCGTACCCAGCGCGATCGGCACCATCCAGCCGCGGTTCACGGCGTGGCCCAGCAGATGGTCGAGGGACAGCCGGCCCGGACCCGTCACCGCGAGGCCCGCCGCCGACAGGCCGAGCGAGGCCGTGTACTCGTAGCCGCCGTTCATCGCGAAGAACCCGTTCGGTACGTGCACCGCTGCCGCGCCCGCCATCGCGCCGGCCGCCGCGGCACCGGCCGCGGGGGTGGCCAGGCCCAGTGCCAGCAGGGTGCCGCCGCCGGCCTCCGCGAGACCGGCGGCCGTGGCACTGGCCCTCCCGGGCGCGTACCCCATGGCCTCCATGGCCTGTCCGGTGCCCTCGATGCCACCGCCGCCGAACCAGCCGAACAGCTTCTGCGCTCCGTGCGCGGCCAGCACACCGCCCGTGCTCAGACGGAGCAGCAGCAGTCCCAGGTCACGCCGGTCGATGCAGGTCACGGTGACTCCCAGTCCAGTCGGCGGCAGCGGTTTCCTCCCGGGTGTCCACCGTCGCACCGATCGGACGGGACCGGCGGGCCCGCGCCGCCGTTCGGGTGGCGGGTGCGGGGAGCCGGTGTGAGGGTGACTCCCATGACCATTCAGGTAACGAGACTCAGCGACCCGGCCGTCCGGGCCTTCGTCGCCGCGGTGAACGCCCATGACCGGGCCGCCTTCGAGGCGCTCCTCGCGCCGGGCGCCACCATGGCGGACGACGGCGCCGACCGTGACCTCGGTGACTGGACCGACCGGGAGATCTTCTCCTCGCGCGGCCACATGGACGTCGACAGCGAGTCCGCCGGCGGGCGCTCCCTCCTCGTGCGGTACAGCAACGACACCTGGGGCGAGATGAAGACCCGGTGGAGCTTCACCGTCGACGACGGCGGCAGGATCAGCCGCTTCGAGACCGGCCAGGCGTGAACGCCGGGAGGCCGCTCACCGAGGTCCGGTGAGCGGCCGGGGGGCGCGAAGAGGGGCGTGGGCGGGGAGCCGGGGGCCGTCGTGGGGCTCAGTGGCCCTGGGCGGCGCCGTACCGTTCCTGCGTGTACTGCGCCTGCGCGTACTCCTGCGGCGTGAACTGCTGCTGCGGGGCCGGGTGTCCGGCCCCCTGGGGGACGGCCCGGCGGGCACCCTGCTCGGTCAGGGTGATCTGCCCGGCCCTGATGGTCGCGAGGCGCGGTGCGCGGCGGGCGATGGACGAGTCGTGGGTGACCATGACGAACGTCAGCCCGTACTCGTGCCACAGCCCTTCGAGCAGGCCCATGATGTCGTCACGGGTGCCCTCGTCGAGGTTGCCGGTCGGCTCGTCGGCGAGCAGCACCTTCGGCTTCTTGACCAGCGCCCGGGCGATCGCGACGCGCTGCTGCTGACCGCCGGACAGCTCGGTCGGCACGTGCGTGAGCCGTTCGCCGAGACCGACCGAGCGCAGCGCCTCGGCGGCCCGCTCGCGCCGCTCGGCGGGCTTGACCCCGAGCGGGACCAGCGCGGTCTCGACGTTCTCCTGCGCGGTCAGCGTCGGGATGAGGTTGAACGACTGGAAGATGATGCCGATCTTCTCGGCCCGCAGCCGGGTCAGCTTGGCCTCGCTGATGCCGGCGAGGTCCACGCCGTCCAGCTCGACCGAACCGGAGGTCGGCCGGTCGAGCCCGCCGATCATCTGGAGCAGCGTCGACTTGCCGCCGCCCGTGGGGCCCTGGATGACGAGTTGGTCGCCGTCCTCGATGGTGAGGTCGACGCCCCGCAGGGCCTCGACCGTCTCCTTGCCCCGCGTGTAGCGCTTGGTGACGCCGGTGAGCTTGTACATGTTGGTTCTCCGAGGACGAAGGGTGGGTGGGGGCGCCGCGTCCCGGGGGAGTGGACGCGGCGCCCCGACTCGGGGGGTGTGCCCGGGGTGGGTCAGGAGACGCTGCGGAGCGCGTCCGCCGGGCGCATCCGGGAGGCGCGCCAGCCGCCCATCGCGCCGGCGATCAGACCG
This sequence comes from Streptomyces sp. NPDC021080, assembly GCF_044333225.1. Taxonomy (NCBI): domain Bacteria; kingdom Bacillati; phylum Actinomycetota; class Actinomycetes; order Kitasatosporales; family Streptomycetaceae; genus Streptomyces; species Streptomyces sp. NPDC021080. The sequence goes on along the minus strand of NZ_JBIRQM010000007.1, from coordinate 430,243 downwards.
CCGGTGACGGCCAGGCCCACGGCGAGCGCGATGGTGGTGACCGAGACCGGCGCGGACAGGGCGATGTCGACGGTGTTCTTGGCCGCGGAGGCCGCCGGCCCGCCGGGGCCGCCCATGCCGCCGGGGCCGCCACTGCCTCCGGTGGAGCCGAGCTCCGCCGTCAGCTTCGGGCTGATCGCGGTGACGGTGTAGGCCGCGCCGAGACCGAGCGCGATGCCGAGGGCGCCGCCGAGCAGACCGTTCACGATCGACTCGCCGACGACCTGCCGGGTGACCCTGCGGGACGGCCAGCCGAGTGCCTTCAGCGTGCCGAACTCGCGCACCCGGCGGGATACGGCGGAGGAGGTGAGCAGCGCCGCGACCAGGAACGCGGCGACCAGGACCGCGATGGACAGCCACTTGCCGACGTTCGTGGCGAGGTTCGAGGCGGTGGACAGCGAGCCGGAGACGGTGTCCGCGAGGTCGGCGGAGGTGGTGACGGTCGTCCCGGAGATGTTCTTCTGGATGGTCGTCTTGACCGTGGAGATCTGCTTCGAGTCGGTCGCCTTGACGTAGATCGTGGTGACCTTGTTCTTGGCGTCGCCCAGCGTCTGGGCCTGCTTCAGCGGCAGGTAGACGTCGGTGGTCGACTCACTGCTGTCGGGCGTCGCGATGCCGATGACCTTGTACTTGGTACCGGAGATCTTGAGCGTCGAGCCGACCTTGTACTTGTTCTCCTTGGCGTACGACTTGCTGAGCACCGCGACCTTCGCGGAGGTCTGCGCGGAGGTGAAGGTCTTGCCCGAGGTGATCTTCGAGGTGGCCAGCGGGCCGAGTGCCTGACGGCTCACGTCGACACCCGCGACGGAGTAGGAGTTCACGTCGAAGGAGGCGCCGCCGCCCTGCACCTGGGGCATGCCGGTGCTGCCGCCCTGGCCGCCGGGGCCGCCCTGGGAGTTCGACGTCGAGGACTTCGCCTTGCCCTGGGTGAACGAGCCGTCGACCTTGACGACGTTCAGGCTGAGCGAGCCCACCGCGCTCGCCACGCCCTTCTGCGCGGCCACTTCGGTGACCAGCGAGGACTTCAGGGTCTGTCCGCCCTGCGTCATCACCCGGTCCGAACTCTGCTTCTTGCTGCCGCTCGACTTGGCGTCGAAGTCGAACTTCGGGCGGTCGGACGAGTTGCCCGACGGTGCCGCCTGGGCCTTGGTGACGGTCATGTCCGTGCCGAGCCCGTACAGCGACTTCAGGACCTTGTCCTGGGCCTGCTGCATGCCGGCCGACACCGAGTTGACGGTGATGACCAGCGCGATACCGAGCGCCAGACCCATGGCGATCACCAGCGCCGCCTTTTTGCGCCGGCTCAGCTCACGCTTGAGATAGATGCCAAACATCCCGTTCCTCAAAGGTTCTTGGCGCCCCCCTGTGGGCGCAGTCACAAGCTAGGGAGGAACCTTTGAGCCGGGCTGAGCAAGAGATGTGTGAGGGCTGAGAATCCGGACCCAGGAATCAATATTGGGTCAGACAGCCCATTCTCAGCCTTTCGAGGGCCCACTGCCAGGAAAGCCCTGTTGAGTGACCCCGCGATGCCGACGGGCGGGCCCGCCGCAAGGGTATTTCCGGTGGATCTCCGGCCGCTGCCGACGGGTGTGCCCGTTTTCGTACGCCCTGTTTTGCCCCCGCTTTGGGATCGCCTTTCCTTCTCTTTGTCACCCCGCTGTCGGGCGTCCCGGACGGACTTTGTACGGTCCCGGGATGCGTGATTCTTCCGGGCTCTCCCGTCGTGCCGCTCTGGGCCTCGCCGCCGCCGTCCCCCTTGCCGCCGCGACGGCCACGACCGCGTACGCCACGTCGACGATCGGCGGTGCGAGACTGGCCCGCGCCGGGATCCAGACGAGCGGCGCGTCGGGGCTGCCCAAGCATCTCACCGCCCGTTCCTGGCTGGTCGCCGACCACACCAGCGGTGAGGTGCTCGCCTCGTACAACGCGCACCTGCGTCTCCCGCCCGCCTCCACGCTGAAGATGCTGTTCGCGGACGCCGTGCTGAAGAAGTTCGAGCGCACCGAGACGTACAAGGTGGTCGACGCCGACCTCGCCGACGTCCCCGCGGGCTCCAGCCTCGTCGGCGTCAAGCCCGGCATCACCTACACCGTCGAGCAGTTGTGGCAGGGCGTCTTCCTGCGCTCCGGCAACGACGCGGTGCACGTGCTCAGCCACATGAACGGCGGCCTCCCGTCCACCGTCGCCGAGATGCAGGCGCTCGCGAAGGACCTGCAGGCCCTGGACACCCATGTGGTCAGCCCGGACGGCTTCGACCACAAGGGCCAGCTCTCGTCCGCCTACGACCTGACGCTCTTCGCCCGGCACGGTCTCGCGGACGCCGACTTCCGAGGCTACTGCTCGACGAAGACCGCGGACTTCCCGGCCGGAGGCAAGAAGACCTTCCAGATCCAGAACACCGACCGTCTGCTGACGGGCGCGTGGGGCGTGCGGCCGTACGAAGGGCTGATCGGGGTGAAGAACGGCTACACGAGCCATGCCGGCAACACCTTCACCGGCGCGGCGACCCGCGACGGACGGACCCTGCTCGTCACGGTGATGCACCCGAAGAGCGGCGGCAGCGGCGTCTACGAGGAGACGGCCCAGTTGCTCGACTGGGGGTTCGGCAAGGGGGCGCACGCCGAACCGGTCGGCACGCTGGTCGGTCCGCTCAGCGAGCGCGGCCCGAGCGCGGCACCCACCCGCAAGGCCAAGGCCGCGGCGGGCGCTCCGGCTCCGGCCGCCGCCGCGAAGGCGGACGGCGTGCCGTGGGGACTGGCCGGCGGGGCCGGGGCGGCGGTGGCGCTCCTCGCGGGCGGCGCGCTCGCGCTGCGCGGCCGCAGGCGCCGGTCCGCCGAGGAGCCGGCCGAGACGGCCGAGTCCGCCGAGACGCAGGGGCGCCGCCGGGACCGATGACGGGACAGCCGCTCCGCGGTCCGGTGCGCGCCTCGCGGTCCCGCGCGAGGTCGGCCCCCACCCGGGCCGCGGAGCGACTGTCACCTCCCCCCTCGGAGTGGACCGTGGCCGTACCGAAGTCGTGTGCTTCAACTGTGAAGCTCTGATGGGGGAGATGACGAGCATAAGCGCATCAACGGCTTATATGGTCCGGATAGTCAGCTTCCGTATGTGCAGGTTGCGGCGTTGACCATTCCTTGGTGAACCGCCGGGCTTCCCCGTACGTGACAGTCGGCCGCTGTCGGTCTTCTACGCCGTCGCCTCGCCGGGGTAGCGGACGCCGATGCGCTCCCGGATGGTGTCGAGGGTCCGCATGACGGCGAGGGTGCCGTCGAGCGGGACGAGCGGGGACTCGGTCTCGCCGGCGCGCAGGGCACGCATCACCTCGGCGGCCTCGTGCTTGAGGCTGTTGCGGGGGCCGGAGGCGGGGTCGGCGCGGAAGGTCTCCGGCTCGCGGCCGTCGCGGTGCAGGACGAAGTGCTCCGGGAAGAAGAAGCCGCCCGGGACGTCGATGCGGCCCGCGGAGCCGGTGACAGAGGCCGCGACGGGGGTGCCGCCGTTGATGGAGCAGTGCACCGAAGCCAGAGCGCCGCTCTCGAAGGAGAGCACCGCACCCGTCTGGAGATCGACGCCCTCGTCGGAGAGCACCGCTCTCGCCACGATGTCCGAGGGCTCCCCGAGCAGCAGCTGCGCGAACGACACCGGATAGACGCCGAGGTCGAGCAGCGCGCCGCCGCCCTGCGCGGGGTCCCGCAGCCGGTGCGAGGGCGGGAACGGCCCCGCCAGACCGAAGTCGGCCTGCACCGTGCGCACGTCACCGATCACCCCGTCGTCGACCAGTGCCTTCAGCCGTCCGACCAGCGGGTTGCAGTACATCCACATGGCCTCCATCAGGAAGCGGTCGCGGCTGCGGGCGAGCGCGACCAGCTCCCCGGCCTCCCGCGCGTTCAGCGTGAACGCCTTCTCGCACAGCACATGGCGTCCCGCCTCCAGGCACATCCCGGCGGCCACCCGGTGCGCCGAGTGCGGCGTGGCGACGTACACGACGTCGACGTCCTCGTCCGCGGCGAGCGACGCCCAGTCCCCATACGCCCGCGGGATGCCGAACCGCTCCGCGAACGCCTTCGCCGGGGCGTCCGACCGCGAGGCGACGGCCACCACCTCGGCGTCCGGCATGTCCACCAGGTCGGCCGTGAACGCCGCGGCGATCCCGCCGGTCGCCAGAATCCCCCACCGCACGCGTTCACGCTCGCCCGTCATGCCCGCCCCTTGATCCGTGACTTCGAACCCGCTGTCCGAACTGAGAGCATAGGGGCCGCATCTTTCGGAGAGGGGGGCACATGCCCGAGCGTGGCCGCACCGCGCGGGACCAGGAAGACCCGCGAGGGCACATACCGGAGGCAGGGACCACGGGCACGGCACCGGCGGTCGCGGAGGCATCGCCACCGGCCGCCGAGGCGCGATCCGGCGCGGAAGCGGGATCCGCCGCGCAGGCGCGATCCGCCGCCGTGGCCCGAGCGGGCGACGGCCCCGGCGCCCCGGGCCGCACCGGACTGCTCGTCACCCTCGTCCTCGGCGGGCTCACCGCCACGCCCCCGCTCGCGATGGACATGTACCTCCCCTCGCTGCCGGAGGTCACCGGTTCCCTGCACGCCCCCGCCGCCACCGTGCAGCTCACGCTCACCGCGTGCCTCGCGGGCATGGCGCTCGGGCAGCTCGTCGTCGGACCCATGAGCGACCGGTGGGGCCGCCGTCGGCCGCTGCTCGTGGGCCTCGCCGTCTACGTCCTCGCCACCGCCCTGTGCGCCCTCGCGCCCGGCATCGGCCTCCTCGTCGCCTTCCGTCTCGTCCAGGGGCTGGCCGGCGCGGCCGGGATAGTGATCGCCCGCGCGGTCGTCCGCGACCTGTACGACGGCGTGGCGATGGCCCGTTTCTTCTCCACCCTCATGCTGATCTCCGGCGTCGCCCCCGTCGTCGCGCCGCTCATCGGCGGACAGATCCTGCGCTTCACCGACTGGCGGGGCGTGTTCGTGGTCCTCACCGCCGTCGGCATCGCGCTGACGGCCCTCGTCTGGACGAAGCTGCCCGAGACCCTGAGGCCCGCGGACCGGCACGGCGGCGGCGTCGAAGAGGCACTGCGTGCCATGCGCCGGCTGCTCGCCGACCGCGCCTTCACCGGGTACACGCTCGCCGGCGGCTTCTCCTTCGCGGCCCTCTTCGCCTACATCTCGGCCTCCCCGTTCGTGATCCAGGACCTGTACGGCGCCTCCCCGCAGACCTTCAGCCTGCTCTTCGGCGCGAACTCCGTCGGCCTCGTGATCGCCGGGCAGGTCAACGGCAAACTGCTCGTCGGCCGGGTCGCCCTCGAAAAGGTCCTCGCCACCGGCCTCGCCCTCGTCGTCCTCGCCGCGACCGCGCTGCTGCTGATGTCCACCGGCGCCCTCGGCCCGGTCGGGCTCGCCCCGGTCGCCGCCGCGCTGTTCGTGCTGATGTCCGCCATGGGCCTCACCCTGCCCAACACCCAGGCACTCGCCCTGATGCGCGTGCGGCACGCGGCCGGCTCCGCCTCCGCGCTGCTCGGCACCTCCTCCTTCCTCATCGGGGCGGTCGCCTCCCCGCTCGTCGGCGTCGCCGGGGAGCACACCGCCGTCCCGATGGCCGTTGTCCAGCTGGTGGCCGCACTGGTGGCCGTCGGCTGCTTCGTGGGACTGTGCCGTCCTCGGCGGACCGACCGCACTTCGAACGGAAAAGGGGCGGAGAACTGAGCGCACCAAGACTGCGGACCGGTACGCCGGAACGGGCCGGACTCGACTCCGGTGAACTGCGGCAGCTGGTCCAGGAGGTCCGTGCCCTCACCCGCGGGACGGACCCGTGGGCCGCGGGCGTCGTGGTGGTCGCGGGACGGGGCCCGGTCATCGCCGTCGAGGAGGCGACGGGCTGGGCCGTGCGCTACGCGGCCCACGACAAGGACAAGGACACCGGGGTCGAACTGCCGCCGCGGACACGGGTGCCGATGACCGTGGACACGCCCTTCGACCTGGCCTCCCTCACCAAGCTGTTCACGGCGGTCGCCGCGGTGCAGCAGCTGGAGCGCGGCACCCTGGGCATCGACGCGCGCGTCGGCGCGTACCTGCCGGAGTTCCGCGCGGCCCGCGAACACGGCGTCACCGTACGGCAGCTGCTCACCCACACCTCCGGGCTGCGCCCCGAACTCCCGCTGTACGACTGCCCGGACGACACGGCCCGGCTGGCGCTGCTGCGGGCGGAGGCCCCCTCGTCACCGCCGGGCGAGTACCGCTACTCCGACGTCAACCTGCTCCTGCTGCAGTACGTGCTGGAACGCGTCACCGGCCGGGGGCTCGACGTCCTCGTCCGGGACGGCATCACCCGTCCCCTCGGGATGAACGCCACCGCCTTCGGACCCTGTCCCGGCGCGGCGGCCACCGAGGACCAGCGGCGGCCGTGGGCCAAGGCGGACCGGGGCATGCTGCGGGGCGTGGTGCACGACGAGAACGCCTGGGCGCTCGGCGGGGTGGCCGGTCACGCCGGACTGTTCTCCACCGCGCGCGATCTGGCCGTGTTCTGCCGCACGCTGCTCGCGGGTGGTTCGTACGGCCCCGCCCGCATCCTCGGCCCCGACTTCGTCGAACTCCTCCTCACCCCGCCCGGCCTCGGATTCGCCCTCGACCAGCCCTGGTTCATGGGCACCCTCGCGGGCCACGGCGCGGCCGGCCACACCGGGTTCACCGGCACCTCCCTGGTCCTCGACCCGGCGACGGACACGTTCCTGGTGCTGCTGGCCAACACGGTCCACCCCCGGCGCCGCCCGGCGGACAACGCGCCTCGGGCGGCGGCGGCCACCCGGCTGCGGAGGGCGGTGCGCGGCGCCTGAGGGATCGCGCGACGGCGGGCGGCGCGGGGGCGCCCGGGAGACCGCCCGGCCGGTACGGGGGGTGCGCGGCACCTGAGAGAATCGGGCCGTGAACGCCCCCGTACCCCCCGCCGACATCCTGCGCAGCGCCCTCGCCGGACTGCTCGACGGTCTGCCGCCGAAAGCCGCCGCGCAGGCGGTCGAGCGGCTGATCGCGAACTACCGGGGGACCACCCCGACCCACACGCCGATCCTGCGGGACCGCTCGGACGTGGCCGCGTACGCCGCGTACCGGATGCCCGCGACGTTCGAGGCGGTCTGCGCGGCGCTGGAGGCGTTCGCGGACGCGGCGCCTAACTGGGTGCCGGGGAGCCACGTGGACATCGGTGGCGGCACCGGCGCGGCCACCTGGGCGGTGAACGCCACCTGGGCGGGCGTCCGCCCGGTGACCGTCCTCGACTGGGCCGAGCCGGCCCTCGCGCTCGGCCGTGAGATCGCCGCCGCCAACCCGGAACTGGAGGGCGCCGTGTGGCAGCGCTCTCGTATCGGAGCGGCGCTCACCGTCGAGAGCACCGATCTCGTCACCGTGTCGTACGTCCTCGGCGAGCTCACCGAGGACGACCGCGCCTTTGTCGTGGACGCCGCCGCGAGCGCCGCGCAGGCCGTCGTGATCATCGAACCCGGCACCCCCGACGGCTACACCCGGGTCCTCGCCGCCCGCGAGCGGCTGACCGGCGCCGGCTTCCACGTCGCTGCTCCCTGCCCGCACAGCGCGGCCTGCCCGATCGTCCCCGGTCAGGACTGGTGCCACTTCTCCGCGCGGGTCGCCCGTTCCTCCCTGCACCGCCAGGTCAAGGGCGGCTCGCTGGCGTACGAGGACGAGAAGTTCAGCTATGTCGCCGCGACCCGCTTCCCGCCCGCCCCGGCGCCCTCGCGCATCGTGCGCAGACCGCAGATCCGCAAGGGACAGGTGCTGCTCGACCTGTGCGAGCGGGACGAGGCACTGCGCCGGGAGACGGTGACCAAGCGCCACGGGCCGCTGTACAAGGCGGCCCGCGACGCCGAGTGGGGCGACGCCTGGCCGCCGCCCGGGGACACCGCTCCGCCCGCATCGTGATCCCGCCCTCGTCGAGCGCCTGCCAAATCACCTCACATCATGCAATAACACCTGATCAGGGCCTGGCGGACGCATCGCCCCACCTACCCCGGTTGTCGGCTCCGGCCACCCGGGGCGCAGGATGGTGGGACCATGGGGCAAGGACGAGGTGCACTACGGTGAGGCGAGGGGATAGATGAGCGCAGAGTTCGGCCGCCGCTCCGGCACGTGGGACAGGATCTCGAAATGGCTGGGCGGACGCCGGCCCAAAGCCCCGGCGGAGACCACCGCCGACGGCCGTGAGGCCCTGCTGCTCGCCGCCGCCGCCGCGGGGCTGCCGCTCGCGCAGGCCGCGTACCCCTCCGGATACCGCTGTTCCTGTGACCGCGTCGGCTGCCCCACGCCCGCGCGCCACCCCGTCTCCTTCGCCTGGCAGACCCAGTCGACGACCGACCGGGCCCAGATCGAGCGCTGGGCCCGGCACCAGCCGAAGGCGAACTTCATCACCGCGACCGGCATGGTGCACGACGTCCTGGACGTGCCGCTGGACGCCGGGCGCGAGGCGCTGGAGCGCCTGCTCGCCTCCGGCATCGAGGTCGGGCCCGTCGCGGAGACCGGCGACGGACGCATGCTCTTCTTCACCCTCACCCGCGGCACCCCCGAGGACGAGGACGAGTGGTGGCCCTGCGAGCTGGACTGCCATCCCGAGACGATGGACGAACACCCCGGCTTCCGCTGGCACTGCCGCGGCTCGTACGTCCTCGTGCCGCCGGCCCGGCTGCCCGGCGGTCTGGGCGTCGACTGGGTGCGCGGCCCCGAGCACGCGCTGCCGGACCCGCTCACGCTCCTGGAGATCCTGACCGACGAATGCGCCCGCCACGTCGGCCGCAGCGACGCGGACCAGCTCGCCGCCTGGCCCCACCGGGGCTGAGCCCCCGCCCGGGGCGCGGGAACCACGGGACGGGCTACTCGCCCTTGGCGCCCGTCAGCCCCTCGACCCGGCCGAGGACGGACACCCGTCCCCCGCCCGATCTCTTCGGCGGGTCCAGGACGACCTGGTTGGAGACGAACTCCAGGGTCAGCGACTGGCCGATCTCGCCGGTGGTCAGGGCCTGGACGTCCGCGCCGGGAGAGGGGATCTCGGTGCCCGCGGCGGCGGTCTCCTTCTCGAAGCGGTGGGTCGCGAAGAACACCAGCGCCCCGCCGTCCGCCGTGCGAAGACCCACCGGCGCGTAGTCGCCCGAGGTCAGCGGCTCGTCGATGTACTGCCGGGCGAGGCCGGGCCGGCTGGCGTACTTCTCGCGCTGGGCCCGCCACTGCGAGGTGTGGACACCCGCGGCGAAGGTGTCGCCGCCGGTCTTCAGATACGTCGCGTACGACCGGCCGAGTCCGCGCGGTTCGACCGCGAGCGCCGGGTCGTCGGCCGCGACGGGCTGCGCCCAGCCGCCGGCGTCCGTCGCGAACTTCGGTACGGCACCGGCGCCCAGGACCGTCAGGTACGAGGCCTGCCACGGCTCGCGCGCGTTGTCCCGGGTGAAGACGAGGAGCCAACGGCTGCCCGGGACGCCCTTGTTGGCCGTCGCGTCCGCCACGAACCAGCGCGGCCAGCCCGCCTTCGCGGGGATCGAGAACCGGGCGTCGCCGAACGTCAGCGCCGAATGCGCGGGATTGCCGCCCGGGTTGCCGGCACGGCCGGCCTTCAGCTTGGCGGCGTCTATGGCGGCGAGCGGACCGGTCACCCGGTCCGCGTCCTTCGAACGGTCGTACGTCGCGTCCGCCTTGTTGTACGCGGCGGTGAAGTCGGCGAGCGCGCGGGCGGCGTCGGCGCGGGTCGTGGCCGGCACGACCTCCCGCTCGCCGTGCACCACCACGCAGCCGCTCGCCGCCGCCCACAGCGCGGTCACCGTCGACGCCGCCAGGGCGAGACGGCCGAGACTACGAGGCCTTCGAGGGCTGCGATCCGTGCGATCCCTGCGCATCAGCTGCCTTCACCTTCTTCTTCCCGGAGGCGAACCCTACCGGGGCGAAGAAGATCGTGAGCGTCGGCACCAAGTACAGGGCCCACACCGTGACCTGAAGGACGGTCGGGTCGGGCTGGAAGTTGAAGACGCCCTTCAGCAGGGTGCCGTACCAGCTCGTCGGGTCGATCGTGCCGCTGATGTCGAAGGCCAGGTTCGTCAGACCGGGGATGAAGTCGGCCTCCTGAAGGTCGTGGACGCCGTACGCGAGCACGCCCGCGGCGACGACGACCAGCATGCCGCCGGTCCAGGTGAAGAACTTGGCGAGGTTGATCTTCAGCGCGCCGCGGTAGAAGAGCCAGCCGAGCAGGACCGCGGTGGCCAGGCCCAGCGCCACGCCGATCAGCGGGCGGGGGGTGCCGTCGCTGGCCGCGTGCACCGAGGCCCACACGAACAGGGCCGTCTCCAGGCCCTCCCGGCCGACCGCCAGGAACGCGGTCGCCACCAGCGCGCCCGTTCCCATGGCGAGCGCCGCGTCCAGCTTGCCGTGCAGCTCGGACTTCAGATGCCGGGCGGTGCGCCGCATCCAGAAGACCATCCACGTCACCAGGCCGACGGCGAGGATCGACAGCGAACCGCCGAGCCCCTCCTGGGCCTGGAACGTCATCTCCTGGGAGCCGAACTCGAGGGCGCAGCCGAAACCGAACGCGACGGTGATCGCGACGGCGATGCCGGCCCAGATCGGCTTGAGGGCGTCCGTGCGCTCCGTCTTCACCAGGTAGGCGATGAGGATGCAGACGACGAGGCTGGCCTCCAGGCCCTCGCGGAGACCGATCAGGTAGTTGCTGAACACGGTTACGCCTCCTTGGAGAACAGCGTCCGGCCCCACCAGTCGTCCTTGTCCCGGACGCCGGGCGGGACGGCGAAGACCGCCGAACTCACGTGCTGGATGTACTCGTTGAGCGCGTCCGAGGCCGACAGCTTGCGCTGCAGCGGGATGAACCCGTGGCGCACGTCACGCATGTAGGCCAGGAAGAACAGGCCCGCCTCGAGACGGCCGAGACCGTCCGTGCCGTCGGTGAAGGAGTAGCCCCGGCGCAGGATCGTGATCCCGCCGTTGGAGTCGGGGTGCGCGAGCCGGACGTGCGCGTCGGGCTTCATCGCCTTCAGGAACGGCTTGTCGTGCTCCTTGGCCTTGCCGACGGGGGCGCCCTCGCCCTTGTCGCGGCCGAAGACGTCCTCCTGCTCCTGCAGCGAGGTACGGTCCCAGGTCTCGATGTTCATCCGGATGCGCCGGGCGACGAGGTAGGAACCGCCGCTCATCCAGGCGGAGTTCGCGCCGTTGTCCTTCTCGCCGGCCCACACGAACTTGTCCAGCCGCGCGGTCTCGGTGCCCGCGATGTTGCGGGTGCCGTCCTTGAAGCCCATCAGGTTGCGCGGGGTCTGCGCCTCGGGGGTCGTCGAGGACGTCTTGCCGAAGCCGAGCTGCGACCAGCGGATGGCGACCTTGCCGAAGCCGATCCGGGCCAGGTTGCGGATGGCGTGCACCGCCACCTGGGGGTCGTCCGCGCAGGCCTGGATGCACAGGTCGCCGTCGCTGCGGGCCTTGTCCAGGTTGTCGCCCGGGAACGCCGGGAGGTCGACGAGCGCCTCCGGCCGCCGGTCCGCCAGGCCGAACTTCGTGAACAGCGACGGACCGAAGCCGATGGTCAGCGTCAGCCGGGACGGCTTGAGACCGAGCGCCTCACCGGTGTCGTCCGGCGGCGCCTCGGCCAGACCGCCGTACGCGCCCTCGCCGACCGTGTGTCCGGCGGTCATACGGGCGGCGGCCTGCGTCCAGTCCTTGAGGAGCTGGACGAACTCGGCGCGGTCGTCCGTCTTCACGTCGAACGCGGCGAAGTGCAGCCGGTCCTGCACCGCCGTCGCGATGCCGGCCTGGTGCGGGCCGTGGAAGGGGACGGCGGCACCGGTGTCGGCACCGACCGGGTCGACGTCGTTGCCGGCGCGCGTCATCGCGACGGCGCCGCCGGCCGCGGCGGCACCGAGCGCGAGCCCGGCACTGCCCCAGCCGATCAGGGAACGCCGGGTCGGCGCGGAGCCCGCGAGGGCAGTCTCGGCGCCGTCCGCGCCCTGCGTGCTGTCCTGGATGTCCGTCATGGCGCTGCTCCTACTTCACGACGGCGGCGGCGAGCTTGGACAGGGGCTCGGCGAGCGCGTTGACCGCGTCCGAGAGCTTCTTGCGGTCGGCCTTGCCGACGGTGTCGTACGAGACGAAACCGTCCGAGGTCTTGTCCGTGCGGTACGTGTCGAGCAGCTTGTTCAGCGCGGCGAACTGCTTGTCGAGCTCCGCCGTCAGCGCCGCGTCGTTCTCCGAGGCGACCGGCTTGAGCAGCTCGTACGCCTTCTGCGCGCCGTCGACGTTGCCCTTGAAGTCGCTGAGGTCCGTGTGCGAGTAGCGGTCCTCCTCGCCGGTGACCTTGCCGGTGGCGACCTCGTCGAGCAGCTCCTTGGCGCCGTTGGCCATGGAGGTCGGGGTGATCTCGGCCTTGCCGACGCGCTTCTGCCAGTCGGTCAGGTCGGTGACGAGCTGGTCGGCGAGGGTCTTCTGCTCAGCGCCGATCTTCTTGTCCGCCCACAGGGCCTTCTCCAGCGCGTGCCAGCCGGTCCACTTCTGGCCCTTCTCCAGGTCGTTGACGCGGGTGTCCGTCTTGGGGTCGATGTCCCCGAAGGACTCGGCGATCGGCTCGGTGCTCTCCCAGCCGACGCGGGAGGGGGCGTAGGCCTTCTTGGCGGCCTCGAGGTCGCCGGCCTTGATCGCGTCGGCGAACGTCTTCACCTTCGGGATCGTGGCGTCGGCCTCCGACTGCGCCCACTCACGGTAGGCGGCGACGGCCTTGTCCAGGCGCGGGTCGCGCTTGGCGACCGTGCCGCCGCCGGTGGCCTTGACCGCCTGGCGGATGCCCTTGCCCTTCATCCCGGGCTTGCAGACGAGCGTGTACGCGCCGGCCTTCACCTCCGCGGTGACCTTCTGCTTGGTGCCGGGGCCGATGTTCTCGCGCTCGCTGACGATCCGGTCGTCCGGGAACAGCAGGTAGACCTCGGTGACCTTGGAGCCCTTGTTCTCGATGTCGAGCTGGACGTGTCCTGCGGGGAACTCCTTCTTGGACACCTTGCACGCGGTGTCGGTGGCCGTCACCTGGATCGCGTCGCCGTTCTTCGCGTCGCTCTTCTGGGTGCAACCCGTGACGGCGGCCAGGGCGGCCGCGGTGGCGGCAGCGGTGACGACGGACAGTCGGACGGCTCGCATGCAGGCTCCAAGAGAAGTCGGACAAGCCGCACGGCGGGGCCCGTTCGGCATGGTGAGGCTGGCCTAACTTATCTGAGGCTTGCCTCAGTGATACCCACCTATGCGGTGATTCAGCTCTCACAGATGCCGTACAGGAACGGCTTGATCACGACGACTCAAAACGAACCCCATGGAAAGGTCAAGGAAAGGTCAAGGGAGGGATTCGTCCGGGCGGCCCGGCTTTCGGAAGCGGGCGGTCCGCTCGTGTGGGCCGCCGATCAGGCGGATGAATGTTTGAATGCCGGAGTGACTGACTACGACGTGCTGCGGGTCTTCTGCGGACCAGGCGGCGGGTATGGCAATGAACTCGGTGTCGTGCGCGAGGGCTCGGTGATGCCGGACCGCGCGGAACGACAGGAGTTCGCCGCGAAACTCGGCTTCAGCGAGACCGTGTTCGTCGACGACCCCGAGCGCGGGGTCATCGACATCTACACCCCGTCGCAGCGGCTGCCGTTCGCGGGATACCCCTGCGTCGGGGTGGGCTGGCTTCTCGATGTGCCCGAACTGGTCACGCCCGCCGGTGTGGTGGGGGTCCGGCTGGACGGCGAGTTCAGCTGGATCGAGGCGCGCGCCGAGTGGGCGCCGCCGCGGACGCTCCGGCGGCACGGGACCGCGGCCGAGGTGGACGCGCTGGCCGTGCCGCCGTCGGGGGAGTGGATCTACGCCTGGGCCTGGGAGGACGAGGCCGCCGGCCGGGTGCGGGCCCGCGGCTTCCCCGGCCGCAACGACGGCATCGAGGAGGACGAGGCCACCGGGGCGGCGGCGCTGCTGCTGACCCAGCAGCTCGGACGCGCCCTCAACATCACCCAGGGCGTGGGTTCGCAGATCCTCACCGCGCCGCAGCCGGGCGACTGGGTCGAGATCGGCGGCCGGGTCCGCCTGGAACGCTGAGCCGACGCCCGCCAGGGCCGGTCCGTGCCCCTCGGGGCGGTCCGCTCGAAACCGGGGGCCGCGCCCACGCCCTTCAGGGGCGGTCCACTTGAAACCCGGGGCCACGCCCGCGCCCCTTGGGGGCGCGGGGAACTGCGCGACCTGCCCCCACCGGCGCGCGGACGCACGAACCGAGTAGGCCCCTTCCCCGGTGGCGGGGCGGGGCGGGGTGGGGACGGGGACACGGGCCCGGAGCGCTCCGGCGCCCGGAGCCCGACCCCCGCCCCCCGAACCCGCGCCCGGGGCGAACTTTCACGCGGTCAGCGGGAACTCCTCGCCGAGGGCCCTGAACACCCCGGTGTTCAGGGCGAAGGCCCGCTTGCACTCCGCCACGATCCGCTGCCTCTCCAGGTCGTCGGCCCGCATCCCGTCCAGCAGTTCGCGGTAACTCCGCTTGAACGCGGCCGGGTTGGGGATGTCCTCGAAGACGTAGAAGCGGACGCCGTCGCCCTTGCGGCCGAAGCCCCAGGTCCGCTCGGCCTTGTCGCGGATGATCTGGCCGCCGGAGAGGTCGCCCAGGTAGCGCGTGTAGTGGTGGGCGACATAGCCTCCCGGCCACGCGCGGGCGCACTCCGTGACCCGGTCCGCGTACGCGCGGGTCGCGGGCAGCGCGCTGAGCGAGCCGCGCCAGCCGGGTCCCCGCAGATGGGCGAGGTCGCGCTCCAGTGCGGCCCGGCGCAGCAACTCGGGCCGTACGAAGGGCCCGGTCACCGGATCGGCGGCCAGCCGCCCGGCCTCCGCCTCCAGCGCCTCGTACACGAACCACAGCTGCTCGGTGTAGCGCGCGTACGCCTCGACCCCGAGCCGGCCGCCGAGCAGGTCGCTCATGAACGTCGAGGACTCCGCCTCGGTGTGCGCTTCGTGCGACGCGGTGCGGATGAGCGTCGAGAACGGGGTGGCCGCCGGGCCCGTGGTGTCCGGCGTGCTCGTCTGGTCCGACGTGTCCGACGCGTTCATGGGGCCTCCGGAGCCGATGGCGCAGGGCGCGAGCCGTTGCTGGATCAGTCGAATCTTCTGCGGTTAGGCTTACCTAAGTCAAGAGCTTTCCCGACGTCCTGTCGGTAAAACCGTACCCCGATCCGCGGCCGCGACCCCATGCGAAAACCCGCCCTGCGGACAGGGCGGGTTCGGTGACTTCGGCGGGTCCGGGGACTCGCGGCGGCTGCGGAAGGGGGCTACGGCAGGGTGAGGATCTCCGCGCCGGTGCCGGTGACGACGAGGGTGTGCTCGAACTGCGCCGTGCGCTTGCGGTCCTTCGTCACGACGGTCCAGCCGTCGTCCCACATGTCGTAGTCGTGCGTGCCGAGCGTGAGCATGGGCTCGATGGTGAAGGTCATCCCGGGCTGCATGACGGTGGTCGCGTGCGGATTGTCGTAGTGCGGGACGATCAGCCCGGAGTGGAACGAGGAGTTGATCCCGTGCCCGGTGAAGTCGCGGACGACCCCGTACCCGAAGCGCTTCGCGTACGACTCGATGACGCGCCCGATGATGTTGATCTGGCGCCCCGGCCTGACCGCCTTGATCGCGCGGTCGAGCGACTCCCGGGTCCGCTCGACGAGGAGCCGCGACTCGTCGTCGACGTCGCCGACCAGGTAGGTCGCGTTGTTGTCCCCGTGCACGCCGCCGATGTACGCCGTCACGTCGAGGTTCACGATGTCCCCGTCGCGCAGCACCGTGGAGTCGGGGATGCCGTGGCAGATGACCTCGTTGACCGAGGTGCACAGCGACTTGGGGAAGCCGCGGTAGCCGAGGGTCGACGGGTAGGCGCCGTGGTCGCACATGTAGGCGTGCGCCACCCGGTCCAGCTCGTCGGTCGTCACGCCCGGCGCGATGAGCTTCGCGGCCTCGGCCATCGCCTGCGCGGCGATCCGCCCGGCGACGCGCATCGCCTCGATCGTCTCGGGCGTCTGCACCTCCGGTCCGGTGTACGGCGTGGGCGCGGGCTTTCCGACGTACTCGGGGCGCCTGATGTTTCCCGGCACGGGGCGGGTGGGAGAAAGCTCCCCTGGTACGAGCAGCGACTGGCCAGACATGACAGCGAGTCTAACCAGCGGGCATGGGGGAACATGTCCTAGGCGAAAGGAGCTGGTGATGGCCCTGTTCAAGAAGCGGACGGTCGGCAAGCCCGGCGAGTGGTACTACTGCCTGGAGCACAAGAAGGTCGAGGAGGGCCCCGAGTGCCCCGGCAAGGACCGCTTCGGCCCGTACGCCACCCGTGAGGAGGCCACGCACGCGATGGACCTCGCGCGGGAACGGAACCTCGAATGGGAGACGGACCCGAAGTGGCACGACGCGTCGGACAAGGCGCAGGGCACCGGGGACGACTGAGGCGACGGGCGGCCCCGCCCCCGTAGGTGCTCTCGCCGCCGCGGGGGAGTCTTCCTCCGCCGAGCCCGTCCGTACCGGAGCCCGTCCCGGCAGGAGTCCGTCCCGGCCGGAGCCCGTCCCGGCCGGAGTCCGTGCCCGCTACCAGCGGTACGACGGTGGGGCCGTCAGCTGGTCCGCGATGCGGGAGAGCCGGTCACGGAAGCGGCGGCGGCCCCGCGGTGAGGGCAGCGCGTTCTCCCCGGCCGCCGCGCTGACCAGGTGCTGCACGGTGTCGAGGTCGAGCTCGGGGTCCGGGGGTACCGCGAGCGACTCGTGCGCCAGCGCCGGCAACTCGCCCTCCCGGCCGGACAGGGCCAGGATCGTCGCCCCGGCCCGCCGGGCGTCGTGCACCCGCTCCAGCAGCGCGTCCCCGGGCGCGTCCGGCGCCACCACGAGCAGGGTCTCCCCGCGCCGGGCCGCCTCGATCCGTCCGAGCCCCACCGCCAGGTGAGCCGGATCGGACTCCCGCGCCCCGTGCCGCACCAGCGTCGGCGCCAGCTCCGGCGTCCCCGACCAGGCCGCCTCGTCCACCAGGTGCGCCGCGAGGTGCCAGGGTTCGTAGGCCGCGGAGCCGACCAGCAGCAGCCCGCCGCCGTGCGACACCACGGCCCCCCGCAGGGTTCCCCCGAACCGCCGTGTCGCACCCAGCCATTCGGTCCCGGCAAGCACCTCGCGCAGCAATGCGACCCGTACGGCATCCATGGCCGCATCCTGCCGCAACGCTCCACTCGTGACCCGGAGTTCACCGCGAATTCGCCCGAGTCGGGCAGAAGTACGCATCACCGACCCCACGAGCGAGCGCAGCAGGGAGCCCGGCCATGACACAGTCGAGCGCGGAACCCGGCACCGGCACGGACGGGACGACGGGCACCGGTACGGGCGCGGGCACCGGGGCGAGCGTCCCCTTCCGTGCCGGGCGCGAGGGCTACGCCAGCTTCCGCATCCCCGCCGTCGTCGCCACCCGCACCGGCACCCTGCTGGCCTTCTGCGAGGGCAGGGTCGGCTCCGCGCAGGACCACGGGAACATCGACATCGTGCTCAAGCGGTCCATGGACGGCGGCCGGACCTGGGGCCCGCTCCAGGTCGCCGCGAACAACGGGACCGACCTCGCCGGCAACCCCGCGCCCGTCACCCTCGACACCGGGCGCGTCCTGCTCGTCCACGTCCGCAGCGCCGCGAGCGCCTCCGAGGACGCGCTGCTGCGCGGCAGGGTGAAGGCGGCCGACGGGCGGCGCGTGTGGGTGCAGCACAGCGACGACGACGGACTCACCTGGTCAGCGCCCAAGGAGATCACCGCACGGGTGAAGAAGGCGGGCTGGCGGTGGTACGCCACGACACCGGGGCACGCCCTCCAGCTCGGCTCCGGCCGGGTGGTGGTCCCCGGCAACCACACCGTGGCGCCCACCGGCACCGACAACGGAACCGAGGCGAAGTACAACAGCGGGCACTGCCTGCTCAGCGACGACCGGGGCGCGACCTGGTACCTCGGCTACGTCGACGAGAACACCGACGGCTACGTCAACGTCAACGAGACCACCGCCGCCGAACTGCCCGACGGCCGCGTCTACTTCAACACCCGCAACGACTCGCCCTCGCCCGGGAACCGTGCCGACGCCCACTCGCCGGACGGCGGCCGGACCCTGGCCAAGCCGTTCCGGCCGCAGGCCGGTCTGGTCGCCCCCGTCGTCCAGGGCAGCCTGCTCCAGCTCCGCGACCCGGACCTGCTCCTGTTCTCCGGGCCCGCCGACCCGCAGTTCCGCGCCCTGATGACGGTCCGGGCCTCGGCCGACGGCGGCACCACCTGGCGGTCCGCGCACACGGTCGACGGACTGCCCGCCGCGTACTCCGATCTGGTCCGCGTCGACACCGACACGGTCGGACTCCTCTACGAGACCGGCGACTTCGGCGCGTACGAGACGATCACCTTCCGGCGCGTCCCGGTGGCCGTGCTCGGGTGACCGTCCTCACCCCGGGCGCTCGGCCGCCTCGGGCGCCCCGCCCCGGCCCGCGCACGTAAAGTCGGCCCATGACCTCTACTGACAGTGCACAGAAGGCCCCCGCCAAGGACCCCTGGGACCTGCCCGACGTGTCCGGGCTCGTTGTCGGCGTGCTCGGCGGCACCGGTCCGCAGGGCAAGGGCCTCGCCTACCGCCTCGCCAAGGCGGGACAGAAGGTGATCATCGGCTCGCGCGCCGCCGACCGCGCGCAGGCCGCCGCCGAGGAACTCGGCAACGGTGTGGAGGGGGCCGACAACGCGGAGACCGCGCGGCGCAGCGACATCGTGATCGTCGCCGTGCCGTGGGAGGGCCACGGCAAGACCCTGGAATCGCTGCGCGAGGAACTGGCCGGGAAGCTGGTCGTCGACTGCGTCAACCCGCTCGGCTTCGACAAGCAGGGTGCCTACGCGCTGAAGCCGGAGGAGGGCAGCGCCGCCGAACAGGCCGCCGTCCTGCTGCCCGGCTCCCGGGTCACCGCGGCCTTCCACCACCTCTCCGCCGTGCTGCTCGCGGACCCGGAGATCGAGGAGATCGACACCGATGTGATGGTCCTCGGCGAGGAGCGGGCCGACGTCGAGATCGTCCAGGCCCTCGCGGGCCGCATCCCCGGTATGCGGGGCGTCTTCTCCGGCCGGCTGCGCAACGCCCACCAGGTCGAGGCACTGGTCGCCAACCTGATCTCGGTGAACCGCCGCTACAAGGCGCACGCCGGTCTGCGGGTGACGGACGTCTAGAGCCCCTCGCCCGGATCGGCGGCAGGCCCCGGGGGTGCGACACGGCCCCGGGGCTCGCGTGGGGGACACTGGTGCCCAGCAGTGTCCCCCCGACAGGAGCCGACCCCATGCCCCGCCTCGCTCTCTACGCCCTCGCCGTCTGTGTCCTGTCCGTGGCCGCGGCCGTCGTCTCGTTCGTCCAGGGCAGCTGGCTGGGCGTCGTGTGGGTGCTGCTGGCGGGCCTGTCGTCGAACATGACCTGGTACTACGCGCGGCGCGGCAGGGCGTGACCATCGGCCGGGGTCCGGTCCGCCGGCCGGCCGGTCCGGGTCCCCGTCCGGTCAGGACCTCACGCAGATGTCGCTGTTCGGCTCCCAGAAGCGGTAGAGCCACTGTCCGCAGTCGGTGTCCCGGCCGTCGATGCCGAGGCCGCCCAGGACGGCGTCGATCAGGTGGAAGAACTCCCGGTTCACCGACGGGATCCACAGCAGCCCGAACACCGCGAGCAGTCCGAACGGCGCGAAGGGCTCGACCTGGCGGCGCACCCCGTACGACAGCCAGGGCTCGATCACGCCGTAGCCGTCCAGGCCCGGGACCGGCAGGAAGTTCAGGATCGCGGCCGTGACCTGGAGCAGCGCGAGGAACGCCAGCGCGTAGCGGAAGGCGGGCGGGACGCCGTCCAGCGCGTGCAGCCAGAACGGCGCCGTGCACACGACGGCGAACAGCACGTTCGTCAGCGGGCCCGCGGCCGAGATCACGCTGTGCTTCCAGCGGCCGTGGATGCGGCTCCGCTCGATGAACACCGCGCCGCCCGGCAGACCGATCCCGCCCATGATCACGAAGAGCACGGGCAGCACGATGCTCAGCAGGGCGTGGGTGTACTTCAGCGGGTTGAGGGTCAGATAACCCTTGGCCCCGATCGAGATGTCCCCGCTGTGCAGGGCGGTGCGGGCGTGCGCGTACTCGTGGAGGCAGAGCGAGACGACCCAGGCCGCCGTCACGAACAGGAAGACGGCCACACCGGGCTTCTCGGCGAACCCGGTCCAGGTGGCCCAGCCGGTCACCCCCATGACGGCGGCGATGCCGACGAAGACGGGGCTGATCCTCCTGTCGCTGGGGCGGGTCGCGGCGGTGGTCATGGTGCTCCTGACTGGCTGGGCTGACGACGGTGTGCTCGGGGCCTGCCCGACCGTACCGGGCTCACGCCGAAAACGTCTCGCGATCGGGTATCGGTTCCGGGGAGGCTGGGGGAATGGGGTTGTGGCGGGTGTTCTACGCGGACTGGCAGATGGAGTGCTGCGGCACGCCCTTCTCGGCCGGGGACGAGGTGAGCTGGCCGCTCCTGCTGGACGAAGGGGGCCGGACGCTCGGCGGAGGCTGGGCCGGGGCGCTCGGCGAGATCACGGCGGCGGTGGAGTACGTGCGCGACGACGGAGCCGGGATCCGGGTGCTGCGAGCGGACGACGGCCTGGTCGTGGCCCTGAACGCCGACCCCGAGGACGAGCCCGCGGGCAGAGGAAGGGGCAGAGGCAGAGGAAGGGACAGGGGCATGCGTGCGGGCACGGGCACCGGCTCGGGCGGTGACGGAACGGGGGCGCGGTCCGGCCCGCCGGTCGCCAGGGGCGGTCTGCTCACCGTCGAGCGGCACAGTGCCCGGTGGCCCGAGACGACCGGCACGGTCCGTACGATCCACCTGGTGCACCAGGAGTTCGCGGAGACCGCGCCCGGCTCCCACACCTGGGAACCGGTGCCCGCGTCACGCTCGTTGGAGGCCGTGGACCGCAGCCCCAAGTGGTTCGGCGAGAGCCGGGTCGGCGTCCTGGCCGAACTGTACGTACCCGGCTCCCGCACCTGATGTCACCGGAGACAATGGACCCCGTGCGCTATCGCATTCTCGGCACCACCCAGGCACTCCGCCCCGACGGCACGCCCGTCCCGGTCGGCGGGGCGCGGCTGCGTGCCCTGCTGACCGTCCTCGCGCTGCGGCCCGGACGCACCGTTCCCGCCGCCGTCCTGGTCGACGAGGTGTGGGACGGCGGCCTGCCCGCGGACGCGCCCGGCGCGCTGCAGGCGCTGGTCGGGCGGCTGCGCAGGGCGCTCGGCGCGGACGCGGTGGACTCGGTCGAGGGCGGCTACCGGCTGGCGGCGGCGTCCGACGACATCGACCTGCACCGTTTCGCGCGGCTCGCGGGCGAGGGCATCCGGGCCCTCGCCGACGGCGACCCCGCCAAGGCGGCCGCCGTCCTGGACGACGCCCTCGCCCTGTGGCAGGGGCCGGCCCTCGCCGACCTCCCGGACCGCGCCGCCGAGGCGGCCCGCTGGGAGACCCGCCGTCTCGACGTCCGGCGCGCCCGGTTCGCCGCGGCCCTCGCCCTCGGCCATGCCGAGGAAGCCCTGCCCGAGCTCACCGCCCTCTGCGACGTGCACCCGCTCGACGAGCCGTTGCACGTCCTGCGGCTGCGGGCGCTGCGCGACGCGGGCCGCCCCGCCGAGGCCCTCGCCGCCTACGAATCCGTCCGCGCGCTCCTCGCCGACCGCCTGGGCTCGGACCCGGGACCCGAACTGCGCGCCCTGCACACGGAACTCCTGACCGGCCCCGGACACCGCTCTGGCCCCCGGGGCGGCTCCGGCCCCCGTTACCGTTCAGGCCCCCGGGACGATTCCGGACGTGGGGACGGCTCCGGAGCCCGGGACGGTTTCGGAGTCCGGGACGGCTCGGAACCCCGGGACGGCTCCGGCGCCGGTCACCGTTCCGGATCCCGGGACGACCACGGACCCGGAGACGGCTCCGGCCCCCGGGACCGCTCCGGGGCCGGCGCGACCGGTGTGCGTCCCGGTGGCGCAGGACCGGGTTCCGGCGTCTCCGTGCCCGTCTCCGCCGACGGCGCCCTCACCTCGGCCGCCGACCCCGCGGCCGCGCCCGGGGACACCGGCACCTTCACCCGCCCCGGCACCCCGGACACCGAGGCCACGGCCGCCCGGCACCCCGCGCCGGGCGCCGGTCACCCCGCCCCGGCCGTCGGACACCCCCAGCCGTACGCCCTCGTCCCCGGCGGCGACCGGACCGCCGGGACCCCGGATCCGGCCGCCCGCGTCCCGGAGGAGGCGTCCGCCTCCCGTACTCGTCCCGCGGTACCGCCGCCCGGCAACCTCCGGGCCCGGCTCACCTCCTTCGTGGGACGCGAGAAGGACATCGATGCCATCCGGGGCGACCTCGCGGCGGCCCGGCTCGTGACCCTGCTCGGGCCCGGCGGCGCGGGCAAGACGCGGCTGTCGCAGGAGGCGGCCGAGGCACTGGCGCCGACCCTGCGCGACGGGGTGTGGCTGGCCGAACTGGCCCCGGTGGACGACCCGAAGGCCGTGCCCGAGGCCGTGCTGACCGCCGTCGGCGCCCGTGAGACCGTGCTGCGCGGCGCCGGTGCCGAGGAGATGCGCGCCGTGGCCGACCGGCACGACGACCCGCTCACCCGGCTCGCCGAACACTGCGCCAAGCGCCGGATGCTGATCGTCCTCGACAACTGCGAGCATGTCGTCGACGCCGCCGCGCACCTCGCCGAGGCACTGCTGGAGCGCTGTCCCGGTGTGACCGTGCTCGCCACCAGCCGTGAACCCCTCGGCGTGCCGGGGGAGTTGCTGCGCCCGGTGGACCCGCTGCCGGAACCCGTCGCGCTGCGGCTGCTCGCCGACCGGGGAGCAGCCGCCCGGCCCGGCTTCCGGGTCGAGGACCACCCCGAGGCGGCGGCGGAGATCTGCCGGCGTCTCGACGGCCTCCCGCTCGCCATCGAACTCGCCGCCGCCCGGCTGCGGATGCTCACCCCGCGCCAGATAGCCGACCGGCTCGACGACCGCTTCCGGCTGCTGACCTCGGGCAGCCGCACGGTGCTGCCCCGCCAGCAGACGCTGCGCGCCGTCGTCGACTGGTCCTGGGATCTGCTCGACGAGGCCGAACGGGACACCCTGGGACGGCTGTCCGTGTTCGCCGGCGGCTGCGACCTCGCCGCCGCCGAGGCCGTCTGCGGCCCGGCCGCGCTGGACGTCCTCGGCTCGCTCGTCGACAAGTCCCTCGTCGTCGCGGCGCCTTCGGGCGACGAGGACGGCCAGATGCGCTACCGGCTGCTGGAGACCGTCGCCGAGTACGCGGGGGAACGCCTCGACGAGTCCGGTGCCCGCGAGGCCGCCGAGCGCGCCCATCTCACGTACTACCGCGAACTCGTCCGGACCACCGACCCGTTGCTGCGCGGCCCCGGACAGCGTTCCGCGATCGACGCCATCGAGCGCGAGTACGAGAACCTGCGCACCGCCCTGCGGCACGCGGTCGCCGAACGCGACGAGCAGGAGGCGCTGTGCATGGTCCTCTCGCTGGCCTGGTACTGGCAGATCCGCGACCAGCGTGTCGACGCCCGTGCCTGGTCCCTGGAGGTGATGGGCCTCGGCCCGGACCCCTTCGCCCCGCCCGTGCGTCCGGCCGTCCCCCTGTACGAACGCTGTACGGACTTCCCGCCGCCGATGCGCGAGGAGGTCCTCGAAGAGGCCCGGCGCGGCGTCCACCTCGTCCATCTCGCCTACATGGACATGGACATGGGAGCCTGGCAGACCCCGGAGGCCCAGGAGAAGCTCCGTACCATCAGCGCGACCTACGAGCCCGGCATGCCGCAGACCTGCCGCACCCCCGGCTACCTCTGGTTCTACGCCGTGCTGCTCACCGGCACGATGGAGCGGTTCACCGAGGTGATCAACAAGACGGTCAGCACCTGCCGTGAACTCGGCTACGACTGGGAACTGGCCACCTCCCTGCAGATGCGCGCCAACATCCTCGCCAACCGTACCGACATGGCGGGCGACGCCACCGTGGACGCCGACGAGGCACTGGAACTCTTCGGACGCATCGGGGACGCCTGGGGTGCCGCCGAATCGCTCTCCGCGCGCGGGGAGGCCCATGAGCGCAAGGGCGACTTCCGGGCCGCCGCCGCGGACTACGCGGAGGCGGGTAAGTACGCCGAGCGTCTGGGCGCGCGCGCCCAGACGGCGGTGCTCGACGTCCGGCTCGGCTGCATGTACATGGAGCTGGGGGAGCCCGAGCGCGGCGAGCGGATGATCCGCGATGTCCTCGCGACCGGGCACGGCGCCCACAACGAGGCCCTGCCGGCGGCTCACCTCTTCCTCGCGACCTGGCTCGGCCGCACCGGCCGGACGGACGAGGCGCGTGAGCAGATACGGCTGCTCCGTCAGGACTTCGGGGCCGCTTCCTTCGCCCTGTTCGACGGATTCATGCTGGGTGTCGAGGCCTGGCTGGACGCGATCGACGGGCAGTGCGAGAGCGCCCTGGAGAAGGTGCGCCGGGCCCTGGGGTCCGCCGACCGGCTGTCGCGGATGATCGCGCCGCACATGCCCTCCGCCCATCTGATGACCGCCTCCATCGCCCTGGGCGACCTGGACGGCGGCCGTCGCGCCCTGGACGCGGCCCGGGTGCTGGGCGCGGCGGACGCCCTGCTGCCGCCGGGCCACTTCGCCGGCCCCATGGAGGTGGAGGTGCGCGAGCGGGCCGAGACGGGAGCGCGGGCCCTGCTCGATGACGCGGTGTTCGAGGCGGCATACGCGGAGGGCGGTGGCCTCTCCCTGGAAGAGGCCACCGCCCTGATCTGAGGCGCGGACGCGAACCGGCCCGACCCGCCCCGGCCCCGGTGAGCGGGTCCGGGTCCGGGCGCCGTACGTCAGCTCTTGGTGCGGAACTTGTGGATGGCGATGGGCGCCATCACCACGGTGAGGGCAGCCGTCCAGCCGAGGGTCAGCCACAGGCTGTGCGTGACCGGACCGCCCACCATCAGACCGCGGGTGGTGTCCGCGAGGTTGGACAGCGGGTTGTAGTCCGTGAAGGTCTGCAGCCAGCCGGGCATGGTCGCGGTCGGCGAGAAGATCGACGAGCCGAACTGCAGGGGGAACAGCACCAGGAAGCCCATCGCCTGCACGGACTGGGCGTTCTTCATCGTCACCCCGAGGACCAGGAAGATCCACATCAGGGCCGAGGCGAAGAGGGTGGCGAGCCCCACGGAGGCGAGCAGACCGGGCCAGTCGGTGATGTCGAAGCCGACCAGCACCCCCACGACCATGAGGACGGTGGTGGCGACGAGCATCCGCATGAGCTCCACCACGATCTTGGCGAAGAGCACGGAGCCCCGGCCGATGGGCAGGGTGCGGAAGCGGTCCATCACCCCCTTGTGGAAGTCCTCGTTGAAGCCGGTGCCGACGGCGGTCGCCATGTTCATGGTTGTCATCGCCATCAGGCCGGGCATCACGTACTGCACGTAGGCGTCCTGGCCGCCGCCCAGCGACTGCCCGATGGAACCGCCGAAGACGTACACGAACAGCAGGGTGAAGATG
The DNA here is from genome assembly GCF_044333225.1 of Streptomyces sp. NPDC021080. Classification (NCBI taxonomy): domain Bacteria; kingdom Bacillati; phylum Actinomycetota; class Actinomycetes; order Kitasatosporales; family Streptomycetaceae; genus Streptomyces; species Streptomyces sp. NPDC021080. The sequence goes on along the minus strand of NZ_JBIRQM010000007.1, from coordinate 404,614 downwards.
ATCGGCATCAGGACGGCGTCGAACATCGACTCGGGGTCCTGGCGGATCCACAGCAGATTGCGGCGGATGAGGGCGCCTATGTGGCGGGCGTGCGCGCGGGGCGAGATGCGGGGGTCGGCCTCGACGGTGAAGGGGGCTTCGACAGTGGCGGTACTCATGCGGAGACCTCCTCGTAGGCGCGGGCGGGGTTCTCGTCCTGCGGGGCACTGGCCTTGTGGCCGGTGAGGGAGAGGAACACCTCGTCCAGACTGGGCAGTTCGGTGGAGATGGAGGCGATGGTGATGCCGCGCGCGGTGACCGCGCCGACCACGGCGGTGAGCTGCTCGTCGCTGAGGATCGGGACCAGCACGCTGTCGGTCTCGCTGTCCACGATCGTCGTGGCGAGGCCGGTGAGCCCCAGTTCGTCGAACATGGCCGCCAGCGGGCGCAGTTGCAGCGGGTCCGCCGGGCGGATCCGCAGCGTCCGGCCGCCGACGCGGGCCTTCAGCTCGTCGATCCGGCCGCCGGCGATGACCTTGCCGCGGTCGATGACCGTCAGCTCGGAGGCGAGTTGCTCGGCCTCCTCCATGTACTGGGTGGTGAGCAGCACGGTGACGCCGTCGGCGACCATGCGCTTGACCTCCTGCCACACCTCGTTGCGGGTGCGCGGGTCGAGGCCGGTCGTCGGCTCGTCCAGGTACAGCACGGCCGGGCTGCCGATCATCGAGGCGGCGAGGTCGAGCCGGCGGCGCATACCGCCGGAGTACGTCGACGCGGGGCGCTTGGCCGCCTCGGTGAGGGAGAAGCGCTCCAGGAGCTCGTCGGCGCGCCGGCGGGCCTCCTTGCGGGGCAGGTCGAGCAGCCGCCCGATCATGTAGAGGTTCTCCCAGCCCGGGAGCTTCTCGTCGACCGAGGCGTACTGGCCGGTGAGGCCTATCACCCGGCGCAGCTGCCGGGGCTGCTTCAGCACGTCGTAGCCGGCGACCGTGGCCGTTCCGGCGTCGGGGGTGATGAGGGTGGACAGGCAGCGGACGAGGGTGGTCTTGCCGGCGCCGTTGGGGCCGAGGACTCCGAGGACGGTACCCTCGCGCACGTCCAGGTCGATCCCGTCCAGCGCCTTGGTCTCGCCGTAGTGCTTGACCAGCCCCCGTACGGTGACGGCGCTGCGGCCGGTCGCAGCTTGCCGGGGCGTGTTGTCGATTCGCGTCATGTCCATCAAGGTGCCAGCCGCCACCGACAAACGACCGACAGGCCACCGACAGACTCCGACTGTTACCGATAGGTCGCCGACACTACGCCCACAACTGACCGACACCGCGCCCACAACCGGCCGACACCACGCCCACAACTGACCGACACCACGCCCGCAACCGGCCGGCACCGCGCCCGCAACGGCGACAACCCGCCGACGGGGGAAGATCGGCGGGTTGTCCCTGGTGCCGCAGTGGCTCAAGGCCTCGAGGTCCCGGGGCCGCAAGGGGCTCAAGAGGCGCAGGGGACTCAAGGGGCTCGGGGCGGTCGGGGCCCACCGGCGGTGAGACCCCGGGCGCCCGGGGGTCAGTGGACGGAGTGCTCCTCCATCGGGAACGTCCCGCCGACCACGTCCTCGGCGAACGCCTTGGCCGCGTCGCCCATCACGCGGCGCAGGTCGGCGTACTGCTTGACGAACTTCGGCATCCTGCCGCCGGTCAGGCCGAGCATGTCGGTCCACACCAGGACCTGCGCGTCGGTCTCGGCGCCCGCGCCGATGCCGACGGTCGGGATGTGCAGGGTGCGCGTGACCTCGGCGGCGAGTTCCGCCGGGACCAGTTCGAGGACGACGGCGAAGGCGCCCGCGTCCTGGACCGCCTTGGCGTCCCGCAGCAGCTGGTGCGCGGCCTCCTCGCCCCGGCCCTGGACGCGGTAGCCCATGGAGTTCACGGACTGCGGGGTCAGGCCGATGTGCGCCATCACCGGGATGCCGGACTCCACCAGCAGCTCGATCTGGCGGTGCGAGCGCTCGCCGCCCTCCAGCTTCACCGCGCCCACCCCGGCCTCCTTGACCAGCCGGGTCGCCGAGCGCAGCGCCTGCACCGGGCCCTCCTGGTAGGACCCGAAGGGCAGGTCGCCGACGATCAGGGCCCGGCTGGTGCCCCGCACGACCGCGGCGGACAGCATGGTCATCTCGTCCATGGTCACCGGGACGGTCGTCTCGTACCCCAGGTGGCAGTTGCCGGCCGAGTCGCCGACGAGCATGACCGGGATGCCGGCCTCGTCGAAGACGGAGGCGGTCATCGCGTCGTAGGCGGTGAGCATGGGCCACTTCTCGCCGCGCTCCTTGGCGGCGGTGATGTCGCGCACCGTGATACGGCGGGTGCTCTTGCCCCCGTACAGCGCCTTGCTGCCGGTGGCCTTGAGGGCACCCTCCGCAGGCTGCTTCTGGGCAGCCGAAAGCTGCGTCATCGCAACGGCTCCTTATGTCATCTCGAGGCACCCTGACGGCGTCCCCGGATCACCTCCATGGTGGCACCTCGTGGTACGCGCGGCTAGACCGGGCCCGCCGGACCCGGTGTCGTTCCCGCCACGCCGCTCCCCGCTCGCCGGCCTCCGTCCACGGCCCCGGGTCCCTTCGTAAGTTCTCCGTAAAGCCTTTCCGATACGAGACGGTTCCGTATCGAATTCATTCTAGGGTGGTCGCCATGACAACTTCCGCTCCTCCGCTCGACCGACGGGTGCCCGAGGCGGTGCACCGGCGCCGCTGGGCGATCCTCGGCGCGCTCATGCTCAGCCTGCTGATCGTGGTGCTCGACAACTCCATCCTGAACGTCGCGATCAAGACGATCTCGACACCCGCGCCCACCGGGCTCGGGGCCACCCAGGGTGAGCTGGAGTGGGCCATCAACGCCTACACCCTCGTCTTCGCCGGTCTCCTGTTCACCGCGGGCCTCCTCGGCGACCGGCTCGGCCGCAAGAAGGTGCTGCTCGCCGGTCTCGCCGTCTTCGGCATCGGTTCCGCGCTGGCCGCCGAGTCCGGCTCGCCGGTCCAGCTCATCGTGTTCCGTGCCGTGATGGGCCTCGGCGCCGCCTTCGTGATGCCCGCCACCCTCGCCGTCCTGATGAACGTCTTCGAGCGCGACGAGCAGCCCAAGGCCATCGGCATCTGGGCCGGCGGCGTCGGCCTCGCCATCGCGATCGGCCCGATCACCGGCGGCGTGCTCCTCGACCACTTCTGGTGGGGTTCGGTCTTCCTGGTCAACGTGCCGATCGTGATCCTCGCGATCGGCCTGATGATCTGGCTGGTCCCCGACTCCCGCGACCCGAACCCGGGCCGCCTGGACCCGGTCGGCGTGGTCCTCTCGATCATCGGCCTCGTCCTGCTCGTCTACGGCATCATCAAGGGCGGCCAGCTCGCCGACTTCACCGACCCGCAGGTCCTCGCGACGATCGGCGCCGGACTCGCCGTCCTCGTCGGCTTCGTGGTGTTCGAGATGCGCAGCGACCACCCGTCCATCGACGTCACGTACTTCAAGAACAAGGTCTTCTCGGCGGCGATCTCCGCCATCGCGCTCGTGTTCTTCGCGCTCATGGGCGTGACCTTCTTCTCCGTCTTCTACACCCAGAGCGTGCGGGGCTACTCGCCGCTGCAGACCGGCCTGCTGATGCTCCCGCTGGCCGTCGCCCAGCTGATCTTCGCTCCGCGTGCCCGGCTGGTCGTCGACCGCTTCGGCAACCGCGCCACCTGCACGGCCGGCCTGCTGATCATCGCCGCGATGCTGGCCGCGTTCGCCACGCTGGAGGCGGACACCCCGATCTGGATGCTCGAGGTCATCTTCTTCCTGATGGGCACCGGCATGGCGCACATCATGACCCCGACCAGCGTCGTCATCATGCAGGCGCTGCCGCGCGAGAAGGCCGGCTCCGCGTCCGCGCTGAGCAACACCTTCCGCCAGGTCGGCGGTGCCCTCGGCATCGCGGTCCTCGGCTCCGTGCTCTCCACCGCCTACCGCAACGGCATCGACGGCAAGCTCGCCCTCGTCCCGGCCCCGCTGCGGCACACCGCGGGCGAGTCCATCGAGGCCACCCTCGGCGTCGCCGCCAAGCTGGGCCCGCAGGGCAAGGCCCTCATCACCCCGGCCAACGACGCCTTCCTGCACGCGATGCACGTCACCGCCCTGTGCGGCGCGGGTGTCGCGGTCGTCGGCGCGGTGATCGTCGCGCTGTTCCTGCCCGGCCGTCCCGCGGCCCCGCAGGAGGACAAGGGCGAGGCCGAGCTGGTGACGGCCGACCTCGGACAGGACTGACACCGGCGTGCGCGACCGTGGGTACCCCGCCGGGGTGCCCACGGTGAGCGTGTCGAGCCGCGTACCCCGCGGCCGCCGTGAACGGGGGAGAATGACACCTGGTCAACGATGGGAACGGAGTTCGACGTGAGCCTCGCGGACAGCCGAGACAGGCAGGTGTGCCCCGGTCGGGGACGTCCCCGCAGCGAGGCGGTGGAACGCGCCATCGTCGAGGGCGTGATGAAGCTCCTGGAGGACGGGGTCCCCCTCGCGGACATCTCCATCGAGCGCCTCGCGCGCACCGCCGGAGTCGGCAAGGCGACGATCTACCGCCGCTGGAGCGGCAAGGAGGAACTCTTCGTCGACGTCCTGCGCGGCGCCGAGCCCGACGACCCCGAACTCCCCGGCGTCTGCCTGCGCGACGACCTCGTCGTCCTGCTGGAGTCGCTGCGCCGGCGCGGTCTGGTCAGCCGCTCGTCGGCGATCCTGCACAACGTCTACGCGCAGATGAAGTCCAGCCCCAAACTGTGGGCCGCGTACGACGCCACGGTCCTGGCGCCCAGACGCCAACTGGGCTACGCGGTGCTGCGCCGCGGACAGGAGAACGGCGAACTCCGCGACGACGTCGACATCGAGCTGCTCAACGACATGTTCGTCGGCCCCATGCTGGTCCGCTCCGTCATGCGCCCGGACACCGACCTCCCCGAGGGCCTCGCCGAACGGATCGTCGACACGCTCCTGGAGGGCCTGCGCCCCGTTCGGCCGTGACACGAACCGTTTCTGACGACATGAATGTGCGCGTTTCGTCACAGAGGCCGCACCTCGTGCCAGGATGCGGAACTCCGGGCACGAAGTTGTACGTCCCCTTGCCTGTACGGCCGTCCTGTACGGCGAGAACGACACCGGACATCCCCTAGGGTCATAGTCGAGGGGCAGAAGGTGCGCACGGCATTTTGTGAGGCGACGGTATGGCGCAGGCGTATATGACGGAGACGGGCAGCGACGGCCGGGGGCCGGAGCGCAGAGAGTCCCGGCTCCGGCGCCTGCTCGACGGCTGGCGCGGGGACCGCGGCATCTGGCGGCGCGGGCTGATCCTGGCCGCCCTCGCGCTGCTGCTCGCCCTGGTGATGCTGACGCACGCGCGGATCCCGAACCGGATCGGCAACCTCGGCAGTCTCACCGAGACGTTCCTGCCGTGGCTCGGGGTGTTCATCCCGGTCCTGCTGGTCCTCGCCTTCGTGCGCAGGTCCGCCAGCGCCCTGATCGCCGTGCTGCTGACCGGCGCGGTCTGGCTGAACCTCTTCGGCGGGCTGCTGACCGACAAGACCGGTTCGGGCGGCGATCTGACCGTCGCCACCCACAACGTCAACGCCGACAACCCGGACCCGTCCGGCACCGCCCGGGACGTGGCCGCCTCCGGCGCCGACGTGCTCGCCCTGGAGGAGCTGACGGCGTCGGCGGTGCCGGTGTACGAGAAGGCGCTCGCGTCGACGTACAAGTACCACTCGGTCCAGGGCACGGTCGGGTTGTGGAGCAAGTACCCGCTCGGTGACGTGCGGCCGGTGGACATCAAGCTGGGCTGGACCCGCGCCATGCGGGCGACCGTGACGGCGCCGGCCGGGTCCGTCGCGGTGTATGTGGCCCATATGCCCTCGGTGCGCGTGAAGATGAAGGCAGGGTTCACCGCCCGGCAGCGCGACAAGAGCGCGAACGCGCTGGGCGAGGCGATCGCCGACGAGCCCCTGAAGCAGGTCGTCCTGCTCGGTGACCTCAACGGCACGATGAACGACCGGGCGCTGAACGCGGTCACCTCGCAGATGCGTTCCACGCAGGGCGCGGTGGGCAGCGGCTTCGGGTTCAGCTGGCCGGCCTCGTTCCCGATGGCCCGCATCGACCAGATCATGGTCAAGGGCATCGAGCCGGTGACCTCCTGGACCCTTCCGTCCACCGGCAGCGACCACCTCCCGGTCGCGGCCCGCGTCAAGGTGGACGCCACCGCGTCCTGACCTTCCCGTAATCGCCTTTCAACCTCCCGGAATACTGGTTCGAGCAGACTTTGTTCACCGGCTAAACTTAATAGGCCGGTGTCCGACCGACCGCTCCCGCGCACCTCCCCGTGCGCGGGTGTGCCCGTACCCGCGCGCCTTCCCGCAGACAGCCGCGCCGGTACGCAGTCCCGCTCGCCCCCGCTCCTTCGAAAGGCCTCTCATGCCTCTGGCCCTGCTCGCCCTCGCCGTGGGCGCCTTCGGCATCGGCACCACCGAGTTCGCCATGATGGGCCTGCTGCCCGACGTCGCCGGCGACCTCGGCATGTCCATCCCCTCCGCCGGGCATCTCGTCTCCGCCTACGCGCTCGGCGTCGTCGTCGGCGCCCCGCTGCTCGCCGCGGCCACCGCCCGCATGTCCCGCCGCACGGTCCTGATCGCCCTGATGGGCCTCTTCGTCGCGGGCAACGCGCTCTCCGCGCTCGCCCCCGACCAGAACTGGCTGCTCGCCGCCCGCTTCCTCAGCGGACTGCCGCACGGCGCCTTCTTCGGGGTCGGCGCCGTCGTGGCCACCGGCCTGGTCGCGCCCGAGCGCAAGGCCCGCTCCGTGTCGCTGATGTTCCTCGGCCTGACCGTCGCGAACATCGCCGGTGTCCCGGCCGCCACCCTCGTGGGACAGCACCTGGGCTGGCGGGCCACCTTCCTCGGGGTGAGCGCGATCGGCGTGGCCGCCGTCGCCGCGCTGTTCCTGCTGATCCCGCGGACCCCCGCACACACCCCCGGCGGCGGTCTGCGCGGTGAACTCGCCGCCCTGCGCCCGCTGCCCGTCTGGCTCGCCCTCGGCACGACGGTCGCCGGCTTCGCCGCCCTGTTCTCCGCGTACAGCTACATCGCGCCGATGCTCACCGACGCCGCCGGATACACCGAGGGCAGTGTCACGCCGCTGCTCGCGCTGTTCGGGGTCGGCGCCACGGCGGGCAACCTGCTCGGCGGTCGGCTCGCGGACCAGGCGATGCGCCGCACCCTGTTCGGCGGCCTGGCCTCGCTGGTGGCCGTACTGGCGGCCTTCCCGGTGCTGATGCGCACCGAGTGGAGCGCCGCGCTCGCGGTGGTGCTGCTCGGCACGGCCGCCTTCGTCACCGGCTCGCCCCTGCAGCTCATGGTCATGGAGAAGGCCGCCGCCGCGCCCTCCCTCGCCTCCTCCGCCAACCAGGCCGCGTTCAACCTGGCCAACGCGGGCGGCGCGTGGATCGGCGGTCTCGCCCTGGCGGCGGGCTTCGGCGCGACGGCACCGGCGACCGCCGGAGCGGGCCTCGCGGTCCTCGGGATCGCGGTGGCGGGCGCGGCCTACGCGGTGGACCTGCGCCGCGCGAAGCGGCCGGTCCGGTCCGCGCGGGTCGTCGCCACCCACGTGCCCGGCCGGCCGGAGGCGCTGCGCCGCTGAACGGCCGGCCCGACCGCTTCCACGAGACCGAAGGGGGCCGGGCCGACGGAGGCGCTGTGCCGCCGGTCCGTCAGGCCTTCACCTTCACCTTCGCCTTCGCCTCCGCCTTCGGCGGTCGATGCGGGCCGGGCCGGCGGAGGCGCTGTCCTGCCGGGACCGTCAGGCCTCCGCCTTCGTCTCCTGCGTCTTCGCTTCCGGGAGGTCGAAGCGGGCCAGGTCGCGCAGCCAGGCGCGGGCCGAACCGTCCGACGGCGCGCGCCAGTCGCCGCGCGGCGAGAGCGAACCGCCCGCCGAGACCTTCGGCCCGTTGGGCATGGCCGAGCGCTTGAACTGCGCGAACCCGAAGAAGCGGCGGCAGAACACGTCCAGCCAGCGCCGGATCTCCGGCAGGTCGTACGCGACCCGCTCGGCCTCGGGGAAGCCCGGCGGCCAGGCACCGGCGTCCGGGTCGTGCCACGCGTGCCAGGCCAGGAAGGCGATCTTCGAGGGCCGGAAGCCGTAGCGCAGCACATGGAAGAGGGTGAAGTCGTGCAGCGCGTACGGGCCGATCTTCGACTCGGTGGACTGCAGCTCCTCGCCCGGCACGAGCTCGGGGCTGATCTCCGTGTCGAGGATCGCGGCGAGCGTCCGGCCGGTGTCCGCGCCGAACTGTCCGGTGCCGATGACCCAGCGGATCAGATGCTGGATCAGCGTCTTCGGCACACCCGAGTTGACGTTGTAGTGGCTCATCTGGTCGCCCACGCCGTACGTGGACCAGCCGAGCGCCAGCTCCGAGAGGTCACCGGTGCCGAGCACGATGCCGTCGCGCTGGTTGGCGAGCCGGAACAGATAGTCGGTGCGCAGACCGGCCTGCACGTTCTCGAAGGTGACGTCGTACTGCGGCTCGCCGGAGGCGAAGGGGTGTCCCATCTCCTTCAGCATCAGCCGGGCGGTGGGCGTGATGTCCAGCTCGGCCGCGGTGACGCCGAGGGAGCGCATCAGCTCGTGCGCGTTGCCCTTGGTGTGGTCGCTGGTGGCGAAGCCCGGCAGGGTGAAGGCGAGGATGTCGCTGCGCGGGCGGCCCGCCCGGTCCATCGCGCGGGCGGCGACGATCAGCGCGTGCGTCGAGTCGAGACCGCCGGACACCCCGATGACCACCTTCGGGCCACCGATCGCCGCGAGCCGCTGCTGGAGCCCCGCGACCTGGATGTTGTAGGCCTCGTAGCAGTCCTGGGCCAGCCGGTCGGGGTCCGCGGGCACGAACGGGAAGCGCTCGATGCGGCGCCGCAGGCCCAGGTCGCCGGTCGGCGGGTCGAGCAGGAACGACACCGTCCGGAAATCGGCGGTGCGGGCGGTGTGGGTACGCCGGTTGTCGTCGAAGCTGCCCGTCCGGCTCCGCTCCTGCCGCAGCAGGTCGAGGTCGACGTCCGCCACGGCGAACTGGTCGTCGAGCGGGAAGCGGTCGGACTCGGCCAGCAGCGCCCCGTTCTCGTAGATCATGGTCTGGCCGTCCCACGACAGGTCGGTGGTCGACTCGCCGAGGCCGGCCGCCGCGTAGACGTACGCGGCGACGCAGCGTGAGGACGCCGAACGGCACATCAGCTTGCGGTCCTCGGCCCGGCCCACGGTGATCGGGCTGCCGGAGAGGTTCGCGAGGACGGTGGCGCCCGCCAGGGCCGCCTCGGCGCTCGGCGGCACCGGCACCCACATGTCCTCGCAGATCTCCGCGTGCAGCACCAGGCCCGGGACGTCCTCGGCGGCGAACAGCAGGTCCACGCCGAACGGCACGGACTCCCCGCCGACCCGGATCGTGCCGCCGCGCTCGTCGTCGCCCGAGGCGATCTGCCGGCGCTCGTAGAACTCGCGGTAGTTCGGCGGGTACGACTTGGGCACGACACCGAGGACCCGGCCGCGGTGCACGATCACCGCGCAGTTGTAGACCCGGTTGCGGTGGCGCAGCGGCGCGCCCACCACCAGGACCGGCAGGAGCTCGGCCGACCCCGTCACCACCGTTTCGAGCGCCTCCTCGACCTGGTCGAGGAGCGCGTCCTGGAGGAGCAGGTCCTCGATCGAGTAGCCGCACAGCCCCATCTCCGGGAAGACGGCGACGGCCACACCCTCCCCGGCGCAGCTGCGCGCCTGGCGCAGGACGGCCTCGGCGTTGGCGAGCGGGTCCGCGATGACGGTGTGGCCCGTGCAGGCGGCGACGCGTGCGAAGCCGTGCTGATAGAGCGACCGGAAGTTCAGAGGAGGCACCCGGCCAGTGTAATCGTCAGAGCGACGCGATGGGGTGGTGGGCCGTGCCGGGCGCTCCGGCCACCGTACGTCCCGTGCGCGTCCGGGGCCCCGTGCGTGCCCTCACGCGCGAACGCGCCCGCCCCCGAAGGGAGCGGGCGCGTTCGACTGACGGCCGTGGAACGGACGTCAGTGGTGGCGCTTGGTGATGACGTACGACTCGACGTAGCCCGGGGCGGGGGAACCCACACCGGTGACGTCGTCGTAGCCCTTGACCGCCTTCAGCGAGCTGTCCTGGCCGAGGCTGCGGACCGAGGTGGCCGTGCCGCCCGTGGCGTCGAAGCCGTTGACGAAGTCGACGCGGGCCACGGCGTACTGCTTGCCGCCCGGGGTGTCGGTGACGTCGTGGTACGACTTCGAACCGGCCTTGGCGTAGATCGACGGGTTGGCGAAACCGATCGCCTTGCCGCCGCGCGCCTCCTGGGCGAGGGCCTGGACGGCCGCGATCACCGGAGCGGCGAGCGAGGTGCCGCCGATGCGGTACTCGCTGTACTGCTCGGTCCCGTCCGGGAAGGCCTGCGTCTGGCCGACCTTGAAACCGGTGTTGGGGTCGGCGATCGCCGCGATGTCCGGGACGACCCGGTTGCCCGCCGCGTTGTTGGCCTTGGCCAGCGCGTCCGGGACGACACCCTTCTGGTAGTAGGGCTCCGCCACGGTCTTGCTGGTGCCGCCGCCGGCACCCGAGGTGAACGCGCCCGGGAACCCGGTCCAGCTCTTGCCGTCCGTGGACAGCGTGGCCTTCTCGGTGCCCCAGCCGGTCTCCCACAGGTACGAGTCGCCCTTGCCGACCGCCAGCGAGGTGCCGCCGACCGCCGTCACCCACGCCGAGTTGGCCGGGGTGTCGACCTGCTTCGTACCGGTGTTGGCGACCTCGTCGCCGTTGTCACCGGAGGAGAAGTAGAAGCCGATGCCCTCGACCGCTCCGAACTGGAACGTCTGGTCGTAGGCGGCGGCCAGGTCCGGGGTCTGGTTGGCCTCGATGTCGCCCCACGAGTTGGAGACGATGTCGGCCAGGTGCCCGTCGACGATCTTGTTGAGCGAGTCGAGCAGATCGTCGTCCTGGCAGGAGGCGGCACCCACGTACGTGATGCTCGCGCCCGGCGCGACCGCGTGCACGGCCTCGACGTCCAGGGTCTCCTCGCCGTACCAGCCCGAGGCGTCGCACTCGTCCGGCCCGGTCAGCGTGTACTTCTTGGGCAGCACCTGACGGAGCTGACCGCTGGAGTACGCGGCGTCGCCGTGCTTTCCGGCGTAGGTGGCCGCGTCGAAGGCGATGGTCGGCGAGGCGTACGCGTCGGTGATGGCGACACGCACGTTCTTGCCGGTCCGCTTGCCCGCCCCGTACGCCGCGCGCAGCTGCTTGCCGGTGTAGCCCTGGACGGCGTACGGGATCTTCGTTCCGTACGCGTCCGGCAGGGTGCTCGCGATGTTCGACCCGTAGTACGACGAGAACGGACCGGAGTTCTTGAACACCGCGCCCGGACCGGGCAGCTGGTCGGAGTGCGTCGCCTTGTGCGGAGCGTTGTCCAGGCCGGTGACGGTCAGGACGGCGCCGTTCAGGGCGGCGGGAGCGGAAGCCGTCTTCGACGGCGCCCGGTACACCTTGTTGCCCTTGGTGTAGTTGTGCAGCTTGGTGCCGAACGCCTTCTCGGCGGCGGCCACGTCACCGGTGACGGAGACGTAGTGCTGCGTCGTTCCGGTGACCTTCAGGCCGGCCGACTTCAGCCAGGCGTTCACCGCGGCGACCTGGGCCTTGGTGGCACCGAAACGTGACTGCGCCTTCTTGGCGCTGAGGTACTTCCCGTACGAAGCCGAGTGCGGGTCGGACACGGACCTGGCGTACGCCGCCAGCCCCTTGGCGTCCCGTCCGGCGAAGTACACCCGGGCCGAGACCTGGGAGCCGGCGGAAGCCGCTCCCTTGTCCGCGTGGGCGGTGGCCCACGCGGGCTTGGTGCCCGCGAGCGTGACCCGGCTCGGGCCGTCCGCGGCGTGGGCCGCGGGTATGCCGAGCGCCAGCGCGCCGGCGAGCAGGGGCAGGGTCGCCGCCAGGCTCACTCCGGCGCGCGCGGTGGCGCGGTTGGATCTCATAGAACCCCCTGCGATGCGATTCGTCGCATGTAGTGGTTGCGGTGATCCACGCGAAAGCCCCACGTCCTGCCGGAGCGTGAGGAATGGATCACAGATGGGGGCCACTCTTACGGTGAACCGTTCATGCCAGGGGAATGAAAAACCCAAGGAAAGACCAAGTGGCGGCAACTGGCGATCATTTGGGGTGGTTTGACGTGCACCCTCGCTCATAGTCAAGGGTTTTCCCTCGATCCCGATCGGGGTCCTGTAAAGGGGTGCCGGGCTTCTGTGAGCGGATCGAGTCCCCGCGGCGTGTCGAAGGTGTGAAGCAGCCGGAGTTCGAAGACTTCCACCGGAACGGACGGGGCGTCCGCCTGCGGGCGGCCCTCGCCGCGGTGGGCGACCGGCAGTCGGCCGAGGATCTCGTGGCCGAGGCGTTCGCCAGGGACTGGGCGGCCTGGCCCCGGGGCCGCGGCCATCCCGCACCCCGCGCGTGGATCGTCCGGACCGCGCTCAACACCCGTGTCTCGTGGTGGCGTCGGCACCGTCGTCCTCGTCCATGACCCGGCGGCCGTGCCCGTCCGCACCCAGCTCTTCATCGGCTGTCCGGACAAGGCCCGGCTCACCGTCACCCACGGCCGTCCCGGCTCGGCGGGAACGGCTCGTTCCCGCCGGGGTCACCCTGAAGTGCGGTACGGAACGGCGCGGTTGACCGCAACGGCGCGGGGGTGAACGGGTGCGGCGCACCGCACCCGTTCACCCCCGCGTCTCCGCCGTGATCGACCGGACAGGTCCTAGTCGCGCGGTTTCGCGCCCCGCGCCTTCAGCATGTCGGCCATCATCGTGATCTCCGACTGCTGGGCGTCGACCATGCCCTGCGCGAGCCGCTTCTCCACGCCGACCTCGCACTTGGCGACACAGCCCTCGGCCATGTGGATACCGCCCTTGTGGTGATCGGTCATCAGCTGGAGGTAGAAGACCTCCGCCTGCTTCCCGCCGAGCGTGCCGAGCCGCTTCATCTCGGCGTTCGTGGCCATGCCCGGCATCAGCGCGCCGTCCTTGCCGGACGCCATGTCACCCATGCCCATCCAGGTCATCGGCGCGTCCGAGGACACCTTCGGCAGCTCCCACAGGTCGAGCCAACCGAGCAGCATGCCGCGCTGGTTGGCCTGCGTCTGCGCGATGTCGTACGCGAGACGCCGTACCTCCACGTTCTTCGTGCGGTCCCGCACGATGTACGACATCTCGACGGCCTGCTGATGGTGGACCGCCATGTCCCGGGCGAAGCCCGCGTCCGCGGAGTCGGCGGCGGGCGTCCGCGTCCCGGAGCCGGAGCCGGAGCCGGAGCCGTCGCCGTCGGCGACCGCGTACGTGATCGCCCCCGCCGCGACGAGCACGGCCGCCGCGGCACCCGCGACCCACCCGACGTGCCTCACTGGGACAGGCCGTTGGTGCAGGCCGCGCCCGGCTCGGGGGTCTGCTTGCCCTGCACGAACTCGGCGAGGAACGCGTCGACGTTCTTGTCGTTCGCGCCGGTCACCGTGCGCTGCTTGCCCCAGGCGCTCATCATGATCGGGTCCTTCTGGTCCTCGACCGGGCTCATCAGCGTGTACGGGGTCTTGCGGACCTTGGCCTCGAGCGCCTTCACATCGGCCTTCGACGCCTTGCTGTTGTACGTCACCCAGACCGCCCCGTGCTCCAGGGAGTGCACGGCGTTCATGGGGTTGACGGCCTTGGCGTAGACGTCGCCGTTGCAGTTCATCCAGACCTGGAGGTGGTCACCGCCGACCGGCGGCTCCATCGCGTACGTCACGGTCTTCGTGACGTGGTTGCGCGTCAGCGTGCCCTTCCAGGTCCTCACCCCGTCCGCGCCCGTGACGAAATGCCCCGAAGCCTGCTTGGAGTCGCTCGCCGTGCTCTTCTTCGCGTCGTCCGACTGCGACCGGGCGAGCGCGACACCACCGGCGACGAGACCGGCGACGACGACCGTACTGGCCGCGATCACGAGGAACCGGTTGCGCCGCTCACGGGCACGCTCGGCGCGGCGCAGCTCCTCGATGCGCTCTTTGCGCGATCCGGTGCTGGTGTTCTTGGCGGAACCCATGGTGAGTCCTTATGAGGATGGGACGGGCGGGTCCGCCGATCGTAATCGGGAAGCAGGGGGCGTCGGCAGGGAGGGCACGGGAATGGCCCGGGTTGCTCACGGGATTGGCCGAAGAAGGGGTGGACGCGGGCGGGCGCACGGGGATGCGGACCCCGAAAGAATATTTGAACCGCGGATGCGCATTACCTACCCTGGCGGGTATGCGGTTGCTGCGCTCCACCGACCTGGCCCTTCGCGTCCTGATGCGACTGGCCGTCACCGGCGACTCGACGCCCACCACGCGCGAGGTCGCGGCCGACATGCAGGTCCCCTACACGCACGCCGCCAAGGTCGTCGCCGAACTCCAGCACCGCGGACTGCTCGAGGCCCGGCGCGGCAGGGGAGGCGGCCTCACGCTCACCGAGAAGGGGCGCGGGGAGTCCGTCGGCACGATCGTGCGCTCCTTCGAGGGAGAGGGCGACGTCGTCGAGTGCGAGGGCGACACGCCGTGCCCGCTCGTCTCGGCGTGCCGGCTGCGGGGCGCCCTGCGGCGGGCTCAGGAGGCCTTCTACGCCTCACTGGACCCGCTGACCATCGCCGACGTCGTCGCCGAACCGACCGGGCCCGTCCTGCTGGGCATCACCCGCAGGCCGTAGAGGCCCGGACGGGCCGGTACGGACCCGGACGGATCCGTACCGCCTTCGGGTCAGGACGAGGTGTCCGCGGTCTTCATGGAGGCGACGGCGTCCGCGATGGTGGAGCGGTACAGGCCGAGCTTCGGCTTCAGCACGAGCGCGCCCGACCCGAGCGGGAAGTTGCGGGTGTCGGCGTCGGCCATGTGGTCGCCGTCGGCCAGGACGTTCAGCTCGTCGATGCCGGAGACGGTGCCGGTGGTCGCCCCGCTGGGGTCGAGGTCGATGACGGCGTAGGCGGTCCGCCCGGCGTACACCGGGTAGGCGGGGGCTCCGCCGAGCCCGCCGGGGACCAGCGGCTTGACGGTCTTGCCGCCCTGGGCGTTCGCGCCGTCCAGGTAGACCTGCGGGTAGTAGCTCAGCCCGCAGGCGCTCGCGCCGTTGTTGTGTACGGCGATCACGCGCCGGCCGGCCGCGTCGGCCGGGGTGGTCATGCTCACCGAGAGCTGCCCGGCCGGGCACGGGTGCCGGTAGGCGTAGCTGTCGCTGGTCGCGTTGCCGCCGCCCCCGGCGCTTCCCGACCCCGAGCCCGCCTTGGAGCCGGAGCCCGCCTTCGTGCCCGAGCCGGACGACGACTTCCGGGCGGAGGAGCTGCCGGCCGCGCCGGTCGTGCCGGTCGTGCCTGCCGCGGAGGCCGTCGGAGAGGCGCTCTGCGCGCCGCCGCCCGTCTCCGGAGCCGAGGACCTCGTACCGGATCCGTCGGACCCGCAGGCGCCGAGGGCCAGGGCGAGCGCGGTCGTGGCCGTGGCGGCGAGGAGAACGGACTTGTTGCGGATGGTGCTCACGATGGATCCCCCGAAGATGCGTACGGCGAGCGCCGGGTCCACCGGCGTGCCGTGCCTGAACTGCTGACATGCATCAGTCTTGGGTCCGCCGCTCACGTCACGCTGACGTCGTGCTGCCGTGCCGCTGACGTCCGTCCTGTGACCGTGCGCACACGGCGCTGCCGACCGGGTGCCTGCGGTCGGGGGCGCCCCGCACGGCGTCTCCCGGCCGGGGCCGGGGCCGGGGCCGGGGCCGGGAACGGGAACAGGCCGGGAACGGGCCGGGAACGGGGAACGGGGCCCGGTGCGTACCGGACCCCGCTCCCCGTGGGCGGCCCCGCGGCGACCGCGTCCGCACGCGGCCGCCGGGCACACCCCGGCCCCGGCCCTGACCCTGGGCCGGTCCCGGCCCTAGTCCTGGGCCAGCCAGAGGTCCGGTCCGAACACCTCGTAGTGGATGTCGGAGGCGGGCACGCCCTTCGCGAGGAGCTGGGTCCGTACCGCCCGCATGAAGGGCAGCGGACCGCACAGGTAGGCGTGCGTGCCGGGCCGCACGGTCACATCGGCGAGGTCGACGAGACCGGTCCGCCCGGCGGGGTGGCCCGGCTCGGGCCGCTCGTACCAGAAGTGGGTCTCCGCGTCGGCGAGCTTGCCCGCGAACGCCTCGTGGTCGGCGCGCAGCGCGTGCTCGGCGGGGGAGCGGTCGGCGTGCACCACGGTGACGGGCGCCTTGTGGCCGGAGATCGTCAGCTGCTCCAGCATGGCGATCATCGGGGTGACCCCGATGCCCGCCGAGGCGAGGAGGAGGGGGGCGTCCGTGTCGTCGAGGACCAGGTCGCCGTACGGAGCGGAGACCTGCAGGACGCTGCCCTCGCGGACGTGCGCGTGCAGATGGGTGGAGACCTCGCCCTCGGGGCTCGGCATCCCGGTGCTCTCGTCCGCGCGCACCCGCTTGACGCTGATCCGGCGCACCGGGGAGCCGGGCGCGCAGGAGAGGCTGTACTGGCGTATCTGGCGGGCGCCGTCCGGGAGTTCGACGCCGACGGAGACGTACTGGCCCGCGCGGAAGTCCGGCAGGGGCGCGCCGTCGGCCGGGCGGATCAGGAAGGTGGCGACGTCGGCGGTCTCCTCGACGCGCTCGGTGACCACCCAGGGGTGCAGGGCGCCGTCGTCCGCGTTCTCGTCGTACAGACGCCTCTCGATGGCGATCAGGGCGTTCGCCATGAGCCAGTACACCTCGTCCCAGGCGGCGGCGACCTCCGCGGTGACCGCGTCGCCGAGCACCTCGACGATGGCGGCGAAGAGGTGCTCGTGCACGACCTTGTACTGCTCGGGCGCGACACCCAGGGAGGCGTGCTTGTGGGCGATGCGGCTCAGCATCGCGTCGGGCCGCTCGTCGGGGTGCTCGACCAGATGGGTGGCGAAGGCGGCGATCGACCCCGCCAGGGCCTGACGCTGGGTGCCCGCGGCCTGGTTGCCGCGGTTGAACAGGTCGCGGAGCAGCTCGGGGTGGGCGGCGAACAGCCCGGCGTAGAAGCGCTCGGTGATCTCGCCGATGGCGGCGCCGACGACGGGGAGCGTCGCGCGGACGGTGACGGCGGATTCTTCGGACAGCATCGGGACTCCTCAAAGCCGGGGCCGGAGCGGTGGGTTGCACCCCTCCGCATGAGCCGCACACTAATCAAACTTGCATTTGAGATGCAAATTAAAACGCGGGTGACGGGTGAGTGCCGGCAGGCCCTTACTGGGGGCGGGGGTGAGCAGGCAGTATGTGCGACAGAGCAGGACACCTGCCGTACGCGAGGCGTTCAGGCCGAGGCCGCCCGGCCGATCATGGTCGGCAACGCGCATGAAATGGTGTTGTGGTGGGATGCTCAGGTGCGCCGATCGTCTTCGAGGCGTGGGAGCAGGCGGCCTGACCAGCAAGGATGGGTGGAAGCGGAAGATGGACAAGCAGCAGGAGTTCGTGCTCCGGACACTGGAGGAGCGTGACATCCGGTTCGTACGTCTGTGGTTCACGGACGTGCTCGGCTTCCTCAAGTCGGTGGCCGTGGCCCCGGCCGAGCTGGAGCAGGCCTTCGACGAGGGCATCGGCTTCGACGGCTCCGCTATCGAGGGCTTCGCCCGTGTATACGAGTCCGACATGATCGCCAAGCCGGACCCGGGCACCTTCCAGGTGCTGCCCTGGCGCGCCGAGGCCCCCGGCACGGCCCGCATGTTCTGCGACATCCTCATGCCGGACGGCTCCCCGTCCTTCGCGGACCCGCGCTACGTCCTCAAGCGCGCCCTCGCCAAGACCTCGGACCTGGGTTTCACCTTCTACACCCACCCCGAGATCGAGTTCTTCCTGCTGAAGGACCGCCCGCTGGACGGCTCGCGGCCCACCCCTGCCGACAATTCCGGCTACTTCGACCACACCCCGCAGAACGTCGGCCAGGACTTCCGCCGCCAGGCCATCACGATGCTGGAGTCGATGGGCATCTCGGTCGAGTTCAGCCACCACGAGGGCGCCCCCGGCCAGCAGGAGATCGACCTGCGCTACGCCGACGCGCTCTCCACGGCCGACAACATCATGACCTTCCGGCTGATCATGAAGCAGGTCGCGCTGGAGCAGGGGGTGCAGGCCACCTTCATGCCGAAGCCGTTCTCGGAGTACCCGGGCAGCGGCATGCACACCCATCTCTCCCTCTTCGAGGGCGACCGCAACGCGTTCTACGAGTCCGGCTCGGAGTACCAGCTCTCCAAGGTCGGCCGCTCCTTCATCGCGGGCCTGCTGCGGCACGCGGCGGAGATCTCCGCCGTCACCAACCAGTGGGTCAACTCCTACAAGCGCATCTGGGGCGGCTCCGAGCGCACCGCGGGCGCCGGCGGCGAGGCCCCCTCGTACATCTGCTGGGGCCACAACAACCGCTCCGCCCTCGTCCGGGTGCCGATGTACAAGCCCGGCAAGACCGGCTCGGCGCGGGTCGAGGTCCGCTCGATCGACTCGGGCGCGAACCCCTACCTCGCCTACGCGCTGCTCCTGGCCGCGGGCCTGAAGGGCATCGAGGAGGGCTACGAACTCCCGCCGGGCGCCGACGACGACGTCTGGGCCCTCTCCGACGGCGAGCGCCGGGCCATGGGCATCGAGCCCCTCCCGCAGAACCTCGGCGAGGCCCTCTCCCTCATGCAGCGCAGCGAACTCGTCGCCGAGACCCTCGGCGAGCACGTCTTCGACTTCTTCCTGCGCAACAAGAAGGCCGAGTGGGAGGAGTACCGCAGCGAGGTCACCGCGTTCGAGCTGCGGAAGAACCTGCCGGTGCTGTAAGCGCAGGTCAGGGACGTTTTCTCTTGTCCGGCACGCGGGGCCCACGGTCATCGACCGTGGGCCCCGCGGCCGTCCTCACCACCTCTGGGCCGTCTGCGGGCCGTCCGCCCCGGAAACGCCGCCCTCGTACATGCTGTCCACGGCCCGCCGGGCGCGGCCCTCGCTGCTCGGCAGCAGGTGCGTGTAGACCCGGAGCGTGAAGCCGGGGTCCGTGTGCCCCAGGTAGGTGCTCAGCGCCTTGACGTTCTCGCCCGCGTCCAAAAACACCGACGCGTAGAGTCGTCCTCCACGGCCGCGATCGCCCATGCCCTCGCCGGCGACCACGGAGTCGAGGCGGAACTGCTCGACATCGCCGAAGGCCGTACAACCAGCTACCTGGCAGAGACCGCGTACTTCCCGAAGGTCGCCGCTCGGTCATGGCGCTGGGCGCCGGAGACGAAGGAGGCGGCTCGCGCTCTCGAGGAGACAAGGCTCCCCTCCGACCTGGCCGCTGCCGCCGTGATGAGACGGTGGGCAGGCCTCAAGGACACCTCGCCGGATCTTGCTCTCGTACTAGAGGGGCTGCACTCAGGTCCGGAGGGCGAATCGGCCTGGCCCGTTGTCCCTGGTAGTACCTCGATGGCCTCCGCGATGCCCGGCACAATGACGTCGGGCCTGCGGAGCCCTTCGGCCCATTCACGACCATTGGCCACCCAAAGTGTCCGCAGGGTGTGCTCGCTCACGGAGCCGATCAGCACAAGGCGACGTCATGTGAGCGACGTGGCGCGCTCAGGAAAGACGGTCCGTCCGTGCCTGGGTTCGACATGGTCAACTCCCCGGGCCTGCTGCGGTCTGTCGACCAGAAAGTTCTGTGGCCTGCCCCGATGGTCCAAAACGGCCCGGACGGCAGGGTTTTGTGTGGCGGCCTCCTTGAGAATCAGGTGCCAGAGTTGTCGACGAACCCCACGATATCGAGGTATTCGATCTTGGGCGGGACGCCATAGATCCCCGTCACCTTGTCGACGATCTCCTCCGTGAAGAAGGCACGGGCTTTCTCCACGTCATCCCACACGTAGAAGTTCCTTGCCCGAACGCCGTCTTCGTCGAGCATGAAGCTCTTGAAACGAAGGCCGGCCATGCCTTCGAACGGTTCTCGGAGTTCGTCGGCAATCTTCGCGAGAGTTGAACGATCGAACTTGTCGGTCTGCGTGAAAGTCACGAGCACGCCAATCATCGGGCCTCCTGTCGATTGGGTGAGCAACAGTCGATCGAGTGACGCCAGTGGCGGATCCTGGTACACACGGCCAGAAAATCCGGTCGTTAAGGTGTGAATATCAACGAACCAGAACAGATTATCGCGAACTATCTTAGATAGCTCGGTGATGTCGTACCTTGCCGGACCGGGCATTCAATACCAGCGCATCTGACCAAGTGATGAGTTCGCCGCTCGTGGTGGTCACCGTCTCGCTACGCTCGGTGTGTGTGGAGGGGGGCGGCATGACGGGTGTGGAGATCGCGATCGGGTATGTGTTCGCGTGGGCGGTTCGCAAGGCGCGCCGGGTGGCGGGGCGGGCGGATGCCGAGGTGGATCTGGCGCTCGACGGGGCGATGGACCGCGTGCACGGCGTGGTGGCCCGGCGACTGGGCAACGATCCGGAGCTGGAGCGGCTGGAGGCGGAGGCGGCGGTCGGCCAGGACGAGCCGAGTGCTCTGACCCGGCAGCGGGTCGAGGAGGCTGTCTCCCGGGCTGCGGATGAGGACGCCGGTTTCGCGCGGGAGCTGGATGCGGCGGTGTCCGCGGTGCAGGAGGCCGCAAAGGCTGCGGGTGGCGCGGTGGCCGGGGCCTATGGGCTGGCGGTGGGCGGTG
This sequence comes from Streptomyces sp. NPDC021080, assembly GCF_044333225.1. Lineage (NCBI taxonomy): Bacteria > Bacillati > Actinomycetota > Actinomycetes > Kitasatosporales > Streptomycetaceae > Streptomyces > Streptomyces sp. NPDC021080. The sequence continues at coordinate 383,914 of NZ_JBIRQM010000007.1, read as the reverse complement.
ACCTGTCGGTGAAGGCGGAGGGGGGCTCCTTCGCGGCGGGTGTCGCCAACATCCAGAACGGGGTGCACCTGGGAAACCCTCACCAGCCGGGGACGGACCGGCCCTGACCGGACCCGGAGGAACGGACGCTCCCCGGTCGGGCGTTCAGGCCAGCAACGGGTCATTGGCCGCGCACGCTTTCCGGGCCGACAACGTCTACTTCGGTGCTTCCCAGTCTGTACCCGAGCCCGTTGCGGTCACGGTGGCGCCGCCGTTGGGCCTGCGCGATCCGCAGCGCCCGTTGCGGGGTCGCAAGGCATTGCTCGAGCAGCTGGAGTCGGCGCTGTCCGTACCGGGCAGCCCGATGGTGCAGGTGCTGTGTGGGTTGGGCGGTTCGGGGAAGACCGCGATCGCCCTGGAGCTGGCTTGCGAGCGGCTCGGCCGTGGGCAGCGAGTGTGGTGGGTCGACGCGCGGCAGGGCAGCACGCTGGAGGCGGGTTTGCGGGCGGTGGGCCGGCAGGCCGGCGCGTCCGAGGATGAGTTGCGGGCCGGGGATACGGCGGACGTGCTGTGGTCGTGTCTGGCCCGGTACGAGCGGCCGTGGCTGCTTGTGGTGGACAATGCCGACGAACCAGCGTTGCTGGACGGTCCCGGGAAACTGAGCGAGGGCACCGGCTGGATCCGGCTTCCCGCCGCAGGCCGCGGCAGCATCCTGGTCACCACCCGCGACAGCACCCGACAGACCTGGGGAGGCGCCTGCGCCCTGCACCCGGTGCTCCCCCTGACCGGCGAGGGCGTCACGGACGCCGCGCGGATCCTGCGCGACCACGCGGGTGACGCGGCTGGATCCTGGGACGACGCCCGGCACCTGGCGCGACGGCTGGGTGGTCTTCCTCTGGCCCTGCGGCTGGCTGGCACCTACCTCGCCGACGCCAACGCCGTACCGGCTCCCTACCGCGAGCCGGACACGCCCATGGATTTCCGCTCTTATCAGGCCACGCTGGACCGGGGCCTTGAGCACGTGGACCGGGGCAGTGTCATCGACCAGACCTGGGCCATGTCCCTGAAACTGCTGGAACAGCGCGGCCTGCCCCTGGCCCGGCCCCTGCTGAGGCTGATCGCCACCTTCGCCGACGCCCCGCTGCCGTACACCCTGCTCCTGACCCCGCGAACGCTGGCCCGTGCCGGGGAACTGGCGCAGCTCGACGGGCCCGGCGTGTGGAGCCTGCTCACCGCCCTGGCCGGTCTGGGTCTGGTGGACCTCCAGCCCGCGACCGGCTCCAATGCGCTGCCCGTCCTGCGCGTGCACCCACTGGTCCGGGACGCGAGCCTTGATCCCGCAGCACTCGGCACCGCCGTCCAAGCACTGCGCAGTGCCGCAGTGGCACAGGAGACGGGGATGCCGGAGGAACCGGATCACTGGGAGCACTGGGCACTCCTGCAGCCTCATGCCCTGGACCTCTTCCACCGTGCTGCGGACAGCGAACCACCCGATCAGACGATCGGAAATGCGGCAGTCACAGCGGCCAATCTCACAGCGCGCCATCTGCGTGCCAAGGGCTTGTACACGCAGGCCCGCGGCGAGTTCGAGGCCGTCCTCGCCCACCAGCGAGACACCCTCGGCGATACCCACCCGAACACTCTGACCACCCGGAACCAACTTGGCGGGGTGCTGCGGGAGCTGGGGGAGGTGGAGCAGGCCCGCGGCGAGTTGGAGGCTGTCCTCGCCCACCAGCGAGACGCCTTCGGCGACACCCACCCGAGCACTCTGACCACCCGGCACAACCTCGCCATGGTGCTGCGGGAGCTGGGGGAGGTGGAGCAGGCCCGCGGCGAGTTGGAGGCTGTCCTCGCCCACCGACGCAGCGCCATCGGCGACACCCATCCGAACACTCTCATCACCCGGAACCAACTTGCCATGGTGCTGCGGGAGCTGGGGGAGGTGGAGCAGGCCCGCGGCGAGTTAGAAGCCATCCTCGCCCACCAGCGAGACACCCTCGGCGATACCCACCCGAACACTCTCACCACCTGGCACGAACTCGCCGGGGTGCTGCGTGACCTGGGGGAGGTGGAGCAGGCCCGCGGCGAGTTAGAAGCCATCCTTGCCCACCGGCGCGTCATCCTCGGCGATACCCACCCGAGCACTCTGACCACCTGGCACAACCTCGCCGGGGTGCTGCACGATCTGGGGGAGGTGGAGCAGGCCCGCAGCGAGTTCGAGGCCATCCTCGCCCACCGACGCAGCGCCATTGGCGATACCCACCCGAACACTCTCATTACCCGGCACTACCTCGCCGTGGTACTGCGCGATCTGGGGGAGGTGGAGCAGGCCCGCAGCGAGTTGGAGGCTGTCCTTGCCCACCGGCGCGTCATCCTCGGCGACACCCACCCCCACACTCTCGCCGTCCGGCATGCCCTTGCCAATCTTCGATAGCCTCGTGCGATCGGCTGAAGGTCAGGTGACTCTCCGACCGAGGCTTGGGAGCTACAAGGAGGGACGGGGCCCAGCGAGTTGGAGAGGAGTTCCCGAATCCCCCAGGTGTCCCCCAGCAGCGTCCGGCGCGGGATGAACCGCAGGCGGTGAAGGGCGAAGGAAGCCCGCTGCAAATCTGCCGACTCGGTCGAACGGTCGGCTGGAGTTGCTGGCGGATCGGGCTTGGGCCGGGCCGTCGGAGGGCGGCCAACGGTGACCGACAACGACCGTGGACGGCCGCTCGGTCGCAGGTCACCGGCGCCGTGGTGCGGATCGTCCGAGGGCCGGCCGGCGTCGCACAAGTTCCTGCGCGACAAGAAGGCCGAGTGGGAGGAGTACCGCAGGCAGGTCACCGCGTTCGAGTTGCGGAAGAATCTGCCCGTGCTGTGACCCACGGACGAGAACGGACGACGGGCCCGGACCGCTGCGAAGCGGTCCGGGCCCGTCGTCCGTGCTGACCGGGGTGGCGTCAGGCGGTGGGGAATCCGCCCGCGTTGCGCACCTCGGACAGCGCCCGCTTGATGGTGACCTTCGCGAAGTAGCCGGCGCCGAAGAATATGCACTGGACGACGTACCAGAACTTCTCGGCGCCGGTCATCTCGACCAGGCCGTACTCGCTCAGCGCCTTCTTGACCGGGACCTTCTGCATGTAGGCGGCACCGAAGTAGATGCAACCCAGGACGTACCAGAACTTCTCCCAGGAGGTGTTGGTGCCCTGTCCGAGGAACTGCCGCTGTGCCATGACGCTCTCTGCCTTCCGATGACCGTGGGGTCCGGGGAACGCGCCGATCGGAGCCCTTGCGGGCGGCCCCGGGCGGCAGTCGTGCGCAGGCATGGACGCCTTGCGGCACGCTGAAGCTCGAGTCGAGATGGCGTGGGTGATGCGCATGTTCACGGTGCTGGTCGTCCTGCCGGCCAGCCGCCCCCCGAATGCGCAAGCCGCAGCATAGGGCAAGGTGGCTTGATCGTCACCTGGGTATGCCGAGGTCAGAGGCGTGATCGGGAGTTGGGGGGCGGCGGCTCCCGTGTTCGGTATTCATATCCGTGTATTTGGCGAGACATGTCGGGCGACAGGGCGTCGCGATGACGGATCCGGGGGTGTCATCCCGTTCTTCTCCCGGTCCCCGGGGCCACCAGTACAACCCTTGGCGGTCTTCGGGTGTCCAGGACGTGGCCGGACGGTGATGCTCCGGTCGGCGTCCTGACCGTTCCGACGAGGAGACCCAACCGTGCGCCAGCGCCTCCGCCCCTCGCACCTTCGCAAGCCGGCGGCCTTCGTGGCCGCCGCCGCGTTCGTCGCGGCCGTTCCCGCGGTCGCCGCGGCCCCGGCGTACGCCGATCCGGGCGAGGCCTCCCTGGTGATATCGACTCTGCCGGGCGCGTCCCCCAAGCCCGGTGAGGTGTACGACAAGAACGTCGTCATCACCAACAAGGGCACCGCGGCCGCGGACGGCTTCACCTTCCGGGTCCGGCTGACCCGCGGGCTCGACTTCCCCGAGGACGTGCAGGGCTGCACCTACTCGACCGTCGCGGACCAGGTCAGGCAGGCCCTCTGCGAGCTCGACACGGTCATCGAGCCCGGGGCCTCCGTCGAGACGCCGGTGCGGTTCAAGGCGCTGCCCAAGGCGCTGATGGAGGCGGTCGAGTACGGCACCTCGGCCACGGGCGCGGCTCCGGGCGAGGGATTCGACGACAGCTACCGGCGGCTGACCCTGACCGCCGACAGCTCGGCCGACCTCGTTGCCGTCGGTGAGGACACCGAGGCCCTCGCGGGCGGCCAGCAGTCCATCAACGTGCAGCTGCGCAACGACGGCCCCGGCTGGATCCAGAACCAGGAGAGCGACGACCAGCCGGCGCTCATGGTGCGGATCCCCAAGGGCACGACCGCCAGCATGGCCCCCAAGGACTGCGCGCCGTTCGGGATCGACGGTCCGAACGCGCCCGGGGGGACGCCGGGCAGGCCCGTCTACGTCTGCTGGCCCGACGACCGCACCATCGAGGTCGGCCAGTCCCTCACGTACACCTTCATGCTGGACGTCGCGAAGGGCACGAAGACCACCGACGGCGAGGTGAAGGCGACCTCCGTCTACGACATCCACCCGGCCTTCGACAAGAACCCCGCCAACGACACGGCCAAGATCCACGTCGCCATCCCCACCGACAACGAGGACGGCCCCACCCCGTCGGCCTCCGCCACGGCCCCGGGATCCTCCACGGGCGGCGGCAACGACCCCGCGGGCCAGTCCACCGGCGGCTCCGGCAGCACGGGTGGCACGGGCGGCACCGGCTCCACCTCGGCCGGCTCGACCACCGGCGGCTCCACGACCGGGTCCGCCGGCGGCAGCCTGGCGAGCACCGGTTCGGACGGTACCCCGGTCGTCGCCGCGGCCGCGGCCGCCACGGCCGCTCTCGGCGCCGGCCTGGTCCTGGCCGTCCGCCGTCGCCGCGCCAGCGCGCAGTCCTGACGGCCAGGGGCCGGGCGCTCTCCGAGGAGCCCGGGCCCCGGTCCAGGGCCCGGGGCACCGCCTAGCGCACGTACGCGGGGGAGACGGCCGCGGTGCTGACGCGCCGCGGCTTTCCGCCGCCGTCGGACGGGAGCGTCCACAGGTCGGCGCCGTAGTCGCCGGGGAGGGCGTAGACGAGGGTGCGGTCGTCGCGCCAGACCACCTGGTCGTCGACACTGCGCGGCTCGGCGAGCGCCGTCTCGTGCCCGGTGCGCAGATCGAGGACGTACAGATGCCAGGGCGCGTCCTCGGGCAGGCCCTTGACGCGCTTCTTGAAGGCGACGCGGGTGCCGTCGGGGGAGAGGGACGGGCACTCGACGTTGGTGTGCACGGTGGTGACGGTGCGGGCGGCCAGGTCGCCGCGGACCAGGTACGTCGTGCCGTGCGTGGCCATGGTGGCGTAGAACCCGCGGTCGTCGGCAGTGAAGGTGATCCCCCAGAAGTTGACGTCGGCCGACCGGTAGGTCCTGCCGTCCTTCACCACGCGGTACGCCTCCAGGGACGGCGTCAGCTTCCCCGTGCGGGTGTCGACGATCGCCGCCCGGGTGGAGAAGTTCGTGCCCGCGTAGGAGTCACCGCCCACGAACGCCGTCCAGGCGGCGTACCGGCCGCTGGGGGAGACGCGGGCGCGGGACGGGATGCCGGGCACGTCGTAGCGGGCCCTGACGCGCAGGGCGGAGTCGAGGATCACCGCCCGGTAGGTGTCCCGGACCGCGCCGTGCACCGCCTGGAGGCACACGCCGGTGCCCGCAGCGGCGTAGAAGCGCAGGCACTTGACCCGGGAGGCGGTGCGCGGGCCCGAGGGGTCGGACGCAGGGACGGACGTCAGCTGGTCGCGGTGCGGGCCCCACGCCATGTTCCGGAACACCAGCCGCCGGGAGCCGGTCAGAAAGACCGGTCCCGTGGCGATCCGGGGGCCGCCCGGCTGTGCCTGGTTCCGGCGCTCCGCGCGCGCCGAGGCGTGCAGCACGGAGGCCGTCGCGACGCCCGCGAGGACGACCAGGGCCGAGACCAGGACCAGGATGCGGGTGCGCAGCGTCATACGAGGCCTTCCGGCGGGGTGCGGCGGAGGGGGCGCAGGGTCGTCGAGAACAGCGCGCACAGGGCCAACGCCACGGCCGACGCCGTGAGCGCCGTACGGTCGCCCCACGCCGTCCAGGCCGCGCCGAAGGCGAGCGAGCAGACGAGACGGGCCAGCGCCTGGCCCGTCTGGACCAGCGCGAGCCCGGAGGAGCGCAGTTCCTCGGGCACGCTGTCCGAGGCCGCGGCCATGAGCACGCCGTCCGTGGCCGCGTAGAAGCCGCCGTGCAGGAACAGGACGGCGAACGGCAGCGCCGTACCGTGCCAGGACGTCAGCAGCAGGCCGTACGCGAGGAGCAGGGCGCCGTGACCGGCCAGGAACACCCGCCACCGGCCGGCCCGGTCCGCGAGCCGGCCCAGCGGGACGGCCAGCAGCAGGAACGCGGCGGCGGTGCCGACGGGCAGGAGTGCGAACCAGCGGTCCGGCACCCCGAGCCTGTGCTGGAGCAGCAGGAACATGAACGAGTCGCTGACCGTGGCGAGGCCGAGCAGGAGCGCGCAGAGCGTGATGCCGCGCAGCTCCGGACGGCGCAGCAGGGCGAGGGCGGCACGCAGGGTGGGACGGGGCGCGGGGCGGAGGGGCGGGGCGGAGGGGGCGGCGGGCGGACCTGAGAGGTCCGGGAGGCCGGCGGAGGTGACGTCCGGGGTTCCGGTTTCGGGGTCCCGGAGGCCCGCGGCCGTGGTGCGGGAGGCGAGGGAGCCCTCGGACCGCGTCCGCGCGGCCGGTGTCCCCGCCGCGGACGCGGCCCGCGCCGCCGGGCCGCCCGGCACGAACAGCACCAGGACCAGTACGCCCACCACGGCCACGCAGAAGCTCACCGTGAACACCGCGTCGTAGCCGTCGACGGTCTCCCGGAGGATCAGGAAGGCGGCGAACGGGCCCAGCAGGGCGCCCGCCGTGTCCATCGCGCGATGGACGCCGAAGGCCCGGCCCCGGGACCCGGGGCTGCTCGACAGGGAGATCAGGGCGTCGCGCGGGGCGGTGCGCAGGCCCTTGCCGGTGCGGTCGGCGGCGAGGACCAGGCCGATGGGGGTCAGGGTCTGCGCCACCAGGAGCAGCGGTTTGCACAGGGCCGACAGGGCGTATCCGGCGCCCGCCACCCACTTGTGGCGGCCGCCGCCCCGGTCGGCGAGATGTCCCCCGGCCAGCCGGACCAGCGCCGAGAAGCCGTTGTAGATCCCGTCGAGGAGCCCGAAGCCGAGGGGGGACAGGCCGAGGCCCGCCACCAGATAGAGGGGCAGGACCGCCGTCACCATCTCCGAGGAGACGTCGGTGATCAGGCTGACCGTGCCGAGGGCCAGCACCGTGGGCCCGACCGCGGTGAGGCGCCGCCCGGCGCGGGGCCGGGCGGCGCTCTCCGCGGACGCCGCCGCTGTCTCCGGTGCACCGGCGCGGCTGTCCGCAAGGTACATGTCAGGACGTCCAGATGCCCGTGATGTCCTTGGCGGAGGCCGCGTTGCCGGCGTGCGACGTGAGGCCCTGCATGTCCTCCAGCGTGCGCAGCAGGTCGTAGTGGTTGTACGTGGTGGCGGACGACGACCCCGGGGTCACCTGCTGGCCGTAGAGGACGGTCGGGATCTTGTTGCCGGCGAGCCGGTTGTCCTCGTCGAAGGTGACGACGAGCAGGCTGTTGTGGGTCTTGGCCCAGGTGGCGTAGGCGCTCAGGTTGGTGTTCAGCCAGGTGTCACCGGTGGACACCGAGCAGTCGTGCATGTCGCTGCACAGGTTCGGGACCACGAAGGAGACCTGCGGAAGCGTCGAGTAGTCCGTCGGGAACTGGGCGAACGTCTTCGCGCTGGACGTCGGCACGTTGCTGAAGCCGAACCACGGGTTGTGCTTGCGCGCGTAGTTCCCGCTGCTGCACGTGGTCGACCCCTGGCTCGGCAGCGTCTCGTTGTAGCTGCCCCAGGTCCTGCCCGCGGCGATCAGCTCGGAGGCGAGGTTCGGGGCGGAGGAGAAGCCGGGCGTGTAGCAGCTGTCGTCCGTGATGCCCTGGGTGGAGCCGGAGAACAGGGCGAAGTAGTTGGGCTGGCTCGGGTGCGTCTCGGCGTACGACTGGGTGAGGTTGGCCCCGCCGGACTTCAGCGAGTTGATGTACGGGGCGCTGGAGGAGCCGATCACCTGGCTGTACGCGTGGTTCTCGAAGACCACGACGACGACGTGGTCCGGGGTCGGGACCGTGGCCGCGGCGTGCGCGGGGGCCGAGCCGGCGAGCCCGCTCCACAGCCCCACCGCGGCGGCGGTGAAGGCGAGGGCGGATGCCACGACGGCACGGCTGCGGGTGTACACGTTTCTGCCGGACACTTCGGACCTCCGGTGGGGGAGAGACGACGGTGGCGGTGCGGACAGAGCATGCGCACGCCAACATTCCCCGGGTCCACATCCCTCAACCCGAGGGATGAAGACCGGATGAACTGCTGCCTCTCTTTCCTTTCTACCGGCCTCCCCACCGCCCCGCACGGCCGTCGGCGCGGGGCGCAACCGTGCGTACGGAGGTTAGGCTCGGGCGCGTACGCCCTTGATCGGACCATCGGACCAGGTGCGCGGGTCGGGGCGGGTGTTCGGCATCGATCGACGGGAGGCCGGGATGACGGCGCCGGGGCGCAGGAGCAGTACCTTCACACGGCTGCTGCGGCACGGCTTCACCGATCCGTCGGCGGCCGAGCGGCTCCTGGAGGGGCCCGAACTGGCCCCCGTGCGGTCCGACCCGGTCCTCCTGGACGCGCTGGGTGCCACCGCCGACCCCGACCTCGCCCTGCTCGGACTCGTCCGGCTCGTCGAGGCGCAGGACGGCCACAGCGCCCAGCGGGAACTCCTCGACACCCTGATCGCGGCCAAACCGCTGCGGGACCGGCTGCTCGGGGTGCTCGGCGCCTCCGCCGCGCTCGGCGACCACCTCGCCCGGCACCCGCACGACTGGCAGGCCCTCGTCACCTACGAGGCGCGGGACCTGCATCCCGGGGTCCAGGAGTTCGAACGGGGTCTGGCGGACGCGACCGACCCCGTCTCGCTGCGCGTCGCCTACCGCCGCTGCCTGCTCTCCATCGCCGCGCGCGACGTGTGCGGCACCACCGACCTCGCCCAGACCGCCGCCGAACTCGCCGACCTCGCCACCGCGACCCTGCGCGCCGCGCTCGCCATCGCCGGGGCCGCCGCCCCCGACGACGCCGCGCTGTGCCGGCTCGCGGTCGTCGCGATGGGCAAGTGCGGGGGCCACGAGCTGAACTACGTCTCCGACGTCGACGTGATCTTCGTCGGGGAGGGCACCGAGGGCGCCGACGAGGGCAAGGCCCTGCAGGCGGCCACCCGGCTCGCCTCGCACATGATGCGGATCTGCTCCGAGACGACCGTCGAGGGCAGCATCTGGCCGGTCGACGCCAATCTGCGCCCCGAGGGACGCAACGGCCCCCTGGTGCGCACGCTCAGCAGCCATCTCGCCTACTACCAGCGATGGGCCAAGACCTGGGAGTTCCAGGCGCTGCTCAAGGCCCGCCCGGTGGCCGGGGACCTGGAGCTGGGCGAGGAGTACGTCGCCACCCTGGCCCCGCTCGTGTGGCAGGCCGCCGAGCGGGAGAACTTCGTCGCCGACGTGCAGAAGATGCGGCGCCGGGTCGTGGAGAACATCCCGGCCGCCGAGATCGAACGGGAGCTCAAACTCGGTCCCGGAGGACTCAGGGACGTCGAGTTCGCCGTACAGCTGCTGCAGTTGGTGCACGGCCGGGGCGACACGTCCCTGCGCAGCGGTACCACCCTGGACGCCCTGAAGGCGCTCGCCGCGGGCGGCTACGTGGGGCGCGCCGACGCCGTACAGCTCGACGACGCCTACCGCTTCCTGCGCTCGATGGAGCACCGCATCCAGCTCTTCCGGCTGCGGCGCACCCATCTGGTGCCGCAGGACGAGGCCGAACTGCGCCGGATCGGACGGTCGCTGGGGCTGCGTGCCGACCCGGCCGCCGAACTGAACCGGGAGTGGAAGCGGCACACGGCCATGGTGCGGCGGCTGCACGAGAAACTGTTCTACCGGCCGCTGCTCGACGCCGTCGCCCAGCTGGCCCCGGGCGAGAGCAGGCTGAGCCCGGACGCGGCCAGGGAGCGGCTGGTCGCCCTCGGGTACGCCGATCCGGCGTCCGCGATGCGCCACCTGGAGGCGCTGGCCTCCGGGGTCAGCCGCAAGGCCGCCATCCAGCGGACCCTGCTCCCCGTGCTGCTCGGCTGGTTCGCGGACTCCGCGGACCCCGACGCCGGACTGCTCAACTTCCGCAAGGTCTCGGACGCGCTGGGCCGGACCCCGTGGTACCTGCGGCTGCTCAGGGACGAGGGCGCCGCCGCCGAGAACCTCGCGCGGGTCCTCTCCGCGGGCCGGCTCGCCCCCGACCTGCTGATGCGCGCCCCGGAGGCGGTGGCCCTGCTGGGCGACGGGGAGAGCGGCGGTCTCGAACCGCGCGGCCGCGCCCATCTGGAGCAGGAGATCCTCGCCGCGGTACGGCGGGCCGACGGCGGCGAGCAGGCCGTGACCGTCGCGCGCGGGGTCCGGCGCCGGGAGCTGTTCCGTATCACCGCGACGGACATCGTCGCCAGTTACGGGACCGAGGAGACGCCGGCCGTCGCCGACCAGGGGGCGCTGGTCGATCTCGTCGGCGGCGCGGTCTCGGACCTGACCGCGGCGACACTCGCGGGCACCCTGCGGGCCGTGGTGCACGACGGCTGGGGCGACACCCTGCCCACCCGGTTCGCGGTGATCGGGATGGGCCGCTTCGGGGGCCATGAGCTCGGCTACGGCTCCGACGCGGACGTGCTCTTCGTGCACGAGCCCCGCGAGGGCGTGGACGAGCAGGAGGCGGCGCGGGCCGCGAACAAGGTGGTGTCCGAGATGCGGCGGCTGCTGCAGATCCCCAGCGCGGATCCGCCCCTGCTGATCGACGCGGACCTGCGGCCCGAGGGGAAGTCCGGGCCGCTGGTACGGACGCTGAAGTCCTACGAGGCGTACTACCGGCGCTGGTCGCTGGTGTGGGAGGCGCAGGCGCTGCTGCGGGCGGAGGTCGTGGCCGGGGACGCCGGTCTCGGCAGCCGTTTCGTCGAACTCGTCGATCCGCTCAGGTACCCGGCGGAGGGGCTGGGCGAGGAGGCCGTACGGGAGATCCGGCGGCTGAAGGCCCGGATGGAGTCGGAGCGGATGCCGCGCGGCGCCGACCCCACCCTGCACACCAAACTGGGGCGCGGCGGCCTGTCCGACGTGGAGTGGACGGTCCAGCTGATCCAGCTGAGGCACGGCTGGGCCGAGCCGGGCCTCAGGACGACCCGGACCCGCGAGGCGCTGGCCGCGGCGCGCGCGGCGGAGCTGCTGTCCACGGAGGACGCGGCGACGCTGGACGAGGCCTGGGTGCTCGCCACCCGGGTGCGCAACGCCGTGATGCTCGTGCGGGGCAGGGCCGGCGACACCTTCCCCTCGGACGGGCGCGAGCTGGCCGCCGTGGGCCGCTATCTCGGCTACGACCCGGGGCACGTCGGAGACATGCTCGACGACTACCGGCGGACCACCCGGCGGGCCCGGGCCGTGGTGGACGAACTGTTCTACGGCGCGTGAGCGGACGCCCGGCGGTCACGGAACGTGACACCGGGCGGCGGTCGGACCCTCACCCCCGGACCCTCACGCCGCAGGCCTTCACCCCGCTCAGGCTCTCACCTCGCTCAGGCCCTCGTCCTCCGCCGGGTCCGCGGGGTCCGGTGTCCCCCGGGCCCCCGGCACCCACTGCGGCAGCGCGTACGGCAGCGCGCCGTACCACAGGCGCGCCACGAGGAAGCCGAAGGCGAGGCAGAGCAGGCCGCCCACCGCGTCCAGCCAGAAGTGGTTGGCGGTGGCGACGATGACCACGAGGGTGGCCGCCGGGTACAGGACGCCGAGGATGCGGGCCCAGGGCGCCCTGGCCAGGGCGAAGAGGCTCAGCCCGCACCACACGGACCAGCCGATGTGCATGGACGGCATCGCGGCGTACTGGTTGGACATGTGCTTGAGATCGCCCGAGGCCATCGAGCCCCAGGTCTCGTGGACCATGACCGTGTCGACGAAGGTGCTGCCGGTCATCAGCCGGGGTGGCGCGAGCGGGAAGAAGTAGTAACCGACGAGAGCCACCACCGTGGTGGCGAAGAGCACGAGACGGGCCGCCGCGTAGCGGCCGGGATGACAGCGGTACAGCCAGACCAGGACACTCAGCGTCACCACAAAGTGCAGGGTCGCGTAGTAGTAGTTCATCCCGATGATCAGCCAGCCGACCGAGTTCACCGCGTGGTTGACCGACTCCTCGACGGCGAGGCCGAGGTGGTGCTCCAGCCGCCAGATCCAGTCCGCGTTGCGGAGCGCCTCGCGCCGCTGCTCCGGCACGGCGTTGCGGATCAGCGAGTACGTCCAGTAACTCACCGCGATGAGCAGGACCTCGAACCAGAGGCGGGGGCGACGCGGGGTCCGCATACGGCGCAGGAGCGCGTGCCCCGCCTTCTCCTCCGCGACGGGCTGTGGAGTGGCCTGACGGCCTTCCAGTGACGACACGGTCGTATCACCCATAGGCACAGAGTCTGCCAGAAAAGGCTTCCCCCACCGATGATCCCTGGGTCGGGTCCCGGCCGCACTTTCTACACCTGTGGGAGTGCTTCGCCCCCTTTGTCGTCCTGCTCAGGAACGATTCCGGTCCCCGGGGGCAGAAGCGGTCGAACCGCGCACCACGAGTTCCGGCATGAACACGAACTCGCTGTGCGGCGCGGGCGTCCCGCCGATCTCCTCCAGCAGGGTGCGCACCGCGGCCTGGCCCATCGCCGGCACCGGCTTGCGGACCGTCGTGAGCGGCGGGTCGGTGAAGGCGATCAGCGGAGAGTCGTCGAATCCCACGACCGAGATGTCCGTGGGAACCTCCAGGCCGCGCTGGCGCGCCGCCCGTATCGCGCCGAGCGCCATCATGTCGCTGGCGCAGACGACCGCCGTGCAGCCGCGGTCCATGAGGGCGCTCGCGGCGGCCTGGCCGCCCTCCAGCGTGTACAGCGAGTGCTGGACCAGTCGCTCCTCGACGTCCGTGGGGTTCAGGTCGAACTGCTCCTGCATCGAGCGCACGAAGCCCTCGATCTTGCGCTGCACCGGGACGAACCGCTTGGGGCCGAGGGCGAGTCCGATGCTGGTGTGGCCGAGCGAGGCGAGGTGGGTGACCGCGAGCGCCATCGCGGCGCGGTCGTCCGGGGAGATGAAGGGCGCCTGCACCTTGGGCGAGAAGCCGTCGACGAGGACGAACGGGACCCCGCGGCCCCGCAGTTGCTCGTAGCGCTGCATGTCGGCCGAGGTGTCGGCGTGCAGTCCGGAGACGAAGATGATGCCGGCGACCCCGCGGTCGACCAGCATCTCGGTCAGCTCGTCCTCGGTGGAACCGCCCGGGGTCTGGGTCGCGAGGACGGGGGTGTAGCCCTGGCGCGTCAGGGCCTGCCCGATCACCTGCGCGAGGGCAGGGAATATCGGGTTCTCCAGCTCGGGGGTTATGAGGCCGACCAGGCCCTCGCTGCGCTGCCGCAGGCGCACCGGACGCTCGTAACCGAGGACGTCGAGTGCGGCGAGGACGGACTGGCGGGTGGTAGCGGCGACGCCCGGCTTCCCGTTCAGGACGCGACTGACCGTCGCCTCACTGACCCCCGCCTGGGCTGCGATGTCGGCAAGCCGTGTGGTCACAGGATTGGACTGTACCGGCCGCATCTCACCCTGCGCACCAACCAGACGCCGTGTGCGGGCTGTTGCTCGGCCCGCTCCGGGCTGCTGCATCATCGCGCTCCCTCGTGTTCTGGTCGGCTCGGTGTCCCGTGCATGCGCCGCGCGGGAAAGGGTGGCTCCTGCAAGGCACTGAGGGCTGATGATCCCTGTATGTGACATCCGTGGCAAGAGCTTGCAGAGTCTTGCACAGAGGTTCGCATGTCTGCTGAGCGGCCCGGCAGCAGGGTTTCGGGACGGCTGCCGTGAAGTCACGGGCGCATAACTGTCGGCAGCTCTTGCACTTTTTTGCTGCAAGGTCTTTCGCACCGCTTACATGGCTGTTACGTTCCAGTCGCCCGGCGGACGCAACGGCGCAGTCGGCAAGTCGGCAAGGGGATCGGGCGGGACCGATTCCCCACCTACTCGGGCTTTCACCCTCAAGGAGAACTCATGCGGCGTGGCATAGCGGCCAGTGCGCTGGTGGCGTCTTTCGCCCTCGCGGCGACGGCCTGCGGCGGCAGCGGCAGTGACAGCAGCGACAAGGCCAGCGGGCCGGTCACCATCACGTGGTGGGACACGTCCAACGCCACCAATGAGGCGCCTACGTACAAGGCCCTGGCCCAGCAGTTCGAGAAGGCCAACCCGAACATCAAGGTCAAGTACGTCAACGTGCCCTTCGACCAGGCGCAGAACAAGTTCGACACGGCCGCCGGTGCCTCCGGTGCCCCGGACATCCTGCGCTCCGAGGTCGGCTGGACCCCGGCCTTCGCGAAGAAGGGCTACTTCCTGCCGCTCGACGGCACCGCGGCCCTCGCGGACCAGGCGAAGTTCCAGCCCAACCTGATCGAGCAGGCCAAGTACGACGGCAAGACCTACGGTGTGCCGTTCGTCACCGACACCCTGGCGCTCGTCTACAACAAGGCGCTGTACAAGAAGGCCGGCATCACCGAGGCCCCCAAGACCTGGGCCGACCTGAAGAAGGACGCGGCCACCATCAAGGCCAAGACCGGCGTCGACGGCTACTGGGGCTCGACCCAGGCCTACTACGCCCAGTCCTTCCTCTACGGCGAGGGCACCAACACGGTCGACGCCACCGCCAAGAAGATCACGGTGAACTCGCCCGAGGCCAAGAAGGCGTTCGGCACCTGGCAGGGCCTGTTCTCCGGCAAGGGCCTGCACAAGGCGGACACCACCGCCGACGCCTACGCCCACATCCAGGACGCCTTCGTCAACGGCAAGGTCGCCTCGATCATCCAGGGCCCGTGGGAGATCACCAACTTCTACAAGGGCTCGGCGTTCTCGGACAAGACGAACCTCGGTATCGCCACCGTCCCGGCCGGCTCCACCGGCAAGGCGGGCGCCCCGACCGGCGGCCACAACCTCTCGGTCTACGCCGGTTCGGACAAGGCCCACCAGGCCGCCTCGCTGAAGTTCGTCAACTTCATGACCTC
Organism: Streptomyces sp. NPDC021080; assembly: GCF_044333225.1. Lineage (NCBI taxonomy): Bacteria > Bacillati > Actinomycetota > Actinomycetes > Kitasatosporales > Streptomycetaceae > Streptomyces > Streptomyces sp. NPDC021080. The sequence goes on along the minus strand of NZ_JBIRQM010000007.1, from coordinate 368,706 downwards.
GGCGAAGTCCCAGGCCACCATCGCGCTGAAGAACTCCACGCTGCCCACGCGTGACGACGCCTACACCGACGCCGTCAAGGCCGACCCGGGCATCGCCGGCTACCAGGGCGTCCTCCCCGCCGCCCAGCCGCGCCCGGCGCTGCCCGAGTACGGCTCCCTGTGGGGCCCGCTCGACACCGAGCTGCCGAAGATCGCCGGTGGCAAGGAGTCCCTGGACAAGGGCCTGAGCAACGCCGAACTGGCGATCGCCAAGCTGGTCCCGGACTTCAGCAAGTGAGTCCGTGTGGCCGCCGGATCCTTCCCCGGCCCGACTTCGGTCGGGCCGGGGGGACCCCCGAGAACGGGGGACACGGAACCGGCGGCCACCGGCTGTGTGCGTCCAACTCCTGATCTTGCAGAAGGTGTCCAACCATGACAGTCGCCATCGACCGCGCGACCGGCAGGCGCAGCGGTGACCGAGCACCGCGCCCCGGCCGGATGCAGCGTCTCAAGCACTCGTACCAGAAGTACTGGTACGCGTACGCGATGATCGCCCCGGTCGTCGTCGTTCTCGGCGGATTGGTGCTCTATCCGCTGGTTCGGGGCATCTACCTGACGTTCACGGACGCCAACAGCCTCAACTCGGCCCGCACGATCGGCGTCAACCACATCGACGCCACCTACAAGTTCATCGGCCTGGACAACTACAAGGACATCCTGTGGGGTCCGACGTCGTACGACCGCTTCTGGTCGCACTTCATCTGGACCATCGCCTGGACCGTCCTGTGTGTCGCCCTGCACTACTGCATCGGCCTGGGTCTCGCGCTGCTGCTCAACCAGAAGCTGCGCGGCCGCACCCTCTACCGGCTGATCCTGGTGCTGCCGTGGGCCGTGCCGACCTTCGTCACCGTCTTCGGCTGGCGCTTCATGCTCGCCGACGGCGGCATCATCAACTCCATGCTCCACGCGGTGCACCTGCCGGCGCCGTCCTGGCTGGAGGACACCTTCTGGCAGCGCTTCGCCGCCATCATGGTCAACACCTGGTGCGGTGTGCCGTTCATGATGGTCTCCCTGCTCGGCGGACTGCAGTCCATCGACGGCACGCTGTACGAGGCGGCCGAGATGGACGGCGCGAACAAGTGGCAGCAGTTCCGCTTCGTGACCCTGCCGGGTCTCAGGTCGGTCAGCTCCACCGTCGTGCTCCTCGGCATCATCTGGACGTTCAACCAGTTCGCGGTGATCTTCATCCTCTTCGGCAACACCGCGCCGGACGCGCAGATCCTCGTCACCTGGGCCTACTACCTCGGCTTCGGACAGCAGCCGCGCGACTTCGCGCAGTCGGCGGCCTACGGCATGCTGCTGCTGGCCATCCTGATCGTCTTCACCTCCTTCTACCGCCGCTGGTTGAGCCGCAATGACCAGCAGCTCGCGATCTGAGGCAGGAGTCTCCATGAGCACCACCACACTTCAGACGCCTCCGGCCGACCAGGCCACCAGGTCCGACGACGCGCCCCGTCCGGCGCGCAAGCGCGGTCAGCGCAGCCTCGCCGGCTCGCTCGTCTCCCACGGCATCCTGATCGCCGCGAGCCTGGCCGCGCTGTTCCCGATCGCCTGGCTCGTGTTCCTGTCCCTCGGCCCCGAGCAGGACGACTATCTTCACCCCGGACGCATCTGGCACACGATGACGTTCGGCAACTACTCGTTCGTGCTCCAGCACACGAACTTCTTCGAGTGGATGAAGAGTTCGATCATCGTCTCGCTCGGTACCACGGTCATCGGCGTGATGGTCGCGGCCACCACCGGCTACGCGGTCTCGCGCATGCGCTTCCCCGGCTACAAGAAGTTCATGTGGGTCCTGCTGGTCACCCAGATGTTCCCGATCGCCGTGCTGATCGTGCCGATGTACCAGATCCTCTCGGACCTGCAGCTCATCGACTCCTACTTCGGCCTGATCCTCGTCTACTGCTCGACGGCGGTGCCCTACAGCGCCTGGCTGCTCAAGGGTTACTTCGACACCATCCCGTTCGAGATCGACGAGGCCGGCCGCGTCGACGGGCTGAGCCCCTTCGGCACCTTCTTCCGGCTGATCCTGCCGCTCGCCAAGCCCGGCCTCGCGGTGGCCGCGTTCTACAACTTCATCACCGCGTTCGGTGAGGTCGCCTTCGCCTCGACGTTCATGCTGGACGACTCGAAGTACACCTTCGCCGTCGGCCTCCAGACCTTCGTCAGCGAGCACGACGCGCAGCGCAACCTGGCCGCCGCGACAGCCGTACTGATCGCGATACCGGTCTCCCTCTTCTTCTACCTCGTGCAGAAGAACCTGGTGACCGGACTCACCGCGGGCGGCACGAAGGGCTGATCCGCAAGGACGCCCCCCAGACGCCCAGGACTCCCGCGCGCTCATCGCGCGCGGGTGGCGGCCGCGGTGCCCATCCGACCCCGCCAGTACCGCGGCCGCCTCATTTCTCACCTCCTCGATCTCCCCCGCCCCGACGCCTTTCGCCCCGTGCTCCCGGCCTCGCGCGAGCAGGGGTCCTGCCCCCACACCCGATTTCCTCCCCACACCCGGCAGCGCCCGGACGCGGGGACCCTCATCGCATCAAGGACGCCATGAGCCAGCACTCCGCCGACCAGGCCCCGAACTCCGTTCTCGCCACAGTCGCCGCGCATCGCGACTGGTGGCGCGACGCGGTGATCTACCAGGTCTATCCGCGCAGCTTCGCCGACAGCAACGGCGACGGCATGGGCGACCTGGAGGGCGTACGTTCCCGACTCCCGTACCTGCGCGACCTCGGCGTGGACGCCGTGTGGCTCAGCCCCTTCTACGCCTCGCCGCAGGCCGACGCCGGCTACGACGTGGCGGACTACCGGGCCGTCGACCCGATGTTCGGCAACCTGCTGGACGCCGACGCCCTGATCCGCGACGCCCACGGTCTGGGCCTGCGGATCATCGTCGACCTGGTGCCCAACCACTCCTCCGACCAGCACGAGTGGTTCAAGCGCGCGCTGCGCGAGGGCCCCGGCTCCTCGCTGCGCGACCGCTACCACTTCCGCCCCGGCAAGGGCGAGAACGGCGAACTGCCGCCCAACGACTGGGAGTCCATCTTCGGCGGCCCGGCCTGGACCCGGGTCACCGAGCCCGACGGCACCGCCGGCGAGTGGTACCTGCACCTCTTCGCGCCCGAGCAGCCCGACTTCAACTGGGAACACCCGGCCGTGGGCGACGAGTTCCGCTCGATCCTGCGGTTCTGGCTGGACATGGGCGTCGACGGTTTCCGTATCGACGTGGCGCACGGCATGGTCAAGGCGGAGGGTCTGCCGGACCTCGGCGACCGCGATCAGCTGAAACTGCTGGGCAACGATGTCATGCCGTTCTTCGACCAGGACGGCGTGCACGACATCTACCGGCAGTGGCGCACGATCCTCGACGAGTACTCGGGCGAGCGCATCTTCGTCGCCGAGGCGTGGACGCCCACCGTCGAGCGCACCGCCAACTACGTGCGCCCCGACGAGCTGCACCAGGCCTTCAACTTCCAGTACCTGGGCTCCCACTGGGAGGCGGCCGAGCTGCGCGCGGTGATCGACCGCACGCTCGACGCGATGCGCCCGGTCGGCGCCCCCTCCACCTGGGTGCTGTCCAACCACGACGTGACCCGGCACGCCACCCGCTTCGCCAACGAGGCCGGTCTCGGCACCCAGATCCGCACCGCGGGCGACCGCGAGCTGGGGCTCCGCCGGGCCCGCGCGGCCAGCCTGCTGATGCTGGCGCTGCCCGGCTCCGCCTACGTGTACCAGGGCGAGGAGCTCGGCCTGCCCGACGTCGTCGACCTGCCGGACGAGGTGCGCCAGGACCCGGCCTTCTTCCGGGGCGCCGGACAGGACGGCTTCCGCGACGGCTGCCGGGTGCCGATCCCGTGGACCCGCGCCGGCTCGTCGTACGGCTTCGGTGACGGCGGCAGCTGGCTGCCGCAGCCCGCCGAGTGGGCCGAGTTGAGCGTCGAGGCGCAGACCGGCGTGGCCGGTTCCACCCTGGAGCTGTACCGCGACGCCCTCGCGGTCCGGCGGGAGCGCGCCGACCTCGGCGCGGGCGACACCGTCACGTGGCTGACCGCTCCCGAGGACGTCCTCGCCTTCCGGCGCGGTGACTTCGTCTGCACCGCGAACACGGGGGACAAGGCCGTGACCGTCCCCGCGTACGGCCGGGTGCTCGTCGCCAGCGGCGAGGTGACCCCGACGAAGGACGGCCAGGTGAAGCTGCCCGCCGACACCACCGTGTGGTGGGCCCTCTGACCCACGCGTGACCTGACCCACGCGTGAACCGACCCGCGTGTGAGCGGTGATCCGGGCCTGACCACCGGAGCACCGCTCATGCGCGGGTTTCCCCTTTCCCGAGCCGTTACTTCCAGGTGTCGCTCACGGTGTACCCGGCGCCCGAGCCCGTGGTGTAGGAGCGGTTGTCACCGGACTCCCACGTCACCGCGCCCGAGGCGTCCTTCTTGATGTACTTGTACGTGAACGACGTGGACCTGGGCACGATCGCCAGCCGGCCCCAGTACGGGTACGAGGCCGAGGACAGCGGGATCGCGTCGGCGGTGTTCCAGGAGCCGAGCGCGGGGATCGAGCCGACGACGTACACGTTCGTGCCGTAGACGGTCGTCGCGGTCACCCCGAAGGTCAGGTCCGTCGCGTCGGCGTCGGCCACGTTCCAGGAGTTCTGCGCGGTCACGGCCGACGTGCCGGTGGTGAGCGTCCGGTTGGCGTTGGACTCCCAGGTGACGTTCCCCGAGGCGTCCTTCTTGACGTACTTGTACGTGATCGTGCTGTTCGCCGGTACCGAGACGTCCGCCTTCCAGACCGGATAGCCGGACGAGGACAGCTTCACCGCGCTCGCCGTGTTCCAGCCGCCCAGCGCGGCGGCCGAACCGACCACGTAGACGTCCGTTCCGGAAGTGGTCGACGCGTACTCGTCGAAGGTCGCCGTGACCGTGCCGGTGCCCGGATCGGTGCCACCACCGCCGCCGCAGTCGACCGTGCAGACGTAGTCCGGGTCGTAGAACGCGACCGCGCCCTTGGCGGGGACGGTCAGCGAGGCCTTGCCGCCGGTGACGGTGACCGAGGTGGCGCCGCCGTCGATGACGTCCGGATAGGTGCCGTCCGCGAGACCGGTCGTGTACGTGTGGGTGTTCGCGGCCGAGCTGTTGTTGATGGCGACGAAACCGGCGCCGCCCCGGCCGAAGCCGATCACGTTGGACGCGGGGGACTGCCAGTCGGTGACCGCGTACCCGGCGGCCGCGTTGTGCCAGCCGATCATGCCGGAGACCGCGGTGTCACGGTCGAGGCAGTACCAGCCGGAGGAGCAGTCGGTGTCGGTGACGAAGCCGCCGCCCGAGTTCGGCGGGGCCTGGTCGCTCTGGCTGAAGGTCCAGCCGGAGTACACCGACGGCCTGCCGTAACCGCGCGCCAGCTGGAAGACGTTGGCGAGCACGGCGGTGGCGCCGTCCTTGTAGCTGAGCGAGTAGCCGTTGCGCTCGGTGTCGTGGTTGGTGACCATCGTGTTGGAGTTCGCCTCGGCCACCAGTCCCCAACTGCTGCCGAAACTCGACAGGTTGGCGATGTCGCCCTGGAACTGTGCCTTGATCTGGGAGGCGAAGGAGAAGTCCAGGACGTCACCGGTGCCGTAGTACTCGTCGACGGAGGGCGGGGTGCCGGGATAGACCTCCTGGGTGATGAACGGCGCCGAGCCCGAGGTCGTGGTGTGCAGTCCGGCGGCGATGGCGCTCATGTCGGCGGCCTCGATGTGCTTGGCCGCGTCGACGCGGAAGCCGTCGACGCCCAGGTCGATCTGCGCGTTGAGGAAGCCGGTGATCTTCGAGCGGACGTTGCTCTCGGCGGTGTCGAGGTCGGGCAGGCCGAGCAGTTCGCAGTGCTGGACCTGGTAGCGGTTGGTCCAGTCGGTGATCGTCGTCGTGCAGTCGTCGCTGTCGGCCGGGTCGTAGTCCGGGGTGTCGTACTTGTTGGTGATGACGGTGCCGTTGTACCCGGTGCCGGTCTGCGCGGCGGTGTGGTTGATCACCGCGTCGGTGTAGACCTTGATGCCGGCCGCGTGACACGTGTCGACCATGGCCTTGAAGCCGGCCGCCGTGCCGAAGCGGCTGTTCAGGTTGTAGGAGTACGGCTGGTAGACGTCCCACCAGTAGTAGTTGGACTGCTTCAACGACTCGGCGGGCGGGGCCACTTGGACGGCCCCGTAGCCGGCCGGGTCGAGCACGTTCGTACACTCGGACGCGACCGACTTCCAGTTCCACTCCCACAGGTTGGCGATCACATCACCGTTGGGGACACCGGTGTCCGTCGTCGTCGCTGCCGCCTGACCGGCGGGCAGGGCGGCCAGCCCGCCGAGCGTCAGCGCCACGGTCGCCAGCAGCCGGGAAACCCTTCTTCGTCGTAAGGCCATCGGAGGTGCGGCTCCTCTCGGGGTCCGGTCAGCACGTCCGCGGGCGCGGCAGCCGACCCGTGAGGAGCGTGGGACCGCCCAAGGGGGCGCGTCAATAAGGAAGTTGAAAGTTCTTTCGACATCTTGCTGAAACATGATTGCAAGCGGTACGTTCCGATCCCCCCACCCGCACGACGTAGTGCAGGAGTACCTACATGGCAAGGAAGACGCTTGCCGCCTCGTTCGCCCTCGTGGCGGGCCTGGCGGTCTCGGTGACCGTTCCCCCCGGTACGGCGGCGGCCTCGCCGCCCGGCACCAAGGACGTCACCGCAGTCCTGTTCGAGTGGAAGTTCGACTCGGTCGCCAAGGAATGCACCAACACGCTGGGCCCGGCCGGTTACGGCTACGTCCAGGTGTCCCCGCCCGCCGAGCATATACAGGGCTCGCAGTGGTGGACCTCGTACCAGCCCGTGAGTTACAAGATCGCCGGACGGCTCGGCGACGCCACCGCCTTCAAGAACATGGTCAGCACCTGCCACGCGGCCGGTGTGAAGGTCGTGGCGGACACGGTCATCAACCACATGGCCGCCGGTTCCGGCACCGGAACGGGAGGCTCTTCGTACACGAAGTACAACTACCCCGGTGTCTATTCGTCCGCCGACATGGACGACTGCACCTCCACCATCAGCGACTACACCAACCGTGCCAACGTCCAGAACTGCGAACTCGTCGGACTCGCCGACCTGGACACCGGCGAGGAGTACGTCCGCAAGACCATCGCCGGGTACATGAACACCCTGCTCGGCTACGGCGTCGACGGCTTCCGCATCGACGCGGCCAAGCACATGCCGGCCGCCGACCTCGCCAACATCAAGTCCCGGCTGAGCAACCCGTCCGTCTACTGGAAGCAGGAGGCCATCTACGGCGCGGGCGAGGCCGTCCAGCCCACCGAGTACACCGGCAACGGTGACGTCCAGGAGTTCCGCTACGCCTACGACCTCAAGCGGGTCTTCAACAACGAGAACCTCGCCTACCTGAAGAACTACGGCGAGGGCTGGGGCTACATGAGCAGCTCGGTCGCGGCCGTCTTCGTCGACAACCACGACACCGAGCGCAACGGCTCGACGCTCAACTACAAGGACGGGGCGAACTACACCCTCGCCAACGTCTTCATGCTCGCGTACCCCTACGGCGCCCCCGACATCAACTCCGGCTACGAGTGGTCGGACGCGGACGCCGGACCGCCCAACGGCGGTACCGTCAACGCCTGTTGGCAGGACGGCTGGAAGTGCCAGCATGCCTGGCCGGAGATCAAGTCGATGGTCGCCTTCCGTAACGCCACCCGGGGGCAAGCGCTTTCCAACTGGTGGGACGACGGAAACGACGCCATCGCTTTCGGCCGGGGCAGCAAGGGCTTCGTGGCCATCAACCACGAGACCTCGTCGCTGAGCCGGACGTACAGCACCTCGCTGGCCGCGGGAACGTACTGCAACGTCCAGAACAACACGAGCATCACCGTGAACGGTTCGGGCCAGTTCACGGCGACGCTGGGCGCCAACACGGCACTCGCGATCTACGCGGGCAAGTCCAGCTGCTGAAAACCCTTTCCGCACGTTGCAAGACTCTTGCTGTAAACCTTGCGTGAGCGATACGGTCACGCGGGCGTTCGGCATCGTGGCCGAAACGCTGCGCGGGGTCGGACCCGAGTACGCCGTAATCGCTAGGAGTTCACGACTGTGGACCTGATACCGAGAGGGCCGGCGAGCCGCACCAGCCGCCCCAGGCTGCGTGCAGCCGTCCTCGCCGCCGCACTGGCCGTATCGCTTGCGCAACCCCTTGTGGCGCGGGCCCAGACCCCGCCCGCACCGCCGTCGGACGCGAAGCTCGCCGCCGAGCCGTCCCGGCACGACTCCACCCGTGACCAGTTCTACTTCGTCATGCCGGATCGTTTCGCCAACGGCGACACGTCCAACGACGAGGGCGGACTGACCGGCTCCCGGCTGTCGACGGGTTACGACCCCACCGACAAGGGCTTCTACCAGGGCGGCGACCTCAAGGGCCTGACGAAGCGGCTCGACTACATCAAGGGCCTCGGCACCACCGCCATCTGGATGGCGCCGATCTTCAAGAACCAGCCCGTCCAGGGCACCGGCAAGGACGCCTCGGCCGGCTACCACGGCTACTGGATCACCGACTTCACCAAGGTCGACCCGCACTTCGGCACCAACAAGGACCTGGAGACACTGATCTCCAAGGCCCACGCCAAGGGCATGAAGGTCTTCTTCGACGTCATCACCAACCACACCGCCGACGTCGTCGACTACAAGGAGAAGTCCTACGGCTACCTCTCCAAGGGCGCCTTCCCGTACCTGACCAAGGACGGCAGGCCCTTTGACGACGCGGACTACGCGGACGGCACCAAGGGCTTCCCGTCGGTGGACAACGGCTCCTTCCCGCGGACGCCCACGGTTCCCGCCGAGAAGAAGAACGTGAAGGTCCCGTCGTGGCTCAACGACACGACGATGTACTCCAACCGCGGTGACTCCACCTACGCCGGCGAGTCCGCCACCTACGGCGACTTCTCCGGCCTCGACGACCTGTGGACCGAGCGTCCCGAGGTCGTCAGCGGGATGGAGAAGATCTACGAGCGCTGGGTCAAGGACTTCGGCATCGACGGCTTCCGGATCGACACCGTGAAGCACGTGAACATGGAGTTCTGGACGCAGTGGGCGACCGCCCTCGACGCGTACGCGGCCAAGCACGGGCGCAAGAACTTCTTCATGTTCGGCGAGGTCTACTCCGCCGACACCTCGATCACCTCGCCGTACGTCACGCAGGGCCGGCTCGACGCCACCCTCGACTTCCCGTTCCAGGACGCGGCCCGCTCCTACGCCTCCCAGGGCGGCAGCGCGCAGAAGCTCTCGTCCCTGTTCGCGGACGACTACAAGTACACGACCGACAAGGCCAACGCCTACGAGCAGGTCACCTTCCTCGGCAACCACGACATGGGCCGCATCGGGTACTTCCTGGACCAGGACAACCCCAAGGCGAGCGACGCCGAGCTGCTGAAGAAGGACAAGCTCGCCAACGAGCTGATGTTCCTCAGCCGCGGCAACCCCGTCGTCTACTACGGCGACGAGCAGGGCTTCACCGGCTCCGGCGGCGACAAGGACGCCCGCCAGCCGATGTTCGCCTCCAAGGTCGCCGACTACCTCGACGACGACGAGATCGGCACCGACCGTACGGCCGCGAGCGACGCCTACGACACGGGCGCGCCGCTCTACAAGACCATCAGCGCCCTGTCGAAGCTGCGCAAGGACAACCCGGCCCTCACCGACGGCGTCCAGACGGAGCGGTACGCCGCGGACGGCGCCGGCGTGTACGCCTTCTCCCGCACGGACGCGAAGACCGGCACCGAGTACGTCGTCGCCGTCAACAACGCCGACGAGGCGAAGCCGGCCACGTTCGCCACCGGTTCGGCGAACACGGACTTCCGGGCCGTATACGGAACCTCGGACTCGGTGAAGAGCGACGGCGACAAGAAGATCACCGTCACCGTCCCGGCCGGATCGGCGATCGTCCTCAAGGCCGCGGGCCGCCTCGGCGCCCCCGCGACCAAGCCCACGCTGACCCTGAAGGCCCCGGCCGCGGGCGCCACCGGCACCGTCGAACTGTCGGCGGACGTCACCGGCGGACAGCTCGACCGGGTCGTCTTCGCCGCCCAGACCGGCAACGGCGCCTGGCACACCCTCGGCTCCGCCGACCACGCCCCGTACAAGGTCACCCAGGCCATCGGCAAGGACGTACCGGCCGGAACCGCCCTGCGCTACAAGGCCGTCGTCGTCGACTCGGCCGGACACACCGCGAGCGCGACGGCCGAGTCCACCACCGGCACCGCGCCCGCCGCGGAGGTCCCGGCGGCCTCCTCGCGCGACTACGCGGTCGTCCACTACAAGCGCACCGACGGCGACTACACCGACTGGCGCCTGTACACCTGGGGCGACATCGCCGACGGCGAGTCCACCACCTGGCCGGCCGGCCACGACTTCATCGGCCGGGACGCCTACGGCGCCTTCGCCTACGTGAAGCTGAAGCCCGGTGCCTCCAGCGTCGGCTTCCTGGTCATCGACAAGGACGGCAACAAGGACGTCGCGAGCGACCGCACGATCGACGTCACCAAGACCGGCGAGGTCTGGGTCGAACAGGGCAAGGACACCGTCCTCACCGAGCAGCCCGACCTGCCCGCCCAGGACAAGACCAAGGCCGTCATCCACTACCACCGTGCCGACGGCGACTACACCGGCTGGGGCCTGCACACCTGGACCGGGGCCGCGACGCCCACGGACTGGACGAAGCCCCTGGAGCCCGTGCGCACCGACGCCTACGGCGCCGTCTTCGAGGTGCCGCTCGCCGAGGGCGCGACCAGCCTCAGCTACATCATCCACAAGGGCGACGACAAGGACCTGCCCACCGACCAGTCGCTCGACCTCACGGCCAACGGCCACGAGGTGTGGCTGCTGGGCGGTCAGGAGAAGTACCTGCTGCCGCAGCCCAAGGGCAGCGCCGCCGCGCTCGACCTGACCACCTCCAAGGCGATCTGGATCGACCGCTACACCGTCGCCTGGAACGGCTCCGACGCCGCCGTGTCCACCCAGCTCCTCTCCTCCCACGACGGCTCGATCGCCGTCAAGGACGGCGGGCTGACCAGCGACGACGAGCGCTGGCTGCGGCTGGAGAAGACCACCCTCACCGACGCCCAGAAGGCCAAGTACCCCCACCTGAAGGCGTACACCGCCTGGTCCGTCGACCCGCGCGACCGCGCCCGGGTGCGCTCCGCGCTCGGCGGCCAGCTGGTCGCCTCGCAGCGGGCCGCGAACGGCGCCGTGCTCGCGGCGACCGGCGTGCAGATCGCCGGCGCCCTCGACGACCTGTACCCCGCGACGAAGGCGCACCTCGGACCGGTCTTCCACAAGGGTGTCCCCACCCTCTCGGTGTGGGCCCCGACCGCCCAGTCGGTGAGCCTCGACCTCGCCGGCTCCACCGTCGCCATGAAGCGCGACGACGCCACCGGCGTCTGGTCGGTCACGGGCAAGAAGTCCTGGACGAACAAGCCCTACCGCTACGTCGTCAAGGTGTGGGCGCCGAGCGTCCGGAAGATCGTCACCAACAAGGTGACCGACCCGTACTCGGTGGCCCTGACCGCGAACTCGGAGCGCAGCCTGGTCGTCGACCTGGACGCCAGATCCCTCGCCCCGTCCGGCTGGTCGGCGCTCAAGAAGCCCAGGGCCGTACCGCTGCGGGACGCGCAGATCCAGGAACTGCACGTCCGTGACTTCTCGGTGGCGGACAAGACCGTCCCCGCGAAGGACCAGGGCACCTACCTCGCCTTCACCGACAAGAACAGCGACGGCTCCAGGCACCTGAAGGCGCTGGCGAAGTCCGGCACCTCGTACGTGCACCTGCTGCCCGCGTTCGACATCGCCACCATCCCCGAGAAGAAGGCCGACCAGCAGAGCCCCGACTGCGACCTCCCCTCCTACGCCGCCGACTCCGAGAAGCAGCAGGAGTGCGTGGCGAAGGCGGCCGCCAAGGACGCCTACAACTGGGGCTACGACCCGTACCACTACACGGTCCCCGAGGGCTCCTACGCCACCGACCCCGACGGCACCGGCCGCACGGTCGAGTTCCGCAAGATGGTCAAGTCGCTGAACGAGGACGGCCTCAGGGTCGTCATGGACGTGGTCTACAACCACACCGCCGCCAGCGGCCAGGCCGACACCAGCGTCCTCGACAAGGTCGTCCCCGGCTACTACCAGCGGCTCCTCGCCGACGGCAGCGTCGCCAACTCCACCTGCTGCTCCAACACGGCGACCGAGAACGCCATGATGGGCAAGCTGGTCGTCGACTCGATCGTCACCTGGGCCAAGGAGTACAAGGTCGACGGCTTCCGCTTCGACCTCATGGGACACCAGCCCAAGGCCAACATCCTCGCGGTCAGGAAGGCCCTCGACGGGCTCACCCCCGCGAAGGACGGCGTCGACGGCAAGAAGATCATCCTGTACGGCGAGGGCTGGAACTTCGGCGAGGTCGCCGACGACGCCCGCTTCGTCCAGGCCACCCAGAAGAACATGGCCGGGACGGGCATCGCGACCTTCTCCGACCGTGCCCGTGACGCCGTCCGCGGCGGCAGCCCCTTCGACTCAGACCCCGGGATCCAGGGCTTCGCCTCGGGCCTGTACACCGACCCCAACTCCTCGACCGCCAACGGCACCCCGGCCGAGCAGAAGGCCCGCCTGCTGCACTACCAGGACCTCATCAAGATCGGCCTGACCGGCAACCTCGCCTCGTACCGCTTCACCGACTCCGACGGCAAGGAGGTCAAGGGCTCCGAGGTCGACTACAACGGCCAGCCCGCGGGCTACGCGGCCGCGCCCGGCGACGCGCTCGCCTACGCCGACGCGCACGACAACGAGTCGCTCTACGACGCGCTGACGTACAAGCTGCCCGCGACGACGAGCGCCGCGGACCGGGCCCGGATGCAGGTCCTGGCGATGGCGACGGCCACCCTCTCGCAGGGCCCGTCCCTCTCCCAGGCCGGCTCCGACCTGCTGCGCTCCAAGTCCCTGGACCGCAACTCCTTCGACAGCGGCGACTGGTTCAACGCCGTCCACTGGAACTGCCAGGACGGCAACGGATTCGGACGCGGGCTGCCGATGGCCGCGGACAACTCCTCGAAGTGGCCGTTCGCCAAGCCGCTGCTGACCTCCGTGAAGGTGGGCTGCGGCCAGATCGACGGCACCTCGGCCGCCTTCCAGGACCTGCAGCGGATCCGTACGGGCGAGAAGGTCTTCTCGCTCTCCACGGCCGCCCAGGTGCAGTCGCGGCTCTCCTTCCCGCTGTCGGGCAAGGACGAGACCCCCGGAGTGATCACCGCCCGCCTCGGCGACCTGGTGATCGTCTTCAACGCGACCCCGGAGAAGCAGAAGCAGACCGTCGGCTCCCTGGCCGGGACCGGCTACAGGCTGCACCCGGTGCAGGCGAAGGGCGCGGACCTCGTCGTCAAGTCCTCGTCCTACGCGAAGGGCACGGGCTCGTTCACCGTTCCGGCCCGCACGGTGGCGGTGTTCACCCGGACCCCGTGACAGCGGCCCGACCCGGTGGGGCGGCCCCGGACACCCTGAGCACGACGGGTGTCCGGGGCCGCCCCCGTCGTCGTGCCGGTGCTGCGGCTAGGGTGACCGGGACCTTCCACGGAACAGGAGCGCTCATGCCGCAGATCACCGTCGAGACCTCCCCGGCCCTCGACCACGTCGACTGGGGTGCGTTCGCGCTCGCGCTGCACCCCGTGATCGTCGAGATCGCGGCCGCGCGGCTGGAGGCGTGCAAGACGCGCACCCTGCGGACCGAGTACGAGATCGTGGGAGACGTGACGGCCACGGGCACGGGAGGTCCCGCCATCGTCCACGTCGGCATCGCCCTGCTGGCCGGCCGCAGCGACGAGACCAAGGCGAAGCTGACCGAGGCCACGCTGGAACTGCTGCGGGGGCACATCGAGCCCACGGACGGGGTCACCCTGCACGTGTCCGTCGAGGTACGCGATCTCGACCCGTCCTACCGGAAGTTCGAGGCGTAGCCCCCTCTCATGCCCCGGGCGGCGAGGCGAGCGCGAGCAGCCGGACGGCGAGGTCGGTGAACGGCCCGTCGCCCGGTTCGTTCCGGAGCCCCTTGCGCAGCAGGCCGGCGACCTCCGGGTCGTAGGCGGCGGTCACGGCGGCCAGGGCCGCGAAGTCGTGCACGAGCTGCACCTCCAGCTCGGCGCGCGGGATGCGCCGTCCGTCCAGCCAGATCAGCGCGGTCGACTCGACGAGCGAGATCCAGGAACGGATCACCAGCTCCAGCCGGGCGGGCGGCTCCTCGACGTCCAGATGCGACAGGATCTGGAGGTAGGCCGCCTGCCGTACGGCGTCCACGAGCGCGTTGGTGGTCGAGGAGCCGACGGCAGGGCCGCCCCGCATCAACGCGGCGAAACCGGGCCCGTGGTCGTCCACGAAGTCGAAGAACCGGCGCATCACGCGCAGCAGCCGCGCGCCCAGCGGACCCTCGCGGGGCTCCACGAACCGGCCGGCGAGGTCGTCGGAGGCCCGCTGCAACGCCGCTTCGTACAGGCTGATCTTGCCCGGGAAGTAGTGGTACACCAGCGGCCGCGAGATGCCCGCGGCCGAGGCTATCTCGTCGATGGAGACCTCGTCGGGCGAGCGTCGGCTGAACAGTTCGAGGGCGACGCCGATCAGCTGCTGCCGTCGCTCCTCGACACCCATCCTGCGGCGTACCCCGGTTGTCATGCGGACACTTTACCGATCGGATCCGGCCCGGAACGGGCCGGTCCGGGCGGCGGACGTTCACATGTCCAGCACGATTCGCCCACCTCGTGTCCGCGAGACGCAGATGAGCATCGAGTCGTCACGCTCCGCGTCCGTCAGCAGTTCGTCCCGGTGCTCGACCTCCCCTTCCAGGACCCGTTGCCGGCAGGTTCCGCAGAATCCCTGCTCGCAGGAGTAGAGCGTGCCGGGCAGTTCCTCGCGGACCGCCGCGAGGACGGTCGAGCCGGCGGGCACGGTCACCGTGCGTCCACTGCGCCGCAGTTCGACCTCGAAGGCGGTGTCGCCCCCGTCGGGCGCGCGGGCGGTGAACCGTTCCAGGTGCGGTGCCGCCCCGTCCGGGATCCGTGCCGTGACCGCCGCCATGAGCCCGTCCGGTCCGCAGCAGTAGACCGCCGTCCCCGGCCGGAGGTCCGCGAACAGCGCGTCCAGGTCCGGCAGTCCGTCCTCGTCCTCGGCGACGACGGTGACCTTCGCGCGGTCCAGCTTCCCGATCTCCTCCAGGAACGGCATCGAGGCGCGCGTCCGGCCGCCGTACAGCAGCCGCCAGTCGGTGCCCTCCGGCAGGGACCGCAGCATCGGCAGCACCGGGGTGATCCCGATACCGCCCACGACGAAGACGTACGCGGGCGCGTCCACGAGCGGGAAGCGGTTGCGCGGTCCGCGCACCTCGACCCGCGTGCCCTCCCGGAGCCGTTCGTGCACCTCCCGCGATCCGCCCCGCCCGTCCTCGACGAGCCGGGTCGCGACGGTGTACGAGGAGCGGTCCTCAGGGTCCCCGCACAGGGAGTACTGCCGGACGAGCCCCGAGGGCAGCACCAGATCGAGGTGGGCTCCCGGCTCCCAGGGCGGCAGATCGGCTCCCTCCAGACGCAGCAGGACGACACCGTCGGCGACGCGCTCGTGCCGGGCGACCCGCAGCCGCAGCGTCCGTGAGCGGGGCCGGCCGGAGACGGGTTCCTCCAGGGCGGGCAGCGGCCACAGCGGGGATGCCCCGATCCGGCGGCGCAGCGCACGCCGTACGAGCACGGCCGCGCCCGCGACGGCGACGACGGTCCCGAGTCTCGGCGTCACGCGGCACCCGCGGCCTTCTCGGCGGCCGTCGCGGCCGGGGAGGTGGCGAGATAGGCGATCGCCTGCTCGGTGGAGCCCTCCTGCGAGGGGTGGTAGGCGCGGCTGAGATAGCGGGGGACGGATCTCAGCAGGTCCCCGGTCGGCGGCAGCACGCCCCGTTTCCCCGCGGTGTAGAAGTCCTTGAAGCTCGCCCGGCCGTTCACGAGCGTCGGATCGTTCTCCATGAAGAACCGGGCCCCGCGCTGCCACAGGAAGACGAGCGCGGTGAACGCGGTCGCCCAGGTCCGCGCGCGCCGGCGGTAGCTGCCGTCGACGTGCTGGAACAGGTCGAACGCCACCGAGCGGTGCTCGACCTCCTCCGCGCCGTGCCAGCGCATCAGGTCGAGCATGACCGGATCGGCGCCGCGCCGGTCCAGTTCCTCGGAGTTCAGGATCCAGTGGCCGAGGAAGGCGGTGTAGTGCTCGATCGCGGCGATCAGGGCGACACGCTCCAGAAGCCACCAGCGGCGTGCCCTGCCCGGGGGCAGGGTCCGGTCGCCGAGGAGCTTCTCGAAGAGCCAGTCGACCTGCGCGGTGTACGGCGTCGGGTCGAGCCCCAGCTCCGCCAGGTGGGGCAGCACCTCGTCGTGGGCCTGCGAGTGCGTCGCCTCCTGCCCGATGAACCCGATGACGTCCTGGCGCAGCCGCTCGTCCCGGACGAGGGGCAGGACCTGCCGGTACACATGCACGAACCACCGCTCGCCGGCCGGCAGCAGCAGATGCAGCACGTTCATGGTGTGCGTGGCGAACGGCTCGTCCGGCACCCAGTGCAGCGGTGTGTCCTCCCAGGAGAACGACACCTTCCGCGCCTTGAGAGCCGTCCGCTCGGACTCGACCGGCCGGGGCTGCCGGGCCTGCGTATTGGACATGGCGTCAATGTACTGACGGGTAGGCGCTCGGAGAAGCCCTCTGCGCCCACTTGTTTACATCCGTGTCAGCAATCCGTGTCGGCGGTCCGTGCCAGGCGTCCGTGCCGGTGAGGCGTTCCGGTGTTCAGCGCAGCCCGGTGATGCCCCGGCCGTCCGCCAGGGTTCCCTTCAGCTCGGCCCGCGCTCCCTGCTTCGCCCGTACGACGAGCAGCGGACCCGTCGCGGAGCCGCGCACCCCGCCGGTCGCGGCGACCGACGTCGTGTCCTTGCCGCCGGCCGCGAGGAGGTACCATACGCCCGCCCCCGACTTCCACAGCACACCGGCGAGCACCTGCGGATCGCGGGAGCCGCAGGCGGGGGAGTTCCCGGCCTGCGCGACGACCGCCCCGTACGTCCCGCCGGGGGCGCGGAACTGGGCCAGCACCCGGGTGCCGCCGCCCCGCCAGGTGTCGGCACGCGTACACGTCCAGGCGGCCGGACCGCTCCCGTCGGGCAGCGGCTGGCGCGCGTACTCCCAGGCGTTCACGGTCCGCACGCCCTGCGAGCGCGCGGAGGCCAGCGAGCACGCGAACGGCGCCCACTCCCGCAGGTCCTGCGCTCCCGAGGCCTCCCGGGGCGCGGCCGGCCGGCCGGCGGTGAGGTGGGCCGGGATCAGCTCGCCGAGATCGGTCAGCAGCCGGGTGCCCGAGGCGTCCTTGACCTGGAGCACGTTCCACGACGTGCACGTGCCCGTCTGCGGCGGCCCGGCCAGCGGAGAGGTGGAGCCGTCCGCGGACAGGGTGAGGTCCGTCGCTCCGGCGGAGGGCTTCAGCAGGTCGCGCCGGGCGGCCCCGGTCACCCAGGGCGCGGTCAGATAGCGGACGTTGCCGTCGGCCCGGCCCAGCACCACCGCGCTCGCCTCCGCGCGGCTCGCCCCGTCGGCCCGCGCGAAGTCCAGGGCCGCGCCGCCCGTGCCGTCCTTCGGCTCGGCGTAGCGCGCGACGCGCAGACCGTCGTAGAGGAGCACCACGCGCGCCTGGTCGACGACGCCCGCGTACAGCAGCTGGGGCGGTCCCGGCGGAGCGCCGGAGGGCGTGCCGGGTGTCGCCGCGACCCGGACGGACTTGCCGGGCCGGGCCCAGACGGCGAGCGCGCGGCGCAGCAGCGCGGTGTCGTCGACGAGACCGCCGCGTGCGGGCCAGACGGAGAAGTCGGTGCGCGCGGCGGACTTCCAGGCCGTGGGCGCCACCCGGTCCAGCCGCGCCGGGTCGAGCGCGGCCTCGGCGGCCGGGTTTCGCGCGTAGGAGGGCGCCGCGGCGCCGTCCGGGCCCCAGCCGTCGCCCGGCAGCACGAGCAGCGCGCCGCACACCGCCGCGGCGGCGGTGGCGGCGAGCGCGGCCTTCATGTGCCGCCTGCGCCGCAGCAGGTCGGTGGGCCGGGCCTGCAGAGCGCAGGGGTCGAACTCGGGGGAGCCGAGCAGCGCGTCCCGTGCCTCGGCACCCGAGGCCTCCTCCAGCGCCGCGGCCGGGTCCTCGACCCCCGCCGCCGACAGCACCCGGCGCAGCGGCGTGTCGGCCAGCCCCTCCAGTCCGCGCAGCACGTACGCGGCGCGGGCCGGGCCCGAGAGCTCGGACAGCAGCTGGTCCAGGGCGAGTTCGTCGGCGCCGCCCGAGCGCGGGAAGAGCCGCAGGCCCCACACCTGAGGCAGGACCGGCGGCAGCTGGGACCGCTTGGGCCGGGCCCACCGCTTCAGCGGCAGCCCCGCCTCCAGCGCCGTACGCACCACCTGGAGGCGTACGAAGGCGTAGCCCGGGTCGCCGTCGCGGCCGCCGCCGCTCTGCTGGGCCGGGAACACCGACGCGCCGCCCGCCGCCCGGCCGCGCGGCAGGGCCCGCTGGGTGAGGGCGTGCGCGGTCAGCACTCTCCGATTGCGGCCGAGGCTCGGCGGAAGCATCAGATAGGCGAGCCGGACCAGCCGCGGATAGTGCTCGACGAGCGCGGCCTCGGCCTGCTCGACGTCGACGACGGCTCCGGAGGAGGGTGCGGGGCGCGGGGCTACATCCTGTGACTGCACGTTCAGCAGAACGAGCGAACCGGTGGTTGGTCACCGGCCCCGCCGAGGACCTGTTGGCCGGCGCGACCAGGACCTGTCCGGCCGGTCACGGTGGAGGATGCCGGCGGCACCTCCCGGCCGAAGGCTGGGGGACGTCGTCGACCGACGGCAACGCCGCTGGGGGTCCCCCCTGCTCGAAGAGCTCGGGGGAGGGCGTGCCACACCCCGCGTCTCCGCCGTGATCGACCGGACAGGTCCTAGTCCGCGGATTCCCCGGGTTCCACGAGCAGGCGGGCGTAGTTCGCCATCGACCGCTGGTAGCGCGGCAGATGGGGGGCCAGCGCGCCGATCACCAGGGCCAGGCCCTCGCGCTCGCGGCCGAGGTCGGCGAGGCAGAGCGCCAGACATGCCCGCACCGCGTCGTCCAGCTCGTCCGAGGGGGCGACCAGTTCGGGGGTGAGGAGTTTGACGCCCTCGTCCGCCTGCCCGATGTTCCGCAGCGAACTGGACAGCTGGATCTTCGCCCTGCGGCCCTTGTACCCGCTCAGGCCGCGGGCCAGCGCCTCGCGGTAGAGGGGGACGGCCTTGTCGGAGTGGCCCGTCGAGTCCCAGGCGCAGGCCTGCTCGAACGGGCCGAGGGGGCTGTCCGCGGGCAGTTCGGCGACCAGCGCGTCGATCACAGCCCGGAAGTCCGCCGCCCGCTCCTCCTCGTAGTCCTCGAAGCCGGCCCAGGCCGCCGCCGTACGCTCTTCCCAGTCTTCGTTCACGGATGTCACCCTCGCACAGCCGTGTCCCCGGCGGTACCGGGTTCCCGTCCGCGGCGGGGACGGATTGAGCGCCGGGCGGCCCGGAGCCGTATCGAAGGCAGAGCCCTCGCCGGGGCTCTTCTCGGCGTGAACGCCGACAGGTACCGGAGGAACGTATGAGGTTGACACGCGGGAAGCTCCTGGCCGGGGCGGCCGTGGCCGCGCTGCTGGCACTGACCGGCTGCGGCGGCGGATCGGACGGCAAGGCCGCGGCGGCGAAACAGACCGTCCCGCCCACGGCGACCGGCAGCCTGGAGGAGCTGGCCGCCGAGGTGAAGTGCAAGCCGAGCATCCAGACCGACGCGGACGAGATCCGCCAGGGCGTCTGCAAGATCAGCACGGGCAAGTTCATCCTGGCGACCTTCGCCACCGACCGCGGCCAGCGCGAATGGCTCGACGGCGCCAAGGACTACGGCGGCTCGTACCTCGTGGGCGCCAAGTGGGTCGCCGTCGGGGACCAGAAGATGGTCACGACGCTGCGCGGACAGCTCGGCGGGACCCTGGAAGAAGGGGCCTCGCACGCCTCGCACGGCGGTCATCAGCACAGCGGCTGACAGCGCGGGGGCCCGCAGGGCCGCAGGGCGGGCCGCGGACGTGAGGGCACAAAGAAAGCCGGTGACGGGGGGGAGATCCCGTCACCGGCTTCCTCATGGGGGCTTACCTACAACGCTGGCCGTTGTTGATGCAGGTGACCATCTTGTTCATCAGGGCGTCGTCGAAGACGTTGATGAAGTCGTCGTGGTCGGTGGCCGGCTTGTGCAGCTGCTCCGGGAAACCGTCCACCGCGTAGGCGTTCTTGATCTGCCCGTTGGTGAGGGTCGGGGCCCGGAAGTTGTAGACGAGGCGCATCGTCAGCTGCGGGATCGCCTTGAACCCGTTGGCGCAGTTGCCCTGGGCGTCGGCGAAGGCCACGTGCGTACGGTGGTTCGCGCTGTCGGCGTTCACCCCGTCCCAGCAGCTCTGGAAGGCGAAGGTGCGGACCACGGTGCTGCCCCGCGGGCAGATCGGGTACTGCTGCGTCAGCTGCACCTTGTTCTCGAAGCCGGTGCAGCTCCAGTGGGCGTTGGCGTTCGCGAGACCGTTGGTCGTGGTCTTCGCGTCACCGGTGATGATGCGCAGGAACTTCGGCATCGCGACGACCTTGCTGGTCGGGCTGCCGACGAACTTGATCTGCGCCTGCCTCACCTGCTGGATCGCGCCGACGTTGAGTTCCTTGCCGCCGCCCAGGTTGTTCTGGTCGAAGTCCTGGGTGCCGTTCTGGATACGCACGACCGGCCAGTAGTACGTCGACTTGTCGCCCTGGTTGGCACAGGTGGTCTTGGCCGCGGCGAAGGTGTCGTTGGTCGCGAAGGCGTCGTTCGACTGGTTGCCGACGTAGTCGTGCAGGTGGTGCGCACCGTTGGTGACACCGGGAGCCACGATCACGTTGTCCGTGTTGAACTTCTTGTTCGCGTTGGTGCCGCAGGACGACGTGAACACACCGCGCGAACCGGCGGCGCCGACGGCCGGCTTGGCGGCGACGTTCGGCTGGACCTTCGTGATGTCGACGAAGTCGGTCGCGAGCGGACCGTTGCCGGCCTGTCCGCCGTTGTTCGCCTGGGCCGGAGCGCTCGCGCTCGCGGAGGCACCCGCACCCGCGCCCGCGTTCGCACCGGTGCCCGCACCGGCGCTCGCGCTCGCGGCGGCGGACGGAGCGGCCGTGGCGCCGCCGTTGTTCTGCCCGCCGTTGGCCTGTCCGGCCGCGGGCTGTCCCGTACAGGTGGAGAGCCCGTCGAGCCAGCCCGGAGCCTTGCCGCCGACGCGGTTGATCTCCAGCTTGATCCGGTCGATGATCACCGCCCGGTTCTGCTTCAGCGGCGTGAGGATGGAGTTCTGGACGAAGCTCGCGTCTCTCGTCTGCGCGTCACGCGTGGTCGCGAGCCGCTGGTAGGCCGCGGTGATCTGCTGGTCGAGTGTCGCCAGCTCCCCGTCGACCTGGCCCCGCGCCTGGTTCGGAACGTTGGACAGCTTCTGGCCGACGTCCGGGCAGCTGATGGTGGCCACCTGGGCGGGCGCGGACTTGGTGGTGTTGCGCCCCGAGTTGCTCTCGTGCGCCGAGGCGTAGAAATTCGCCCAGACCAGCCCACCCCCACCGATCGCGAGCGCTGCCGACGCGGCAACGGCGCGAACGGCCAGCGGCGAACGGCGTTTTCGAATGTTGCGTCCCATGGAACTCCTCTGACTTCCTTGCGGGGCAGCGAGGCGCCCGACAGGAGTGAAGCGGCTCCGTTCCATACGCAGGAGGTGCGCGAGGTGTTCAGGGGTCTCGAAAGAATCTTTGAAAGCCGTGAGACCAATTCGGTCACAATGGTCCCAGAAGCCCGCGAATTCCCGGGAGTTGATCTCGAAATTCAGGTTTGAGATCGCATTTTTTGACTTGTATTCAGTAGCCGTCGGGCTCCGCGAGAGCCGTCGCCCTCCGTCCGGCGGTGTGCGCGAAGGCTTCAACTGCCGCACTGGACAGTCGAGTTCGCGGGCGGTCCGGATCCGGCGGTGAATCCCCGATCCGTGCGTCCGAGGCGCCCGGACCCGGCCGGCGGGCGCCGGGAAGACGCCCCGCGGGCCGGGCCGGGGAATTGCCGTGATTCAGCCGCCGAGGACTTTCGCCTCCACCGCGGGATCCAGTCCCACCCCCGGCCGGTCGGCACGCCGGGGGGGCGGGGCCGCCGAGTGACCGGAGCCAGTCCCAGGTGTCCTCGACGGTCTCCTCGACGGGCCGGCACCGCAGCCCCGTCCGCAGGACCCGCGAGACATCGCCCGAGTACACCGAGGTGTGCAGCTCGCTCCCCGGCGGCACCCACACCGGAAGCTGCGTCCACGGCTCGATCCCGGCGCCGAGCACCGTCTCGGGGTCCGTCCAGCGGAGCTCGGCCCGCGACCCGGTGGCCCGGACGCAGGCGTCCAGCAGCGCCCCCATCGTGCCGTGCCCCGGGGGACTCACCAGGTTGTACGCCCCGTCGAGCTCCGCCTCCACCGCGCCGAGCGTCCACTCCGCCAGATCCCGGACGTCGACGTACTGCAGCGGCAGCTCGCGCGGCCCGGGAGCGAGCACCGGACCCCCCGCCGCGATCCGGTTCAGCCACCACGGCAGCCGCCCGACGTTCTCGTACCGTCCGAGGATCAGTCCGCACCGCACGAGCAGCGAACGCCCGGCGCCGAAGGCCTCGACGGCGGCCAGCTCCCCGCCCCGCTTGTCCCGGGCGTAGTCCGTCGCCTCCGCGCCGGCCGACGCGCCCTCCACGAGCGGCGCGTCCTCGGCGTACCCCGCGGCGCGCGGCCACGCGTACACCGAGCAGCTCGACACGTACACATGGCGGGACACCCGGCCGGCCAGCAGGCGGGCCGCCTCCCCCACGGGCCGCGGGGCCGCCGACCAGGTGTCGACGACGGCGTCCCAGGTGTCCGTGGTGCCCGCGAGCGCAGCGAGCCCGTCCGGCGAGGTGCGGTCGCCGAGCAACGACCGCGCGCCGGAAGGGGGTTCGTGGCGGCCGCGGTGGAAGACGGTGACGTCCCACCCCCGGGTGAGCGCCGCCTCCGCGACCGAGCGCCCCACGAACTCCGTACCGCCCAGCATCAGAAGTCTCCGTGTCATACGGACGACTGTGCATGCGCGGCCCGCCCGGGGGAACGCGAATCTGCTGACAGGAGATACGCCGGACGGATCAACGGCCGGTCGGCGGGGTGTACTTGTAGCCCACCCGGCGCACCGTCTGGATCGCCTGCCGGTGCCGGTTGCCGAGCTTGCGGCGCAGCCGTGCGACATGGACGTCGACGGTCCGTCCGTCGCCGACGTGTCCGTAGCCCCACACCGTGGACACCAACTGGTCGCGGGTGTGCACCCGGTGCGGATGCCGGACGAGATGCGCGAGCAGCTCGAACTCCAGGTAGGTGAGGTCCAGCGCCTGTCCGTCGACCTCGGCGGTGCGCTGCACGGGGTCGACGCGCACCAGCGGGTCGGCGCCGCCGCCGGTGCTGTCGGTGACGCTGTCGGCGGCGGGGGGCTCGGCCGGGCCCGTCACGGCGACCGGCAACAGGGGCTGCTGGTCCGCCGGTACGAGCACCAGGTAGCCGATCATCGGCGGCTGCCCCGGCAGGACGGGCAGCGCGTTCTGGGGGGCGGGCAGCCAAGTGGCCCCCGGGGGAAGGAAGGTCGCCACGTCCACGCCCGTCCCCAGGCTCTCGGCTTCGTTCGAGCGGGGGAGGCCCCAGTCCTCGTCCCGGTCGACGGCACGTAGCCGGTGCCGCCCCGGGGCGGCCGGGGGAACGGGAAGGGGAGAGGTCGCGACGGAGGAGAAGGAACGAGTGGTCGCCATGAGAGGTCAGCTCTTTCGCGCGAGAAGTTCGTCGGGAGGTTCGACGGCCGCGAGTTCGTGGTCGGGGTCGTCGAGGACGTACGTCGTGCGCGCTGGCCGAAGGCCGGGGTGTACGGCTTTAGAGGGCCGGCGCGTTCGTCGCGCGACAACACACCCGGTCGAAGTCGTGGTGCTGACGGGAGGGCCAGAAGGGCTCGAGGTCATGGCGACCCGTCGCGATGCACTTCTGGAAGTCGGCCATGAACCCATTGAAGCAGACACGGCCCCGTAACAGGAGCCTCCTCTCACTGCTTGGACGCCTCCTGGCGCGAAGTCGACGTCGAACGGATCGGCCCGTCAGGGAGGTTCGTACCGCCGAACTCCGCGTCGCCGTGGCGGTGTTCCGGCACTGGGGCATCCCCCGCCGACAAGGCGAGGGGGCGTCCACCGTGACGGTGGACGCCCCCTCGGGAGTGCTGGGCCGGATCAGACCTGGCCGGCCTTCTCCAGGGCGGTGCAGCAGGTGTCGACGATCAGACGCGTCACGACGTACGGGTCGACGTTCGCGTTCGGACGGCGGTCCTCGATGTAGCCCTTGCCGTCCTTCTCGACCTGCCACGGGATGCGGACCGAGGCACCGCGGTCGGAGACGCCGTAGCTGTACTCGTTCCACGGGGCGGTCTCGTGCAGGCCCGTCAGACGGTCGTCGATGCCGGCGCCGTAGTTCTTGACGTGGTCCATCGGCTTCGAGCCCTCGCCGAGCGACTCGCACGCGGTGATGATCGCGTCGTAGCCCTCGCGCATCGCCTTGGTGGAGAAGTTGGTGTGCGCGCCCGCGCCGTTCCAGTCGCCCTTCACCGGCTTCGGGTCCAGCGTCGCGGAGATGTCGAAGTCCTCGGCGGTGCGGTAGAGCAGCCAGCGGGCGACCCACAGCTGGTCCGAGACCTCCAGCGGCGACAGCGGGCCGACCTGGAACTCCCACTGACCGGGCATGACCTCGGCGTTGATGCCGGAGATGCCGAGGCCCGCCTTGAGGCAGTTGTCCAGGTGCGCCTCGACGACGTCACGGCCGAAGATCTCGTCCGCGCCGACACCGCAGTAGTAGCCGCCCTGCGCGGCCGGGAAGCCGCCCTCGGGGAAGCCGAGCGGACGGGCGCCCTTGAAGAAGGTGTACTCCTGCTCGATGCCGAAGATCGACTCCTGCGCGGCGAAGCGCTCGGCGACCTCGGCCAGCGCGGCACGGGTGTTGGTCTCGTGCGGCGTCATGTCGATGTTGAGGACCTCGCACATGACGAGGATGTCGTCGCCGCCGCGGATCGGGTCCGGGAAGCTGGCCACGGGCTTGAGTACGCGGTCCGAGGCGTGACCCTTGGCCTGGTTCGTCGAGGAGCCGTCGAAGCCCCAGATCGGCAGCTCCGCACCCTTGGCGTCGTCGGCCAGGATCTTCGTCTTGGAACGGAGCTTGGCCGTCGGCTCGGTGCCGTCGATCCAGATGTACTCAGCCTTGAAGCTCACGGGCCACATCCTTCGGGGTGGGTCTTGATCGCACTTGCGGGTGCTGCGGCGCTGCGGCACTGGGGCGCCGCCGGGGATGACCGGAAGACTGTCAACCAGCGATTTCCCGAGCGTTGCCCGAATGTGAACCCCGTGTTACCTGGGTCGTATGTGCCCGGTCTCACACGCCCCGTGCCGTGGCCCCCGCCGGCGTGTGATCGTTCGCGGCCGCGATCGTCGGGTCCGCCGCCCGCCCGGGGCGCGGAGGTCCGGCGGGGCGCCGCTCGTATGCGATCCGGGTGAGGACGACAAGGAGGGATGTGACCCGGTTCCCTCCGTTTCGTCCCCTGCGGGGTTGGGTGTTCGTCTCCCCGGAAGGCCGCCCGCCCATGCGAAAGCCCTGCCGCCTCCGGCCCGGAACGGGTCGGTGACGGCAGGGCTTTCGATCCGTTCTGCCCGTTATCCCACCTTCTCGATGCGGGCTCGGCGGATCAGGAACTTGCCCGGCTCGCGGACCTGTTCGAAGGCCGCGTTGTTCAGCAGGACACAGCTGCCGGAGACCGAGGTGACCTGGACGGTCGTGGACTTGTTGTTGTCCAGGTTGGTGACCTTCAGCTTCGTCCCGGCCGGGAACTGGTTGCTGGACGCGGCCGGAGCGCCGCCCTCGCCGGAGAGCGTGACGGTCGAGCCGTTGCAGACCTGCTGGCCGGTGGCGGCACCGGCGCCCGCGTTGTTCGCGGGAGCGCTCTGTGCCGGAGGAGCCTTGGTGGCGGCCTGGGCCGGCGCGGACTGGGCCGGCTGCTGGGCGTTCTGCTGGCCGGTCTGGGAGCCCTGAGCCGACTCCCCGACAGCGCAGCCCGACGCCTGCTGCTGAACCTTGATCTGCGCGACGACCGCTTCGCGGTTCGCGATCCTGGCCGCCGACTGGGAGTCGGGGTGGGCCTTCTGGTCCGCGATGAAATTCAGGTTGTTGCCGAGCGCGGTGGCCAGGCCCTGACACGCGACCGAGGTCTGAGCGGTCTGCACGGACGCCGCGTTCGAGGTGGCGGCCAGGGCGAAGGCCCCGCCGCCGGCCACGGTCGCCGCGCTGACGAGCAGAGCGATCTTCTTCTTGGTGCTGAGGGTTCTCCTACGCGACATGCGCGCCTCCAGAGAGTGGGGGAGCGTTACGTCGCTATGTACGAGATGCCGAACGCGGTTGCTCAACGGTTACGGCATTCACTTAAGTAACCTGGATCACACGGGAGTTGGAGCGGTCGGCTCCGCTACCGGGACAGGGCCTCCCGTACCGCCTCCTCCGTGCGGCCCACCAGCGCCGTTCCGTCGTCCGCGGTGATGATCGGCCGCTGGATGAGCTTCGGGTGCTCGGACAGCGCCGTGATCCAGCGGTCCCGTGAACCGGCGTCCCGCGCCCAGTCCCCGATCCCCAGCTCCTTCGCGTCCGCCTCCCCGGTCCGGGTGATGTCCCACGGTTCGAGGCCGAGGCGGTCGAGGACGGCGCGGATCTCCTCCGCGCTGGGCACGTCCTCCAGATAGCGGCGGACGGTGTACTCGGCGCCCTCCGCATCGAGCAGGCTGATCGCGCTGCGGCACTTCGAACAGGCCGGATTGATCCAGATCTCCATGCCGCACACGGTACGGCAGACACCTTCGGACACGGCTGTCACAGCACCCCCGAAGCCTTGTGGCCAGCGGCTTTTGTCAGTGCCCGGCGGTAGAATAGAAGCAGTGTTCGAGGGTGTCGCCGGGGGGTCCGGACGGCGCCCTGACCGCGACAGGAGGATGCCTGTGCCCGCTGCCGCACTGAAGCCGCTGCCCACTCAGTCCACATCCAAGACGGCGGTCCCGCTGGACCTGCCCTACGAGCCCGTGAACAAGTGCCCGCTGCCGCCGGGGCGCCCCCGCGACTGGTACATCACGCACAACCGCCGGCTCAAGGCGATGCGGCTCGCCATCGCCCTGCTCGACTCCGGTGTGTACGTGCCGAACCAGGCCCGCAACGAGAAGATCCGCAGCACCGCGCAGCTCATCGGCGTGCACCCGCCGTCGGACAGCACGTGCCACATGGTGCGCGCCCTGATGAGGTACGCGCGCTGAGGAACCGGGCGTCCCGCTCACCGGCGCCGTGTGACCCCGCCCCGTGGCGGGGCCACACGGCGCCGACACCGGAGCCGGCACCGTCCCATGCGCCGGCTCCGGCTTTCGCCCGGGTCCCGGCCGCCGGTGCCGGCTCCGGCCTGTGTCCCGGTCCCGGCACCACCCGTCCCGGTCCCGGGCTCCGGCCGTGGACCTCGGACCGGGCTCGCGGCGCCTCGCATCGGTGTCGGCTCGTCCGCCGTCCTCGGAGGCGGTCCGGCGCGGGGGCGGGCCGCCTCCGCGCCGCCGTCCCCGTCCCGGTCCTCACTTCTCCGACAGCTCCCGTTCCAGGGGGGTCCGGAAACGAGGGGTGATCCGGGCGTCGCCCACCCAGGCCCGGAGGCGGTCGGCCTCCGCCGCGACGGCGCCGCGGGCCTCGCGGCCGACGCCCGCGGTGTCCAGCAGCCGCCAGGCGATCTCGCCGTCGGGCCGCTGCGCCCAGCCCCCGACCACCCGGCCGTCCCACCACACCGTCGGACCGACATTGCCGCTGCGGTCGAAGAGGGCGGGCCGCAGGGACGGTTCGAGGAACCAGTCGCGGTCCGGCCGGCTCATGGGCGTCGGATCGAGGCCGGGCAGCAGGGCCGCCCAGGGCGCGTCCGGCCCGTCGACCCGGCCCTCGTCACCCGCCGCCACGTACCCCGTGGCCCCGTCGTCGAGCGAGACGGCCACCGCCCCGCTCGCGGCCAGCGCCCGCCGCAGGTCCCCGGCCTTCCACCCCGTCCACCACTTCAGGTCGGCCTCGGTGGCGGGCCCGCACGCCGTCAGCCAGCGGTCCAGCAGCTCGGCGCGGGCCTCGGCGGGCGGGAGCGGAGGATGCGGCGGCGCGACCGCCCAGCGGAACCGGCTCGATGTCCAGGACCCGAGCGGACGCCCCCGCACCACCTTGCCCTCGACCCCGAGGACACGCATCAGCTGGGACGACACCGTGTGCACCCCCTCGTAGCTCTTCCCGGGCGCGTACACGAACTGCTCCCTCAACCGCGGCTCGTCCCCGGTGAGTTCGTTCACCGTGGCCTCTCCGCGCCGGGCCAGCGCGGCGAGCGCCGACGCCTCGACCTCGTCGAGCCACGCCTCGGTCAGCCGCCCGTCGCTCCCGGCGATCATGTCCTTGACCAGCCCGGCGCGGGCCTTCGCGGCGATGTCCAGCCCCGTCGAGGCGTGCACGAGGGCCGCGAGGCCGACGGGGAACACGAACACGGTGTGCCGCATGCCGTGCATCCGTACGAGTGAACGGTCCTCGTACAGGGCCCGCTCCACCCGCTCCACCGTCCTTCGGGCGTCCGTGAGCCGCGCGCCCACCGCCAGGTACACCGCCGCCGGATCGGTGCCGTGCAGCGCGACCAGGGAGTCCGCCACCTCCTCCGGGGCCGCCGCCCGCGCCCCGCCCGCGAGCCGCTGCCGCAGCCCGAGCCGTGCCCGTCGCTCCGCCACCCCGATGTGCCGCGGCTTCCCCGTCACGCCGTCTCCGTCCGCTCGCTCCGCGCTCCGGGCCACGTCCCGCGCGCTTCCCGCTCCGCGCTCCTCATCCTCGCGGACGTCCGCGCGTCACGGGACGGGGTTCACCCGTTGGACGCAACCGGGCATGCGGCGGCCCTGCCCGCGGCCTTGACTGGGGCCACCGCGAGGAAGCGGGATCCGGAGGCGCACCAGGACCACGTGGGGAGAGACGATGCATCAGAGGGACGGCATACGAGGACCGGTCCGACTGATCCTGGCCGTGTCCGTGGTGGCGGCCCTGGCCGCGCAGCTGACCGCCTGCTCGGACGACAGCAGCCCCTCGGGCACCGCTTCCAAGGCCGAGTCCGCGGCGTCCCGGGCCGCGTCCGCCGTCTCGGAGGCCGCGTCCGCCGCCACCCAAGCCGGTGACGCCCTCGCCTCCGCCACCGCCGAGGCCGGCCGGAAGTTCGACGAGTTCAAGGGCGGCGTGGACGCCAAGGACGAGGTGAAGACCGACGGGAGCGCGAGCCCCGACTCCGACGGGCGCGCCACGGTCAAGATCACCGCCACCAATCCGACCTCCTCGGCGAAGTCGTACGTCGTCCAGGTCGACTTCCGCGACCAGAGCGGGAACCTCCTCGATGCGACCGTCGTGACGGTGGACGGCGTCGCGGCGGGCGGCTCCAAGGACGCCACCGCCCGCAGCAACCGATCCCTGACCGGCGACGTCAAGACCGACGTCGCCCGCGCCGCAAGGCACTGACGCCGTGCTCCGCGACAGCGTCACGGCGACCACGGCGGACCGGGCCGCCCGGGGCCGGGCGGCCCGCAAGCGGGTGCCCCGTTCCGCGCACGGCACCTGGATCCCCGCCGCCGACCGCCCCGACCCCGTCGGACTCCTCCAGGCGCAGGGCCGGGACCGGCTCCCGGAACTGCTGCCGATCCGGTACGCGCGGATGGCGGCCTCCCCCCTGGCGTTCCTGCGCGGGGGCGCCGCCGTCATGGCGGCCGACCTGGCCGCCCAGCCCCACACCGGGCTCACCGTCCAGCTGTGCGGCGACGCCCACCTGCTGAACTTCGGCCTGTACGCCGCCCCGGAACGCTCCCTGCTCTTCGACCTCAACGACTTCGACGAGACCTTCCCCGGCCCCTTCGAGTGGGACGTCAAACGGCTCGCGGCCAGCATCGCGGTCGCGGCCCGGGAGAACGGGCACAAGGAGGAGCACGTCTTCGGCGCCGCACGGGCCGCCGCCGGGCAGTACCGCGAGGCCGTGCGACGGCTGGCCCGCCAGGGCGAGCTGACCGTCTGGTACCAGCACATCGACGCCGATCTGCTGCTGCCGCTGGTCCGCTCGGGACGCCGCCACCGACGCGCCGAGGCCACCCTCACCCGGGCCCGCCGCCGCACCAGCCTGCAGGCGCTCGGCAAACTCACCGAGACCGTCAAAGGACGCCGCCGCATCGTCCACGACCCGCCCCTGCTGGAACCGGCCGGAGCCATGGACATGGCCTCGCTCCGCAAGATCTTCAGCGACTACCGCTCGACGCTCCCCGAGGAACGACGGCTGCTCCTCGACCGCTACCGGTTCGTCGACGCGGCCCGCAAGGTCGTCGGCGTGGGCAGTGTCGGCACCCGCTGCTTCATCGTGCTGCTCGCCGGACGGGACGCCGACGACCCGCTGTTCCTCCAGATCAAGCAGGCCGGACGGTCCGTGCTCGAGGAGCACCTGCCGAACGGCCCGTACGTCCATCCCGGGCGCCGGGTCGTCGCGGGCCAGCGGCTCATGCAGGCCGCCGGGGACGTCTTCCTCGGCTGGACGACCGGCCCCGAGGGACGCTCGTTCTACTGGCGCCAGCTGCACGACACGAAAGGGTCCGCGGACATCGCCGGCATGAGCCCGGGGGAACTGCGCTCCTACGCCCGGCTGTGCGGCACCGCCCTGGCCCGTGCCCACGCCCGCTCCGGCGACCGTGTCGCCATCGCCGCCTACCTCGGCCGCGCCGACACCTTCGAGCGCGCCGTCGCGGACTTCGCGCTCCGCTACACGGACCGCAACGCCGCCGACCACGCGGCACTGGGCGCGGCGGTCATCGCGGGTGTGGTCCCGGCGGCACCGGGCGTGTGAGGCCGCCGGCCGGTCAGGCGCCGGCGGCCGGCCGGACCGGGGACCCGAGTCCGGTGAGCGCGAGGTCCACGAGGCGCTGCCGGTCCTCGGCGTGGTCGCGGAACCAGAGGCCCAGCAGGTGATCGGCGTCGGGCAGTTCGAGGCGGGAGAGGTCGGCGCGGGCGAAGAGCGCGTCCGTCACGGCCCGCGTCACGGCGGGCGGGATGATCGCGTCCCTGGTGGGCACGGCGAGCACCGCCCGGCCCTCGTACGCCCGCAGCACGTCGAGCGCGGGAGCCCCGCGCCAGCTGTCGGGGGTGCGGATGATCCGGCTGAAGCGGCTCTCGGCCTGCGGGCCGTCCTGCCGCGCGGTGCCCTCCGGGTCCTCGAACGGAAGGGGCCAGGCCTCGGCCGCGTGCACCGCGGGCGCGCACAGCACGAGCGCCACCGCGCGCCGCCCGTAGTGCCGCGCGAGATCGGCCACCGTCTGGCCGCTCATGCTGAACCCGACGAGGATCAGCGGGGCGCCCGCCGGAACCGTCGCGTCGATCACCGACACCGCCTGCTCGAAACGCAGCCGAAGGCTCGATCCGCCCAGCGTGCCGGTGCTTTCGCCGTGCCCGGAGAAGTCGAACGCGAGTCCCGCGCAGCCGCGGGCGGCGAAGTCGCCGAGCAGCGGGAGCAGCCGCTCCTTGCTGCCGTTGCCCGCGCCGTGCAGCAGGACGGCGGTCGCCGCGCCGGCGTCGTCCCCGCCGCTGCCGACGCAGCTCAGTCGTTCACCGTCGTGGTCGTGCGTGAAGGCGGAGAGCATCTCCCCATTGACGCACGCGCGCCGCACCGCCGCGGTGACCGGGGTGGCCGAACGATTCCCTTGGGGGAAGGGCGGTTGACGGGAGAGCGCTCGGATCAGGAAGCGGCGGGAGTGCCGTTCGCGTCCGTCCCGGAGGCGGTTTCCGGCGCGGCCGTACCCGCTGCCCCGGTCCCCGTTCCCGGTGTCGTCGGCGCCGCCTCCGGCTGCGCGGTGGCGGTGGCCGCCTTCGCCTGGGCCGCGGCGACCGCCTCGCGCAGGTGGTCCTCCTGCTCCTGGCTCAGCGAGGTCTGCACCAACTGCCCGCCGAACTCGGCGATCTGAGGGATCACCTTGTCCCCGGCCGCCTGTTTGACCAGGACGAACAGCGCCGCCGCGCCGGGCCGCAGATTCTGGCTGAGATCCTTCATGAACTTGTCGTTGATCCCGGTGTCCGTGACCGCCCCTCCGGCGGCACCGGCCGCCGCGCCCACCGCCGCGCCGAGCAGCGGCGCCAGGAAGAGCAGCCCGATGACACCGCCCCACAGCGCGCCGCCCGCCGCGCCGATGGCCGTGTGGCTGACCGCCTGGTGGAGCTTGATCCTGCCGTCCTCGCTCCGTTCGACGACGACCGCGTCCTCCAGCTCGACGAGATGCTGCTTCGACAGCTCGAACAGCTTGTCGCGCACCTGGCTCGCGGTGGCGACATCGTCGTAGGCGACGACGAACAGATTGCTCATGACGGCACCCCTTGTGTCTGTTCCGTACGACTTTATAGCGATACGGGGTGAGGTGCAGTCGGGGGAAAGCCGGACGAGCGCCCGGTGCGGGGCTCCTCGGGCCGGGGTGTCACAGTCCCGGTGCGCCCCAGATCGGGAACCAGCGGGCGAGGTCCTGCTCGATGCGCAGGTCGTCGGCCAGGGCCGCCTTGATCTGGAGCTCGAGCGCGTTGTCGCGCCGCTCGCCCTCGCCGGCGAGCGGCGCGAAGGGATAGAACGTCCCGCGCTTGTAGAGGTAGACCAGGCCGAGCCGTCGCCGTCCGTCGTCCTCGAAACCCACCACGGAACAGAGCAGCTGGGGACCGAAGCCGGTGCTCTCCAGGGAGCTGTTGACCGCGTGCAGGTCGCTCACCAGCGCCGGCAGGTCGTCGGGCGTGCGGCGGGAGACCAGCCACGAGTAGCCGTACTCGTCCCGGCTCCGTTCCACCGGCGGGCCCGTCCGCCCGGTGTCCGCGTCCAGCAGGGCCTGCGCCTCCTGGTGCGCCTGGGCGAAGGCCCCGCCCTCGACGGACGCGAAGCACACCGCTCCCGTGCCGGTCGGGGTGAACCCGGCCGCCGCCTGGAGGGTCAGGGCCGCCGACGGCAGTCCGAAGAGCTGGTCGAGATCGGGAGCGGCGGGCTTGCTGCGGCCCAGCAGGATGTCCAGGAACCCCATGCGCTCAGAGGGCCTCTCCGGGAGTCGGGGTGCTCGCGTCCGGCACCGCGGGCTCGCCCAGCTCGGCGGAGATGCGGGCCAGTTGTCCGAGCCGCTGCTCCAGGCTCGGGTGGGTCGAGAACAGGTTGGCGATGCCCGGCTGGGCGCCGAGCGCGGGGGTGAAGTAGAAGGCGTTGAAGGCCTGCGCGGTCCGCAGGTCCTTCGTCGGGATCCGGCCGATGTCCCCGGTCACCTTGGTCAGCGCGGAGGCCAGCGCCGAGGGGCGGCCGGTGAGCAGGGCCGCGGAACGGTCGGCGGCCAGTTCGCGGTACCGGGAGAGCGCTCTGATCAGCATGAAACTGATGGCGTACACGGCCGCGGACACCGCCATCACCGCCATGAAGATCGCGACGGTGTTCTGGTCCTTGCGGCCCCGGCCGCCGAACAGCTGCGAGTAGAACGCGAACCGCACGATCAGCCCGGCGAGCACCCCGAGGAAGGACGCCACGGTGATCACGGCGACGTCCTTGTGCGCCACGTGCGACAGCTCGTGCGCGAGGACGCCCTCCAGCTCGTCGGGCTCCAGCCGGCGCAGCAGCCCGGTGGTCACGCACAGCACCGCGTGATCGGCGTTGCGCCCCGTGGCGAACGCGTTCGGCATGTCGATGTCCGACACGGCGACGAGGGGCTTCGGCATGTCGGCCACGGCGCACAGCCGGTCGACGACGCCGTGCAGCTGCGGATACTCCTCCCGCTCCACGATCCGCCCGTGCATGGCGTACAGCGCGATCCGGTCCGAGAACCAGTACTGCGCGACGAGCACCCCGGCCGCGATCACGACGACCAGGACCCAGGACTTCAGCAACACGATCAACGCGGCGACGAAGGCCACGTACAGCAATCCGAGCAGGAACATCGTGACCGTCATCCGCACGGTCAGCTGCCGATCGTTCCGGAACCGGCTCCGCATCTCGCACCACCCCGCAGTCAGGCACTCGTCCCGCTTTCCATTGTGCGCCCGCACTTCCCCATGAACAGGTGCCGATCGGCCCCGCGGCGGGCAAAGAACGCCCCGGCGCGTGGGGGCTCGGCACCCCTGGCCGCCGGGGAGAAACGCGCCGGCCGCGCCCCTCCCGGAGGAAGGACGCGGCCGGTGACGTGTGCGGCTGGAGCGACGGGCTTACACGTCGAAGTACAGCTCGAACTCGTGCGGGTGCGGACGCAGCTGGAGCGGCGCGATCTCGTTGGTGCGCTTGTAGTCGATCCACGTCTCGATCAGGTCGGACGTGAAGACGTCGCCCGCGAGCAGGAACTCGTGGTCGCGCTCCAGCGAGTCGAGGACGGCCGGGAGCGAGGTCGGGACCTGGGCGACGCCCGCGTGCTCCTCGGGAGCCAGCTCGTACAGGTCCTTGTCGATCGGCTCGGCCGGCTCGATCTTGTTCTTGACGCCGTCCAGACCGGCCATCAGCAGGGCCGCGAACGCCAGGTACGGGTTGCCGGAGGAGTCGGGCGCGCGGAACTCGACGCGCTTGGCCTTCGGGTTCGAGCCCGTGATCGGGATGCGCATGGCCGCGGAGCGGTTGCGCTGCGAGTACACCAGGTTGACCGGGGCCTCGAAGCCGGGGACCAGGCGGTGGTACGAGTTCACCGTCGGGTTGGTGAAGGCCAGCAGCGACGGGGCGTGCTTGAGGATGCCGCCGATGTAGTAGCGGGCCATGTCCGACAGGCCCGCGTAACCGGCCTCGTCGTAGAACAGCGGGGAGCCGCCGCTCCACAGGGACTGGTGGACGTGCATGCCCGAGCCGTTGTCACCGAAGATCGGCTTCGGCATGAAGGTCGCGGTCTTGCCGTTGCGCCAGGCGACGTTCTTCACGATGTACTTGAAGAGCTGGAGGTCGTCGGCCGCGGCGAGCAGCGTGTTGAACTTGTAGTTGATCTCGGCCTGGCCGGCGGTGCCTACCTCGTGGTGCTGGCGCTCGACCTGGAGGCCGGAGTTGGCCAGCTCCAGGGAGATCTCGGCACGCAGGTCGGCGAAGTGGTCGACCGGCGGGGTCGGGAAGTAGCCGCCCTTGTAGCGGACCTTGTAACCGCGGTTGTCCTCGAGGGCACCGGTGTTCCAGGCGCCGGCCTCGGAGTCGATGTGGTAGAAGGACTCGTTCTCGGCGGTCTTGAAGCGCACGCTGTCGAACACGTAGAACTCGGCCTCGGGACCGAAGTACGCGGTGTCGGCGATACCGGTCGACGCGAGGTAGGCCTCGGCCTTCTTGGCCACGTTGCGCGGGTCACGGGAGTACTGCTCACCCGTGATCGGGTCGTGGATGAAGAAGTTGATGTTGACCGTCTTGTCGCGGCGGAAGGGGTCGACGCGCGCGGTGGACAGGTCGGCGCGGAGCGCCATGTCGGACTCGTGGATGGCCTGGAAGCCGCGGATGGAGGAGCCGTCGAAGGCGAGCTCCTCGGCCGGGTCGAAGGCCTCGGCCGGGATCGTGAAGTGCTGCATCACACCCGGCAGGTCGCAGAAACGGACATCGACGAACTTGACGTCCTCGTCCGCGATGAACTTCTTGGCCTCGTCGGCGTTCTGGAACATCCAGCTCCTCCTACTCCCGCCCACAGTGGACCGGGGTGGTAGTTCGTTCGTGCGGCCAGTGCGGTGGCACACGCTGGAGCCGACCTTAGGGACGGGGGATTTCTCCAGCGTGACCCATTTGTTTCGCCCAAGTTAACCGACTGCGGCCCTCCAGGCCCCTCGGTTCGCACGGCAAAACGGGCACAGTACCTTGGACGGGTGGACAACAGGCAAGCAATCGGATCGTGGCTCTCCGGCCCGCGCGCGGCGGCGGAGGAAGCCGGTGTCGACTTCGGATACCGGGGCGAACAGCTCGGTCTCCCGGAGCACGGACCGGGCTCGATCGCCCGCCCCGGCCGCCGTCTGGGCGCTCTCGCGATCGACTGGGGCCTGTGCCTTCTCATCGCATACGGGCTGCTCACCGACGGCTACGGCCAGGCGACGGGCAACTGGGCCCTGCTCGTCTTCTTCGCTCTCGGGGTTCTCACGGTCGGTACGGTCGGCTTCACCCCGGGCAAGCGGCTGCTGGGCCTGCGCGTCGTGGCCGAGGGCGGCGGCCGGCCGAACCCGCTGCGCGTCCTGCTGCGCACGGCGCTCCTGTGCGCGGCCGTCCCGCCCCTGATCTGGGACCGGGACGGCCGGGGCCTGCACGACCGCCTGTCCCGCACGATCGAGATCCGCACCTGACCCCACCCGCCCGTCGGCTCGGCCGCGTGCGGAACCAGCCCCTGCGGGGAGGGCGGCCTCTACGGACAGGGGGCGGCCCCTGCGGGGAGGACGGCCTCATCCGGGGACGGTGACCCGCTCCGGCGGAGGGGATCTGCTCCGCCGGAAACGACTTGCGACGGCGAGCGGCCGCCGCGTTGCCGCGGTGCGGCGATGGGTCCTGTGGCGAGGGTGCCCGGCGAGGCGTACCCCCGCGCCGGAGGCGGCCTGCCGACGCGCAGCCGAGGGTGTCCCCGCACGACGACCGGCCCTGCGACGAGGGTCCATGGTGCATGTGCTCCGGCACGGGGTCGTGCCCCGCTGCGAGGACCCACCGGGCGGAGCCGACCTGAGACACGGCGAGGCCGACCGACGACGGGCGGCCCGCGACCGGGAGCGGTCCCACGGTCAAGGTGGCCCGGTAGGGCGGGGTCGGCCCGCCGCAAGGGGAGAGGGGTCGCCGCAGCGGGGCTGGACCGGCATGGCGGAGCGGCCGACGACGGGCGGCCCGCGACCGGGAGCGGTCCTGCGGTCGAGGTGGCTTCGGGGCCGGGGAGGGGGCCCACGGCCAAGGCGGCCCGGCGCAGCGGGGCGGCTGACGACGGGTGCCCCGCGACCGGGAGCGGTCCTGCGGTCGAGGTGGCTTCGGGGCCGGGGAGGGGGCCCACGGCCAAGGCGGCCCGGCGCAGCGGGGCGGCTGACGAC
>NZ_JBIRQM010000007.1:297563-331314 GCF_044333225.1 Streptomyces sp. NPDC021080 | reverse complement strand
CTGACGACGGGTGCCCCGCGACCGGGAGCGGTCCTGCGGTCGAGGTGGCTTCGGCCGGCGAGGGGGCCCACGGCCAAGGCGGCCCGGCGCAGCGGGGCGGCCGACGACGGGTGCCCCGCGACCGGGAGCGGTCCTGCGGTCGAGGTGGCTTCGGCCGGCGAGGGGGCCCACGGCCAAGGCGGCCCGGCGCAGCGGGGCGGCCGACGGCGGGTGCCCCGCAATCAGGAGTGGTTCCACGGCCGGGGTGGCTCCGGCGGGTGAGGAGGCCCGCGGCCAAGGCGCCCGGTACGGCGGGGGCGGACCGGCACCGTGGGGGCGGACCGGCACGGCGGGGGTGAGGTACGAACGACGATGGGGCGCCCGGAGGATTCCGGGCGCCCCATCGTCGTAGGACTGGTCAAGCGAGCGCGAGCGTCACCGCTTCGGGCCGCCCCGCGGCATCCGCATGCCCTTGGGCATCGGGCCCTTCGGCAGCGGCATGTTGCTCATCAGGTCGCCCATCGCGCGCAGCCGGTCGTTGGTCGCCGTGACCTGGGGGCCGGCGAGCACACGCGGCAGCTTCAGCATCGTCGTGCGGAGCTTCTTCAGCTCCACCTGGCCCTCGCCGGTGCCCACGACGATGTCGTGCACCGGGACGTCCGAGACGATCCGCGCCATCTTCTTCTTCTCGGCGGCCAGCAGGCTCTTCACCCGGTTCGGGTTGCCCTCGGCCACCAGCACGATGCCGGCCTTGCCGACGGCGCGGTGCACCACGTCCTGGCTGCGGTTCATCGCCACCGCCGGAGTCGTGGTCCAGCCACGGCCGATGTTGTCGAGCACCGCCGCGGCCGCGCCCGGCTGGCCTTCCATCTGTCCGAAGGCTGCCCGCTCGGCCCTGCGCCCGAACACGATCGCGGTCGCGAGGAAGGCGAGCAGAAGCCCGAGAATCCCGAGATAGACCGGGTGGCCGATCAAGAAGCCGATCGCGAGGAAGACACCGAGGGTGAGAATTCCGACAGCCGCGAGTACAAGACCGATCTTGGAATCGGCCTTGCGGGTCATTTTGTACGTCAGAGCGATCTGCTTGAGTCGCCCGGGGTTCGCAGCGTCCGCTGCGGGTTCCTTCCTCGCCATGCCCACGAGTCTACGTGGCCCGGGAGGCGCGGACGACGGCAGTACGGAGTGAGCTGGACCGCTCTGCCCGGGGGACGGCGGCCGACGGCGCGTCGGTCAGGAGCGGGTGACGGATTCCACCACGCGCTGCGCCTCGACCCGGTCCTTGGCGCGGCGGCGGTCCTCCAGGACGGAGGTCCAGGCGTTGCGGCGGGCGGTGCGCTGCCCGCTGCTCATGAGCAGCGACTCGACGGCACGCAGTGCATCGGTGAACGACGGAATCGCGGTGGCGCGTACGGGCGCGGCCTGCATGATGAAGATCCCCCCTCGGGATCGACGGGCTCGGACGGGGATGTGGGTGACGTGGAACCAGAGTCACTGATTGGTGTTACCAGTACGTGACCGAGCGGTCAAACACCAATGAAGCCTTGATACCGCGGGTCCTTTTCCTGACCCTTTCCTGACGCGGCGTTCAGCTGCGGGGATGCCGTGAGGGGGTGTGAACGGGCCGTTGTGAAGGGCGAGTTGCTTGTGCGCGGATTCACACGAAAGCGGTGGCACTCGGTGCCACCGCTTTCCTTTCGCAACGTGTGCCGTTCGGGGGATCAGACCGCCTGGGAGGCGACGTACGCGCCGCGCTTCTCGACGGCCATCTGGTACAGGCGGCCGGCCCGGTACGAGGAGCGGACCAGCGGGCCCGACATGACGCCGGAGAAGCCGATCTCCTCGGCCTCCTCCTTGAGCTCCACGAACTCCTGCGGCTTGACCCAGCGCTCCACGGGGTGGTGGCGCACGGAGGGGCGCAGGTACTGCGTGATCGTGATGAGCTCGCAGCCCGCGTCGTGCAGCTGCTGGAGCGCCTCGCTGACCTCTTCGCGGGTCTCGCCCATGCCGAGGATCAGGTTCGATTTCGTGACCAGACCGTAGTCACGGGCCTCGGTGATGACCTTGAGCGAGCGCTCGTAGCGGAAGCCCGGACGGATCCGCTTGAAGATCCGCGGGACCGTCTCGACGTTGTGCGCGAAGACCTCGGGGCGCGAGGAGAAGACCTCGGCGAGCTGCTCGGGCTCGGCGTTGAAGTCCGGGGCGAGCAGTTCGACCTTGGTGCGGCCGGCCTCGCGGCCCGCGGTCTGCGCGTGGATCTGGCGGACCGTCTCGGCGTACAGCCAGGCGCCGCCGTCCTCCAGGTCGTCGCGGGCGACGCCGGTGATGGTGGCGTAGTTCAGGTCCATCGTGACGACGGACTCGCCGACCCGGCGCGGCTCGTCGCGGTCGAGGGCCTCGGGCTTGCCGGTGTCGATCTGGCAGAAGTCGCAGCGCCGTGTGCACTGGTCACCGCCGATGAGGAACGTGGCCTCGCGGTCTTCCCAGCATTCGTAGATGTTGGGGCAGCCCGCCTCCTGGCAGACCGTGTGCAGGCCCTCGCTCTTCACCAGGCCCTGCATCTTCGTGTACTCGGGACCCATTTTCGCCCGGGTCTTGATCCACTCGGGCTTGCGCTCGATGGGGGTCTGGCTGTTCCGGACCTCCAGGCGCAGCATCTTGCGTCCGTCGGGTGCGACTGCGGACACATCGGCTCCCTGTAACTTCGATTCTTCGGCGTACACCAGGGTACGCCCGTGCGGTGCTCGGCCCCCGCCGTGGGCAACCTTCGGGAGCGGGGGTGCATTCCCGGAGGCGTTCCGCCGCGGGGATGCGGGTCCGGGGCCGGCGTGCGTTCGGCGACGCGCGGCCGGGTGTTCCGGGCGGGGGTGGGGTCCGGTGGCCGCGTGTACGACGACGCGCGGCCGCGGGTTCTAGGCGGGGGCGCGTTCGACGACGCGCGGCTTCAGGTCCGCGTTGGCCAGGATGTCCCCGAGGTGCTTCTCGGCCACCGGCAGGACCTCGGCGATCGTCACGTCGCGGCCCAGCTCGCCCGCGAGGGAGGCGACGCCCGCGTCGCGGATGCCGCACGGGATGATCCGGTCGAACCAGGCGTTGTCCGGGTTCACGTTCAGTGCGAAGCCGTGCATGGTGACGCCCTTGGCGACGCGGATGCCGATCGCGGCGATCTTGCGGTCCTCGCGGCGCTGGCCCGCGTTGGACGGGGCGTACTCCGGGCCGTTGAGCCGCGGGTCGAACTCCTCGTCCTCGAGCCGGGGGTCGAAGTCGAGGGAGAGGCCCCCGAGCCCGGAGGCGGCTCCCTGGGCGGGGTCCTTGGCGTCGCCGAGGACCCAGACGCCGCTGCGGCCCTCGACCCGGCTCGTCTCCAGGCCGAACTCCGCGCAGGTGCGGATGAGCGCCTCTTCCAGACGGCGTACGTGCGCTACGACGTCCACGGGGCGCGGGAGCTTCTGGATGGGGTAGCCGACCAGCTGGCCCGGACCGTGCCAGGTGATCTTGCCGCCGCGGTCCACGTCGATGACGGGGGTGCCGTCCAGGGGCCGCTCGTTGTCCGCCGTGCGCCGGCCCGCGGTGTAGACCGGGGGGTGCTCCAGGAGCAGACAGGTGTCGGGGATCTCGTCCAGGAACCGGGCGGCGTGCACGCGACGCTGCTCGTCCCACGCCTCCTGGTACTCGACGGCCTCGGCACCGAATCCCATGCGGACGAACCGCAACTCACTCACGGCAAGCGCCTCCCTAGAAGCTCCTCGGGCACGTGGTTCCTCCCCGTGCGGGGCACGCGGAGGAACCTTTCGTCAGGTCCGTGGCGCGCCCACGCCACTGTACGTCCGTCCGTCCCGCGTCAGCCCGACGGCCAATACTCACACGATCGGATGAATGAGGGTCGATGTGTGCGATGACGTGCTCACGCTCCGCTACATTCGCGCCGTTCACTGAGGCCATAAGGGCTGCTCACAGGCAATCCGGGCACGGGGGTGCCTCGGGGGCGGCGCGAGCACGTTCTCGCGCCGCCCCCGAGGCCCCTCGGAGACCCGAAGGCAGGAGACCGCACCGCAGATGACGGAACGACCCGCGCAGCGCACGCCCAATCGACAGCTCGCCGCGCTCATCGCAGAAGCGGGGTTCTCCAACGCAGGTCTCGC
Organism: Streptomyces sp. NPDC021080; assembly: GCF_044333225.1. Classification (NCBI taxonomy): domain Bacteria; kingdom Bacillati; phylum Actinomycetota; class Actinomycetes; order Kitasatosporales; family Streptomycetaceae; genus Streptomyces; species Streptomyces sp. NPDC021080. The sequence goes on along the minus strand of NZ_JBIRQM010000007.1, from coordinate 327,196 downwards.
CCGTCGGGTCGACCAGCTCGGACTCGAACACGGACTGGACCTGAGATACGACAAGACATCGGTGACCCGGTGGCTGCGGGGCCAGCAGCCCCGCGGGACCACCCCGGCGCTCATCGCCGAGGTGTTCACCCGCCGTCTCGGCCGGCGTCTGAGCGCGCAGGACCTCGGGCTCGACGCCTGCGCGCCCGTGTACGCGGGGCTGGAGTTCGCCGCCACCCCCGAGGAGGCCGTGGACATCGTCAGCGGCCTGTGGCGCAAGGACTCCGGGAGCCACGCCGAACTCCGCAAGATCGCCTTCACCCCGGCCGGGCTCGTCGTGCCCAGCCGGGACTGGCTGATCGGCCGGGCCGACGACCGGGTCGCCCGCGGCGACCAGCCGGCCCGCATCCCCGCCCAGGGCCGCCCGGCGGCGCCCAAGCTCACGGCACCGCCCGAGCAGGGGGGACCCTCGTCCCGGCGCGGCCGGACCGAGCGGGGCCCCGGCCAGCGCGTCAGCGGCGGGGACATCGCCGCGCTGCGCTCGGTCGGCGAACTCTTCCGCGCCCTCGACCACGCCTACGGCGGCGGCCACGCCCGTCAGGCCCTGGTGCGCTATCTGGAGCACGAGGCCGAGCCGATGCTGCGCGGCGCCTACGGGGAGCAGACCGGCCGGCATCTGTTCGCCGCCGCCGCCGACCTCACCCGGCTCGCCGGCTGGACGTCGTACGACATCGGCGCGCACGGACTCGCGCAGCGGTACTTCGTCCAGGCGCTGCGCCTCGCGCAGGCCGCCGGCGACCGGGTGTACGGCTCCTACGTGCTCATCACGATGAGCCGGCAGGCCGTCTACCTCGGTCACGGGCGCGAGGCCGTGCAGCTCGCCCGGGTCGCGCAGCAGGGCCTCGGCACCGGAGGGCCGCAGGTCGTGCAGGCGCTCCTGCACGCCGTCGAGGCCCGCGGCCACGGGGTGCTCGGCGAGGTACGGGCCTGCACCGCCTCCCTGGTGCGGGCCGAGCGCGCGCTGGAGGCGTCCCGCACCGGCGACGAGGTCCCGCACTGGGCCCGGTACTTCGACGAGGCCCAGCTCGCCGACGAGTTCGGCCACTGCCACCGGGACCTCCAGCAGTTCCGGGCGGCGGCGCAGCACGCCGAACGCTCGCTGCAGCTGCGGGCGCCCGGCTACGCCCGCAGCCGGCTGTTCTGCCGGGTGGTGCTCGCCTCGGCGCGGCTCGGGCTCGGCGAGCTCGACCAGGCCTGTCTGCTCGGCGCGGAGGCCGCCGGGCAGGCGGCGGAGATGCGGTCGGCGCGGGCCGTCGAGTACGTACGGGACTTCGAGAAACGGCTCGAACCGTACAAGGACGCGGCCCCCGTCCGCGGCTACCGCGACAAGGTGGCCGCGCTGAGCTGAGCGGGCGCCTGTCCGGCGGGGCCGAGGTGCCGTGCGGTGCCGCCGGACGGGCCTGCCCCGTGTCTCCGCCCTGATCCGCCGGACCGTCCCCGGTCTCCGGCCTGGGGAACCGGAGACCGGGAAGCCCGACACGCCCGCCGGGGACGGAGGTCCGCCCTCGGCCCGCGTGAACCGGCCCACCGGCGCCGGAGTCGTTCCGCCGGGGCGGGGCCGCTTCCCGGGGAGGGGTCCGCCGGCCGGAGCCGGGCTTCGCCCTCCGGGGCCCCGGAGGGCCTTCCGGGGGCGGGGTCCGCCCCCGGGGGCCCGGTCCGGCGGGCGGGAGTGGGGCCCGTCCGCCGGGGTCTGTCTTTCGGAGGGCCCGGAGCCCCGTGCCGGGTCGCGGGACCCGCCGTCGGCGTCGTGAGGCCCCGTGCCGGAGTCGTACGGGGGCGGGGACCGGGGTCAGGCGGCGGCCGGCTCCAGGGATTCCGCTAACGGGGCCGGGCGGATGTCCAGGTCCGTCAGGAGGGCGTGGGCGGCCCGCCGGGCCGAGTGCAGCGCGCCCTGCACCGTGCCGGTGTCCCGGTGGTCACCGCACACGTACAGGCCCGCGAGCAGCCGTACAGGGCGGCGCGGATCGTGCGGCGGCGGCATCGCCGGGACCGCCTCGGGCTCGTGATGGACCGCCAGCAGTTCCCAGCGGGTCGTCGACGTGCCGTAGAGACGGGCCAGTTGGGCGCGGACCGTCGCGTCCAGGTGGGCCGCGGCGGGCGGTGTGCCGAGCACGGTCGAGGAGATCAGGGCACGGCCGGCGGGGGCCCGGGTCGGGTCGACCTGGCTGACGACCGCCGTGTGCGCCACCGGGCCGCTGCGGTCGGCGTCCAGGAGCAGCGCCGCTTCGGTCAGCGGCGGTTCGTCCGTGGTGTGGTGCAGGACGGTCACCGGGTGGAAGGCGGGGACGCGCAGTCCGGGCAGGAACCCGGCGGCGGCGCGCGCCCCGGTCGCCAGCAGGACGGCCCGGCAGCGGAGTTCACCGTGGTCCTTCGTCGTGACACGGGTCGTGGACACGGCGGTGACCTCGACGCCCGTGTGCACGGTGCCGGGCGGGAGGGCGGTGGCGAGCAGTTCGGGGAGCGCGTCCGCGCCGCCTTCGGGAAGGCACAGCCGGCCCGTCGCGAAGGAGTGCAGCGCGAGGTCGGCGAGGCGGCTCGACGTTCCGAGCTCCGGGTCGCACAGCAGGGCCGCGAGAAGGGGGCGCAGAAAGGCGTCGACCGTACGGGCCGGGAGTCCCCGGGCGGTCAGCGCCCGGGCCGCGGTGAGGTCCGGGCGGGCGAGCAGACGCTCCGGCGGGGTGGAGGCGAGCCGCGCGAGGGCCATGCCGAGACGGGACTGGTCGAGGGGGCTGCCGAGCGGTCCGGGGCGGGTGGTTCCGCGCGCGGGCCGGGGCAGCGGAAGCCGGGGGGCGCTCGCGAGGGCGCGCGCGGTGGTGAGTGCGCCCCTCGCGCTCCGGGGAGTGCCGGGCGTGCCCGTGTGGTGGCGGTGGCCGTCGCTGTGCAGCAGCACGCCCGGCGTGAACGGGCACAGGACGAGGCCGCTCAGGCCCGGGGCGTGGCGCAGTTCGGGGTACGAGGTGGACAGGAGCCGGCCGATCCGGTCCAGCCGGAAGCCGTCGATCTTCTCCGTCGACATGCGGCCGCCCACATGGGGGGCGGCCTCCAGAACGGCGGTCCTCAGCCCCGCCCCGGTCAGGTGCCGTGCGGCCGCGAGGCCGGCGGCACCGGCTCCCACGACGACGACGTCGACGTCTTGCGTGAACCTTGCCGTGTGCGTGGCGTGGCGTGCGGGCTCTAGCACGTGCCCCTCCTCGAGGTTGCGCGGCCGGTGGGGACGTCATGCCCCCAACACGCTTCTGGGATACCCGAGTTCGGAACGAGGGTGCGAGGTCCGGCCACGGTGCGGAAGTCGCGCGGCGGCCGTGCACGGGGGCATGGGGGGTGCATGTGCCCGCCCGGCGGGGGCGGTTGGACCCGCCCGGGCCGGAACACGTGTCCCGGGCGGCCCGGTTCGAGGCGGCGCCGCCTTCTCGGCACGGCCCGGCACGGCGCCGCCCCCCGGGACGGCGTTCCTCAGCCCAGCGCCGCCCGCAGTGCTCCCTCGATCGAGGGGAACGCGAAGGTGAAGCCGGATTCCAGGAGACGGGTGGGCAGCACGCGCTGGCTGCCCAGGACGTCCTCGGCCAGGTCTCCGAGGGCGAGGCGCAGGAGCGGGGCGGGCGCGGTCAGGAGGGTCGGGCGGTGCAGGACCCGGCCCATGGCCTCGGTGATCTCGCCGTTGGTGAGCGGGTCGGGGGCGGTCAGATTGACCGGCCCGGACAGTGACCCGGTGTCGATGAGATGGCGGATCGCGGCCACCTCGTCGTGCAGCGCGATGTGGCTCCAGTACTGGCGCCCGTTCCCCATCCGCCCCCCGAGGCCCGCCCGGAACAGCGGGATCAGCCTGGCCCAGGCCCCGCCCTCGCGGGCCACCACGAGCCCGGTCCGGGGGAGCACGGTGCGCACCCCCGCCTCCTGCGCGGGAGCCGTCGCCTCCTCCCACTCCACGCAGACGGACGGCAGGAACCCGTCCCCGGGCGGCGCCGACTCGTCCACCGCGCGGCTGCCGGTGTCGCCGTAGAACCCGATCGCGCTCCCGTTGACGAAGACCCGCGGCGGTTCGTCGAGCGAGGCCACCGCTTCCGCGAGCGTCGCCGTCCCGAGGACCCGGCTGTCCCGGATCGTCCGCTTGTACGCGCGCGTCCAGGGTCGCCCCGCGACCGGGGCCCCCGCCAGATTGACCACCGCGGCACAGCCGATGAGCCCCACCGCGTCGATCCGCTGGCGCTGCGGATCCCAGCGGATCTCGTCCGGCGAACGCGGCTCACGGCGCACGAGCCGGACCACCTCGTGTCCCTCGGCGCTCAGGGAGCGCGCCAGCGCGGAGCCGATGAGGCCGGACGCGCCGGCGATCGCGATGCGGGAGCCCGGGGACAGCGGTGAGTCGCTCATGGCTCCATCCTGCCCGCGCCGCCGCGGACTTCACGGAAGGAGCCGCCGCGCGGCGGTCGTACAGTGACCGGTATGTCAGCTGCTCCGCGGATACGCACCGCCACCCTGGACGACGAGGACGCGCTCGGCCGGATCGACCGCGACACGTGGTCCACGCTGCACGCGGTCATGCCGCGCCCCCGGCCGCCGTACGAACCCTTCTACAGCGAGCGGTTCGGCCCCCGGGACCACCTCGTCGCCGAGCTCGACGGACGCCTGGCCGGATACGTCCGGCTGGGCTTCCCGACCGCGCTCGCCTGCAACGCGCACGTCCGGCAGATCCTCGGACTCGCCGTCGCCGACGACGTCCGCGGCGCCGGGGTGGGGCGCGCGCTGCTGCGGGCGGCGGGCGAGGAGGCCCGCCGCCAGGGGGCCCGGCGCATCACCCTGCGCGTGCTCGGCCACAACACCCCGGCGCGGAGTCTGTACGAGTCCGAGGGGTTCGTCGTCGAGGGGATCCTGCCCGGGGAGTTCCTGCTGGACGGCGTCTATGTGGACGACGTCCTGATGGGCCGCCCGCTCTGACCGGCTCCGCCGAACCGGGCCGGGCCCGGAACCCGGCCCGGGGCAGGAGGGTGACACCGCCCCGGGTCAGGAGGTGACGAGGTGGCCCGTGTCCACGCGTGCCGTGGCGTGCGCCCCCTTGCGGGCGTCGCCTGCGACCTCGTGCGCCGTCAGGACGTAACCCGTCTCGTCGTCCGAGGTGGAACGGGCGAAGACCACGCCGTACACCCTGCCGTCGGTCGTCAGGAGCGGCCCGCCGGAGTTGCCGGGACGGACGGTCGAGCGGATCGAGTAGATCTCGCGGGTGACCGTGCCGGAGTTGTAGATGTTCTGGCCCGTCGCGTTGATGCGGCTCGCGACGGTGGCCGCCTGGAGATCGAGGCCGCCGTCCTGCGGGTAGCCCGCGACCACCGCGGAGTCGCCGCGCGAGGCGACCCCGTCGAAGTGGAGGACGGGCGCCCGCAGGGCCGGCACGTACAGGACGGCGACGTCCTTGCGCGGATCGAAGAGGACCACCCGCGCCCGGTAGAGGCGGCCGACCCCGCCCACCCGCACGGTCGGCCGGTCGATGCCCGCCACCACGTGCGCGTTGGTCATCACGCGCTGGGGGGCGTAGACGAAGCCGCTGCCCTCCCGGCCCTGGTTGCCCGAGGTGCCCTCGACCTTCACGGTGCTCAGCTTGGCGGCGTTCGTCGCGGACGGCGTGACACTGTCCCCGGAGGGCTTGGCGACCCCGGCCGTCGGCTCGTTCTCGAAGGGGTTGAAGACCTGCGGGAAGCCCGCCTCCGTGAGGGCCGAGGTCGCGCGCGAGAACCAGGTCGGCGTGGTCTCCGGCATCGAGTTCTGCACGGCGCCCAGCAGCGCCGAGTTGCGGATCGACTGCGTCACCACGGTCGAGGAGGACGCGCCCAGGACGCTCGCCGCCACCCAGGCCACCAGCAGCACGGCCAGGGTGTTCGCCGCGGCTCCGCCGATCCCGTCGGCCACCCGCAGCGGCCCCTGGTCCAGCTCGCGGCGCAGCTTCAGCGCCAGCCGCCCGGCCAGCTCGTGGCCCACCACGCCGGGCACCAGGACCGTGAGCACCGCCGTGACCGTCGCCGCCTGTGTCCCCGCCGTGACCAGCTCCATCATCCACGGCAGCACCCATACGCCGATGACGGCGCCGCCCACGAAGCCGGCCAGCGAGACACAGCCGGCCACCAGGCCGCGGCGGTACCCGGACGCCGCGTAGACCAGGATGACCAGCATCAGCAGGAGGTCGAGAACGTCCACGGAGCCGCCTTTCTCTAGGGCCCCTTAGTACGCGTCGGGCGGGCCCAGTGATCAGCCACGCGCGTTCGGTGCCGCCGAAACGGACACACACCCGTGGACCTGTAAAAACGTCCCGGACACGCCTGATGGTTCCACCAGGTGGCACACCACACATCGCGGCCCGCGCGGATCCGGGTCAGGGTGGCTCCATGCGTGTCTTCCGGAAGCCGCGGGGGCCTCGAATACGGACCGGGCAGGGAACGTCCCGCCGCGCATGGCGCGGGCGCCACGGACGCCCGGCGCCGCGGGCCCGCACCGGCCCGGCGCGCGCCGCGTGCGCCCCCGTACCCTCCGGTGTGCGCCGGAGCGCGCCCATCGGGCTGTCGAGACCGGTCCTCGTCCTGTTCGGGTGCGTGCCCGGCCTGCTCGCCCTCCTGGCGCTGGTGGTGTGCACGGCCGGAGTGGACCGCGGGGCGGCCCGCGCCCCCGCCCCGCCCCCGGTCGTGGCCCGGATCACCGTCCCCCGCCCCGTCCCCCACTCCGTCGCCCGGCCGCCCATCGTGCCGCGGTCGAAGTGGCTCGACGCGGCGAGCGCGCGCGAGCAGCCGCCGCCCCGCTACGACGACCGAGTCGTGGCCGTCTTCATCCATCACACCGACTCGCCGAACGGCTACGACTGCGCCGACGCGCCCCGCGTCATCCGTGACGTGTACGCGGGCCAGACCGGGGCCAAGCAGTGGGACGACATCGGCTACAACTTCCTCGTCGACCGCTGCGGCACGATCTACGAGGGCCGCGCGGGCGGTGTCGACCGGCCCGTCACCGGGGCGCACACCCAGGGGTTCAACCATCGCTCCACCGGGATCGCCGCGATCGGCACGTTCACGGCCGGATCGCCGGTGCCGAAGGCGATGACCGAAGCGATCGCCCGTCTCGTGGCCTGGAAACTCGGGCTCAGTGATGTGGACCCGCGGGGCACCGTCCGCCTCGTCTCCAGCAACAGCCTCAGCCGCTACGCCGCGGGGACCGCCGCCGTGCTCTCCACCGTCTCCGGCCACGACGCGGCCTTCATGACCCGCTGTCCGGGCGCCGCCCTCAGCGCCCGCCTTCCCGAGATCCGCGACCTGGCGGCCCGCTACCAGGGCCGCTGACCGCCCGACGCGCCCGGCGGGCGGTCACAGCAGTGCCCCCGGCCGCTCACAGCCTCTCCAGAGCCGCGCGTCCTACGGTCGCCGTACGTCGTCGTACGGCGTCGTACGCACCGACAGGAGGCGGGGATCATGAGGATCAGCCGGACGGAGCCCGCGCGCCGCGCGGGGAGCGGGGCGCACGCGGGGCGCACCGGGGGCGGGCAGGACGCGGAGGCGGCGGTGGCGGGCGACGGCCGGACGAAGGCGGCGCGTGGTCCGTGGGCGGTGCTGTGCGCCGTGGTGACGGTCGTCCTCGGCCCGGCGGCGGTCACGGCGTCGGCCCTGGACCGGGCGAACGCGGCCCCGCAGCACCACACGGAGCGCGTCGGCCGACAGCAGGCGCACGTCCCCGCGGACCCCTCCGGCCCCCGCCCCTCCCACGGCTCCCGCCGGTCCTCTCAGTCCTCCCTGAAGCGCTCCCACAGCTTGGGATAGCGCTCCGCGACGGCGGACTCGTTCTCGAATTCGAGCGGGGTGCCCTCGGGCTCCGCGGGCGGGGTCGGGATGCCCAGCGCGGGCGCGACGGCACCGGTCAGCTGCTCATAGGCCTCGTCGGCCGCGTACCCCAGCTCCTCGCCGTCGCCGTCGATCTCCTCGTCGAAGTCGTCCAGGAGCTCGGCGAGCGTGTCGGGGTCGTGCATTGCCCCCTCGAAGACGTCCCGGCCCTGGCCGATCAGCCAGCACCGGAAGAAGTCGAAGGCGTCGTCGCTGGCCCCGTCGAGCAGCACCCAGGCCGCGCCCCACAGATCCCAGCGGTACGCGCGGTTGTAGCGGGACTCGAAGTGCCGGGCGAAGTCCAGGACGGAGTCCGGGTCCAGCTGGACGAGCCGCTCGACGAGCAGATCGGCCTGTTCCTCGGGGTCGCCCTCGGCAGTCTCGCGGGTCGTGTCCACCAGCTGCCAGAACTCCGTCTCGTCCATCACGGGTCCAGCATCGGGCCTGCGTGGGAGGGACGCACGTGGAGTGGCGCAGATTGTTATGCATGCACATGCCGAAGGTAAAACCATCGGGTTCGTACGGATTTCAAGCGGGCATCTGAAGCGGGCGGAGGCAGGCGATTCCCCGGACCGCTCCGGCGACGCGCGATCCACCCCTCGCGATCACCGGTAGAGCGCCGCCGCCTCGGCCGCGTCCTTCGCGCAGCGCTCCCGCAGGGCCGCCGGAGCGAGCACCTCCACCTCGGGCCCGAGCCCCCGCAGCTGCATCCGGGCGATCTCCTCCGACTCGACCGGCAGGGTGAGGGTCACCCAGCCGTGCCCGTCGGGGGCGCCGGACGCGCCGAGCCCCTCCTTCGCGGACGCCGGACCGAGGGCGTACGGCAGCTGTCGTACGCCCTCCGGGGACAGCCGTACGACGACCTCGGACCGCAGGACGGACCGGGCGAACTCCTTGGCCCGCTCCGCCCAGAACGCCGGCAGATCGAACCCGTCGTCCCGCCGGAACCGCTCCGCGCCGGGCTCGGCGGCGGTGAACCGGTCGATCCGGTACACCCGGAAGGACTCCGTGTCCGCCACCCGCGCGCACAGATACCAGAGCCCGGCCTTCAGGACGAGCCCGTACGGTTCGAGCGTCCGCTCCACCTCCGCCCCGCCGCGCCGGTAGCGCGCGAGGACCGGGCGGTCGTCCCACACCGCGTCCGCGAGCGCGGGCAGCAGCTCCGGCGCCCGCGGCTCGCTGAACCAGGCGGGCGCGTCCAGATGGAAACGCTGCGCCGCCGACCGCGAGGCGTCCCGGACGGAGGGCAGCAGCGCCGCCGACACCTTCAGCCGGGCCGCCGACGCCGTGTCCTGAAGGCCCATGTCGCGCAGCGCCCCCGGCACCCCGCTCAGGAACAGTGCCTCCGCCTCGCTGCGCGCCAGTCCCGTCAGCCGCGTGCGGTACCCGCCGACCAGGCGGTAGCCGCCGGCCCGGCCCCGGTCCGCGTAGACCGGGATCCCCGCCTCCGACAGCGCCTGCGCGTCCCGGGAGACCGTGCGCTCGGACACCTCCAGCTCCCGCGCCAGTTCGGCGGCGGTCATCGACGCGCGGGCCTGGAGCAGCAGCACCATCTTGATCAGACGAGCGGCACGCATGGGTTCATGATGCCGGGCGCCACCGACAGCGCGGGGCCGGGCGGCGGGACCCGTGACGGCCGCCGGAAGGGACCGGCGCCCCGAGAGGACCGCCGGAAAGGCGGTGAAGCCGGGACGGCCGCCGCGCGGGGCCGGGAAAGCCGAGAGGGGGGTACGGCGCTCGCCGTACCCCCCTCTCCGGGTTCACTCCCCGGGCACTACAGGCCGTAGCGCTCCCGGGCCTCCTTCACCGCCGACGCCTTGACCTCGCCGCGGCGGGCGAGCTGCGCCAGCGCGGCGACGACGATCGACTGCGCGTCCACGCCGAAGTGGCGGCGGGCCGCCGCGCGGGTGTCGGAGAGACCGAAGCCGTCGGCACCGAGCGAGGACCAGTCCTGCTCGACCCACTGCGCGATCTGGTCCGGGACCTGGCGCATGTAGTCGGAGACCGCGAGCACCGGGCCCTCGGCGCCCTGGAGCGCCTGGCGGACGAACGGCACCCGCTCCTCGCCGCGCAGCAGGGCCGCGTCGGCCTCCAGCGCGTCACGGCGCAGCTCGGTCCAGGAGGTCGCGGACCACACGTCGGCGGCCACACCCCACTCCTCGGCGAGCAGCTTCTGCGCCTCCAGCGTCCAGTGGATCGCCGTGCCGGAGCCGAGCAGCTGGATGCGCGGGGCGTTCGCCGCGGCCACGTTCAGGCCCGCCGACTCCGCCGTGTTGAAGCGGTACAGGCCCTTGACGATGCCCTCGTCGATGCCGAGGCCGGACGGCTTGGCGGGCTGCGGCATCGGCTCGTTGTAGACGGTCAGGTAGTAGAAGACGTCCTGGTCCTCGCCCGGGGCCGCCTCGCCGTACATCCGGCGCAGACCGTCCTTGACGATCGTGGCGATCTCGTACGCGAACGCCGGGTCGTAGGACAGCGCCGCCGGGTTCGTCGCCGCGATGACGGGGGAGTGGCCGTCGGCGTGCTGGAGACCCTCACCGGTCAGGGTCGTACGGCCCGCCGTGGCACCGACCAGGAAGCCGCGGCCGAGCTGGTCGCCGAGCTGCCACATCTGGTCGGCCGTGCGCTGCCAGCCGAACATCGAGTAGAAGATGTAGAAGGGGATCATCGTCTCGCCGTGCGTGGAGTACGCGGTGGACGCGGCGATGAAGTCCGCCATGGAGCCGGCCTCGGTGATCCCCTCGTTGAGGATCTGGCCGTCCTTGGCCTCCTTGTAGTACATCAGCTGGTCGCGGTCGACCGGCTCGTACGTCTGGCCCTTGGGCGAGTAGATGCCCAGCGACGGGAAGAGCGACTCCATACCGAAGGTGCGGGCCTCGTCCGGGACGATCGGCACCCAGCGGCGGCCGGTCTCCTTGTCGCGGACCAGGTCCTTGACGAGGCGGACGAACGCCATCGTCGTCGCCACGTTCTGCGAGCCGGAGCCCTTGTCGAAGGACGCGAACGCCTTGTCGGCGGGGGCCGGCAGCGGGGCCACGGCGTGCGTGCGGCGGGCCGGGGCCGGGCCGCCGAGGGCCGCGCGGCGCTCCTGGAGGTAGCGGACCTCGGGGGAGTCGGCGCCCGGGTGGCCGTAGGGGACCACACCGTCGACGAACTGGCTGTCGGAGATGGGCAGTTCGAGCAGATCACGCATCTGCTTGAACTCGTCCGTGGACAGCTTCTTCATCTGGTGGTTGGCGTTCTTCGACGCGAAGCCCGGGCCGAGGGTGTGGCCCTTGACCGTCTGGGCCAGGATCACCGTCGGCGCGCCCTTGTGGGCGAGGGCGGCGCGGTAGGCCGCGTACACCTTGCGCGACTCGTGGCCGCCGCGCGAGAGGTGGAAGCACTCCAGGATCTTGTCGTCGCTCAGCAGCTTCGCCATCTCGGCGAGCGCCGGGTCGGCGCCGAAGAAGTCCTGGCGGATGTAGGCGGCGTCGCGGGTCTGGTACGTCTGCACCTGCGCGTCGGGCACCTGGCGCAGGCGGCGGACGAGCGCGCCCGTGGTGTCGAGCCGGAACAGCTCGTCCCAGGCCGAGCCCCACAGCGACTTCACGACGTTCCAGCCGGCGCCGCGGAACTGGGCCTCCAGCTCCTGCACGATCTTGAAGTTCGCGCGGACCGGGCCGTCGAGGCGCTGCAGGTTGCAGTTGATGACGAAGGTCAGGTTGTCCAGGCCCTCGCGGGAGGCGAGTGCGAGTGCCGCCGTCGACTCCGGCTCGTCCATCTCGCCGTCACCGAGGAACGCCCACACGTGGGACGCGGAGACGTCCTTGATGCCGCGGTTGGTGAGGTAGCGGTTGAAGTGGGCCTGGTAGATCGCCGACAGCGGGCCGAGACCCATGGAGACGGTCGGGAACTCCCACAGCCAGGGCAGCCGGCGCGGGTGCGGGTACGACGGGAGACCGGCGCCGCCCGACTCCTGGCGGAAGTTGTCCAGGTGCTGCTCGGTCAGCCGGCCGTCGAGGAAGGCGCGGGCGTAGATGCCGGGGGAGGCGTGGCCCTGGATGTAGAGCTGGTCGCCGGAGCCGTCACCCTCCTTGCCCTTGAAGAAGTGGTTGAAGCCGGTCTCGTAGAGCCAGGCCGCGGAGGCGAAGGTGGCGATGTGGCCGCCGACGCCGTGCTTCGCGCCCCGGGTCACCATCGCGGCCGCGTTCCAGCGGTTCCACGCGGTGATCCGGGCCTCCATCGCCTCGTCGCCGTCCACGGCGGGCTCGGCGGCGGTGGGGATGGTGTTGACGTAGTCGGTCTCGAGCAGCTTGGGCAGCGCGAGACCGTTGCCCTCGGCGCGCTCCAGCGTGCGGCGCATCAGGTACGCGGCACGGTGCGGCCCGGCCGCCTGGGTGACGGCGTCCAGGGAGGCCTGCCACTCGGCGGTCTCCTCGGGGTCGCGGTCCGGGAGCTGGTCGAGCTCGCTCGGCTGGATTGCGGTGGGGTCGGTCATTGCGCCGCCTTCCGGATGCGGAGGGGGGTTCCCTCGTCGGCAAGGGGTTTTCGGGAGGTGCCCTTGGTCTATGGCAGGACAGGGCGGCGGGCTCTTGTGGGAGCCCGTCGAGGACTGTAACCCCCTGATCGATGATCGATCAAAGGATTCCGGGGGAAATCCTCTTCAGATCGGAAAGTCGGCACGGGGTGCCTTGGAGGCAGGCACCGGGTGCCGTGAAAAGTGACTGTTTTCGCAGGTGGGAGCACGGTTGAGCGCGGGTGCGCTCCCCTGCGCCGACGCCGTCGGCAGGTCCCTCAGGGGCGCGGGGCGCAGCCGAGGACGTGGGCCTTGACGAGGTCGGCGATCCCCGGATCGCGCCGCCGGAAGGCGTCCACGAGGGCCTCGTGCTCCTCCGCGTACGACTGCTGCACGGTTCCGAGCCAGCGGATGGACAGGGCCGTGAAGACCTCGATGCCCAGGCCCTCCCAGGTGTGCAGGAGCACGGAGTTCCCGGCCGCCCGGACCAGCTCGCGGTGGAAGCCCACGGTGTGCCGCACCTGGCCGGTCCCGTCGGCCAGCCGGTCGGCCTCGTACAGCGCCGCCACGTGCGGCTCCAGGGCCGAGCAGTCCTCCGCCAGCTTCCCCGCCGCCAGCTCCGCCGCGATGGCCTCCAGACCGGCTCGTACGGGGTAGCTCTCCTCCAGGTCGGCCGCCGTCAGGTTCCGCACCCGGACGCCCTTGTTCGGCGCCGACTCGATCAGCCGCAGCGACTCCAGCTCGCGCAGAGCCTCGCGCACCGGGGTCTGGCTGACCTCCAGTTCGGTGGCGATCCGCCGCTCCACGATCCGCTCGCCCGGCTTCCAGCGCCCGCTGACGATCCCCTCCACGATGTGCTCGCGGATCTGTTCGCGCAGCGAGTGGACGACGGGCGCGGTCATGAAGGCTCCTTCGCGAGGGGCGGCGAGACCCCGGGGGCTTGACCTTTAGACAATAAGGCCGTGACTCCGTCGGTGTCGGGTGCATGGCGGCGCTTTCCCGCAGGTGAGACGAGACTTACACGCTGTCAGAGTGTTCCCGGCCGTACGGGCCCGTACCGGGTGAAGTCCGGATTCGTGCCGTCGAAGTGATCGCGGAACCCGGGCCGCGGCGGAAGACCTCCGGCCGGGGAACCCGGGTGCCACGGAAACACGGCACCCCCGCCCGGAGGTCCGGACGGGGGTGCCGTGTCAGCGTGCCGCGGGGAAGCGGTGCGGGTTACAGGCCGAGCTCGACCTCGAACTCGCCCGCCTCCAGGATCGCCTTGACCGCGGTCAGGTAACGGGCCGCGTCGGCGCCGTCCACCAGGCGGTGGTCGTAGGAGAGCGTCAGGTAGGTCATGTCGCGGACGCCGATGACGGTGCCCTCTTCCGTCTCGATGACGGCCGGACGCTTGACCGTGGCGCCGATGCCCAGGATCGCGACCTGGTTCGGCGGCACGATGATCGTGTCGAAGAGCGCGCCGCGCGAGCCGGTGTTGGAGATGGTGAAGGTCGCGCCGGACAGCTCGTCCGGAGTGATCTTGTTCGCCCGGACCTTGCCCGCCAGGTCGGCGGTGGCCTTCGAGATGCCGGCGATGTTGAGGTCGCCCGCGCCCTTGATGACCGGGGTCATCAGGCCCTTCTCCGAGTCCACCGCGATACCGATGTTCTCGGCGTCGAAGTAGGTGATCGTGCCCTCGGCCTCGTTGATCCGGGCGTTGATGACCGGGTGGGCCTTCAGCGCCTGGGCCGCCGCCTTCACGAAGAACGGCATCGGGGAGAGCTTGACGCCCTCGCGGGCCGCGAAGGAGTCCTTCGCCTGCGCGCGAAGCTTCATCAGGCGGGTGATGTCGACCTCGACGACCGAGGACAGCTGCGCCTGCTCGTGCAGGGCCTTGACCATGTTGTCGCCGATGACCTTGCGGATGCGGGTCATCTTGACGGTCTGGCCGCGCAGCGGGGAGACCTCCAGGACCGGGGCCTTCTTGGCAGCGGCGGCGGCCGGGGCGGCGGCAGCGGCCGGAGCCTGGACCGCGGCCTTCGCGGCCTCGGCGGCGGCGACGACGTCCTGCTTGCGGATACGGCCGCCGACGCCGGTGCCCTTGACGGCGGCCAGGTCGACGCCGTTCTCGGCGGCGAGCTTGCGCACCAGCGGGGTCACGTACGCACCGTCGTCACCGGCGGTCGCGGCGGGCGCCGGAGCCGGGGTGACGGGCGCGGGCGCGGCCACCGGCGCGGGGGCCGGAGCGGCGGGCGCGGCCGGAGCGGCGGGCTGGACCGGAGCCGGGGCGGCGGCGGCCGGGGCGGCCGGAGCAGCCGGGGCCGGAGCGGCGGGGGCCGGGGCCGCGACGGGGGCGGCGGGGGCGGCCGGAGCGGCGGCGGCCGGAGCCGCGCCGGGAGCGCCGATGACGGCCAGCTTCGCGCCGACCTCGGCGGTCTCGTCCTCGCCGACCACGATCTCCAGCAGCACGCCGGCGACCGGCGCGGGGATCTCGGTGTCGACCTTGTCCGTGGAGACCTCGAGCAGCGGCTCGTCCTCCGCGACCTCCTCGCCGACCTGCTTCAGCCAGCGGGTGACGGTGCCCTCGGTGACGGACTCGCCCAGCGCGGGCAGCACGACGTCGGTGCCGGAGGCGCCACCGGCCGGGGCGGCGGCGGGAGCAGCCGGGGCCGGGGCCGCGGGGGCCTCGGCGACCGGGGCGGGGGCGGCCGGAGCGGCGGCCGGGGCCGGGGCCGGGGCCTCGGCGGCGGCGGGAGCCGGGGCGGCGGCGGGCGCGCCCGTGCCGTCGTCGATGACGGCCAGCTCGGCGCCGACCTCGACGGTCTCGTCCTCGGCGACCTTGATGGACGCCAGGATGCCGGCGGCGGGGGAGGGGATCTCGGTGTCGACCTTGTCCGTCGACACCTCCAGCAGCGGCTCGTCGGCCTCGACGCGCTCGCCCTCGGCCTTCAGCCAGCGGGTGACAGTGCCCTCGGTGACGCTCTCACCGAGTGCCGGAAGGGTTACGGAAACCGGCATGGTTTCTGTTGCTCCTTATTGGGGTCTCCCCTGCCCGACCGGGATCGAGGGCTCGGGGAAGTGCGGAAGTCTGTGGTCGTCGTCGAGCCCTGCTCGACGCGGTGACTGGAACGGCCGGTGGCCGGGGGAAACCCCCGGCCGGGCCGGTCAGTCGTGCGCGTGCAGCGGCTTGCCCGCGAGCGCGAGGTGGGCCTCGCCGAGCGCCTCGTTCTGCGTCGGGTGGGCGTGGATGAGCTGGGCGACCTCGGCGGGCAGCGCTTCCCAGTTGTAGATGAGCTGGGCTTCGCCGACCTGCTCGCCCATGCGGTCGCCGACCATGTGGACGCCGACCACGGCACCGTCCTTCACCTGGACGAGCTTGATCTCGCCCGAGGTGTTGAGGATCTTGCTCTTGCCGTTGCCCGCCAGGCTGTACTTCAGGGCGACGACCTTGTCCGCGCCGTAGATCTCCTTGGCCTTGGCCTCGGTGATGCCCACGGAGGCGACCTCGGGGTGGCAGTACGTCACGCGCGGGACGCCGTCGTAGTCGATCGGGACGGTCTTCAGACCGGCCAGCCGCTCCGCGACCAGCATGCCCTCGGCGAAGCCGACGTGCGCGAGCTGGAGCGTCGGGACGAGGTCGCCGACGGCGGAGATCGTGGGGACGTTCGTCCGCATGTACTCGTCGACCAGGACGTAGCCGCGGTCCATCGCGACGCCCTGCTCCTCGTAGCCGAGACCGGCCGAGACCGGGCCGCGGCCGACGGCGACGAGCAGGACCTCGGCCTCGAACTCCTTGCCGTCGGCGAGGGTGACCTTGACACCGTTCTGGGTGTACTCGGCCTTCGAGAAGAAGGTGCCCAGGTTGAACTTGATGCCGCGCTTGCGGAACGCGCGCTCAAGAAGCTTGGAGGAGTTCTCGTCCTCGACCGGGACGAGGTGCTTGAGGCCCTCGATGACCGTCACGTCGGCACCGAAGGACTTCCACGCCGAGGCGAACTCGACGCCGATGACGCCGCCGCCCAGGATGATCGCGGACTGCGGGACGCGGTCCAGGACGAGCGCGTGGTCCGACGAGATGATGCGGTTGCCGTCGATCTCCAGGCCCGGCAGCGACTTCGGCACGGAGCCGGTCGCGAGGAGCACGTGGCGGCCCTGGATCCGCGAGCCGTTCACGTCGACGGAGGTCGGGGAGGACAGACGGCCCTCACCCTCGATGTACGTCACCTTGCGGGACGCGATGAGACCCTGCAGACCCTTGTACAGACCGGAGATGACCCCGTCCTTGTACTTGTGGACGGCGGGTACGTCGATGCCCTCGAAGGTGGCCTTGACGCCGAACTGCGCGCTCTCGCGGGCCTGGTCGGCGATCTCGCCCGCGTGCAGCAGGGCCTTCGTGGGGATGCACCCACGGTGCAGGCAGGTACCTCCGACCTTGTCCTTCTCGATCAGGGCGACGTCCAGGCCCAGCTGCGCTCCGCGCAGCGCCGCGGCGTAACCGCCGCTACCGCCGCCGAGGATCACTAGGTCGAAAACGGTGCTGGCGTCGTTCGCCACGTCACGTCCTCCATGCATGTGCGCCGTAACGCCGGGCACCTTTGTCCCTTACGGGTGGTTGACCGGTCGGTCGGCTGGTGTCCGGCCGCTCTTTCTACGGCCCTGTGGTGGGGGCCCTGTCCTGCCGAGAACCCATCTTCGCACTTGTCGAGGGCGAGCGAGACGCCGGGCCGGTGTGTGCGGCGTCTGATCCATCACGTCGACGGGGTGCGGAGCGGGGTGAACCTGCGGATTTCGTCGAGGGCGAAACCTCCGTTCGGCCATACGAGCGGCCCCGGGCGCGCGGGCGCCCGGGGCCGTACGGCGTACGAGGGCTCAGCCCAGGTCGCCGGCCGCCGTCAGCTCGGCGAGACGGACCAGGGTGCGGACCGCGGAACCGGTGCCGCCCTTGGGGGTGTAGCCGAACGGGCCGGCCTCGTTGAACGCGGGGCCCGCGATGTCCAGGTGCGCCCAGGTGATGCCCTCGCCCACGAACTCGCGCAGGAACAGGCCGGCGACCAGGCCGCCGCCCATGCGCTCGCCCATGTTGGCGATGTCGGCGGTGGGGGAGTCCATGCCCTTGCGCAGGTGCTCGGGCAGCGGCATCGGCCAGGACTCCTCGCCGACCTCCTCGGCGGCCTCGACGATCGCGGCACGGAACGCGTCGTCGTTGGCCATCACGCCGAAGGTGCGGCTGCCGAGCGCCAGCACCATCGCGCCGGTCAGCGTCGCCACGTCGACGATCGCGTCCGGCTTCTCCTCGGACGCCTTCCACAGCGCGTCCGCCAGGACCAGCCGGCCCTCGGCGTCGGTGTTCAGCACCTCGACGGTCTTGCCGCTGTACATGCGCAGCACGTCACCCGGACGGGTGGCGGAGCCGGACGGCATGTTCTCGGCGAGCGCGAGCCAGCCGGTGACGTTGACCTCCAGGCCGAGACGCGCGGCGGTGACCACGGCGGCGAACACCGCGGCGGCGCCGGCCATGTCGCACTTCATCGTCTCGTTGTGCCCGGCGGGCTTGAGCGAGATGCCGCCCGAGTCGTAGGTGATGCCCTTGCCGACGAAGGCGAGGTGCTTCTTGGCCTTCGAGGAGGTGTACGACAGCTTCACCAGGCGGGGACCGGCGACCGCTCCGGCGCCGACACCGAGGATGCCGCCGTAGCCGCCCTTCGCCAGGGCCTTCTCGTCGAGCACCTGCACCTTGATGCCGTGCTCCTTGCCGGCCGCGGTGGCGACGGCGGCGAAGGACTCCGGGTTGAGGTCGTTCGGCGGGGTGTTGACGAGGTCGCGGGCGCGGTTGAGCTCCTCGGTCACGGCGGTGGCGCGCGCGATGGCCGCCTTGTACGCCGCGTCGCGGGGCTTGCCGCCGAGGACGGTCGCCTCGCCGAGCGGCCCCTTGCGGTCCTTGGCGGCCTCGCTGCGGCCGGTCTCCTTGTAGGCGTCGAAGCCGTACGCACCCAGGCGGGCGCCCTCGGCGACGGCACCGGCGTCGGCGGCGTCCGAGACCGGCAGCGCGAACGCGGCCTTCTTGGCGCCGGCGAGCGCGCGGGCGGCGACGCCGGCCGCGCGGCGCAGCACCTCGGCGTCGAAGCCGGCCTCGTCCTCGGGAACCGCTCCCAGGCCGACGGCCATCACGACGGGAGCCTTGAATCCGGACGGTGCGGGCAGCTTGGTCACCTCGCCCTCGGAGCCGGAGGCCCCGAGGGTCTCCAGGATTCCGGCGAGCCCGCCGTCGTAGGCGTTGTCAACGGCCTCGGCGCCCGGTGCGACGACCGGGCCCTTGGGGCCCTTCGCGACACCGACGACGATCGCGTCGGCCCGCAGACCGGACGCTGCGGCGGTGCTGAGAGTGAGAGCAGTCACGGTGGTGAGATCTCCGCTTCCATATGAAAGTTCGTGTGGCCGAGAAGGGGTGGGTCGACCGGGCCCGACGGCTGACCCTAGATCCGTCCTCGGGGGCGGTCCTTGCCGGGGCCCTTGACAGGGCGGGCGAGTACCCGGGACGAGCCTACGCTCGGGGCCGGGTTTCGCTCATTTCTACGGACGTTCACCCACAGGTGGCGCCGTGCCGGATTCCCGCCCCTCACTCCCGGTGACCTGGGACACACTCATCGTGGTCAGTGGGCACGCCGTCCACTGCTTTGCACGATTTCCACAGATTCCCCATGGTTTCCACTCATGGGGGATGCTCGAGGGGGAGAACGCTACATATGGCACAGAGTCTGCAACGGTGGAGAGGGACGGCTGCCGTCCTGGGGGCCGCCGGACTCCTGGCGCTGGGCATGGGGGCACCCGGTGCTTCCGCGGCGGCCACGCCGCGGATCGATCTCAAGGTCCTGGTCGTGGACAACGGCGCGGGCCAGGTCGGAGCCATCACCGCGGAGCTGAAGAACGAGGGTGTCCCGTACACCATGGTCAACCTGGGCGACGCGAACCGCCCGACCATCAACGCGACGTTCCTGAGCGACACCGTGAACGGCGCCCCGCGCGCCAAGTACCAGGGCGTCGTCCTGCCGAACGAGGCACCGTTCGGCGCGGGTTCGGCCGAACAGACCGCCCTGGAGGCTTACGAGAAGACGTTCGGCATCCCGCAGGTCGACGCCTACACCTGGGCCCACCCCGAGGTCGGTCTCGACTACACCGACCAGAACGGCGGCTGGTCCGGTGTGCTGGACGGCGCGACCACCCAGGTCACCGCGGCGGGCACGACCGGCCCGTTCCGCTACCTCGACGGACCGCTGACCTTCGAGGACAACGACCCGGCGGTGCAGGAGACCTACGGCTACGCGGCCCATCCGAGGGACGGGTTCACCAGCTACCTGAACGCGCCCGGCGGCGGTTCGATGCTCGGCCAGTACGAGCACGACGGGCGCCGCGAACTCGTGGTGACCTTCGCGTACAACCAGTACCAGAAGCAGTTCAAGGTGCTGGCGCGCGGCATCGTCGACTGGCTCACCCAGGGCGTGCACCTCGGTCAGGCCAGGAACTACTTCTCCGTCCACGTCGACGACGTCTTCGCGCCCGACGCGCGCTGGGACTCCCAGCTCAACTGCACCCCGGGCGACATCGACTGCGCCGGCGGCGACGGCGAGGACACCACCACGCCGATCCGGATGACCGCGGCCGACGCCGCCTACGCCGCCCAGTGGGAGGCCGACCACGGGTTCACGCTCGACATGGTCTTCAACGCGGGCGCGGGCGAGGAGTGGAAGTCCGAGAACGGCGGCACCGACGCCCTCACGGACCGGCTGCTCGCCGACAAGGCCAAGTTCCGCTGGATGAACCACACCTACACGCACCTGTTCCTCGGCTGCGTCCAGGACACCACGACCGTCCCCTGGACCTGCTCGAAGAACGCCGACGGCTCCACGCAGTGGGTGAGCCGCTCCGACATCTCCGCACAGATCTCGGACAACAACGACTGGGCCGCCGCGCACGGGCTGTCCACCGACCGCACCGAGCTGGTGACCGGCGAGCACTCGGGTCTCAAGACGCTGCCCCAGCAGCCCGTCGACAACCCGAACCTCGCGCGCGCCCTCGCCGCGAACGGCGTCAGGTGGACCGGGTCCGACAACTCCCGCGAGCCCGAGCAGCGTTCGGTCGGCAACGGCGTGACGACCGTTCCCCGCTACCCGATGAACATCTACTACAACACCGGCACGCCCGAGGAGATGGCCGACGAGTACAACTACATCTACACCTCGAAGGCCGACGGCGGCAGCGGCGTGTGCGAGAACAACGCGACGTCCACCTGCCTGCCGGCGCCGCTGAACACGGCCACCGGCTACGCCGACTACATCGTCCCGGCCGAGGCGCGCACCGCGCTCGGGCACGCGATCGGCAACGACCCGCGTCCGCACTACGTCCACCAGTCCAACCTGGCCGAGGGCCGCGTCCTGTACCCGGTCCTGGACAAGGTGCTCGCGGACTACAAGGCGATCTACGCCGACAACGCCCCGCTGCAGAACCCCCGCCAGAGCGCCATCGGCACGGAGCTGCAGCGCCGTACCGACTGGCAGACCGCCCTGGCGAGCGGCAGGGTCACGGCCTACCGCATCGGCGACAAGGTCACCGTCACCGCCCCGAACGGGACGCAGATCCCGGTGACCGTGCCGGAGGGGACCACCAAGCAGCTTCTCGTCGGCACCACCGCGTTCGGCACGCCGTACGCGGGAGAGCGCAACGACTGGACCAAGCCTGAGCTCCTCCAGTCCGCGGTCAAGCTGAACCTGCCCGCCTAGGCGCGCAGCACCGCGGCTTCAGACGCGCACCCCGGCCGGAAGCGGCCGGGGTGCGCTCGTGAGCCGTGCGACGGGGGGCCGGGGGGCCCTCCGGAAGAAACAGTCCCAGGGGGGAACCGCGCATGATGCGCACAGGCCGTCATGTCACCATGCTCACCGAAGGCACCTATCCACATGTCCACGGCGGGGTCAGCACCTGGTGCGACCAACTGGTCAAGGGCATGCCGGAGGTCGACTTCCACATCGTCTCGCTCACCGGCAGCGGCCGCGAACCCGTGACCTGGGAGCTGCCGCCCAACGTCTATCGGCACACCCGCGTACCGACCTGGGGACCGCGCCCCGGCCGCGGGCGCCCGCCGCTGGGCCGCGCCCAGCGCCGCTTCGCGGAGATCTACGAACGCTTCCTGCTCTCCTTCCTCGATCCCGACTCGCCCGAGGACTTCGGCGACGCCCTGTACGAACTGTCCGTGCTCGCCCGTGACGGACGCCTGTCCGCCGCCCTGCGCGGCGAGGCGGCGCTGCGCTCGCTGATGTGGATCTGGACCATGCCGCATCTGCCGACGGCCGCCGCCCGGCCCACCGTGCACGACGCGCTCACGGCGACCGACCTGCTGGAACACGCACTGCGCCCGCTCGGCGTCCGGATCCCCGAGGACTCGGTCGCCCACGCGGTCAGCAGCGGTCTCGCCACCCTGCCCGCGCTCGTCGCGCACCACCTGGACGGGGTCCCGTTCCTGCTCACCGAGCACGGCATCTATCTGCGCGAGCGCTACCTCGGCTACCGCGGTGCCGAAGCGCGCTGGCCCGTCAAGGCGTTCATGCTCGGCTTCTACCGCGAGCTCAACTCCCTCGGCTACCGCGCCGCCGACCTCATCACCCCCTGCAACCAGTACAACCGCCGCTGGGAGGAGCGCGGCGGCGCCGACGGGGACCGGATCCGCACGGTCTACAACGGCGTCGACCCGCACGCCTTCCCGCACGCGGGCCCCGAACCCGCCGTGCCCACCCTGACCTGGTGCGGCCGGATCGACCCGATCAAGGACCTGGAGACCCTCCTGCGCGCGTACGCCATGGTGCGCGCCGAACTGCCCGAGACCCGGCTGCGGCTGTTCGGCCCCGTGCCGCCCGGCGGGGAGGCCTACCGCACCCGCCTGGAGAAGCTCGCCGCCGAACTGGGCGTCACCGACGGGCTGACCTTCGAGGGCCGGATCACCGAGGTGTGGCGCGCCTACGCCGCCGGCCACGTCGTCATGCTGTCCTCCATCTCGGAGGGCTTCCCGTTCTCGATCATCGAAGCCATGTCCTGCGGCCGTACGACGGTCTCCACGGACGTGGGCGGGGTCCGGGAGGCCGTCGGCGACACCGGCATCGTCGTCCCGCCGCGCGAGCCGGAGAAGATGGCCGCCGCCGCCCTCGCCCTGCTGCGGGACGAGGAACGCCGCCTGGATCTGGGCGAGTTGTCACGGCAGAGAGTCATCGACCGGTTCACGCTGCGTCGTTCCGTCGACGCGTTCAGAACGGTCTACCAGGAACTGGCGGGCCGGCCCACGGTGTACGAGCCCGCCGTGGAGACCGTCGACGACTGGACCCTCGAACTGCGCGACCCCTGGTACCAGGCCGTCGCCACGGACGGGACCGGCTGGTGAGCGGCTCCCTGCGCACGCAGCCCGGGGCCCACGAGGCCACCCGTCCCCTGGTGCCGAGCCAGCGCCGCTCGACGAGCTGGGGGAAGCCCGACCCGATCGACGAACTCGCCGCGGAAATGGGCGAGTTCGTGACCGCCGCCGTCCACCCCGACGAGGTGGCCGCCCTCCTCGAGTCCGACGGCCTCTCGGACGACCAGATCCGGGAACGGTACGGCGTCACCGACTCCTTCGCCCTCGCCGAGGCGCTGTTCGAGCGGGTGGACCGGGGCTATCCCGAACCGGAGGGCCCGGCCCACGACCCCTGGCGGATCGGTCTGCTCGGCTGCCTCCTGCGGGGCATCGTCTTCGCCCTCCCCGGCCTCGGCTACGTCCTCGCCGCACCGCTCCTCGCGGGGCCGAAGGGCGCGTTCGGACTGCCGGCCGGCACCGTCCCCATGCTCGCCGGGGCGCTGTGCGGCTGGACCTGGAACCAGGGGCTGGCCCACCGCGCGTACACCTGGATGGGGCTCGGCGACCGCACGGCCGCCCGCCGCGCGCTGCTCGTCGGGACCCCGGCCGGTGTCCTGCTCGGCTCCCTGGTGGCCTTCGCGGCGGCGGGATCGGCCGGCCGGGGCGCCGTCGCCTTCGCCGCCGGGCAGTCCGGCTATCTGGGCGCGGCCACCGTGCTGCTGGTCATGGGCAGGGAGCGCACCCTGCTCGCCGCCCTGGCGCCCATGACGGCGGGCGCGGTCGTCACCATGGTCCACCCGGTCCCCGATCCGGTTCGGGTGGCCCTGCTGCTCGGCTCCCTGGCGGCGGTCGCCCTGCTCGGACTCCTCGAAGTGGCCCCCGCGGTCCGCGAGTCGGGAGAGGGCAGCTGGGGCGCCGGGCTGCTCGCACTGCTGCCGTACGGCACCCCGCGAGGCGGCGCCGAGCCGTCCGGGCGGGCCGGCGAGCCGCGCACGGCCTCCGCGGGCCGGCCGGACGGGGGCAGGGCGGGGACGGACCCGGGCCGCCGCGGCGCGGTCGCCGCACGGCTGCGCGTCCGCCGCTCCGCTCCGCGCCGGCACGCCGGAACCGTGGCCTACGCCCTGTTCGGCCTCGGCAGCGGTGTCCTGGTGCTCTACGCGGCCCTCGGAGACGTCCTCGCGGGAGCCCCGGCGGCGGTCGCCGCCCCGGCCGCGGTCGCCCTGACCCTCAGCATGGGTCCCGCCGAGTGGCTGCTCTTCCGGTTCCGCAGCGGGAGCCTCGCCGGGCTGCGCTCCAGCACCTCGGCGCGGAGCTTCCGGCGGGCCACCGCGCTCGCGCTCCTGAGGTGCCTCACCGGCTACCTCGTCGCGCTGCTCGCGCTCGGACTCGGCGTCTCCGCGCTGTGGCCGCACGCGCCCGCGGCGGCGGACGGGGTCCGGCTCGGCGGACTGCTCCTGCTGGGGGTGGTCATGTGGACCGGACTGCTGCTCCAGTCCTTCGGCGCCGTCACCGGCACCGCCGCCGTGGTCTGTGCCGCCGCGCTCGCCCAGACCGCGGCGCTGGCGACGCACACGGGCGACGCGCACTGGGTGGGCCTGATCGTGCACGGCGCGGCGGCGGGCGCCCAGACCGTGCTCGTCTGCGCCCGGATCGGAAAGGTGACGGCTCACCGGTGAAGACGCTGCTCGTCCCGTACTACGAACACCCCGACGTCCGCCCCGCCGAGTGGGACGCGCTCCTCGCCGCCGCGCCCCGGCTGTACGGCGTGGTGCTGAATCCCGCCAGCGGCCCCGGCGAGCACCCCGACCCGGCGTTCGCGGCGGTCGCCGCACGGCTGCGCGCCGCGGACGTCCGGGTCCTCGGATACGTCGACACGGCCTACGGGCGCAGGCCGTTCGCGGACGTGCGGCGCGAACTGGCCCGGCACCGCGACTGGTTCGCCGCCGACGGCGTCTTCCTGGACCAGGTGGCGGCGGCGGAGGGCGAGTTCGGCTACTACCGGCGGCTCGCGACGGAGGCCCGGGGACTCGGCGGCGGCACCCTCGTCCTCAACCACGGGACGGCACCGCATCCTTCGTACGCCCGGATCGCCGACGTCCTCGTCACCTTCGAGGGAACCTGGGCCACCTACCGGAGGAAACCCCCGCCGCCGTGGGCCGGGACGGGCGCGGTGCTGTGCCATCTCGTCCACGGGGCGCCGGCCGGCGCCGGCACGGAGGCGCTGGCCGCGGAACGGGGGGCCGGACTGTCCTGCGCGGTCCCCGGCACGGGAGACCATCCGTGGGGCACCCTGCCCCACGGCCTGGCGCCCGCCCCGGGAACCCGGTGATCAGCCCAGCGAGAGGACCACGAGCGCGGTCGTCGCCGCCGTCTCCGCCAGGCCGCCGAACACATCGCCGGTGACACCGCCGAAGCGCCGGACGCAGTGCCGAAGCAGCAGTTCGGCGGCCAGCACGGCGAGACCCACCGCCACCGCGGCGCGCACGATGTCGTACGTCCCGACGAGCGCGCCGGCTCCCGCCGCCGCCCCGGTCACGGCCGCCGCCACCAGCAGCGCGCCGCGCACCGGCACGGTGCCCGCGACCGCCGCGCCCAGGCCCCCCGGGCGGGCCGCGGGCACCTTCGTGCGGGCGGCGAGCGTGAGGGCGAGGCGGGCCACGGCCGCCGAGACGACGGCCGCGAGGACGCCCCGGCCCCACGAGGCCTCGTACGCGTGCGCCAGTGCGGCCACCTGGGCGAGCAGGACGAACAGGAGGGTGATCACGCCGAACGGGCCGATGTCCGACTGCTTCATGATCCGCAGCGCGTCCTCGGCGGGCTTGCCGCTGCCCAGCCCGTCCGCGGTGTCGGCGAGACCGTCGAGGTGCAGGCCCCGGGTGAGCGCGGCCGGCACGGCGGCGGAGGCGACGGCCGCGAGCAACGGGCCCGATCCCATCGCCAGCAGCGCCACGCCCGCCAGGGCCGCGCCCGCGCCGACCACCAGACCGGTCAGCGGGGCGCACAGCATGCCGCCGCGCGCGGCCTCCCGGTCCCAGCGGGTCACCTTCACCGGGAGCACGGTGAGGGTGCCGAAGGCGAAGCGGAGGCTGTCGGGCAGCGAGGCCCCGGAGGCGGTCTTGGACATCGGCGCAGGCTACCCGGACGCCCGGAGGGCGGATACAGCGGCTGTGGATAAAGTTCGCATATGGGTCATTGGTGGTATCAGAACATCGTCGAGCCCGGGAAGCTCCCCCTGTTCCTGGCGCTGGCCTCGTTCGTCGTGACCTTCGCGGTCACCCGCGTCGTCGTGCGGATGATCCGCGCCGGCAAAGGGCCCTTCGGCAACGTCAAGGCAGGTGATCTGCACATCCACCACGTGGTCCCCGGCGTCGTGCTCACGGTGATCGGCGGCTTCGGCGCGGTCGCCGGCAGCCGTTACGGATTCTGGCCCTGTGTGAGCGCCGTGGTCTTCGGCGTCGGAACGGGCCTCGTGCTCGACGAGTTCGCGCTGATCCTGCACCTCGACGACGTCTACTGGACCGAGGACGGACGCAAGAGCGTCGAGGTCGTGGTGGTCACGGCCGCCCTCGTCGGCCTGATGCTCAGCGGCTTCTCGCCGCTCGGCGTCAACGACCTCAGCGACCAGGAGGCGCAGAACCGCGCCAGTGCGATCGTGACCATCGTCCTGAACTTCTTCTTCGCGCTGCTCACCCTGAGCAAGGGCAAGGCCCGCATGGCGATCTTCGGAGTGATCGTTCCCTTCATCGCCTTCGTCGGCGCCGTCAGACTGGCCAAGCCCGGCTCGCCCTGGGCCAGGCGCTTCTACCGCAACCGGCCGCGGGCCCGAGCCCGCTCCAGACTGCGCGCCTACCGGCACGACCGCCGCTGGGCGGGCCCCGCCCGCAGGGTTCAGGAGTGGATCGGCGGCAAACCCGACCCCGCTCCCGACCGTTCCCTGTCCGAGCGGCGGTGACGCACGGCGGACAGGGAGCACACCACCAGCACCGCCGCGATCGCCGCCAGGTGCTCCTTGCCCGCCAGGTTGTCCTTGACGATCATCTCGGCCACCATGGCCCCGATCACGATTCCCGCCGTCGCGTAGGCCCGGTAGCGCCAGCCCAGGAACACGGCGAGGCCCACCACGGCCGCCGACGGGCCGGTGTCGACGATCAGCGCGTCCGCCCCGGGCAGCCCCAGCGGACGGTGCGGGCCGAGCGCGATGCCGACGCGGGCGTACAGCGTCCCGGCCAGCGTGGCGACGTACGCGACCACGAGCGTGCGCCACCAGCCCAGACAGATCTCGGCGATCCCGAAGACGATCAGGATCTGCGCGAGCGCGCCCCACACCGGAAGGTCCAGCGCCGGCACGAACAAGGAGAGCGGGGTGCGCAGCAGGGCGAGCCACAGCGGGTCCTCGGCCCGCACGGCGCCCGTGTTCTGCACCAGCCGGTAGCCCCAGGACTGGTTCTGCACGAACTGGAGGGCGGCCGTCAGGCACACCGCGCCGAGGGTCATCGGGACCGCCCGCCACCCCCTCGCCCGCAGAGCCCGGCGCACGGTGGCGTACAGCAGACCCCACTCGGCGCGGGCCCAGCGGGCGGGTGTGCTCATCCGGTCGTCCCCACGGCTCTCCTCGCGCCGGCCCCCGCCGGTCTCATCTGTGCGACTCCAGGTGCTTGCGGTGCAGCCACTTCGGCAGCCCCGGCGCCTCCAGGAACCCCTCGGCGCGCGCCGAGGCGACCCCGATGCGCAGCAGGTCCGCGCTCTTCTCGAAGAGCAGGAACCGCGGCTCCCAGATGGGCCGGTACTTGGCGTTGGCCCGGTACAGCGACTCGATCTGCCACCAGCGGGAGAAGAAGCTGAGCAGCGACCGCCACAGCCGCAGCACCGGACCCGCGCCGAGACGCGCCCCACGTTCGAAGACCGAGCGGAACATGGCGAAGTTGAGCGAGACCTGAGTGATCCCGATCTCCCCCGCGCGCCGCAGGAGTTCGATCACCATGAACTCCATGAGCCCGTTCTCCGCGTCGCGGTCGCGCCGCATCAGGTCGAGGGAGAGTCCGCTCGGCCCCCACGGCACGAAGGACAGCACCGCCCTCAACCCGCCCTCGGCGTCCGTGCATTCGAGCATCACGCACTGCCCGTCCTCGGGGTCGCCGAGCCGTCCGAGCGCCATGCTGAAACCGCGCTCGGTCGCGCCGTCGCGCCAGTCGTCCGCGCGCTGGAGCAGATACGCCATCTCGGCGGCCGGGATGTCCTCGTGCCGCCGGATGCGCACCCGGTACCCGGCCCGCCTGACCCGGTTGTAGGCCTGCCGGACGGTGCGCATGGCACGCCCCTCGAGGGTGAACTCGGCCGTCTCGACGAGGGCTTCGTCGCCCAGCTCCAGGGCGTCGAGGCCGTGCCGGGAGTAGACGGTCCCCGCTTCCTCGCTCGCGCCCATCACCGCCGGGATCCAGCCGTGCTCGCGGGCCTCGGCGAGCCAGGGCTCGATGGCGCCGGGCCAGGCCTCGGGATCGCCGAGGGGGTCGCCGCTCGCCAGGGAGACCCCGCCCACCACCCGGTACGCCACCGCCGCCTTGCCGGTCGGCGACCAGACCACGCTCTTCTCCCGGCGCAACGAGAAGTAGCCCAGCGAGTCCCGGTCCCCGTTGCGGTCGAGCAGTTCCCGCAGCCGCTTCTCGTCGTCCTCGGTGAGCGGGTCGACGGCGCGCCGGGAGCGGAAGGCCGCGTAGAGGACGGCGAGCACCAGCAGGGTGCTGAGCACGTTGACCGAGACGTTGACCCAGTTCGGGGTCGCGATCCCGGGGTAGTGGGAGTCGTCGGCGGCGACCGAGACGAGCCGCAGGGTGCCGTAGCGCCAGCGGTCCAGGAACGTCGAACGGTGCGCGTCGTGCGCGTCGTTGGTGACGGTGACCAGCAGCGCGGCGAGGAGCGAGGCGACCAGCAGCCCGCCCACCGCCACCGCCGCGGCGAGCCTCGGGTTCGACCGGTCGCCCTTGGCGTAGAACTCCCGGCGGCCGGCGGCCAGGGAGCCCACGAAGGCCGCGGTCAGCACCAGCGAGACCCAGTTCTGCGCGTACTGGCGGATCTCCGGGAAAGCCATCGCGACGCCGAACAGCAGCAGGAACAGTCCGCTGAGCACGGAGTTGAGGATCCACGCGGCCCGCTTGCGCCGCCGCATCGTGATGGCCAGGAACATCGTGAACACACCGGAGGCGAAGCCGGCGGTCAGCAGATAGGGCGTGAAGTAGTTCTCGGTGTTGTGCCGTCGTACGTCCTGTCCGAGCGACACCCAGGCGGCGCTCAGAAAGTTGATGAACGTGACCGCGCGCAGGTACCACACGGCGAAGGCGGCGGACCGCCGTGAGGCAGCCGTGGACCGCCGGTCCCCGTCACTCCGGCGGGCCGACGCCCGTTCCTGGTCAGCGGCAATTCGGGCATCTCCCATAAAGCGCGATGATATGGGGCGTAATGGTCGCGACGGGGGAGGGCCGGTACAGGTGGTGCCCTCCCGGCGCCGAGCCGCCGAAACCCGGCTCTCCGGCCCCACGGCTCCGGACGCGGCCCGGCCTTGGGCTCCACGGCTCCGGACGCGGCCCGGCCTTCAAGCCCCCGCCTTCCGAGCGCGGGCCGGCCCTCAGCCCCGCCCGGGAACATCTCAGCCCCTGCCCCCGCCTGCCGGGCGCGGGCAGATTTCAGCCCTGCCCGGGCAGATCTCGGCTCCGGCCGGGGAAAGTTCAGCCCCTCCGGCGTTTGAGGAGCGGGGTCCGGGGCGGAGCCCCGGGTACGGGACGGGCAGGGGCGGAGGGGGCGAAAAAGTCCGTGGTGACGCCCGGCCGGGGGGGGGGGGGGGCCCCCCCCGGGGGCCGCCGCGGGCGGCCCGGCACGGCCGAGGGGGGGGGGCCGGGGCCGG
>NZ_JBIRQM010000007.1:210492-297553 GCF_044333225.1 Streptomyces sp. NPDC021080 | reverse complement strand
TCCCCGCCGTCCCTGCGGACCCCCCCCTCTTCCGCGCGGTGCCGGAAACAACCCCGGGTGGCCTGGCGCTGGGCGGGGGCGGCCGCCCCCCCCCCCCCCGGCCCCCCCCCCCCCCGGCCGGTACGGACTTGGGCTCCGGCGCGGGGCCGGGGCTACGCGTCGGAGCCGGAGCTCGCGTCGGGCTCGGAGCCGGGCGCGGAGCCGGAGTCCGAACCGGATTCGGATTCGGAGCCGGATTCGGGCTCGGGCTCGGGCTTGGCGGGCTCGGCCGGGGTTTCCTCCGGTTCCGGGGAGGAAGCCTCCGGAAGCTCCGCCGCAAGACTTGCCGCAGCCTGCACCAGCGGCAGCGCGAGCAACGCCCCCGCCCCCTCACCCACCATCACCCCATGGTCGAGCAGCGGCTCGAGCGCCATCCGGTCCAGCGCCTTCGCCTGCGCCGGCTCCCCGCTGCGCTGCCCCGCCAGCCACCAGTCCGGCGCCCGGAAGGCGACCCGCTGGCCGACCAGCGCGCACGCGGCCGACACGACCCCGTCGAGGATCACCGGCATCTTCCGCACCGCGCTCTGCAGCAGGAAGCCGGTCATCGCCGCCAGGTCGGCCCCGCCCACCGTCGCGAGCAGCTGCAGCTGATCCCCGAGCACGGGCCGGGCCCGCCGCAGGGCGTCGCGCACCGCGGCGCACTTGCGCATCCACACGAGGTCGTCGATGGCCTGCCCGCCCCGCCCGGTCACGACGGACGCGTCGGTCCCGCACAGCGCCGCGACGAGGACGGCCGCCGCCGTGGTCCCGCCCACGCTGATGTCGCCGAGCACCACCAGATCCGTACCGGAGTCCGCCTCCTCGTCCGCGAGGGCCACTCCGGCCCGGAACGCGGCCTCCGCCTCCTCCAGGGTCATCGCGTCCTCGACGTCGATCCGCCCCGAGCCGCTGCGGACCCGGTGCCGTACGACCTCGTCGGGCAGCCCCGCGGGATCCGCCTCCAGCGACATGTCGATCACCCGCACCGGCACGCCGAGCCTGCGGGCCAGCACCGACGCGGGGCTCGCGCCCTCCAGGACCGCCCGCACCAGCCGGCCGGCACCGCCCGCGGGGCGCGCCGACACGCCGAGAGCGGCGATCCCGTGGTCGCCCGCGAACAGCACGGCACGAGGGCGCTCGATCGGCCGTACCGGCACCGCGGACTGCGCCGCCGCCAGCCATTCGCCCAGGTCGTCGAGGCGGCCCAGCGACCCGGGCGGCACGATCAGGCGCTCCCGGCGCGCCTCGGCGTCACGGCGTACGCCTCCGTCGGGACGCTCGATCAGATCGGTGAAGTCGTCGAGATTAAGCGAGCTCATTCGCCGAACAGTACCGGCACGGATCGAACGCGTCCGCGCCACGTCGCTGCACTCCGAAACCCTTTCCCATACGTACCGTTTGTATCGGATTGTCGTACGGCTCGTCCCCGACAGGAGTGTCCATGCCCACCGCCCCGCCACCGATCGCCGAACGCCGTGCCGCCTACGCGGCCGAACTCGCCCAGGGCACCGCCCGGTTCCACGAACCACGCCGCGCCGACTGCCCCTGGTGCGGCTCGAAGCGCCTGCGCACCCGGCTGCGGACGCCGGATCTGCGCAGGCACAGGCCGGGAACGTTCGTCGTCGACGCGTGCGGGGACTGCGCCCACGCCTTCCAGAACCCCCGCCTCACCCCCGAAGGGCTGGCCTTCTACCACCGGGACCTGCGCGAGGACGCCTACGAGAGCCTCGCCGGGCGGCTGCTCGGCGCCCGCGGCGGAACCGGACGCCACCTCGCGGCGGCCCGCGCCCTGCTGCCCCTCGCGGAGCCGGAGAGCTGGCTCGACGTCGGCACCGGGCTCGGGCACTTCCCTGCGACGGCCAAGAAGGTCCACCCGTACACGTCCTTCGACGGTCTCGACCCGACGCGGCGCGTCGAGCGGGCGCGGGCGGCGGGACGGGTGGAGGAGGCGCACGTCGGACGGCTCACCGACCCGGGGATCGCGACGCGGCTGCGGGCCCGCTACGACGTCGTGAGCATGTTCCACCACCTGGAGCACGCACCCGAACCCCGCGAGGAACTGCGCGCGGCGCTCGCGGTGTTGAGGCCCGGAGGACACCTCCTGGTCGAAGTGCCCGACCCCGACTGCGCGTTCGGCGCGCTGCTCGGCAAGTGGTGGCCGGCCCACGGCCAGCCGTTCCATCTGCACCTCGTGCCGCTGCCCAACCTGCTCGGCGAACTCGAAGCCCTCGGCTGCGTGGTCGTCGCGACGGACCGGCGCGCACCGCACGTTCCCCACGACCTCTCCGGCGCCCTCGCCCTGGCGCTCGGCCGCGCACTCCCCGGCCCCGACGTCCCCTGGCGCCCGGCACCGCCGACCCCCTTCCGGCGCGCCGCGCGGCCGGCCCTCGGCCGGGCGTTTGCCCCGCTCCTCGCCTCGGCCGCCGCGCTGGACCGGCTGCTGGCCCCCCTGCTGCGCCGCACCCGCTTCTCGAACGCGTACCGCGTCGTCGCCCGCAAGGAGCCCTGAGCCCGTCGCCCGCGGCCGCGGGCGAACCGGAAACCCGGTGCGGGGGACCGGGGTCCGGGAAGCGGGCCCGGGTCAGCCGCGCAGCGTCAGCGCCTGCCCCGCCACCACCAGCAGCACGTGTTCGCACTCCCCGGCGAACGCCGCGTTCAGCCGCCCGAGTTCGTCGCGGTAGCGGCGCCCGGAGGCCGTGGCGGGCACGATGCCCGAGCCCACCTCGTTGGAGACGGCGACGAGCGTGCGGCGGGTGGCGCGGACCGCGGCGACGAGTTCCTCCACGCGGGCGCGCAGGGCGCGTTCGCCGCCCCCGGACCACTCGGCGTCGTCCCAGGCGTTCACCGAGTCCATGGCGTCCGTCAGCCACAGCGAGAGACAGTCCACGAGCAGCGCCGGGCCCTCCTCGGCCAGCAGTGGGACCAGGTCGCAGGTCTCGACGGTCCGCCAGGAACCGGGCCGCCGCTCACGATGGACGCTGACCCGCTGCGCCCATTCGGAGTCCCCGCCCCGGGTGCCCCCCGTGGCGACGTACAGGACGTCGGGGAAGGCCTCCATCCGCCGTTCCGCCTCCACCGACTTGCCCGAACGCGCCCCGCCGAGCACCAGCGTCCGGCGCGGAACGTCGGGCACGTCCTCGTAGACGCCCACGTCGAGCGTCGTCCCGTCCGGCACGGCCCGCGCGCCCGCCGCGGCGAGCCTCCTGCGCAGTTCGGGCCCCGGGGGCACGTCGTGGTCGAGGTGCACGGCGATCACGTCCGTCGTCGGGTCGACCGCCCCGGCCGCGCGCAGCCGCGCCAGGGCGTCGGGACGGCCCACCACGTCCAGGAGCACCATGTGGTACGCGCCGCCGTTCTCGTCCAGGCCCGCCGGCGCCGCGCCCGGCGGCAGGTACAGCAGCCGCTGCCCGGCCGGGCCGGTCACCGCGTACCCCGTGCCGGGCGCGTCCATCGGCACCGCCCGCACCCGGTGACCCTTCAGCAGCGCCAACTCCTTTCCGTCGGGCACCCGGCCGGGCTGCGGCAGCCCGGCCGGCACCTCCACGGCGGGTCCGTCGTGCGGATGGGAGAGCAGTACCTGCCGTACGCCGCCCAGAGAGTGTCCGGCGCGGGCCGCCGCGAACGCGGCGCCGGGGGTGAGGTCGAGCAGCAGTGTGCCGTCGACGAGCAGCGCGGTGGCCGCCCGCGCCTCCCCGCCGAGCGCGCTCGCGCAGGCGGCGCAGGGACAGTCGGGGCGGGGCAGGCCCGCGGGGGCACCGGTGCCGAGCAGAGTCAGTTCCACGCCGCCGATTTTTCCGTGTCCCCGCACGTCTTGCGCGTCCGGCTAGGCTTCGGACGGGAGACGGATCTTGTCCGGCTTCCGCTGTGCAGTGTGCTCACACCTTGGAGGCGTACATGGCGGCATGGACGTGGCGGTTCGAGAAGTCCGACGGGACAGAGGTCCAACCCGCGGTGCAGCCCGAGGAGTTCACCACCCAGGGCGATGCCGAGTCCTGGATCGGTGAGGTGTGGAAGGACCTTCTGGCGGGAGGCGCGGACCAGGTGTTCCTCTTCGAGGACAGCACCCAGATCTACGGTCCGATGAGCCTGCACGCCGAAGCGGAGTAGGCCGGCAGGGGTTGCCGGGGAACCGCCCCGGCAACCCGTCGCCGCCCGCCACGCGATCCGTGCGGGCGACACCGGCGGTCCGGAGCCGTGCGGCGGCCCGGGGGCGTTCGGCACTCCTGGGGGCGTTCAGCCCCGCACACCGCACAGGTGCAGGAGGGCCGCCACCTGGCGGTAGGGGTCCGTCCGCCCGGCCCGCTCCTCCGCGGCCAGCAGCGTCTTCGCGTCCGGCGGCACCGGAGCGCCGTCGGCCGCCGTGTCCGTGAAGACGCGCACCCCGTACCAGGCGTGCAGCGGGGCACCGATCCCGGCGAGCGTGGCGGTCAGCGTGGCGAGCCGGTCGGCGCGGACGTCGAGACCGAGCCGGTTCGTGTAGGCGGTCGTGTCGAACGAGGCCAGCGCCGCCGCCCAGTCCCCGCCGATCCCGGGCCGCATGGCCAGCGCGTCCGCGTTGCGCACCAGCAGCGACAGCAGCCCGCCCGGGGCCAGCATCCGCGCCAGCCCCGCCAGCAGGGCGTCGGGCTCCTCGACGTACATCAGGACGCCGTGGCACAGCACCACGTCGAAGCTGCCCGGCAGGAAGTGCACACCGGTCTCGTGGCCGTCGCCCTCGATGAGGCGCACCCGGCTCCGGATGCCCTCGGGCTCGGCGGCCACCGCCTCGCGGGCCACGGACAGCATCGTGGCGTCCTGTTCGAGCGCGGTCACCTGATGACCGGCCCGCGCGAGCCGCAGGGCCTGGGTGCCCTGGCCCGCCCCGACGTCGAGCACGCGCAGGCGCTGCCCCACCGGATACCGCCCGGTTATCTGCTCATCGAGCTGCCGGGCCACCAGTTCCTGCCGTACGACATCCCGCAGCCCGCCCAGCCTGCTCAGCCAGGCATCCGCCGCGCCCCCGGAGAACGACGTAGTGCTCAGAGCCGCTCTCCGCGCTTGACCTGCGGCTTCGGCAGCCGGAGTCGACGCAGCTGGAGCGTGCGCATCAGGGCGTAGCGGACCGCGCCCTTGGTGTTCTCGTCCGGGAAGCGCGCATTGAGCTGCTTCCGCAGGCGGATCGCGATGACGACCATGTCGACGACGATCATCACGATGATGACCAGCCAGAGCAGCAGGGCCACGTTCTTGAGGACGGCGGACGGCACCACGCTCAGCATGAGGATGATCACGGCCAGCGGCAGGAAGAGCTCGGCGACGCAGAACCGCGAGTCCACGTAGTCGCGCGCGAACCGGCGCACCTTGCCCTTGTCGCGCACGGGCAGATAGCGCTCGTCACCGTTGGCCAGCGCCTGGCGCTGCCGCTCCATCGCCGCGCGGCGGTCGTCGCGCTGGCGCTTGGACGCCTCCTTGCGCGTCGTCGGCGTCTGGGCGACGCTGCGGCGCTGGGTCTGGGCCTCACTGCGCTTCGGCGTGGGGCGGCCCTTGGGGGCCTGGGGGTCACGGGTCACTTTGGAGTCGGTCACCGGCGCCTTGTCGGCGGGGGCCTTCTCTTCCTTCGCACGGCTTCGGAACACAAAACCCAAGGGTACGGGGTCGGCGAGCATGGACGTCGGCCGAGTGGGGAACGATCCGGCAACACCGTGCGTCTGTGCTGGACAGAGGGGACGTCGTTCAGGGGTGCACCCCGGGTGCCACCTACTCCTCACGCCGGAGCGGTGGCGGGCGCAGTCGTCCTTGGGGATGAGCGCATCCGTCCCCGAACAGTGCGGTAATGGATGCAGGGCCCGTACTGTGGGTCCTGTTGCAGTACCTGGAGCTGGAGTCCGTCAGAAGGGGGCGCGCGAAGCCCATGAGCGGTGTCATGAAGCGTATGGGGATGATCTTCCGCGCGAAGGCGAACAAGGCCCTTGACCGGGCCGAGGACCCGCGCGAGACCCTCGATTACTCCTATCAGAAGCAGCTGGAGCTGCTCCAGAAGGTCCGGCGCGGCGTCGCCGACGTGGCGACCAGCCGCAAGCGCCTCGAACTGCAGCTGAACCAGCTCCAGAACCAGTCCTCCAAGCTGGAGGACCAGGGTCGCAAGGCCCTCGCGCTCGGCCGCGAGGACCTCGCCCGTGAGGCGCTGTCGCGCCGCGCCGCGCTCCAGCAGCAGGTCACCGACCTGGAGACGCAGCACCAGACCCTGCAGGGCGAGGAGGAGAAGCTGACCCTCGCCGCCCAGCGTCTGCAGGCCAAGGTCGACGCCTTCCGTACGAAGAAGGAGACGATCAAGGCGACGTACACGGCGGCCCAGGCCCAGACCCGGATCGGCGAGGCCTTCTCCGGCATCTCCGAGGAGATGGGCGACGTGGGGCTCGCCATCCAGCGTGCCGAGGACAAGACCGCGCAGCTCCAGGCGCGGGCCGGCGCGATCGACGAGCTGCTCGCCTCCGGAGCCCTCGACGACCAGTCCGGGCTGGCGAAGGACGACATCCAGAGCGAGCTGGACCGGATCTCCGGCGGTTCGGACGTGGAGCTGGAGCTGCAGCGCATGAAGGCCGAGCTGGCCGGTGGCTCCTCGTCGCAGAAGCAGGCGATCGAGGGCGGCACGGGTCAGGACCGGCCGGCGTCGCAGCCGCAGGACACTCCGCGCTTCGACAAGCAGTGACCGGGCGGGCCCAGGCCTGAGGAGGCGACATGATCGTACGGATCATGGGGGAGGGGCAGGTGAGGCTGGACGACGGCCGGCTCACCGCCCTGAACAAGCTGGACAACGAACTGCTCGCCGAGATGGAGCGGGGGGACGAGTCCGGCTTCCGCCGCACTCTGGGAGCCCTCCTGGACGCGGTGCGCGACGCCGGTACCCCGCTCCCCGACGACTCGCTGGAGCCGTCGGAGCTCATCCTCCCGTCCGCGGACGCCACCCTCGACGAGGTCCGCGCGATGCTGAGCGACGACGGCCTGATCCCCGGCTGACCACACCGCGCCACGGCTTCCGGGCCCGAGGGCCCGTGCCCACCGGACCGGAAGCCGGGCCCGCGCGCAGTCGTGCCGTACCGGCCGGTCCCAAGCCCGGCAGGGCCCCGTACCGTGGACCGGATGAGCACCCTGGAGCGTACGAGGGACTGGCTGCGGGACCACCGCCTCGCCCTGGACGCCGCCCTCGCGGCAGGCGTCCTCGTCGCCATGGTGGCCGGCTCCTTCGCCGAATCGCACGGCGCCGGCGGTACGACCTGGAGCGCCCGCACCCCGGACGTCCTCAGCCTCGCCCTGATGGGCCTCGGAGCCGCGGCCCTGGTCTTCCGCCGCCGCGCCCCGATGACGGTCCTCGCGGCGACCGTCGGCTTCTCCCTGGTGGAGCTGGTCACCGCCGACCCCCGCGCCCCGGTGGCCATGTCCGCCGTCGTCGCCCTCTACACCGTGGCCTCGACCACCGACCGCCCCACGACCTGGCGCGTCGGCCTCCTCACCATGACGGTCCTGACGGCGGTCGCCATGCTCGCCGGGCCGCTGCCCTGGTACGCCCAGGACAACCTCGGCGTCTTCGCCTGGACCGGCATGGCCGCCGCGGCCGGTGACGCCGTCCGCAGCCGGCGGGCCTTCGTGCACGCGATCAAGGAACGGGCTCTGCGGGCCGAGCGCACCCGCGAGGAGGAGGCACGCCGCCGCGTCGCCGAGGAGCGGCTGCGGATCGCCCGCGATCTGCACGACGTCGTCGCCCACCACATCGCCCTCGTCAACGTGCAGGCCGGAGTCGCCGCCCATGTGATGGACAAGCGCCCCGACCAGGCCAAGGAGGCGCTCGCCCACGTACGGGAGGCCAGCCGGTCCGCGCTGAACGAACTGCGCGCCACCGTCGGCCTGCTGCGCCAGTCCGGCGACCCCGAGGCCCCGACCGAGCCCGCCCCGGGGCTGGCCCGGCTGGACGAGCTCGCGGACACCTTCCGCAACGCGGGGCTACCGGTCGAAGTGGCCCGGTCCGACTCCGGCACGGCGCTGCCCGCGGCCGCCGACCTCGCCGCGTACCGGGTGATCCAGGAGGCCCTGACCAATGTGCGCAAGCACGCGGGACCGGGAGCCAAGGCCGAGGTCAGCGTCGTCCGGGTCGGGCCGGTGGTGGAGGTGACCGTCCTCGACAACGGCCCGGGACAGGGCGACGGTCCCGACGGCGCCGGACAGGACACGGGCGCCGGACAGGACACGGAGCCGGACGAGGGCGGCGGCCACGGGCTGCTCGGCATGCGCGAGCGCGTCACCGCGATCGGCGGGAGCTGCACGGCCGGTCCCCGCTACGGAGGCGGGTTCCGCGTCCATGCGATCCTTCCGGTCAAGAACCGCACACCCGCCCTGGGGGACCCCGTATGACGATCCGTGTCGTGCTCGCCGACGACCAGGCGCTGCTGCGCAGCGCCTTTCGCGTGCTGGTCGACTCGGAACCCGACATGGAGGTCGTGGGGGAGGCGTCCGACGGCGCCGAAGCCGTGGCCGTGACCCGGGACGAGCGGGCCGACGTGGTGCTGATGGACATCAGGATGCCGGGCACCGACGGACTCGCCGCCACCCGGATGATCACCGCCGACCCGGGCCTCGCGCACGTACGGGTCGTGATGCTGACGACCTTCGAGGTCGACGAGTACGTGGTGCAGTCGCTGCGCGCCGGCGCGTCCGGGTTCCTCGGCAAGGGCGCCGAGCCCGAGGAACTGCTGAACGCCATCCGGATCGCCGCGGGCGGCGAGGCGCTGCTGTCCCCGGCGGCGACCAAGGGACTCATCGCCCGGTTCCTCGCGCGAAGCGACGACGAGAGGCCCGGCACCGCCCGCTCCCAGCGGCTCGACGCGCTCACCGGGCGCGAGCGCGAGGTGCTCGTCCAGGTCGCCGCGGGCCTGTCCAACGACGAGATCGCCGAGCGGCTCGAAGTGAGTCCGCTCACGGTGAAGACGCACGTCAACCGGGCCATGGCCAAACTCGGGGCCCGGGACCGGGCCCAGCTGGTGGTCATCGCGTACGAGTCGGGCCTGGTCCGCCCGAGGGTGGACTGAGCGTTACCCGGGCGTACTGCGCCTGGAGTAGGTTCCGGGTAAGGAAATGGACCCAGGGGCTACGGATCGTCGCCCTTTCATGGCCCAGGGTGTGACGTGGGGAGTTCCCCCGTCCCCCGCATTCCGCTCGAACCACGGAAAAGAGACCCACCACCCATGTCCTGGCTGTCCAGATTCAGCCTCGCGCAGCGGGCCCTCATCGGGCTGATGTCGATCATCGCGCTCGTCTTCGGGGCGATAGCGATCCCCCAGCTCAAGCAGCAGCTGCTGCCCACCATCGAACTGCCCATGGTGTCGGTGCTCGCGCCGTACCAGGGTGCGTCTCCCGACGTGGTCGAGAAGCAGGTCGTCGAGCCCGTCGAGAACAGCCTCCGGGCCGTCGACGGCATCACCGGTGTCACCTCCACCGCGAGCGAGGGCAACGCCGTGATCATGGCGTCCTTCGACTACGGCAACGACACCAAGCAGCTCGTCGCCGACGTCCAGCAGGCCGTCAACCGGGCCCGCGCCCAGCTGCCGGACGCGGTCGACCCGCAGGTCATCGCCGGTTCGACCGACGACATGCCGACCGTCGTCCTCGCCGTCACCTCCGGCCAGGACCAGCAGGCGCTCGCCGACCGGCTCGACCGCACCGTCGTCCCCGCCCTCGAGGGCATCGACGGCGTCGGCCGGGTCGATGTCGCCGGTGTGCGGGACCTCCAGGTCACCGTCACGCCCGACGACAGGAAGCTGGCGAAGGCCGGTCTCACCCCGGCCGCCCTCGGCCAGGCGCTCCAGGCGGGCGGGGCGACCGTCCCGGCCGGATCCTTCGACGAGGACGGCAGCAACCGCACCGTGCGGGTCGGCGGCGGCTTCACCTCGCTGCGCCAGATCCAGGACCTGATGGTCACGGGAGCGCCCGGCAAGAAGCCGGTGCGCCTCGCGAGCGTCGCCACCGTCGAGCAGCAGCAGGCCGCGGCCGACTCCATCACGCGCACCGACGGCCGCCCGAGCCTCGCCGTGACCGTCACCATGGCCCACGACGGCAGCGCCGTCGCCATCTCCGACGCGGTCAAGGACAAGCTGCCCGGCCTGCGGGCCGACCTGGGCAAGGGATCGGCGATCACCGTCGTCAGCGACCAGGGCCCGGCGGTCTCCAAGTCCATCCACGGGCTGACCACCGAGGGCGCCCTCGGTCTGCTGTTCGCGGTCCTGGTCATCCTGCTCTTCCTGGCCTCGGTCCGCTCGACGCTGGTCACCGCGGTGTCCATCCCGCTGTCCGTGGTGCTGGCCCTGATCGTGCTGTGGACCCGTGACCTGTCGCTCAACATGCTGACGCTGGGCGCGCTCACCATCGCGATCGGCCGGGTCGTCGACGACTCGATCGTCGTCCTGGAGAACATCAAGCGGCACCTCGGATACGGCGAGGAGCGCCAGGAGGCGATCCTCACCGCGGTCCGCGAGGTGGCCGGAGCGGTCACCTCCTCGACCCTCACCACGGTGGCCGTCTTCCTGCCGATCGGGCTCACCGGCGGCATGGTCGGCGAACTGTTCGGTTCCTTCAGCCTGACGGTCACGGCGGCGCTCCTCGCGTCCCTGCTCGTCTCGCTGACGGTCGTCCCCGTGCTCTCGTACTGGTTCCTGCGCGCGCCCAAGGGCACCCCGGCGGACGCCGAGGAGGCCCGCCGCAAGGCCGAGGAGAAGGAGGAGCGCAGCCGTCTCCAGCGCTTCTACGTCCCCGTCCTGCGCTTCGCGACCCGCCGCCGTCTGACCAGCCTGCTGATCGCGGCCGTGGTCCTCGTCGGCACGTTCGGCATGGCGCCCCTGCTGAAGACGAACTTCTTCGACCAGGGCGAGCAGGAAGTCCTCACCGTCAAGCAGGCGTTGAAGCCGGGCACCAGCCTGGCCGCGACCGACGCGCAGGCGAAGAAGGTCGAGAAGCTCCTCGACGGCGTCAAGGGCGTCAAGGACTACCAGGTCACCATCGGCTCCTCCGGCTTCATGGCGGCCTTCGGCGGCGGCACGGGCACCAACCAGGCCTCGTACCAGGTCATGCTGGAGGACTCCGCGTCCGCCAAGGACGTCCAGGACCGCATCGAGAAGGGGCTCGGCGAGCTCTCCGGTCTCGGCACCACCACGGTCGCCGCCGGTGACGCCTTCGGCAGCCAGGACCTCAAGGTCGTCGTGAAGGCGGCGGACGCGGACGTGCTGCGCGAGGCGGCCGGCCAGGTCCGGGGCGAGGTCGCCGAGCTGGACGACGTCACCGACGTCACGAGCGACCTCTCGCAGAGCGTCCCGCGCATCTCGGTCCGGGCCAACTCCAAGGCCGCGGCGGCCGGTTTCAACGACGCCACCCTCGGCGCGGCCGTCACCCAGGCGGTCCGCGGCACGACCACCGGCAAGGCGATCCTGGACGACGCCGAGCGTGACGTCGTCATCAAGTCCGCGAAGCCCGTCACCACGATCGCGGAGCTGCGCGCGCTGCGGCTCGGAGCGGTGAAGCTCGGCGACATCGCGGACGTGAAGCTCGTCGACGGGCCGGTCTCGATGACCCGCATCGACGGCCAGCGCGCCGCCACGATCACCGCCAAGCCGACCGGCGACAACACCGGCGCGGTCAGCGCGGACCTCTCGGCGAAGCTCGGCAAGCTGAAGCTGCCCGCCGGTGCCACGGCGTCGATCGGCGGTGTCTCCTCGGACCAGGACGACGCGTTCAAGAACCTCGGTCTGGCGATGCTCGCGGCGATCGCGATCGTCTTCATGCTGCTGGTGGCGACGTTCCGTTCGCTGGTCCAGCCGCTGATCCTGCTCGTGTCGATCCCGTTCGCGGCGACCGGCGCGATCGGCCTGCTCGTCGTCACGGGCACCCCGATGGGCGTCCCCGCGATGATCGGCATGCTGATGCTCATCGGCATCGTGGTGACGAACGCGATCGTGCTGATCGACCTCGTCAACCAGTACCGGGCGCAGGGCCACGGCGTGGTCGAGGCCGTCATCGAGGGCGGCCGGCACCGGCTCCGCCCGATCCTGATGACGGCACTGGCGACGATCTTCGCGCTGCTGCCGATGGCACTGGGCGTGACCGGTGAGGGCGGCTTCATCGCGCAGCCGCTCGCGGTGGTCGTGATCGGCGGCCTCATCAGCTCGACGCTGCTGACGCTGCTGCTCGTCCCGACGCTCTACGCGATGATCGAACTGCGCAAGGAGCGCCGGGCGAAGAAGAGGGCGGCGAAGCGGGAGGCGGCGGAGCCCGAGAAGACCCTGGAACCCGCCGGGGTCTGACCGCTCACCGCTCCGATGTCCCTTCCCCCGCACGGGTTTCATATCCTGTGAACTCGAACTGCTCTGCGGGGGAAGGGAATCGGGGCGTTGTCGCTGCACA
Organism: Streptomyces sp. NPDC021080; assembly: GCF_044333225.1. Lineage (NCBI taxonomy): Bacteria > Bacillati > Actinomycetota > Actinomycetes > Kitasatosporales > Streptomycetaceae > Streptomyces > Streptomyces sp. NPDC021080. Next base: position 285,115 of record NZ_JBIRQM010000007.1, on the reverse strand, counting down.
AGGACGATCCGAGGACGCTCGACGGATACCGGATCGTCGACCGCCTCGGGTCCGGGGGTATGGGCGTCGTCTATCTGGGCCGCTCCCGGTCGGGCCGTGAGGTCGCGGTCAAGGTGGTGCACGCCCAGTACGCGCAGGACGACGTCTTCCGGGCCCGCTTCCGTCAGGAGATCGAGGCAGTCCGCAAGGTGAGCGGCGCCTTCACCGCCCCGGTCGTGGGTGCCGACCCGGAGGCTTCCCGGCCCTGGATGGCCACCCAGTATGTGCCCGGCCCGGCGCTCTCCGCCCTGATCCACGACACCGGCCCGCTGAAGGGGGCGCGGCTGCGCCTGCTGGCGCTGGGGCTGGTGGAGGCCCTGCGGGACATCCACCGGGCCGGGGTCGTCCACCGCGACCTCAAGCCCGGCAACGTCCTGATGGCCGAGGACGGCCCCCGGGTCATCGACTTCGGCATCTCCCGCGCGACGGAGAACCTGCCCCTCACCGAGACCGGTCATGTGATCGGCACCCCGCCGTTCATGTCGCCGGAGCAGTTCGAGGACGCCCGCTCGGTCGGGCCCGCCTCGGACGTCTTCTCCCTCGGCGCGCTGCTGGTGTTCGCCGCGACCGGCAGCGGCCCCTTCGACGCCGACAGCCCCTACACGACGGCGTACCGCGTCATGCACGAGGAGCCCTCGGTGGACGCGGTCGCGGAGCCGCTGCGCTCGCTGCTGATCCGCTGCCTGGCCAAGAAGGCCGGCGACCGGCCCGGACTGGAGGAACTGGGACGGGAGTTCGCCGAGACGCTGCCCGAGCCGGCGGCGGGCGACCCGGAGACGGTGGCCCTGCGGCTGCCGCCCGCCGCACCGACGCGCGAGGAGCCCACCCAGGCCGCCGCCGCACCTTGCCCGGCCCGCCGTTCCCGGCGGCGGTGGCCGCTCCTGGCGGCGACGGCGACCGTCCTGGCCGCGGCGGTCGGCGCCTACTTCCTGTTCGACCCCTTCCACCGACCGGACGGGAGCACAGCGTCGAAGGGGAGCACCCCGTCTGACAGAGCCTCCTCCGGCACCGCCCGCTGGGACCCGCTGCCCGCCGGCTGGAAGCCCTGGCGGACCTCGGTCTTCGGGGCCGCGCTCTCCGGTGTGACCCGGCCGATGAACGAGGAGGCGGGCTACGCCGGTAAGACCCTGTCCTGCGCGATGGGTGAGGACGCCCTGTACTGCGGGGGCGCCGGTCTCTTCCCCGTCCGGGTCGACGGGGCGACGGGCCGGCTCGCCTGGCGTGCGGACTCCGTGCCCTCGGGGGTGGCACGGGAGAACTACGACAGCACGGTCCTCGGGGAGTACGACGGTGTGCTGCTGGTCCGCCAGTCGGTCGTGAGCAGCTCGGGCGGCCCCCGGGCGGCCAAGGTCCTGGCCCTCGACTCCGGCACCGGTGAATTGCTCTGGTCGCGCACGATGAACGACGAAACCGTCCAGCCCGCCCTCGTCGGTGATCTGTTGCTGGTGCCGGACGGCAAGCGTGTGACGGCTCGCGACCCGCGCAAGGGCACCGCGCGCTGGACCACGGTCCTGCCCGCCGAGCCGGCCTACTACTGCAACTTCCTTGAGATCGGCGGCCTTCCGTACGCCGACTGCTCCGACCAGGCCTCCTCGGCGCGACGCACCGTGTTCTACGCCATGACCCCGGCCGACGGCACGACCCGGAAGGTGAGCGTGCCGGACGGCGACCTCGCGTACGTCGGCGACGTCGACGGCGATCTGGCCTTCCTGGACTCCGCCGACCAGGCCGAATCGGTCGAGGACCTGGTGTACGCCGAGGACTCGGTGTACACCGAGGTCCTGCTGATCGACCCGAGGACCGGGACCGTACGCAGGAAGAGCCTGCCGGGCAGCTCGCGCGGCGAGGCCACGCTGGTGGGCGGGGTGCTCTGCTTCGCCTCCTCCAACGGCCGGGTGACCGCGCACGACCCCGCGACGGGCAGGAAGCTGTGGGAGACCACGACCACTCTCCAGCAGCCCGGCCCGCCCTTCTCCGACAAGCGGGGACGCACCCTCTACACGGCCAGCGCCTCCGGACGGGTGGCCGCGCTCGACACGACCACGGGCCACCTGTTGTGGGAGTCCCCGGCACGGGCCGAGCAGGTCATCCGGACGAGCTTCCACCCGACGCAGGTGTATCCCGACGGGGGCTCCCTGACAGTCCTCAGCCCCGACGGAACCGTTTTCGCCCTGGACCCGGCCCACCCCGGACAGGAGCCGCTGTCGGGGTGATCCGGGTCCAGAACGGGCCGGGTCCGGGGCAGGCCGGTTACGGCAGTGCCAGCATCCGCTCCAGCGCCAGCTTCGCGAACGCCTCGGTCTCCTTGTCGACCTCGATGCGGTTGACGAGGTTGCCCTCGGCGAGGGACTCCAGGGTCCACACCAGGTGGGGCAGGTCGATGCGGTTCATCGTCGAGCAGAAGCAGACCGTCTTGTCGAGGAAGACGATCTCCTTGCCCTCGGGCGCGAACCGGTTCGCGAGCCGCCGTACGAGGTTCAGCTCCGTGCCGATCGCCCACTTGGAGCCGGCCGGGGCGGCCTCCAGGGCCTTGATGATGTACTCCGTGGAGCCGACGTAGTCCGCCGCCGCGACGACCTCGTGCTTGCACTCGGGGTGCACCAGGACGTTGACGCCCGGGATGCGCTCGCGCACGTCGTTCACCGAGTCCACGCTGAAGCGGCCGTGCACCGAGCAGTGGCCGCGCCACAGGATCATCTTCGCGCCGCGCAGCTCCTCCGCGGTCAGCCCGCCGTTCGGCTTGTGCGGGTTGTAGACCACGCAGTCGTCCAGGGACATGCCCATGTCGCGGACGGCGGTGTTGCGGCCGAGGTGCTGGTCGGGCAGGAACAGCACCTGCGAACCCTGCTCGAAGGCCCACTCCAGGGCCCGCTGGGCGTTCGACGACGTGCAGATCGTGCCGCCGTGCTTGCCGGTGAACGCCTTGATGTCGGCGGAGGAGTTCATGTACGAGACGGGCACGACCCGCTCGGCGATGCCGGCCTCGGTCAGGACGTCCCAGCACTCGGCGACCTGCTCGGCGGTGGCCATGTCGGCCATCGAGCAGCCCGCGGCGAGGTCCGGCAGGACGACCTTCTGGGCATCGCCCGTGAGGATGTCGGCGGACTCCGCCATGAAGTGCACACCGCAGAAGACGATGTACTCGGCCTCCGGGCGGGCCGCCGCGTCGCGGGCCAGCTTGAAGGAGTCACCCGTGACGTCAGCGAACTGGATGACCTCGTCGCGCTGGTAGTGGTGGCCGAGCACGAAGACCTTGTCGCCGAGCTTCTCCTTGGCCGCCCGCGCGCGCTCGACCAGGTCCGGGTCGGACGGCGAGGGCAGGTCGCCGGGGCACTCGACGCCCCGCTCGCTCTTCGGGTCGGCCTGGCGGCCGAGCAGCAGCAGGGCGAGGGGCGTCGGCTGTACGTCGAGCTCCTGGGTCTGGGCGGTGGTCACGACACGCACCCTTTCTGTTCTGCGGGTCGCCGGGCTCCCTGAGGAGCGGTCCGGCAGTACGATGCCTTTTCGTCTATTTGACGCTATCTATCATAACCGCTTCACGTCACGTTGACGATGGCCATAGCGTCCATGTGACGTGAATCCCGATCGCCTCTCCGTCGGGTGACACCCGGGTGTCTGTCGGGTTGTCCACAGGCCGGTGTTCGCGCACGGGCGCATGTGCGAGCATGAAGAGAGAAGGCAGAAGACACGAGCTCGGCCCGGAATGAATCCGCGGCCCCGCCGGTTGCAACCTGCGGCAAGCAGTCTCCGTACAACCCGGGAGAGAAGCAGATGTCCGTATCGGACGAGACCACCACCGTGAACGACGGCATCATCCTGTCCGACGCCGCTGCGGCCAAGGTCAAGGCCCTGCTCGACCAGGAAGGCCGCGAGGACCTGGCGCTGCGCGTCGCCGTTCAGCCCGGCGGCTGCTCCGGCCTGCGGTACCAGCTCTTCTTCGACGAGCGCTCGCTCGACGGCGATGTCGTCAAGGACTTCGACGGTGTGAAGGTCGTCACCGACCGCATGAGCGCCCCGTACCTGGGCGGCGCCTCGATCGACTTCGTGGACACCATCGAGAAGCAGGGCTTCACGATCGACAACCCGAACGCGACGGGCTCCTGCGCCTGCGGCGACTCCTTCAGCTAGACCGGGACCGCTCGGACCCGGCATCGGCCGGGCCCGAAGCGAGGCCACCCGGTCCGTGTCCGGCGGGCCACGACCGCCGCTGGGCCGAGCCCGCGGCCCTGCGACGGCGACCGGACGCGCGCGTACGCGCCGGTACGGACGAAGGCGGCGTCCCCTTCGGAGGGGACGCCGCCTTCGCGTGTGTCCGGGACCGGTCCGCCGCCCTCGTGTGTCCGGCGGTGGTCCGCCGCCGGAGGCCGTCCGGGGCCGGTCCGCCGCTAGCGGGGCTCCGCCGACGCCGCTCCGGAGGTCTCGGGGACACCGAAGCGCCCGTGGTGGATCGCCTTGCCGTCGCTGCCCATGACCTCGCGGTCGCCGAGCGGCGCGTCCAGGCGCACCGTCCTCTCGTAGATCTTGGCGATCATGATGCAGACCTTGTTCTTCCAGGGCCTCTCCGTCACGGTGACCGTGACCGCGCCGGAACTCTCGCGCGCCGACACCGTGTAGTCGGCGCACACGCCGCCGGTGAAGTAGACCTTCAGGTTCCTGCCGTCGGCCGCGTAGCCCTGGACGGCGACGCCATGCGTGGCGGCCGGCGAGGACGGCTCGCCGGACGGCACCGGAACCGTCGGATCCGCGCTCGGCGGCGCCGGTGACTGCGGCGACGCCAGGAACGCCGGGTCGACCGCCGGATGCGTCACGGTGTACGTGTCCTGCGCGCCCGGCGACCGCACCTCGAACAGCCAGGACGGCACCAGTGCCTGGCGCCCGTTCGCGCGCTGGGCCGCCAGTCCGAAGGTGGCCTTCTCCACCGTCACCGACCGCGGCTTCGCCGGGGAGGGGTGCTCGCACGGCATCTCGTCCCGGTCCTTCAGCGGTACGGGGCTGGCGCAGCCGCCGGGACCCATGCGCGGCTCGCCCGTCGCCGACGCCGACCCGTTCATCAGGTCCAGCGTCTTCTTCGCCCCGATGACCGGGTACGCGTCGCCCTCCACCGGTGTCTTCAACTGGCCGCTGCCGCCGAGGAGATGGCCGTCCGCGCCGATCCGCAGCCCGGTCGTCCACCCGTAGGTGGGCAGCCCGTCCACCACCGGATCGGCGTTCACCACCCGCACCTGGTTCATGAGCTGGCTCGCGTCCACCTTCGCGTCGTCCTGGCCGACGGCCTTCAGCACGGGCGCCGCCGCCTTCCTGGCCACCGCCTCGCTCACCGGGTCCGCCAGCGTCCCGCCCGAGACGGAGAAGCCGAGCGACCGGCACGGCTTGCCCTTGACGCAGGTGTCGGTCCCCGGGACGGAGGCGCTGAACGTCCAGGTCCCCGGTGCGTCCACGTTCACCCGCAGGTTCGGCTCGGAGCCGTCCTTGACGGAGCCGACCGTCCAGGCGTCCTCGGTCAGCCGCGGCGTGCCCGTCAGGTCCAGGGCCTTCGCGAGCCGGGCCACCTCGGCCCGGGTCACCCTGCCCTCGGCCCACCGCACCTGCGCCGAGCCGGGTCCGGCGGGGAGGGGGCCGCTCGCGCGGTAGACCGTGCCGTAGGGGTCGGGTTCGCCGGGCGCGATGCCGGCGGTGCCGCCCGTGGCCCCGGTGCTCGCGGTGTAGCCGTCGAGGGCCAGCAGCGGGGGAGTCGTGTCGGTGCCGGGGGTACCGGAACGGCCGCCGCCGGACGCCGTCGCGCTGAGGTACGCGCCGCCGCCCCCGACGAGCAGCACGGCGGCGACGACCGAGGCGACGACCGCCGGCGTGCGCCGCCGGCGAACGGCGCCGTTGCCGGCACCCTCGACGGGAACCACGGCGGTGTCCGCCACGGCACCTGCGGGAGAACCGTCGGGGTGCTGGTCGCGGGAACCGTCGGGGTGCTGGTCGTGGAAGCCCTCGGGGCTCGCCGCGACGCCTTCACCGGGACGCCCGGCGGCGTCCCCGGCCGGAGCCGCGACAGGATTCCCGCCGTCACCGGAGCCGGACTTCGCCGTCCCGTCGGCCGGGTCCGCGTCGTGCCTCTCGACGTGACCGGCGCCGGACTTCGCCGTCCCGTCGGTCGCGTTCTCGTCGTGTTCTCCGGGGTGACCGGCCTCGGGCTCCGCGGCCCCGTCGGCCGGGTCCGTGTCGTGTCCTTCGGCGGGACCGGCGTCGGGCTCCGCGGTCCTTTCGGCCGGGGCCTGGGCGTGGCCGGTGCTCGACTCCGCGGTTTCCCGGGGCGGGTCCTCGGCCTGTTCCTCGGCGTGACCGGCGCCGGATTCCGCGGTCCCGTCGGCCGGCGCCTCGCCCGTGTCCTCGGCGGGATCCTCGGCGGCGGCCGTGGCGGTGCCGCTCTCGGCGGCATCCGCGACCGTGTTCTCGGCGGTGTCCTCGGGGGGACCCGTGACGGCGTCCTCGGCGGCGCCGTCGGCGGGACCCCTGACGTGACCCCCGACGGGATCGGTCGCGTCGTTGTCGGGTCGCTCGGTGCTCACCGCATCGCTCCTTCGGCTCCACTGCTGTCCCATGACCCGGCCCTGTCGAAGACGGGCACTCCAGGGTCGTATCGCACATCCCCGGTACGGGGGACAGCGATGGGACGCGGCGGGGGAGCGCACGGTTCCCTGCGAGCGCACTCCGTTTCACCCGTTCGGCGCCGCCGGGGCTCTCACCCGTACGGCGGCACCGCCCGGATGCCGCCGGTCAGTCGCCGTAGTCGGACATCGCGTCCAGCAGCCGCGCCGAGGCGGGCGGCACGGTCACCCCGTGGATGAGGGAGAGGGAGACGTGGAGGGGAGCAACGGGTGCGGGGGCCGACCAGTGACCGGCCATCCGGGCGCAGTCGCCGCGCAGCGACGCCAGATCGCCTTCCAGGTCGCTGACGGGGCCGAGCGGAGCGGTGCCATGGACCTTGAGGTTCGTCATACCGGAACCGTATGCACCGTTGCCGTCACGAAGAAAGATCTACTATCGGGTAGTTTTGGCCCTTCAGGGGTCGCGTGCGGACCCGGTAGCGTTAACTGTCAATCCTCTCTCCTCGCAGGAGCGTGTCCTAGCCGTGCGTATCGCAGTCACCGGCTCCATCGCCACCGACCACCTCATGACCTTCCCCGGCCGTTTCGCCGACCAGCTGGTCGCCGATCAGCTGCACACGGTCTCCCTCTCCTTCCTGGTCGACAACCTCGATGTCCGCCGGGGAGGGGTCGGCGCGAACATCGCGTTCGGCATGGGCCAGCTCGGTACCCGTCCGATCCTGGTCGGAGCGGCCGGCTCGGACTTCGACGAGTACCGTGCCTGGCTGGACCGGCACGGCGTCGACACCGCCTCCGTGCGCATCTCCGAGGTGCTGCACACCGCGCGCTTCGTGTGCACCACGGACGCCGACCACAACCAGATCGGCTCCTTCTACACGGGCGCGATGAGCGAGGCCCGGCTCATCGAGCTCAAGGCCGTCGCGGACCGGGTCGGCGGTCTCGACCTCGTCCTGATCGGAGCGGACGATCCCGAGGGGATGCTCCGCCACACCGAGGAGTGCCGCTCGCGCTCGATCCCGTTCGCCGCCGACTTCTCGCAGCAGATCGCGCGGATGAACGGCGACGAGATCCGGATACTGCTGGACGGCGCGACGTACCTCTTCTCGAACGAGTACGAGAAGGGGCTCATCGAGTCCAAGACGGGCTGGAGCGACGAGGAGATCCTCTCCAAGGTCGGCCACCGGGTCACCACCCTCGGCTCGCGCGGCGTCCGCATCGAGCGCGTCGGCCAGGACCCGATCGAGGTCGGCTGCCCCGAGGAGCAGCTCAAGGCGGACCCGACCGGTGTCGGTGACGCGTTCCGCGCCGGCTTCCTCTCCGGCCTGGCCTGGGGCGTCGACCTGGAGCGCGCCGCCCAGGTCGGCTGCATGCTCGCCACCCTGGTCATCGAGACCGTCGGCACGCAGGAGTACCAGCTGAGCCGCGCCCACTTCATGGACCGCTTCACCAAGGCGTACGGCGACGACGCCGCCATCGAGGTCCGGGCGCACCTCTCCTAGACACGTCCGGGCACCGAGCTCCGGGCCCGCCTCCGTCCGACGGAGGCGGGCCCCGCGCTGTCCGGCGGCCCCGGGCCGGGTCCTACGACAGCCGGCGGACGACGTAGGCCGAGCCGTGAACCGCCTCCTCCTCCCCGACGTACTCCTGGCCCCGCATCTCGCACCACGCGGGGATGTCGAGGCGGGCCGCCTCGTCGTCGGACAGGACCCGGACCGTGCCGCCGACCGGTACGTCCCCGATGACCTTGGCCAGTTCGATGACGGGGATCGGGCAGCGCCTGCCCAGCGCGTCGACCACCAGCGCGTCGACGGACGCGGGCACCTTCGTCACCGCCGTCGGCGCCCCCAGCTTCTCGCGGACCCCGGAGACCATGCCGGGCAGGACCGACAGGAAGCGGTCGACGTCCTCCGCCGCGGTGCCGGGCGGCAGCGACACCCGCACGTTGCCCTCGCTCAGGACGCCCATGGCCTTCAGGACATGGCTCGGGGTCAGGGTGCTGCTCGTGCAGGACGAGCCGGAGGAGACCGAGAAGCCCGCGCGGTCCAGTTCGTGCAGCAGGGTCTCCCCGTCGACATAGAGACAGGAGAAGGTGACGATCCCCGGGAGCCGGCGGACCGCGTCGCCGACCACCTCGACGTCCGGCACCAGCGCGGGCACCCGCGCGCGGATCCGCTCCGTCAGTTCACGCAGGCGCGCCGCCTCCGCCGCCGCCTTCGCGTGGACGGCCCGCAGCGAAGCCGCCGCGGCGACGATCGCCGGGATGTTCTCGAACCCGGCCGCGCGCCCCGACTCCCGCTCGTCCGCGGGCCCTTGGGGTGCGAACCGGACACCTTTGCGCACGACGAGCAGTCCGACACCTGAGGGTCCGCCCCATTTGTGGGCACTCGCCGTCAGCAGGGACCAGTCGCCCTCCACCCGCCCCCAGCCCAGGGACTGCGCCGCGTCCACCAGCAGGGGCACCCCCGCCTCCCGGCACAGTTGTGCCACCTCGGCCACCGGCTGCTCCGTGCCCACCTCGTGGTTGGCGGACTGCAGGCACGCCAGCGCGGTGCCGGGACCGAGGGCCGCGGCGAAGGAAGAAGGGGACACCCGCCCGGTGCGCTCCACCTGAACACGGGTCACCGAACCGCCCGACGCCTCGTGGAGGTCCACCGAATGGAGCACCGAAGAATGTTCGACCGCTGACACGATCAGGTGGTGTCCGATGCGCCGCCGGCCCGCCAGTGCGCCCGCGATGCCGGAGTGCACCGCGCGGGTCCCGGAGGTGGTGAAGGCCAGCTCGTCGGGACGGCAGCCCACCGCCTCGGCCGCCGCCTCGCGCGCCGCGTCGAGGAGCAGCCGGGCCCTCCTTCCCTCACGGTAGAGACGGGCGGGATCGGCCCACCCCTCGTCGAACGAGGCCTGCAGGGCCTGCCGGGCGACGGGATGCAGCGGTGCCGCGGACGCGGCGTCGAAGTAGGACACGCCACCACGCTAGTGCCGGGAGCGGCGGTATCCGCCCGCCGCGGGTCTCCCCAAGGGGGCGTCAGAAGCCATCCGGACCGGGGCATTCCAGGTGCTCCGAGGGGGTCTGACAGGCGAAACAGCACTCCTTCGGGGAGTCGGGCGGCGCGTTGGGCACCCTCCCCGCGCGACCCCAAATAGCGTCCAGTAGGGTTTGGTCCGCATAAACATCCAAACCCCTGCCCGACGCAGGGCGGCGACCGACCAGCGAGAAGGCCGCAGCCAACAGCGCGGGCGAGACTCTCGGGAAGGCGCTACGTGAGTCCCAACGGCTCCGACCGCTCGCCGCGGCGCCCGATGCGGCGGAAGCTGCTGCAGGCAATGACTGCGGGCCTGGTCCTGGCGACAGCCACTGGTTGCTCGTACAACTGGGAAGACTTCCCCCGCCTTGGTATGCCCACCCCGGTCACGGAGCAGGCTCCGCGGATCCTCTCCCTCTGGCAGGGCTCGTGGGCGGCCGCGCTCGCCACGGGCGTGCTGGTCTGGGGCCTGATCCTGTGGAGCGTCATCTTCCACCGGCGCAGCCGGACCAAGGTCGAAGTCCCTCCGCAGACCCGGTACAACATGCCCATCGAGGCGCTGTACACGGTGGTCCCGCTCATCATCGTCTCCGTGCTGTTCTACTTCACGGCACGCGACGAGACGAAGCTCCTCAGCCTCAGCCCGAAGCCCGACGTCACGGTCAACGTGGTCGGCTTCCAGTGGAGCTGGGGCTTCAACTACATCGAGGACGTCCCCGGTTCTTCCGGGAACGCCAAGACCGACCCGAACCTGGCCGCGATTCCGGACCGGTTCAAGAAGGACTTCCCGGCGAACGCCGGCGGTGTCTACGACGTCGGCACGCCCGCCACGAAGAACCCGCAGACGGGCAACCCGGGTCCGACCCTCTGGCTCCCCAAGGGCAAGACGGTCCGCTTCGTCCTCACTTCGCGTGACGTCATCCACTCCTTCTGGGTGGTGCCGTTCCTCATGAAGCAGGACGTCATCCCGGGGCACACCAACTCCTTCCAGGTGACCCCCAACCGTGAGGGCACCTTCCTGGGCAAGTGCGCCGAGCTGTGCGGCGTCGACCACTCCCGGATGCTCTTCAACGTGAAGGTCGTCTCCCCCGAGCGCTACGAGGCCCACCTCAAGGAGCTCGTGGCGAAGGGACAGACCGGTTACGTCCCGGCCGGCATTGAGCAGACGGGCCACGAGAAGAACCGGGAGACGAACAACCTGTGAGCATCCTCAACGAACCCCAGGGTGCCGCCGAAGACTCGTACGAGAACGAGCTGCCGGTGCGGCGCAAGCAGCCCGGCAGTGTCGTGATCAAGTGGCTCACCACCACTGACCACAAGACGATCGGTACGCTCTACCTCGTCACCTCGTTCGCGTTCTTCCTGGTCGGCGGCGTCATGGCGCTGCTCATGCGCGCCGAACTGGCGCGCCCCGGACTGCAGATCCTCTCGAACGAGCAGTTCAACCAGGCGTTCACGATGCACGGCACGATCATGCTGCTGATGTTCGCGACGCCGCTGTTCGCCGGTTTCACGAACTGGATCATGCCGCTGCAGATCGGCGCGCCCGACGTGGCGTTCCCGCGGCTGAACATGTTCGCCTACTGGCTGTACCTCTTCGGCTCGACGATCGCGGTCGGCGGCTTCCTCACGCCGCAGGGCGCGGCCGACTTCGGCTGGTTCGCCTACAGCCCGCTGTCGGACGCGGTCCGCTCGCCGGGCATCGGCGCCGACATGTGGATCATGGGTCTGGCCTTCTCCGGCTTCGGCACCATCCTCGGCGCGGTCAACTTCATCACCACGATCATCTGCATGCGCGCTCCCGGCATGACGATGTTCCGTATGCCGATCTTCGTGTGGAACGTCCTGCTCACCGCGGTTCTGGTGCTGCTGGCCTTCCCCGTCCTCGCGGCGGCGCTGTTCGCCCTGGAGGCGGACCGTAAATTCGGTGCGCACGTGTTCGACGCGGCAAACGGCGGAGCCTTGCTCTGGCAACACCTCTTCTGGTTCTTCGGCCATCCAGAGGTGTACATCATCGCCCTGCCGTTCTTCGGCATCATCTCCGAAGTCATCCCGGTGTTCTCGCGCAAGCCGATGTTCGGTTACATGGGTCTGATCGGCGCGACCATCGCGATCGCCGGTCTCTCCGTGACCGTGTGGGCGCACCACATGTACGTCACCGGTGGCGTACTCCTCCCGTTCTTCTCCTTCATGACGTTCCTCATCGCCGTACCGACCGGTGTGAAGTTCTTCAACTGGATCGGAACGATGTGGAAGGGCTCGCTGTCCTTCGAGACACCGATGCTCTGGGCCGTCGGCTTCCTCATCACGTTCACCTTCGGCGGTCTGACCGGCGTCATCCTGGCCTCGCCGCCGATGGACTTCCACGTGTCCGACTCCTACTTCGTGGTGGCGCACTTCCACTACGTCGTGTTCGGCACCGTGGTGTTCGCGATGTTCTCCGGCTTCCACTTCTGGTGGCCGAAGATGACCGGCAAGATGCTCGACGAGCGTCTCGGCAAGATCACCTTCTGGACGCTGTTCGTGGGCTTCCACGGCACGTTCCTGGTGCAGCACTGGCTGGGCGCCGAGGGCATGCCGCGTCGTTACGCGGACTACCTCGCGGCCGACGGTTTCACCGCGCTGAACACGATCTCGACGATCAGCTCCTTCCTGCTCGGCCTGTCGATCCTGCCGTTCCTCTACAACGTGTGGAAGACGGCCAAGTACGGCAAGAAGGTCGAGGTCGACGACCCGTGGGGCTACGGCCGTTCGCTCGAATGGGCGACGTCCTGCCCGCCGCCGCGGCACAACTTCCTCACCCTGCCGCGGATCCGCAGTGAATCCCCGGCCTTCGACCTGCACCACCCGGAGATCGCCGCTCTCGACCAGCTCGAGAACGCCGGTCACGGTTCGTCGGCCCTTCCTGGCGGAAAGGAGGCCGGCAAGTGAAGGTCCAAGGCAAGATGTTCATCTGGCTGGCGCTGTTCATCCTTGTCATGGGCGTCGTCTACGGCGTCTGGTCCAAGGAGCCGGCCGGCACCACGGCCCTCTTCATGGGCTTCGGCCTGAGCATGATGATCGGCTACTACCTGGCCTTCACGGCCCGGCGTGTCGACGCGATGGCGCAGGACAACAAGGAGGCCGACGTCGCGGACGAGGCCGGCGAAGTGGGCTTCTTCAGCCCGCACAGCTGGCAGCCGCTCGCGCTCGGCGCCGGTGGCGCGCTCGCCTTCATGGGCGTCGTCTTCGGCTGGTGGCTGCTGTACTTCTCGGCACCGCTGATCATGCTCGGCCTGTGGGGCTGGGTCTTCGAGTACTACCACGGTGAGAACCGCACCCAGTAGCACGCGCTGAACACCCGGGAGCCCGGACACTCCGTCAGGAGAGTCCGGGCTCCCTCTTTTGCCGTGGCTCGTGTCCCTCGCTCGGCTCACCCGGCGCGCCGTGCTTGACGGGCGTTCATAGCGTGGACTCATGAAGCACTCACCGCGAATCCGCACGGTCGTCAGCTGCACCGCGCTGGTGGTCGCCCTCGGCGCCGGTGCCGTCGCCTGCGGCTCCGACGACCACCCGCTCTCGGCGAAGCCGTACGACGCGGCGGGACAGATCTCGTTCAAGGGTCTCTCCGAGGACAGCAGCAAGCAGACCAAGGTCGACCCCGACAAGCCCCTGGAAATCACCACCGAGCGTGACGCGGGGCGCATCACCGACGTGACCGCCACGGATGCCTCAGGACGCTATGTCGCGGGCGAACTGGCCGCCGACGGCAGCCGCTGGCACAGCACCTCGCCCCTCGCCGCAGGCGCCCACTACACGGTGCGCGTGAGCACAGAGGACGCGGACGGCGCCCCCGGCCGCAAGGTCATCGGCTTCGACACCAGCACGCCGAAGACGAAGAAGCTGCTGAACGTCGAATTCGGTCCCACGACGGGCAAGTACGGCGTCGGCCAGCCCATCACCGCCGAACTCAGCGCCCCCGTCAAGGACAAGGCGGCCCGCACGATCGTCGAGCGCGCCCTGAGGGTCGACTCCACGCCCGCGGTGGACGGCTCCTGGTACTGGGTGGACGACAAGACGCTGCACTACCGCCCCAAGGAATACTGGCCCGCCCACGCCACCGTGACGGCCCACAGCAACCTCGCCGGCGTCAGGATCGGCGAGCGACTGTGGGGCGGCGACGCCAAGCCCGTGAAGATCACCACAGGGGACAGCCTGGTCGCCCTGACCGACGCCGCCACCCACTCCATGACGGTCTACCGCAACGGCCAGGACATCAAGGAGATCCCCGTCACCACGGGCAAGCCCGGCTTCGACACGCGCAACGGCGTCAAGGTCGTGCTCGGCAAGGAGTCCCTCGTACGGATGCGCGGTACCAGCATCGGCATCGCCGAGGGCAGTTCGGACTCCTACGACCTGGAGGTGCGCTACGCGACCCGGGTCACCTGGAGCGGCGAGTACGTCCACGCCGCGCCCTGGTCGACCGGCTCCCAGGGGTACGCCAACGTCAGCCACGGCTGCACCGGAATGAGCACCGAGAACGCCGAGTGGTTCTTCGACACGTTCAACGAGGGGGACATAGTCAAGGTCGTCAACTCCGACGGCAAGACCATGGACACCTTCGGGAACGGCTACGGCGACTGGAACCTCGACTGGAAGAACTGGCGCGAGGGCAGCGCGCTGGTGGCCGGGTCCCCGGACGCCCCGAACGCGGCCCAGCGCGCCAGGCTGCGCCCCGAGAGCGTGTGAGGCCGGGCCCGGAAGCGTCCGAACGGGGCCCGGAACGCGTGAGGCCGGGCCCGGGAGTGTCCGAGGCGTGCCCCGGGAGTCCGGGGCCGCGCCCCGGGAGCGGGTGAGGCCGCGCCCCTCCCGGGGCGCGGGTTCCTCACGCGCTCAGAAGGTTCCTGCGGCGCAGCAGGGAGGCCAGTGAGGCGGCGAACTCCACCGGGTCGACCGGCAGGGTCACCGCGGCGTCGGCACGGCTCCAGGTGGCCAGCCAGGCGTCCTGCGGACGGCCGATGAGCACCAGCACGGGCGGGCAGTTGAAGATCTCGTCCTTGATCTGCCGGCACACCCCCATGCCGCCCATCGGCACCGCCTCGCCGTCCAGCACGCAGACGTCGATGCCGCCCTTGTCGAGCTCCTTGACGACGGCGGCCGGCGTCGCGCACTCGATGAACTCGACGAGGGGAGAGTCCGGGGCGGGCCTGCGCCCGGTGGCGAGCCGCACCTGTGCGCGGGTGTTGGAGTCGTCGCTGTAGACCAGCACCGTGGCGGTCGGCTGCATTCTTCCTCCGAGACGTCAGCGTCGTACGGACAGCGTGCGCATCGGGCTGATCGTCCCCGCCCGATGCGCGGATGCTACTCCCTTGAACACCTCGTCAACACCGGTTCGGACACGGCTTCGATGGTCCATACGGGCTGGGCACACCCGGTCAACACCCCGAACGGCACCCCCCGGCGTGAGGGCGGGATAAGCGACCGACATAATGTCGGTCGTGGCGACAGCAACGACAGTAGAAACCGGGCACGCGCACCCGTCGGTCAATCGGCCGAACCTCACCAGCGTCGGAACCATCATCTGGTTGAGTTCCGAGCTGATGTTCTTCGCGGCCCTCTTCGCGATGTACTTCACCCTGCGATCGGTGACCGGGCCGGATCACTGGAAGGAAATGGCGTCCAGCCTGAACCTTCCGTTCTCGGCGACGAACACCACGATCCTGGTGCTCTCCTCCCTGACCTGCCAGCTCGGCGTGTTCGCCGCCGAGCGCGGGGACGTGAAGAAGCTCCGGATGTGGTTCATCGTCACCTTCGTCATGGGTGCGATCTTCATCGGCGGTCAGGTCTTCGAGTACACCGAACTGGTCACGAAGGACGGGCTCTCGCTCTCCTCCGACCCGTACGGCTCGGTGTTCTACCTGACCACCGGCTTCCACGGACTGCATGTGACGGGCGGACTCATCGCCTTCCTGCTGGTCCTCGGTCGCACCTACGCGGCTCGGAGGTTCACTCACGAGCAGGCGACCGCCGCCATCGTCGTGTCCTACTACTGGCACTTCGTCGATGTCGTCTGGATCGGCCTTTTCGCCACGATCTACCTGATCAAGTAATCGGGCCCACCGCCCGAAACATCCAGAAGCACCGACGCAGAAGATCCTGACACCGGGGTAATCCGTGAAAAAGCTCTCCGCACGACGACGCCATCCGCTGGCGGCGGTCGTCGTCCTACTCCTCGCGCTGGCGGCCACCGGGGGGCTGTACGCCGCGTTCGCACCCGCGGGCAAGGCGCAGGCCGATGAAACCGCCCAGTCCCTCGGTATCACCGAGGGCAAAAAGCTGTACTCCGTGGGCTGCGCAAGCTGCCACGGATCCGGCGGTCAGGGCAGCTCCGACGGTCCGAGCCTGGTGGGTGTGGGCGCCGCGGCGGTCGACTTCCAGGTCGGCACCGGCCGCATGCCGGCCCAGCAGCCGGGCGCTCAGATCCCGCGCAAGAAGGTCATCTACACGCAGGCCGAGATCGACCAGCTCGCGGCCTACATCGCCTCGCTCGGCGCCGGCCCCGCGATCCCGACCAAGAACCAGGTCAGCCCCGGGGGCGCGGACATCGCCAAGGGCGGTGAACTCTTCCGCACCAACTGCGCCCAGTGCCACAACTTCACCGGCAAGGGCGGCGCGCTGACGCACGGCAAGTTCGCGCCGAGCCTGGAGGGTGTCGACCCGAAGCACATCTACGAGGCCATGCAGACGGGCCCGCAGAACATGCCGTCCTTCCCCGACACCACGCTGACGGAGAAGAACAAGCAGGACATCATCGCGTACCTCGACGCGGTCAACGGTGACAACACCGAGAGCAACGGCGGACTCGAACTGGGCGGCCTCGGGCCGGTCAGCGAGGGCCTGTTCGGCTGGGTCTTCGGTCTCGGAACCCTGATCGCCGTCGCCGTCTGGGTCGCCGCTCGGACCGCAAAGGCCAAGAAGTCATGAGTAGCCAAGAGATTCCAGAAGAGAACGTGCCCGCCGAGCGGGCCTCCGACGACCACGCCGGTCACGGTCACGGTCCGGTAGCCGTCGCGGACGAGCAGAACCCGTTCGCGGACCCGGGGCTGCCGCCCCACGAGCACCGCATCCAGGACATCGACGAGCGGGCCGCCAAGCGGTCCGAGCGCCTGGTCGCCATGCTGTTCGTGCTGTCGATGGTTGCCACCGTCGGCTTCATCGCCTCGTACGTGGCGATCCCGAACGACAAGTCGATCTTCGTGTTCCCGCTCGGCCACATCAGCGCGATGAACTTCTCGCTGGGCATGTGCCTCGGCGTGGCGCTGTTCTCGATCGGCGCGGGCGCGGTCCACTGGGCCCGCACCCTGATGTCCGACGTGGAGGTCGCCGACGAGCGTCACCCGATCGAGGCGGCGCCCGACGTCAAGGCCAAGGTCCTGGCCGACTTCAAGCAGGGTGCCAAGGAGTCCGCGCTCGGACGCCGCAAGCTGATCCGCAACACGATGTTCGGCGCGCTGGCCCTGTTCCCGCTCTCCGGCGTCATGCTGCTGCGCGACCTCGGTCCGCTGCCCGGCACGAAGCTGCGCCACACCCTGTGGTCCAAGGGCAAGCTCCTCGTCAACATGAACACGAACGAGCCGCTGCGTCCCTCGGACGTGGCCGTCGGTTCGCTCACCTTCGTCAAGCCCGAGGGCCTGGAGACGGAGGACGAGGACTTCCAGAAGGAGATCGCCAAGGCGGCCCTGATGATCATCCGGCTCCAGCCGGAGGACATCAAGGACAAGCAGGAACTCGAGTGGTCCTACCAGGGCATCGTGGCGTACTCGAAGATCTGCACCCACGTCGGCTGCCCGATCTCCCTGTACGAGCAGCAGACGCACCACGCGCTGTGCCCGTGCCACCAGTCCACCTTCGACCTCTCCGACGGTGCCCGAGTCATCTTCGGCCCGGCCGGTCACGCCCTGCCGCAGCTGCAGATCGGCGTGAACGCTGAGGGCTACCTCGAAGCGCTCAGCGACTTCCAGGAGCCCGTCGGTCCTGCATTCTGGGAGCGCGGATGAGCACTACCACCACCTCCGACTCGCGCCCCTCGCGCGAGAAGGCGCCCGCCGGTGAGCGGGTCGCCGACTGGGCCGACGGCCGCCTCGGGATCTACTCCCTGGCCAAGTCCAACATGCGCAAGATCTTCCCCGACCACTGGTCGTTCATGTTGGGTGAGGTCTGCCTCTACAGCTTCATCATCATCATCCTCACGGGTGTGTACCTGACGCTGTTCTTCCACCCGTCGATGAACGAGGTGGTCTACAACGGCAGCTACGTCCCGCTGCAGGGCCAGCTGATGTCCGAGGCGTTCAACTCGACCATGCACATCTCCTTCGATGTGCGCGGTGGTCTGCTGATCCGTCAGATCCACCACTGGGCCGCGCTGATCTTCCTCGCCGGCATGTTCGTGCACATGATGCGCGTGTTCTTCACGGGTGCGTTCCGCAAGCCCCGTGAGATCAACTGGGTCTTCGGATTCCTGCTGTTCGTCCTCGGCATGTTCACCGGCTTCACCGGTTACTCGCTCCCGGACGACCTGCTCTCCGGCACCGGTGTCCGCTTCATGGAGGGCGCGGTCCTGTCCGTGCCGATCGTCGGCACGTACCTGTCGTTCTTCCTGTTCGGCGGCGAGTTCCCGGGCGGCGACTTCGTGGCCCGCTTCTACGCGGTGCACGTGCTGCTGCTGCCGGGCATCATGCTCGGCCTGGTCGTCGGCCACCTGATCCTGGTCTTCTACCACAAGCACACGCAGTTCGCGGGCCCCGGCAAGACGAACAACAACGTCGTCGGCATGCCGCTGCTGCCGGTCTACATGGCCAAGGCCGGAGGCTTCTTCTTCCTGGTCTTCGGCGTCATCGCGGCCATCGCGGCGATCGCCTCGATCAACCCGATCTGGGCCATGGGTCCGTACCGTCCGGACATGGTGTCCACGGGCGCCCAGCCCGACTGGTACATGGGCTTCTCCGAGGGCCTGATCCGTGTCATGCCGGGCTGGGAGATCAACCTCTGGGGCCACACGCTCGTCCTGGGCGTGTTCATCCCGCTGGTGATCTTCCCGCTGGTCCTGGTCGCCATCGCGGTCTACCCGTTCATCGAGTCCTGGGTCACCGGCGACAAGCGCGAGCACCACATCCTGGACCGCCCGCGCAACGTCCCGACCCGGACCGCGTTCGGTGCCGCCTGGATCAGCTGGTACTTCGTCCTGCTCGTCGGCGGCGGCAACGACATCTGGGCCACGCACTTCCACCTGGCGATCAACTCGATCACCTGGTTCGTGCGGATCGCCTTCTTCGTCGTGCCGGTGCTCACCTTCCTCGCCACCAAGCGGATCTGCCTCGGCCTCCAGCGCCGGGACCGGGACAAGGTGCTGCACGGCCGTGAGTCGGGCATCATCAAGCGCCTGCCGCACGGTGAGTTCATCGAGGTCCACGAGCCGCTCAGCCAGGACGCGCTGCACACGCTCACCGCGCACGAGCAGTACAAGCCGCTCGAGATCGGCCCGACGGTCGACGAGAACGGTGTCGAGCGCAAGGTCTCGGGCGCGCAGAAGCTGCGCGCCAAGATGAGCGAGGGCTTCTACGGCGAGGAGGGCCAGATCCCCAAGCCCACCGTCGAGGAGTACAAGGAGATCGCGAGCGGCCACGGCCACCACTGATCCCCGGCTGTTCGCCACGGCTGGAGCCCCGTCCATGACATGGACGGGGCTCTTTGCCGTCCCCCGGGCTGGATAGGGTGGACTCACCCGGTGGTGCGGGGCGATCCACCCCGCGTCACCCACGACCCGTGTCACCCGCGACCGCGTGACCCACGAACCCAGGAGCGACCATGAGCGCTGTGAACCCCGCTGGAGGCGACACCGCGGCGGGCCGTTCCTGGCCCGCGGTACTGAACGGACTGCTCGAAGGCCGCGACCAGAGCGCGGACGACACGGCCTGGGCGATGGACCGCATCATGCGCGGCGAGGCGACCGACGCGCAGATCGCCGGATTCGTGGTGGCACTGCGGGCCAAGGGCGAGACCGTCCAGGAGATCACCGGACTCGTCCGGGCGATGTACGAGCACGCCAACGTGATCGAGGTGCCCGGACGCACCGTCGACATCGTCGGAACGGGCGGCGACGGCGCGAAGACCGTCAACATCTCCACGATGTCCTCGATCGTGGTGGCCGGGACCGGCGCCAAGGTGGTCAAGCACGGGAACCGGGCCGCGTCCTCGGCGTCCGGCTCGTCGGACGTCCTGGAGAAGCTCGGCGTCAACCTCCAGCTGCCGGTGAAGCGGGTGGCCGAGGTGGCCGAGGAGGCCGGGATCACCTTCTGCTTCGCGGTCAAGTTCCACCCGGCGCTGCGTCATGTGGCGGCGGCGCGCGGCCAGTTGGGGATCCGGACCACGTTCAACGTGCTCGGACCGCTGACCAACCCGGCGCGGGTGAAGGCCCAGGCGGTCGGCGTCGCCGATCCCCGGATGGCGCCGATCGTGGCGGGTGTGTTCGCCGAGCGCGGCAACTCCTCGCTGGTCTTCCGCGGCGACGACGGCCTCGACGAGCTGACGACCACCGGGGGCTCCCACGTCTGGGTGGTCCGCGACGGCAAGGTCACCGAGGAGCGCTTCGACCCGCGTGACGTCGGCCTCGACGTCGTCCCGGTGGAGGCCCTGCGCGGCGCCGACGCCTCGTACAACGCGGAGGTCGCCCGGCGCCTGCTGGACGGCGAGAAGGGGCCCGTACGGGACGCGGTCCTGCTGAACTCGGCGGCGGCCCTGGTGGCCCTGTCGCCGACCGGCGCGCCGCTCGCCGGCCAGCTCCGCGACCAGATGGAGAAGGCCGCCGAGGCGATCGACTCCGGCGCCGCGAAGCGCACGCTGGAGCGCTGGGTGGCCGCCAGCAACGCCTGACCGACGCGAGACCCCGCGCGGGACGCGGTCCACGATCCGGACTGCGTCTTGCGCGGGGAAGATCCTCTGGCAAGATGCTGTACCAGGTCATGAGTGACAGCCATCAGGCCCCGGCCGGCTGTCCGGCAACCCTCCGTCCGTGGCGGGGTGCCCCGGGTGAAGACCAGGTCGTAGGCAGCGAGGCCTACGGCAAGCGCGGACCCCTCCCGCTCTCCGGGCGGACCACCAGGGGTCCTGGTCGTTCGAGGGAGCCTTCTGTGAGCAAGCGAATGCGCTAGGGCGCCGAGCCCCGCCTCCGCACACCCTTTTCACCCTTCTCCCGCGCTGAGCGACGCCTTTTGGCGGCCGGCTCCCGCGGTGATCCCGCCTGCCTCTCACAGGAGCTCGCCATGTCTGTCTCCGTCGTTGCCGCCGACTCGTCCGTTTGTGCCCCTCTGCCGGTTCTGGGCCGGGATGTCACCGTCCCGCTCGTCACCGGCGGCGAGGTGACCTACGCGGCCCTCGACTACGCCGCCAGCGCGCCCGCCCTCCAGCGGGTGTGGGACGACGTCGCCGCGTACGCGCCGTACTACGGCAGCGTCCACCGGGGCGCCGGCTACCTCTCGCAGCTGTCCACCGACCTCTTCGAGAACGCCCGCAGGACCGTCGCGGAGTTCCTCGACTGCCGCGCCGGTGACCAGGTGGTCTTCACCCGCTCCACCACCGACTCGCTGAACCTGCTCGCCGCGGCTCTTCCCGCCGACTGCCAGGTCTTCGTCTTCGAGACCGAGCACCACGCCTCGCTGCTGCCCTGGCGCGACGCCCGGGTGACGTACCTGAACGCCCCGCGCACCCCCGCCGAGGCC
Organism: Streptomyces sp. NPDC021080; assembly: GCF_044333225.1. NCBI lineage: Bacteria > Bacillati > Actinomycetota > Actinomycetes > Kitasatosporales > Streptomycetaceae > Streptomyces > Streptomyces sp. NPDC021080. Next base: position 263,704 of record NZ_JBIRQM010000007.1, on the reverse strand, counting down.
GTCGACACCCTGGAGCGCGCCCTCGCCGCCCGAGACCCCTACGGACCGGCCCTGGTCTGCGTCACCGGCGCCTCGAACGTCACCGGTGAACTGTGGCCGGTGCGGGAGCTGGCCGCCGCCGCGCACGCCCACGGCGCCCGCATCGTCCTCGACGCCGCGCAGCTCGCCCCGCACCACCCCGTCTCGGTCCAGGACCTCGACGTCGACTGGGTCGCCTTCTCCGGGCACAAGCTGTACGCGCCCTTCGGCTCCGGCGTCCTCGCGGGCCGCTCCGACTGGCTGCGCGCGGCCGACCCCTACCTCGCGGGCGGCGGCGCCAGCCGCAGGGTCACCCGGCGCGCGGACGGCGGGGTGGACGTGGAGTGGCACGACAGCGCCGCCCGGCACGAGGCCGGCTCGCCGAACGTCATCGGCGCCTACTCGATCGCGTCGGCCTGCAAGGCGCTCACCGAGGAGGGCTTCGACCGGCTCGTCACCCGCGAGCAGCACCTGATCCGTACCGTCCGCGCGGGCCTCGCCGAGGTCCCCGAGGTCCGGGTCCTGTCCCTCTTCGGCGACGACGCCCCGCGGGTCGGCGTCATCTCCTTCGTCGTCGAGGGCTGGAACAGCTCGCACTTCGCGGCCGCGCTCTCCGCCGAGTACGGCATCGGGGTGCGCGACGGCCTCTTCTGCGCCCACCCGCTGGTCCGCACGCTGCTCGGCAGCGCGCCCGAGACCCAGGGGGAGTGCGGCGCCCCCGAGGCGGCCCCGGGCGAGAAGTCCCTCAACGCGATCCGCGTCAGCTTCGGGGCCGGCACCCCCGACGAGCACGTCGAGCGGTTCGTCCGCGCGGTGCGCGAGCTCGTCAGGGACGGCGCGCGCTGGCAGTACCGCACCGAGGACGGCCGCTGCGTCCCCGCGGTCTGACACCCGCGATCCGCTCGCCCGGAGGCGGCGCCGCGTCGGTCAGGAGTCGAGACCGATCGCGAACGCCGCCTCCAGGTCGTGCTGGGAGTAGGTACGGAACGCCACGTGCGTGTCCGTCGCCTCGACCCCCGGGATCTTGCTGATCTTGCCGGGGATGACGTCCGCGAGATCGTCGTGGGCCTTGACCCGGACCATCGCGATCAGGTCGTAGGTACCGGTGACGGAGAAGACCTCGCTGACGCTCTCCAGCGACGCGATCGACTCGGCGATCTCGGGGATCCGGTCCACGCTGGTCTTGATGAGGACGATCGCGGTGATCACGGCTGGTTCTCTCCCTAGGGGGCCGCTGCTGGGGATCTCACCCTACTCGCGGTCCACCCGGCCCGGCCGCTCCACCGGGGGCCCCGGCGGCACCCCCGCGGCGGGCACGGCGGCCGGGCGGTGGCGGAACCGCGCCCACGCGTAGACGAAACCCAGGGAGAAGCCCACGAGGTGGGCCAGGTAGGCGACCCCGGGGCCCGAGCTGCTGCGGCCCGCCGCCATCCACTGCAGGGTGAACCAGAACGGCAGCACCACCCAGGCCGGGAACCGCAGCGGCAGGAAGAACAGGAACGGGAAGAGACTGGTCACCCGGGCCCTGGGGAACAGGTACAGGAACGCGCCGAGCACCGCGGAGATCGCCCCGGAGGCCCCGACCAGGGACTGCTGCGAGGTCGCGTTGGCGGCGGCGTAACCGAGCAGGGCCAGATATCCGCAGCCCAGGTAGAAGAGGGCGAACTCCAGATGACCCATGCGTTCCTCGGTCATCAGCCCGAAGACGTAGAAGAAGAGCATGTTGCCCAGGAGATGGAGCCAGCTGCCGTGGATGAACAGGGCGGTCGCCGGGGTGAGGACCTCGCCCGGGGCCCCGCCGAACAGACCGGTCGGCACCACGCCCCAGCGGCGGAAGTACGCCCGCTGGGCGACCAGCAGCCCGTCCCCGGTGCCGTACGCGGGATCCAGGCCCGAGGCGGGTCCGATCACGAAGATCAGACAGCACAGGACGATCAGTCCGTACGTCACCGGCGCCGGCCGGTCCCGCAGCGCCCTGCCGACCGTCGTACTCCAATTGCCGATCATGGTGCAGAGCATGACGTAACCGCACCGATGCGCACAGACCGCCTCGCCGCCGTGGACAGCCGAGCGTCGGGTACCCGCCAGGCCGTAGGGTTACGAGCCATAAGTGCCGGGAGGCCGGCATCGGACGGACACTAGTTAAGGAAAGCGGCTGCCCTATGACAGTTCCCCTGCCCGACGCCAAGACCCGTTGGCGCTGCACACTCTGCGGCAACCTCACGCGGTTCGACGTGACCCGCTCGTCGAAGGTCGTCGAGTATGTACACCTCGACCTGGCCGGTGAGCCCAAGGTCGAGGAGCGTGAGGTGGTCAGTGAGACCATCGAGTCGGTGCGGTGCCGTTGGTGCAACGCGGTGGATCAGGTCGAACTCGTGGACAGGCCGGGCGCCGGCTCCTGACGGAGCGGGCCCCGCACGGATATTGGGGTGAACGGATGGTGGAGACCGCAGGCGGGGAGCCGGACGACGGCACCGCCGAGGTGCTCGACCGTCCGCTGCCCGACGGCGTGCGCAGGCGCGTCGTGCAGATCGTCTCGGACGGCTTCGGCGGGCTGACGGTGACCGAACTGCCCGCACAATTGAGGCAGTACGCCCGATTCGCTCCGAATCGTCGTGCCAAGTTCGCGGGCAACGCGATGGCCGCGGCGCTGGAGACGGATCCGCTGTTCAGACAGCGCATCGCCGAGAAGCTCAGAGAGGCCCAGCCGGAGATCGTCGGCGCTCTCGACTCGGGCGCGCCGCCCCCGGCCGCGGATCCGCTGGACGTGGCGGCCGCGGCCTATGTCGTGCGTCCGGTCGGCTGGGTGAAGCTGGTGACCGCCGCGGGCGAGGAGGCTCTGCGGGCGGACGCCGAGCGCGCAGGCGAGGAGAGCCGCGCCGAGCTGGACCGGCTGCGCGCGCAGCTCGCGGAGGCCCGCGGGCAGACGCGCGCGGAGACCGAACGGCTGCGCGCGGAACTGGAGTCGGCCAGGAAGGAAGCGGAATCGCTTCACCGCAAGCTGCGTGGGGCTCTCAGTGACGTCAAGCGCGGCGAGGCGGCCCTGCGCAGGCTGCAGGCGGAGTCGGACGGGGCGAAGGCGGAGAGCCAGGCACAGGTGTCCGCGGCCGAGAGCGAGACGCGGCGGCTCAAGACGCGTCTGTCGGAGGCCGAGGCCGCCCTGGAGGCCACCCGCAAGGCGGCCCGCGAGGGACGCAGTGTCGAGGACATGCGGGTGCGGCTGCTGCTCGACACGGTGCTGGAGGCGACCCAGGGGCTGCGCCGGGAACTGGCGCTGCCCCCCGTCTCCGTGCGGCCCGCGGAGACGGTGGAGGCGGTCGAGCCGGGGCGGATGACCCCGAAGGACATCGCCACCCGCGCGCTGTCCGAGAACGACCCCGCGATCCTCGACCAGTTGCTCGCGCTGCCCCAGGCGCATCTGGTCGTCGACGGCTACAACGTCACCAAGACCGGCTATCCCCAGATGCCTCTGGAGAAGCAGCGGCTGCGGCTGCTCGGACAGCTCTCGCAGCTGGCCGCGCAGACCGGCGCCGAGGTCACCTGTGTCTTCGACGGGGCCGAACTGGCCGCGCCGGTGCTGCTCGCGCCCCCGCGCGGGGTGCGGGTGCTGTTCTCCAAGCCCGGTGTCACGGCGGACGAGCTGATCCGTCAGCTGGTGCGGGCCGAGCCGCCCGGCCGGCCGGTCATCGTCGTCTCGACCGACCGCGAGGTGGCCGACGGGATCGCCAAGGCGGGCGCCCGGCCGGTGGCGTCCGCGGTGCTCCTCAAGCGCTTCTCGCGCGGCTGAGCGCTCTTTTCCCTCTTTCGTCCCTTTCGCTCCGCTTCGGCGCCCCGGTTTTGTGCGTCCGGCGATCGGTTCCCTAAGTCGCATGGGCCGCGTACGCACCATCCGTAACGTCTAGGCCTGATGCCCCAATTGGTCCGGTCTTCACGCGACGTAGTGTCAAGCGGACATCACTGCAGGTGAGTTGATGGCAAAGAATGCGCTCGGTGACAAAGAATTTTCAGGTTTGGATTTGAACTGATCACAAGTAGGTCACTAGGGTCGTGGCTCGAACCTCTAACTCGGGTGATCACTTCATGGGGAGTGACAGTGGAGGGGCACCGCCCGTCGGCGTTTTCGGCAGGCGGCTGGAGGAAGAAGGAGCTCGCCTTCGTGGCGTCCCACCGTCGACCCAAGCAGCCGAGCCGCGCCCGTGTGACCGTGCTCACCACCGCAGCCGCAGCAGCCGTTGTGCTGAGCGCCAACGCCGCCAACGCGGCCCCGTCCGAGAAGCCCAACAAGGACGAGGTCAAGACCAAGGTCGACAAGCTCTACGAAGAGGCCGAGCAGGCGACCGAGAAGCTCGACGGCGCCAAGGAGAAGCAGCAGAAGCTCCAGAAGGAGATCAGCGCTCTCCAGGACAACGTCGCCCGCGGCCAGGAGGCTCTGAACGAGCTGCGCGACGGCCTGGGTTCGATGGCCAGTGCCCAGTACCGCACCGGCGGCATCGACCCCTCCGTGGCGCTCTTCCTCTCCTCCGACCCGGACGACTTCCTGGACAAGGCCTCGGCCATGGACCAGCTGAGCGCCCAGCAGGTCGAGTCGCTCAAGAAGGTCCAGGAGAAGCAGCGTTCGCTCGCCCAGCAGCGCGCCGAGGCCTCCGCGAAGCTCAAGGACCTCGCCGACACCCGGGCCGAGCTCGCCAGGAAGAAGAAGGAAGTCCAGGGCAAGCTGGGCTCCGCGCAGAAGCTCCTGAACTCGCTGACGGCGCAGGAGAAGGCGGCGCTGGCCACCAAGGAGCAGGAGCGGGCGACCCGCGCCAGCGAGCGCGTCGACCTCGGCAACAGCAAGGGGTCGGGCCGTGCCGGCGCCGCGTTCGCCGCCGCCCAGAGCGTGATCGGCTCCCCGTACGTCTACGGCGCTTCCGGCCCCAGCTCGTTCGACTGCTCGGGCCTCACCTCCTGGGCGTACGCCCAGGCCGGCGTGAACATACCCCGCACCTCCGAGGCCCAGGCCAGCTACGGCACCCGCATCTACTCGCAGAGCGACCTGCAGGTCGGTGACCTGGTCATCTTCTACGGCGACCAGCACCACGTCGGCCTCTACGCGGGCAACGGCCAGGTGCTGCACGCCCCGCACACCGGCGCGGTCGTCCGCTACGAGTCGATCGCCAACATGCCCTTCCAGTTCGGCGTCCGGATCTGATCCGCACGGGCGGAACGGGGTTCGGCCCCCGTCGCCCGAAGCGCTCTCCCGCCGCACCGCCCAAACGGGCGAATTGCGACAACTCGCGCTGACCTCACGCCCCGTCGGTGACCTGCGTCTCCGGCGGGGCGTCACTGTGCGTGCCCGCAAGGGTCTTTGGTCGGCGCGTGGTCGCGCGGTTACTGTCTGCCGCGTTCCCCCGACGGCGGGGGACCGTCAGCGGAAGGGAGTGCGGCCACTCGTGGGGTCCCATCGCCGCCTTGCACCGACCGGCCTCGACCGGGGCGCCGGCGCCTTCGGTGTCGCCGCCTGCGTGATGTCCGCGGCGGCCGCCGCACTCGGCACCCTGCCCGCCTCGGCGGCGCCGCGGGACGACACCCGGGCCGAGGTGGACCGCCTCTACGCCCAGGCGGAGAAGGCCACCGAGGCGTACGACGAGGCCGACGAGCGCGGCGACGCGCTGCGCGAGCAGATCGGCACGGCGCAGGACGAGATCGCCCGGCGGCAGGACCGGGTCAACACCATGCGGGACGCGCTCGGTTCGCTCGCCGGGGCGCAGTACCGCTCGGGCGGCCTCGACCCCTCTCTCGCGCTGCTCTTCTCCGCCCACCCGGACGACTATCTCGACCGGGCCTCCGTGCTCGACCGGATCAGCACCCGCCAGGCCGGCGAACTCAAGGGCCTCCGGCTCGCCTTGCGCGACCTGGCCCAGGAACGCGCGGAGGCCGACGGGAAGCTCGCCGAACTGGAGCGCAGCCGTACGGTGGTCGCCCGGAACAAGCGGGTCATCGAGGGCAAACTGGCCAAGGCGCGGCAACTGCTCGACTCGCTGCCGTACGCCGACCGGGCCGCCTACGGCCGGGCGTCGCGCTCGGTCCGGGGCGACCTGTCCGGCCTCGGCGACTCCATCGCCTCCTCGTCGCGCGCGGCCGTCGCCGTCGCCGCGGCCCGCTCCGCGCTCGGCCGCCCCTATGTGTGGGGTGCCAACGGGCCCGGCGGCTTCGACTGTTCGGGCCTCATGCAGTGGTCCTACGCGCACGCCGGTGTCGGTCTGCCGCGCACCTCGCAGGCCCAGCGGTTCGCCGGGCGGCAGATCCCGCTCTCCCAGGCGCGGCCCGGTGACCTGGTCACCTACCGGTCCGACGCCAGCCATGTCGGGATGTACGTGGGCAACGGCCAGGTGATCCACGCGCCCTATCCGGGCGCCCCGGTGCGCTACGACCCGGTCGGGATGATGCCGATCTCGTCCGTCACCCGGGTCTGACGGACCGCGGGGCCGGCCCCGCGAGGGCCGGGCGGACGTTCCGGCGGCCGGGCGCGGGCACCGTACGATCGGGAGAATGGCCGGTCGAAGGAGTGCGTCGCGAGCGGGGCTCTGCGTGGTGCTGCTGCTCGCCGGGCTCGTCGGCTGCGGCGGCCGGACGGCCCCGGACACCGCGACGGCCGACGTGCAGCGGGTCCTCGACCGGAGGGCGGCCGCGGTCCTCGACCGGGACGAGGCGGCGTTCCGGTCCACCGGCGTCGCGGCCGGCGCCGGAGAGGGCCTCGAGAACCTGCGGAACGTGCCGCTGGCGGGCTGGTCCTACCGGCTGGCCGGTCTGAGCCGCTCCGGCGACCACGCCACCGCCCGCGCCGAACTGCGCTACCGCATCGCGGGCTACGACACCGCGCCGGTCTCGGTGGACCGCACCCTCGGGCTGGCCCGTACCGGCAGGACCTGGCGCGTCACCTCCGACGAGCCGGCCGGCAAGGGCGGCGACCAGCTGTGGGACGAGGGGGCGGTGACGGCCGTACGGGGTGAGCACAGCCTCGTCCTCGGGGTCGGGCAGTCCGGTGAGCGGCTGCGTTCCTTCGCGTCCCTCGCGGACCGCGCCGTGCCGGCCGTGTCCGACGCCTGGGGCACGGACTGGTCGCGGCACGTCGTCGTCCTCGTACCGAAGTCGCTGGAGGGCATGGCGGGGCTGCTCGGGGCCCCCGCGTCCGGGTACCGGGGGATCGCGGCGGTCACCACCGGGGAGGCGGGAGGCTCGGCGAAGGCGCCCGCGGACCGGATCATCGTCAACCCGGACGCGTACGGCGTCCTCGGCGACCTCGGCAAGCAGGTCGTGCTCACCCACGAGACCACGCACGTCGCCACCCGCGCCCACACCACGGCCGCCACCCCGCTGTGGCTCTCCGAGGGGTACGCGGACTGGACCGGCTACCGCGGCAGCGGGCGGACGCCCGGACAGGTCGCGCCGGAACTGGAGCGGGCGGTGGCCGAGGGGCGGGTACCGGACGCGCTGCCCGACGACGGGGACTTCGGGTTCACCGCGGACGCGGGCGCGCTGGCGCGGGCCTACGAGGGCGGCTGGATGGCCTGCCGGCTGATCGCGGACCACTGGGGCGAGGTCAGGCTGAACGACTTCTACCGCGCGGTGGGCGACCACGGGAAGCGGGCGGGGGCGGTCGAGGACGCGCTGCGGGACGTGCTGCACACGACGCCGGAGGAGTTCACCCGGTTGTGGCAGCAGTACCTCAGGGACCAACTCGGCTGACCTGCCGGGCCGTTCACCCCTCCAGCCGGTCGATGGCCTCCGCGAGCCAGGCCCGCTCCGCCGCGCCGGTCGCCCGCGCCACCCGCAGCATGCCCTGCCGGAACAGATCGCCGGCCTCCTCCGCGCGCACGGGCTCGCCGTCCTCGTAGAAGAAGCTCGCCGGGGCCTGGAGGAACTCCTGGCGGCGGCGCAGCACCGCGGCCTGCTCACGGGGGTCGTCCAGGTGGCGCAGGAACGCCAGCAGGGTGTTGAAGCGGACCTGGTCGGTGATCTCGGCCTGCTTGGGGTGCCGCAGCCGCTCCAGGAGGCTCTCGCGCCCCTCGCCGGTCAGCGCGAGGATGCGCCGCGGGGCCGCGCCGCTGCCGGGCTCGGTGTGCTGGTCGAGCAGGCCCTTGTCGACCAGGCGGGTGATCGCCGGGTAGAGGGCGCCGTCGCTGACCGGCCGGACGTGGCCGCTGAGGGCCTTGATGCGCTCCTTCAGCTCATAGCCGTGCAGGGGCTCCTCGTACAGGAACCCCAGGATCGACAGCTCCAGCATCCGGCCGTCCCTTCCCTCGTGGACGCCCCGCGCGGTCGGCACCCCGGGCGTTCGCCGGGTGCTTGCGGGGTTCACCCACCCATGGTACCTCTTATCGAGTTACCTCGAAACGAGGTAACTCGCATCGAGGGAGCCTTCGTGAACGCCCACCGCAAGCAGCTCATAGCACTCGCCCACCCCGTCTACCTCTCGCTGCTCGCCTCCGTCGCCGCCGGAATCATCAACACCGTCTGGGTCTCCCGGCTCGGCGGCGCCGCCGTGGCGGCCGTCGCCGTCGCGACCAACACCGAGAACGTGCTGCTCGGCGTCGCCCTGGTCTTCGCCTCCGGTACCACCGTCCTCGTCGCGCACGCCCGGGGAGCCCGCGACCCCGGAGCGGTCCGGGCGGCCGTACGCGGAGGCTGGGCGCTGTGCGCCGCGGTCACCCCGGTGGTCGCCGTCGGCGGCTTCCTGCTGCGCGAGCCGCTGGCCCGCCTGGTGCTGGACGGCGACGGACGCGCACCGGCCCTCGCCGTCCAGTACTTCGCGATCTCCCTGCCCGGCATCGCCGTCTTCTTCGCGCAGAACCTCGTCGACGGCATCCTCAAGGGCGCCGGCGACACCCGCACCCCGATGCGCCTCGCCCTGCTGGCCAACGGCCTGATCCTCGGCCTCGACCCGTTCCTCATCCACGCGTACGGCGTCCCGGGCGCCGCCCTGTCGACCGTGCTGTGCCGCTCGGTGGCCCTCGCCGCGGGCCTGCGCGCCCTGCGCCGCGACCCCCTGCTGTCCCGGGCGGCCGGCGCGACGCCCGCCGAGGGCACCGGCGCGGCCCTGCGCCGCACCCTCACCACCGGTCTGCCCATGTCCGCCGACTTCACGGTGCGCCAGGGCGGCGCCCTGGTACTGGTCGCCGTCGTGGCCCGGCTCGGGACGACGGCGGTCGCGGCCTACGCGATCGCCTACAAGGTCATGTACCTCGCCACCATGGCGTTCTACTCGGTCCGGCAGGCCGCCTCGATCCACACCGCGCACAGCCGCGGCGCGGGCCGGGACGAGCGGGGTGCCATCGGACGGCAGGCCGTCGCGGTCTCGGGGACCGTCGGCGTGCTCGCCGCGGCCCTGCTCGGCGCCCTGGCCCCCTGGATCATGCGGGCCTTCGGCGCCGGTCCCGCGGTCGCCCACGACGGCGTGCTGTTCCTGCGTTGCGTCGGCCCCTACCTGCTGCTGATGGCCTGCTTCATCGCCCTCGGCGGGGTCTTCGAGGGCAGCGGGGGAGCGCCGGTGCTGCTGCGGGTGACGCTGGCCGGCACGGCCGTCCAGCTGCCGCTCGCCCTCGCCCTGTCCGGACTGGGGCTGCCGGGCATCTGCCTGGCCCTCGCGCTGTCCATGACGGTGCAGTGCGCGGCCCTGTGGCTGTGGGCCCGGCGGGCGGTGCGGACCGGGCGTCAGGAGGACGCCAGGGTCTCCTTGGCGAGGGCCGCCTGAGCGGGGAGATCAGGCGCCGGCCGGGAGACCGTGCCGCGCCACAGCACCCGGGCGGCCAGCACCGTGGCGATCACCAGCAGGCCGTTGCGCAGGACCAGGAGGGTGATGCCCAGCGTCGTACTGCCCACGACGTCCGCGAACCAGGTCGGGAACTCCAGCACCGTCACGAAGCACGCGACCAGTACCAGGCAGGCGGGCACCGGCATCCGGCTCGCGCGAGAACACAGGCAGACCGCGGCGATCCCGACCAGCCACACCAGGTACTGCGGGCTGATGACCCGGCTGGTGGTGGTGAACATCAGGACGGCGACGAACGCCGCGTCGGCGAGCGTGTGCGACAGGAACCGCTTGGCGCACAGCCGCCACAGCAGCAGCCAGCCGAAGGCGAGCGCGGTCAGGACCAGGGCCGCCGTGCTCACCACGTCGACGTAGGGGCCGACGAACTCCACCGAGCCGTAGTTGAGCAGCACCCGCCCGTTCCAGCCGTGGTGCCGGGCCACGTGGAAGACGAGGGAGCCGAGCGACTCCACCTCGGTGCCGCGGTCGCGCTGGAAGGTCAGGAACGCGAACGCGCCCGGCATCGCCACCCAGAACAGCCCCGCGAGCCCGGCGATCGTCGCCGCGGCCGAGACCCAGGCCCGGCGGCGCACGGCGCCGAGCAGCAGCAGCACCGGCCACACCTTCACCATCGCGCCGAAGCCCGTGAGCACCCCCATCGCCCGTGGGTGGCGGGCGCCGGCCAGCAGCGCGGCGACCGCGACGGCCGTCACCATCACGTCGTAGCGGGCGAACACGGTCGGCCCGAGGAGCGGGACCCCGATCATCCACACCCAGGCGCCGCGCAGGGTCATGCCGGGGCGCGAACCCTCGCGCAGGAGCATGCCGAAGACCAGCAGGTCCGCGACGAAGGCCAGCACGAAGAAGGCGTGCGCGTAGTCGAGGAAGGGCAGCAGGAAGGGGGAGAGGATCGCGAGGGCGGCGGCCGGCGGGTACTGCCAGGTGACGTCGTGCCGAGGGAAGCTGCCGTGCCGCAGGACGTCGAACCAGCCGTGGTAGATCACGGAGACGTCGCTGGTGACGTCCGGCCCCGGGAAGACGTACACCTTGGCCACGAAGAGGAGCAGCGCCAGCCTGGTCAGGCCCCAGGTTCCCAGCAGTACGGCCATGCCGAACGGGAACCTCGTGCTCCGTGCCCCCGCCATGCCCACCTGGCCCTCATCGTTCGGAATCCGTGTGCCTCGCCGCCGCGCTCTTCGCGGAACCAGGGTGACGCACCGGTCTGTGTGCGAGCCGTCGAGCGCGGCCGTGCGGAGCTGTGAGTATAGGTTCGATATCGTCGAACACGATGCATAAGACCCTGATCGTGACGAACGATTTCCCGCCCCGCCCCGGCGGCATCCAGGCCTTTCTGCACAACATGGCCCTGCGCCTGGAACCCGAGCGGCTCGTCGTCTACGCCTCGACCTGGAAGCGCGGCCACGAGGGCGCCGAGGCGACCGCGGCCTTCGACGCCGAGCAGCCCTTCACCGTCGTACGGGACCGTACGACCATGCTGCTCCCGACGCCGGGCGCCACCCGGCGGGCGGCGGACCTGCTGCGTGAACACGGCTGTACGTCGGTGTGGTTCGGCGCGGCCGCCCCGCTCGGCCTGATGGCCCCGGCCCTGCGCAGAGCGGGCGCGGCACGCCTGGTGGCGACCACGCACGGCCACGAGGCCGGCTGGGCCCAGCTGCCCGCCGCGCGCACCCTGCTGCGCCGGATCGGTGAGTCCACCGACACGATCACCTACCTCGGGGAGTACACGCGCTCGCGGATCGCCTCCGCGCTGACCCCCGCCGCGGCGGCACGCATGGTGCAGCTGCCGCCCGGCGTCGACGAGCGGACCTTCCACCCGGGCTCGGGCGGTGAGGAGGTCCGGGCCAGGCTCGGCCTCACCGACCGGCCCGTGGTCGTCTGCGTCTCCCGCCTGGTCCCGCGCAAGGGCCAGGACACCCTCGTGCTCGCGATGCCGCAGATCCTGGCCAAGGAGCCGGACGCGGTGCTGCTGATCGTCGGCGGCGGGCCGTACGAGAAGGACCTGCGCAGGCTGGCCGCGGAAACCGGGGTGGCCGGCTCGGTCCGGTTCACCGGGGCGGTGCCCTGGTCGGAGCTGCCCGCGCACTACGGGGCCGGGGACGTCTTCGCGATGCCGTGCCGGACCCGCAGGGGCGGGCTCGACGTGGAGGGACTCGGCATCGTCTACCTGGAGGCGTCGGCGACGGGCCTTCCGGTGGTGGCCGGCGACTCGGGGGGCGCGCCCGACGCCGTGCTCGACGGCGAGACGGGCTGGGTCGTCCGCGGCGGCTCCCCCGAGGAGGCCGCCGACCGGATCGTCACCCTGCTCGGCGACCCCGAACTGCGCCGCCGCATGGGCGAACGCGGCCGGGCGTGGGTCGAGGAGAAATGGCGCTGGGACCTCTTGGCGGAACGCCTGCGAGAGCTGCTCTAGCGTTCACCGGGTGCGCCCACCGGGCTGCCACTTGCGGCCCGCGGGCGCCTGCGGGCCGCCTTGGCCCGCCCGCGCAGTTCCCCGCGCCCCTGAGCGCCCTGGCGGGCGCCCGCCAGGGCGCTCAGGGGCGCGAGGAACTGCGCGGGCAACCACGACGAGCCTTCCGCCCGGGACGAACCCCGATTCCCACGGCGGGAGCCGGAACCCCACCCGGCGGACCAGGGCGAACGGCCTCGGGGACGGAAACGGCTCGGCCCCCTCCAGCAGAGGGGGCCGAGCCGTATGTTCCCGGCCGGGGCAGTACCCGGTCGCTCGGGCGTCAGCCCCGATAAAGTGCCTCGATCTCGTTCGCGTAGTCCTTCGCCACCACGTTCCGCTTCAGCTTCAGAGACGGCGTCAGGTGCCCCGACTCCTCGGTGAACTGGTGGGCGAGGATACGGAACTTGCGGACCGACTCGGCCTTGGACACCGCCGCGTTGCCGTCGTCGATCGCGTCCTGGATGGCGGCCATCAGGTCCGCGTCCTCGCGCAGCGACTCCGCGGTCGAGCCGGCCGGCTTCCCGTGCTCCGCGGCCCACCGGCCCAGGAACTCCTCGTCGACGGTGACGAGCGCGCCGACGAACGGACGCCCGTCGCCGACCACCATGCACTCCGCGACCAGCGCGTGGGCGCGGATACGGTCCTCTATGACGGCCGGGGCGACGTTCTTGCCGCCCGCGGTGACGATGATCTCCTTCTTGCGGCCGGTGATCCTGAGGTAGCCGTCCTCGTCGAGGGTGCCGATGTCACCGGTGTGGAACCAGCCGTCGGCGAGCGCCTCGGCGGTCGCGCCCTCGTTGTTCCAGTACTCCTTGAACAGGTGCTCGCCGTGCAGCAGCACCTCGCCGTCGTCGGCGATACGGATCACGGAACCGGGCAGCGGCTGGCCGACCGTGCCGATCTTCGTACGGTCCCACGGGTTGAAGGCCGTGGCCGCGCAGGACTCGGTGAGGCCGTAGCCCTCCAGGACCGTGAAACCGATACCGCGGAAGAAGTGGCCGAGCCGCTCACCGAGCGGGGCGCCGCCCGAGATCGCGTACTCGCCGCGACCGCCGAGCACCGCGCGCAGCTTGCTGTAGACGAGTTTGTCGAACGTCTTGTACTTGATCTTCAGACCGAACGACGGCCCCGAGGGGGTGTCCAGCGCGCGGCTGTACGCGATCGCCGTGTCCGCCGCCTTGTCGAAGATCTTGCCCTTGCCGTCCGCCTGGGCCTTGGCGCGCGCCGAGTTGTAGACCTTCTCGAAGACGCGCGGCACACCGAGGATCAGCGTCGGCCGGAACGAGGCCAGCTCGTCGGTGAGGTTCTTGATGTCAGGGACGCAGCCCAGCTTGATCGGCGCCATCATCGGCGCGACCTGCACGAGCCGCCCGAAGACGTGCGCGAGCGGGAGGAAGAGCAGGACGGAACACTCACCGGTGCGGAACAGCGGGCGCAGCCGCTCCACGATGTTGCCGCACTCCGCGAAGAAGGCGCGGTGGGTCAGGACGCAGCCCTTGGGGCGGCCGGTGGTCCCGGAGGTGTAGACGATGGTCGCCGGGTCGTCCGCCTTGGCGAGCGAGCTGCGCTCCTCGACGGTCGTGTCGCTGACGTCCGCGCCCAGGCGCTCCAGCTCCTCGACGCCGCCGGCCTCGATCTGCCAGACGTGTTCGAGGGCGGGCAGCCGGTCGCGCACCGACTCCACGGAGGCCGCGTGCGCGGGCAGCTCCACGATGCAGGCCCGAGCACCCGAGTCGCCGAGGATCCACTGCACCTGCTCGGGGGAGCTGGTCTCGTACACCGGCACGGTGATGGCGCCGGCGCTCCAGATCGCGAAGTCGAGCAGCGTCCACTCGTAGCGGGTACGGGACATCAGGGCGACCCGGTCACCGGGCTGCACGCCCGAGGCGATCAGACCTTTGGCCGCAGCCCGCACCTCGGCGAGGAAGGTGGTGGCACTGACGTCCGTCCAGGTACCGCCCACCTTGCGGGCGATCACGGCTACGTCGGGATGCTGCGCGGCGTTTCGGCGGACGATGTCGGTGAGATTTCCGTCCGCAGGGACCTCGTACAAAGCCGGAAGGCTGAACTCGCGCAAGACTGCTGCTCCTCATAGGGCGCCGACGCCACGACTCTGTGTGATGCGCCGATGCGGTCCAAGGCTCGGGCAAGTACTCAAGAAATCACTTGTTGAAATCCCGAGTACGACTGGACTGCCCGGACGTTACCCGCCGGTATGGCTTCTTCGACAGGGGGTCCGGGCGAGATGTTCCATGCGTCACACGTGGTGGCGTTCCTGCGCGCACAGTAGTCCACGCGCTTCCAGGGGTGCCAGTAACCGCAGGTCCGGCCCCCTCTGTTCACCTCTGCCGCACCGGCCTACGCTTGATCGTCATGGCATCCACACCGGTCGGCCGTCGAAGGACGCGCATTCATGTGGTCAGTGACGTGCACGGCAACGCCCGCGACCTGGCCCGGGCCGGCGACGGCGCCGACGCCCTGATCTGCCTCGGTGACCTGGTCCTCTTCCTCGACTACGCCGATCACGCGCGCGGCATCTTCCCGGACCTCTTCGGCGTGGAGAACGCCGACCGCATCGTCGAGCTGCGCACCGCCCGCCGTTTCGAGGAGGCGCGCGCGTTCGGTGCCCGGCTGTGGGCGGGCACCGGCACCGACCGGGCCGCGATGATCGAGAAGGCGGTGCGCAAGCAGTACGCCGAGATGTTCGCCGCGTTTCCGACACCGACGTACGCGACCTACGGCAATGTCGACATGCCGGCCCTGTGGCCGGAGTACGCCGGACCGGGCACCACCGTCCTCGACGGTGAGCGGGTCGAGATCGGCGGCCGCGTCTTCGGGTTCGTCGGAGGGGGGCTGCGCACACCGATGCGGACGCCGTACGAGATCAGTGACGAGGAGTACGCGGCCAAGATCGAGGCGGTCGGCGAGGTCGACGTGCTGTGCACGCACATTCCGCCGGAGGTGCCGGAGCTCGTGTACGACACGGTGGCGCGCCGCTTCGAGCGCGGCTCCCGTGCGCTGCTCGACGCGATCCGGCGTACGCGCCCCCGGTACGCGCTCTTCGGCCACGTCCACCAGCCCCTCGCCCGCCGGATGCGCGTCGGGGCGACGGAATGCGTGAATGTGGGGCACTTCGCGGGGTCCGGCCGTCCCTGGGTACTGGAGTGGTGACGTGGCGACAGGGCGGAAGGCCAGGTGGGGTGACGGCGCCCGCGGCCGTGCGCGGTAGCCTTCACGCTGCACACACGTGCGCACCACCCTCCCTCACCGGACCGCATCTCGAGGAGCCACCGCGATGGCGGAACACACCAGTTCGAGCATCACGATCGAGGCGGCACCGGCTGACGTCATGGCGGTGATCGCCGACTTCGCCCGCTACCCGGACTGGACGGGTGAGGTGAAGGAGGCCGAGGTCCTCAAGACGGACGAGCACGGCCGCGCCCAGCAGGTCCGTCTCGTCATGGACGCCGGCGCCATCAAGGACGACCAGACCCTCGGTTACACCTGGACCGGCGACCACGAGGTCTCCTGGACCCTGGTCAAGTCCCAGATGCTCCGTTCCCTGGACGGCTCGTACCTCCTGAAGCCCGCGGGCGAGGGGGCCACCGAGGTCACCTACCGGCTGACCGTCGACGTCAAGATCCCGATGCTCGGCATGATCAAGCGCAAGGCCGAGAAGGTCATCATCGACCGAGCCCTGGCCGGCCTGAAGAAGCGCGTAGAGGAAACGGCCTGACCCCCAGGGGCTCGCAGACCTTTCCTCGCCCCTACCCGGGGCTCTCCCGGACCCCGCTCCTCGAACGCCGGAGGGGCTGAAACTCACGCCGGCCACGACGCACCCGCAGCCGGGTACGCGCGTGAGGGGCCGCGCCGGTACATCACATGCCCGTCGCCACCGACGCCCACCTCTCACCCAACGGCGACGGGCGGATGTACCGGCGCGGCCCCGACCCACCCACCGGCCCGGACCGCGAACCCCACCGGCCCGGACCGCGAACCCCCACCGGGCCGAACCCGAAAACCGCCGAGGCCGCCGCACAGGTAGCGTTCACCCCCATGCGCACCATCCTGATCACCGGCCAAGGCGGCACGGGCCGCACCACCGTCGCCGCGGCCACCGCGCTGAACGCGGCGAGGAAAGGCACCCGCACCCTGGTGCTCACCGCCGACCGCACCGACACCCTCGGTGCCGTCCTCGGCGTCCCCACCGGCCCGGCCCCCGTGGAAGCCGCCCCCGGCCTCACCGCCTGGCGCCCCGACGCCGCCGCCCGCTTCCGCGACGATCTCACCGCCTTCCAGCGCCGTGCCACCACCGCCCTCGACCTCCTCGGCGCCTCCCGCCTGGACGCCGAGGAAGTCACCCCGCTCCCCGGCGCCGAGGAACTCGCCCTGCTGCGCGCCCTGCGCGACGCCGCGCTGTCGGAGCGGTACGGCCTGCTCGTCGTGGACCTGCCCCCGGCCCCCCAGGCCCTCGCCCTCCTCGCCCTGCCCGAGGAACTCCGCCGCTATCTGCGTCGCCTGCTCCCGCCGGAGCGCCAGGCGGCCCGGGCCCTGCGCCCGGTCCTCGGGCGGCTCGCGGGCGTGCCCATGCCCGCCGAGTGGCTGTACGAGACGGCGGGGCGCTGGGACGTCGAGCTGGCCGCCGTGCAGGGCGTCGTCGAGGACCGCTCCACGACCGTACGGCTGGTCGCCGAGCCCGGACCCGCCGGCACCGACGCCGTCCGCACCACCGTCACCGCGCTGGCCCTGCGCGGCCTGCCCGTCGAATGCCTCGTCGCGAACCGGGTGCTGCCCGGTGACGGCCACGACGCCTGGCCGGCCGCCCTCGCGGCCCAGCAGCGCAAGGCCCTGGACGAGTGGCGGGAGACGTACGCGGTCCACGAGGTCCCGCACCGCGGCCACGACCCGCGCGGCACCGACGACCTCGCCGCGCTCGCCGTGCCCGGCGTCAACACCGCGCCCACCCCCGTCGAGTGGCCCGTCGCCGACCGTCTCGCCGACGACGGCGTGCTCGTCTGGCACATCCCGCTGCCCGGTGCGATACGCGACGAACTCGACCTCGTCCGGCGCGGCGACGAACTCGTCGTCACCGTCGGCCAGTTCCGCAGGATCGTCCCGCTCCCGTCCGCGCTGCGCCGCTGCACGGTGGCCGGAGCGGCCCTGCGCGAGGGCGAGCTGCGCATCCGCTTCACGCCCGACCCCGGGCTGTGGCCGCGCGAGAAGTGACCGTGCCGTCGTCCGGGGCACCCGGCACGGTGAACGGGGTACCCCCGTTCGGGTACCGTCGAAAGCACGAAAACGTAGGCAGGAGTCCCGCCATGAGCGAAGAGCGCCCACCGTCCGACGCCGCTCAGGAGGAGACGGCCGACGAGGTGCGTGTCGACGAGACACGCGTCGAGGAACCGCACGCCACCGACGCCGACGCCTGGGCGACGGCCTGCGCGGAGGACCTCGCCGCGGAGAAGGCCCGCCGCCGCGCCCAGCACGGCCCGCCGCCCGGCTCGGCCGCCGAGGAACTGCGCAAACTCGTCGACGCCGTCGCCGACAAGCTCTCCGGGCTCCAGTCCCCGTTGTTCGGCGCGGTCGCCTCCGGCACCGCCCAGGAGATGGTCAGCCAGGTCGTGCAGCAGGCCAGGGCCGCCGTGGAACCGGTGCTGGAGCGCAATCCCGAGGTCTTCGACCACCTCGCGGCCGCGGGCTCGGAACTGCTCGCCGCGTACCGCTCGGCCGTCGAGAACCAGGAGCGCCGCTGGACCACTCGGGGCACACGTTCCGGCGACGACGAGCCGGGTCCGGGCGAACACATCGACTTGGACTAATCGCCCCTCGGGTACGGTTGGCCGTAGCGGGGCTCGACCGAAACTGAGGGATTCATGGGACTCACCATCGGCGTCGATATCGGCGGCACGAAGATCGCGGCCGGTGTGGTCGACGAGGAAGGCAATATTCTCTCGACCCACAAGGTGCCGACCCCGGGCACGCCGCAGGCGATCGTGGACGCCATCGCCTCGGCGGTGGAGGGCGCGCGTGCCGGCCACGACATCGTCGGTGTCGGCATCGGTGCCGCCGGATATGTGAACCGCCAGCGCTCGACGGTGTACTTCGCGCCGAACATCGACTGGCGCAACGAGCCGCTCAAGGCCGAGGTCGAGCGGCGTGTGGGCCTGCCGGTCGTCGTCGAGAACGACGCGAACGCGGCCGCCTGGGGCGAGTACAAGTTCGGCGCGGGCAAGGGCCACCGCAACGTCATCTGCATCACCCTGGGCACGGGCCTCGGCGGCGGCATCATCATCGGCAACAAGCTGCGCCGCGGTCACTTCGGCGTGGCCGCCGAGTTCGGCCACATCCGGATGGTGCCGGACGGACTGCTGTGCGGCTGCGGCTCGCAGGGCTGCTGGGAGCAGTACGCCTCCGGGCGCGCCCTCGTCCGTTACGCGAAGCAGCGCGCCAACGCCACCCCGGAGGCGGCGGAGGTCCTGCTGAGCCTCGGCGACGGCACCCCCGACGGCATCGAGGGCAAGCACATCTCCATGGCCGCCCGGCAGGGCGACCACGTGGCGGTGGACTCCTACCGCGAGCTGGCCCGCTGGGCCGGCGCGGGTCTGGCCGACCTCGCCTCGCTCTTCGACCCGTCCGCCTTCATCGTCGGCGGCGGCCTCTCGGACGAGGGCGAACTGGTCCTCGACCCGATCCGTAAGTCGTACAAGCGCTGGCTGGTCGGTGGCAACTGGCGTCCGGTCGCCGATGTGATCGCCGCCCAGCTGGGCAACAAGGCGGGTCTCGTCGGGGCGGCGGACCTCGCCCGGGAGCCCGACCCGATCATGTAGCACCCGCACACGCCGTACGGCAGCGTCCGCCGCCCCCGCACAGGACGGCGGGCGCCGCCGTGTCCGGCCGGTCTCCACGCGACGGAGTGTGCCGCCATGTCTTCTTCGGCCCTTCCGGCGGGCTCCCGGGGCGTATCTTGATCGCCATGCCGACCAGCTTCTCCGCCAGTCCGCTGCCCGCGTCCCGCACCGAGTCCGACGGCTCCGCCGTCATCCGCGTGCTCAGCTACAACATCCGCTCGATGCGCGACGACACCGCCGCGCTCGCCCGCGTGATCAGCGCCTGCGCACCGGACCTCGTCCTGGTCCAGGAGGCGCCGCGCTTCTTCCGCTGGCGCAAGAAGCTCGCGCGTCTCGCCGCCGCCTCGGGCCTCGTCATCCTGTCCGGAGGCGCCACCGCCGCGGGGCCCGCGCTGCTGTGCACCCTGCGGGCCACCGTGGAGCGCACCGAGGACGTGCTGCTCCCGCTGACCCCGGGGCAGCACCGGCGCGGCTTCGCCACCGCGGTCGTCCGCTTCGGGGGAGCCCGGCTCGGGGTCCTCAGCTGCCATCTGTCGCTCCGGAACGAGGAGCGCCACGAGCAGAGCGGCATGCTCCTGGACCGGCTCGCCGGTCTCGGCACCCCGCACGCCGTCGCGGGCGGCGACCTCAACGAACGCCCGACGGGACCGGCCTTCCGGCGGCTCGCGGGCGCGCTCCAGGACGGCTGGGCGACCCGCCCCTGGGGCGGGGAGCACACCTGGACGTTCGACGGACCCGACCGGCGCATCGACGCCGTCTTCGCCACGCCCGGCATCGAGGTCCTCGGCTGCGGGGTGCCGCTCGGCCTTCCCGGTGTGAGCGAGACGGACCTGAGGGCGGCCACGGACCACCTGCCCGTACTGGCCGCCCTCAGGGTGCCCGCGTCCTAGGGGCCCGGCCGGGTCGGGCCGGGGAGGACCACCGCGCCGCGTCCCGGGCGGACCACCGCGCCGCGTCCCGGGCCGGTCAGACCACCGCGCCGCGTCCCGGGTCGTCGTGGTCCTCGTCGTCGTCCTTCATGCGCGTCACCAGCGTGGCGAAGCCGCCGAGGAAACCGCCGATGCCGAGGGTGGTGAGCCACCAGGTCATGTCCCAGCCGAGCAGGACGGCCAGCAGCAGCAGGGCGGGGCCGCCGAGCACGCCGAGCCAGGCGAACCGGGCGGTCGTGTCCGAGGCGGGCAGCGGAGGCGGCTCCGGCGGAACGAAGTGGCCCTCGTCGTCCTCGTCGAAGTCGTCCTCGGACGGCTCGGCCACGCGGTAGTCCCGCGGGCCGCCGACACCGGGCGCGAAGCGGATGGAACTGCCGAGGGGCTTGACGACGGAGGGCAGGTCGCCGGAGGAGGCCTCCGGCTCGGACCCGGCTTCCGGAGCCGGGGAGTCGTCACCCTCGTCCGTGCCGTCCCCCGTGCCCCCGGAGCCGTCACCGGTTCCGGAGCCGGTGTCCGGCCCCGGCTCGGGGAGGGCCAGGTCCTCGATGGGCCGGAACGGCCGCGAACCGGGCGGATCCGGCGGCTCCTCCCCGTAGCCCTCGACGATCGACTTCCAGGCGGCCTCCTCGTCGAAGGGCACGCTCTGCTCGTCGTCGGCCGGCCCCCCGCGGGCGTCACCGGGCGACTCCTTGAGCGGGTCCCCGGCGGACTCGGTGAGCGCGTCGCCGAGTCCCTCGCCGCGAGCCCCGTCGAGCGGCTCGCCGACGGGTACGCCCTTCTCCTCGGAATCGCCGCGGTCCGCGTCGTGCTCAGCCACCGGCTGCCGTCCCTTCCTTCCGACCCGCCTGACCGGTGTCGGCCTCCTTGCCTGCACCGGGCGCGAGCCGGGTGACGAAGGAGTGGCTCTCCTCGAAGATCCGGTCCGCGTCGTGGTCCAACGTCGCGACGTGGTAGCTCTGTTCCAGCACGATCTCCGTCACGTCCACGGACGACACCCGGCCGAGGATGCGGGCCGAGTCGGCGGGGGAGACCACATGGTCCTGCAGGCTGTGCAGCAGCAGGAGCGGCTGGGTGACCTGCGGCAGCTCCGCGTCCACGACCGCGCACAGCCGGCGCATCGAATGCGCGGCGTGCAGCGGCACCCGGTCGTAACCGAGCTCCTCGGAGCCCTCCTTCGCGATGTCGCTCGCGATGCCCTTCACGGACGGAACGAGGTGACGGAGCACGGGCAGGGCGTGCGCGGCCAGACCCTGCACCTTGTTCAGCGGGTTGACGAGCACGATGCCGCTGATCTCGTCGCCGCGCCGGGCCGCGAGCCGCAGGGCCAGGGCGCCGCCCATCGAGAGCCCGAAGACGAACACCCGCGAGCAGTTCTCGCGCAGGGCGCGCAGTTCGCGGTCGACCTCCGCGTACCAGTCCTGCCAGCCGGTGACCTGCATGTCCTCCCAGCGGGTGCCGTGTCCCGGCAGCAGGGGCAGCGAGACGGTCAGACCGCGCTCGGCGAGGTACTCCGCCCACGGTCGCAGTGACTGCGGGGAGCCGGTGAAACCGTGGCAGAGAAGGACGCCGACCTCTCCGCCCTCGTGGCGGAACGGCTCGGCTCCAGGAAGGACCGGCACCTCGGTCTCCTGTTCATGAGTTGGGCGGAAAACGACTCCGGGTGTGCTTCACCGTACGCGACGGTACTGACACCGACCAGGGTCGTCGGGTCCTTTGACGCCGCTCCGGGTTAAGGTCTGATCTACGACACAGGAGGCACGCGGGTGATCTACGGCGCAATGAAGTTTTCCATCGGAGGGCCGCTGAAGCTCGCCTTCAGACCCTGGGTGGAAGGCCTCGAGAACATCCCCGCCGAGGGCCCGGCCATTCTGGCGAGCAATCATCTGTCGTTCTCGGACTCGTTCTTCCTGCCGGCGGTCCTCGAACGCAAGGTGACCTTCATCGCGAAGGCCGAGTACTTCACCACCCCGGGCATCAAGGGCCGGATGACGGCCGCGTTCTTCAAGGGCGTGGGCCAGCTCCCGGTGGACCGCTCCGGCGCGCGCGGCGCGGGCGAGGCGGCCATCAAGAGCGGCATCGAGGTGATCGAGCGCGGTGAGCTGTTCGGCATCTACCCGGAGGGAACGCGCTCGCCCGACGGCCGCCTCTACCGCGGCAAGCCCGGCGGCCTCGCGCGGGTGGCCCTCGCCACCGGCGCGCCCGTCATCCCGGTCGCGATGATCGGCACCGAGAAGATCCAGCCGCCCGGCAAGCTGATGCCCAAGCTGATGCGTCCGGGCATCCGCATCGGCAAGCCGCTGGACTTCAGCCGCTACAGCGGCATGGAGCACGACCGGTTCGTGCTCCGCGCGGTGACCGACGAGGTCATGTACGAGATCATGAAGCTGTCCGGCCAGGAGTACGTCGACATCTACGCGGCGGCCGCCAAGCGGCAGATCGCGGACGCGGCGAAGGCCGAGAAGGACGCGGAGAAGGCGGCGAAGGCGGCCCTCGTCCAGGCGGAGAAGCAGGCGGCCGCCGAACAGGCCGGCCAGGCGTCCGCGGAACACACCGGTCCGACGTCCGCGGAGCAGGCCGGTCCGGAAACCGGTTCGGGGGGCGAGGGGGAAGACGGGCCGGCCGACAGGCAACGGTCCGGCTCCCAGGAGCGTCCGTAGGGACGTCGGCGGTTCGGGGTGGGGGGCATGGCCAGACGCGAGAGAGTCATGAGGATGTCGGTCGAGCAGCCGCTGTGGCGTGCGCTGACCGGGTACCGGGTGCTGACCATGCTGTACGCGATCGGGCTCTTCGCCACCGCGTACGACAAGTTCGCCCGCCCGTGGGTGGCCGTCGTGTTCTTCGCGTTCCTGTTCGTCTGGACGCTGGCCACGCTCCCCAGAGTCGCCGGCGCGGCGGCCTGCACCAAGCGGTTCCTGGCCGCCGACCTCACCGTCGCGCTGACCGGCGTCATGCTCACCCGCGTCGCCGACTCCGCCTCGCGCATCGACGCGGGCGGCCCGACCCTGCCCTCGATATGGACGGCGGGCGCCGTCCTGGCCTTCGCGATCAAGGGCGGCTGGCGGTGGGCGGCCTTCGCCTCCACGCTCGTCGCCGCGGCCAACCTCGTCGAACGCGGTGCCCCGACCCGGGACACCGTGCACAACGTGATCCTCGTCTGGGTCGCCTCCATCGCGATCGGCTACGTCGTCGAGGTCGCCCGCGCCTCCGAGCGCACCCTCGCCCGCGCCCTGGAGATCGAGGCGGCCGGCCGCGAACGCGAGCGCCTTGCCCGGGACATCCACGACGGCGTGCTCCAGGTCCTCGCCATGGTCCAGCGTCGCGGCAGCGCGCTCGGCGGCGAGGCCGCGGAGCTCGGCCGGATGGCCGGTGAGCAGGAGGTCGCGCTGCGCACCCTGGTGTCGGGCGGTCTGGTGCCCGTCTCCCGGGTGTCGGAGGACGCGGCGCTCGGCGCGGTGGTACGCGCCGTCGACGAACCCGACGACGAGGATCCCCCGGGTCCGCTCGACCTGCGCGCCCTGCTCGCCCCGTACGCCACCGCGCGCGTGAGCCTCTCCGAGCCCGGGGCGCCGGTGCCGCTCGATGCGCCCGCCGCCCGGGAACTGGCCGCGGCCGTGGGCGCGGCCCTGGACAATGTCCGCGAGCACGTGGGCGCGGACGCCCGTGCCTGGATCCTGGTCGAGGACGAACCGGACGCCGTGATCGTGACGGTGCGCGACGACGGCCCCGGCATCCCGGAGGGGCGGCTCGCCCAGGCCGAGGGCGAGGGGCGGCTCGGCGTGGCGCTGTCGATCCGCGGCAGGCTGCGCGACCTGGGCGGCACGGCGGAACTGATCTCCGTCCCCGGACAGGGCACCGAGGTCGAGCTGACGGTCCCGAAGGACGCGCGGGGGAAGGCGAAGAGACGATGACGAAGGCGGCGGCAGGGTGATGACGGGCGAGGCGGCGGCGCAGCCGCGGACGGGGGAGAACCCCATCAAGGTCATGGTCGTGGACGACCATCCCATGTGGCGTGACGCCGTGGCCCGTGACCTGGAGGCCGCCGGGTTCGACGTGGTGGCGACCGCGGGCGACGGCGAACAGGCCGTGCGCCGCGCACTGGCGGCGGCACCCGACGTCCTCGTCCTCGACCTGAACCTGCCGGCCAAGCCCGGGGTCCAGGTCTGCAAGGAACTGGTCGGCGCCGATCAGGCGCTCCGGGTGCTGGTCCTGTCGGCCAGCGGCGAGCACGCCGACGTGCTGGAGGCGGTGAAGTCCGGCGCGACCGGCTACCTCCTGAAGTCGGCGTCCGCGGAGGAGCTGACCGACGCGGTGCGCCGGACGGCCGCGGGCGACCCGGTGTTCACCCCCGGCCTCGCGGGCCTGGTCCTCGGCGAGTACCGCCGGCTGGCCTCGGAACCCGTCACCGCGACGGGCGCCGACGAGCCGAGGGCCCCGCAGCTGACCGACCGTGAGACGGAGGTGCTGCGCCTGGTGGCCAAGGGCCTGAGCTACAAGCAGATCGCCGAGCGCCTGGTCATCTCCCACCGCACCGTCCAGAACCATGTGCAGAACACCCTGGGCAAGCTCCAGTTGCACAACCGCGTCGAGCTGGTCCGCTACGCCATAGAGCGGGGACTGGACGAGGCGTGATCGGCGCGGACGCGCCCTTCGGGTGATCCGCTCCGGTCAACTTTCCGACATTTCACCGGAACGGCCCGTCCGCACCATGCCGAAGTGACCTGGATCACTATTAGCGTGAGTCCGACAGCCAACCATGGCGAAGGGACTTTCCATGCGGGTCGGAGTACTGACCGGGGGCGGCGACTGCCCCGGACTCAACGCCGTCATCCGGGGCATCGTCCGCAAGGGCGTGCAGGAGTACGGCTATGACTTCGTCGGCTACCGGGACGGCTGGCGGGGGCCGCTCGAAGGCGACACCGTACGGCTCGACATCCCCGCCGTGCGCGGGATCCTGCCGCGCGGCGGCACGATCCTCGGATCCTCGCGCACCAACCCCCTCAAGCACGAGAACGGCATCCGCCGGATCAAGGAGAACCTCGTCAAGCAGGAGGTCGAGGCCCTCGTCGCGATCGGCGGCGAGGACACCCTGGGCGTCGCCGCGCGGCTCGGCGACGAGTACGGCATCAACGTCGTCGGCGTACCGAAGACCATCGACAACGACCTCTCCGCCACCGACTACACCTTCGGCTTCGACACGGCGGTCAACATCGCGACCGAGGCCATCGACCGTCTCCACACCACCGCCGAATCGCACATGCGCGTCCTCGTCTGCGAGGTGATGGGCCGTCACGCGGGCTGGATCGCCATCCACTCGGGTCTGGCCGGCGGCGCGAACGTCATCCTCATCCCCGAGCAGCGCTTCGACGTCGAGCAGGTCTGCGCCTGGGTGACCTCGCGCTTCAAGGCGTCGTACGCGCCGATCGTCGTCATCGCCGAGGGCGCCATGCCCAAGGACGGCGACATGGTCCTCAAGGACGGCAGTCTGGACTCCTTCGGGCACGTCCGGCTCTCCGGTGTCGGCGAGTGGCTGGCCAAGGAGATCGAACGGCGCACCGGCAAGGAGGCCCGTACCACGGTCCTCGGGCACGTCCAGCGCGGCGGATCGCCCAGCGCCTTCGACCGCTGGCTCGCCACCCGCTTCGGGCTGCACGCCATCGAGGCCGTCCGTGACGGCGACTTCGGCAAGATGGTGGCCCTGCGCGGTACCGACATCGTCCGCGTCCCGCTCTCGGAGGCCACCGCCAGGCTGAAGACGGTCGACCCCAGCCTGTACGCCGAGGTCGGCGTCTTCTTCGGCTGACGGCCGAGACCGGGCGCCCCGACGCCCGACGCCCGACGTCCGACGCCCGACGGCTCACGCCGGGCGTCAGGCGGTGTCTCGGCGGCTCGTGGGTACGGGCCGTATATTCGGCCCGTACCCCAGCACGGGAGAGACCGGTGGAGATTCTGGCGTTCGGCGTCCAGGCCGACGAGAAGCCCCTGATCGAGAAGGCCTTCGCGGGGCGCCACGAGGTCCGCTGCCTCGACGTCTTCCTCACCGAGGACACCGCGCCCATCGCCGCCGGCCACGAGGCCGTGTCCACCAGCGTCAACTGCGCGCTGGGACACCGGGTTCTGCAGACCCTGGCGGCCGGCGGCACCCAGCTCGTCGCCCAGCGCTCCACCGGGTTCAACAACATCGATCTCGACGTCGCCGAGCGCCTCGGCATGACGGTCGCCCGGGTCTCCTCCTACTCGCCGTACTCGGTCGCCGAGTTCGCCTGGACCCTCGGCATGGCCGTCAACCGCCGTATCGTGCGCGCCGCCAACCGCACCCGCGACTTCGACTTCCGCCTCGAAGGGCTGATGGGCCGGGACATGCACGGCCGCACCGCGGGAGTCGTCGGCACCGGGAAGATCGGCGAGGCCTTCACCCGGATCGCCCACGGCTTCGGCATGAACCTGCTCGGCTGGGACGTCGCCGAGAACCCGGCGTGCACCGCACTCGGCATGAAGTACGTCTCCAAGGAGCGCCTGCTCGCCGAGTCCGACATCGTCACCCTGCACGTCCCGCTGATGCCGGGGACCCAGCACCTCATCGACGCCGAGGCCCTGCGCCTGATGAAGGACGACGCGATCCTGGTGAACTCCAGCCGCGGCGGCCTCATCGACAGCAAGGCCCTCGTCGCCGAGTTGCGCGAGGGCCGCTTCACGGGCGTCGGCCTCGACGTGTACGAGGCCGAGGCCGGCCTCTTCTTCCTCGACAAGTCCCTCGAGACCGTCGAGGACGACACCCTGGCCCGCCTGGTCACCTTCCCGAACGTCCTGGTCACCTCGCACCAGGCGTACTACACCCGGGACGCCGTCGGCCAGATCGTCGACGCCACCGCCGCCAACGTCCTCGACTACACCGAGGGCCGCCGCTCGCAGAACGTGCTCGTGCCCCGCAGCTGACCCGTCAGCTCCCGCACCACGGCCACGCCGTTCAGCGTCAGCACCGACTCCGGGTGGAACTGCACGCCCGCGAACCCGGGACCGCGCAGCGCGTGCACCTCCCCGTTCGCGGCCCGGCTGACCTCGACGCCGTGCGCCGACAGCTCGGCCAGCGCCTCGTCGTCGCAGGCCGCCACGAAACTGTTGTAGAAACCGACGGTCTCGGGCCGCCCGAAGAGGTCGATACGCGTCTGCGCGCCCTGGTACGGCACGTCCTTGCGGACGATCTCCAGCCCCAGCTCGGCCGCGATCAGCTCGTGCCCGAGGCAGACGCCGAGGACGCCGTGCCGGTGCTCCCGGAGCACCTCGGCGGTCAGTCCGCGCAGGAAACGCATCTTGGGGTCCGTCGCGTCGGAGGGGTCGCCGGGACCCGGGCCGAGGACGATGGGCCCCTCGTGCGCGAGGACCGCCTCGCGCAGCCCCGGCTCGTCGTAGCGGCGTACCGTCACCTCCAGCCCGGACGACCGCAGCAGATGCGCGAGCATCGCGGTGAAGGTGTCCTCGGCGTCCACGACCAGCGCGTGTCCCGCGAGGTCCCGGGACCGCTCCTGCATCCGCAGCCAGAACGGCGCCAGCGAGGCCCGCCGCCCGTCCAGCGACGCCCGCACCCGCGGATCGTCGCCGAGGCGCGGCAGGGCGCCGTCCGGGCGCGGCCGGCCGGGCCGCACCCCCAGCGCCGCCAGCACCCCCGCCGCCTTGGCGTGCGTCTCGGCGACCTCGCCCGCCGGGTCGGATCCCCGGACGAGGGTGGCGCCGACCGGCACCCTCAGCCGGCCGTCCGCGTCGATGTCGGCGGTGCGGATGAGGATGGGGGAGTCGAGGGTCTGCGCTCCGGGCCCGCCGTCCGGCCCGTCCTCCCGCTGCCGCCCGACGAGCGCCAGCGCGCCCGCGTAGTAGCCGCGCCCGCCCACCTCGTGACGTTCGATGACCCGGCAGGCGTTCTGCACCGGCGAGCCGGTGACGGTCGCCGCGAACATGGTCTCCCGCAGCACGTCGCGCACGTCCAGCGAGGAGCGGCCCCGCAACTCGTACTCGGTGTGCGCGAGATGGGCCATCTCCTTGAGCCGCGGCCCGATCACCACCCCGCCCATGTCACCGACCGTGCACATCATCTTGAGCTCCTCGTCGACGACCATCGAGAGCTCCTCGATCTCCTTGCCGTCGGCCAGGAACGCGAGGAGGTCCTCGGGCGTCGGCCCCCCGGCCGGGTAGCGGTACGTCCCGCTGATCGGGTTCATCACGACCGTCCCGGCGGACATCCGCACGTGCACCTCCGGGCTCGCCCCGACCAGGGTCCGCCCACCCGTCTCCCGCCCCCGCCCTTCCAAGGAAGGCCCTTCGGGCCCTTGCTCATTTCCGGTGTGCACGACGAACGTCCAGTACGCGCCCCGCTCGCCGACCAGCAGCCGGCGGAACAGCGCCAGCGCGTCGGCCCGGCCGAACCCCGGGATCCGGCCCTCGTACGTCCGCCGGATCACGAAGTTGGCGCCCTCGCCGCGCCCGATCTCCTCGCGCAGCACCCGCTCGACGATCCCGGAGTACTCCTCGTCACCGACGTCGAAGCCGCCGCCCTCGACCCGTACGTCGTGCGCCGGCAGCTGTGCCAGCGCCTCGGCGAGCGGCAGTTCACGGCGTTCCTCGGGGATGAGCACCGTGAGCGGGGTGCCGTCGTCGCGGACGTCGAAACCGCGCTCGCGGATCTGCCGGAACGGGATCAGCGCGAGCGCCTCGTCGGGGATGTCGGCGAGGCGCTCCACCTCGCGCACCGGCCCCAGCAGCAGTTCGACCACCTCGTGGTCGCGGCCCGGGGTGCGGCGGCGCAGCAGCGCGAAGGGACGGGGATCGTCGAGCAGGTCGAGCAGGTTCATGGGTGCGGTCCTTCTCTCGGACGGTGCATCTCGGAGAGGAACGACCCGGGTCCGCAAACACCGAAGGCCGCCCCTCGGGCGGCCTTCGCGAAGTCGTGTCTACGCGCAGTCAGTGGGCCGCCGGATGAGCGGTCCACCACCAGTTCTGGTTCGAATGCGCGAACATGCGCCGCACACTACCCGACCGTGAGGGGCGCGCAACAGCGTGAAACGGTCCCGCGGGGCGTTCCGACCGTCCGGTCACCGGCCATGGATGGCCAGACAGCCATGACGCACCGAGAAACGAGAACCATGCACGCAGCTCGTTCGTCCCAGACCCGCCGGACCGGCGTCCGCGCCCTGACCGTGCTCCTCGCGGCGGCCGCCCTCGCCGCCGGGCCGCTCGTCCCCGCGAGCTCGGCCCCGCGCCCGAGCGACTCCGAGGACCAGACCCAGATCGCCTACCGCGGCTACAAGTTCACCGTCCCCGACTCCTGGCAGATCGTGGACCTGAAGAAGCATCCCGACACCTGTGTCCGCTTCGACCGGCACGCCGTCTACCTCGGCACCCCGGGCAACGACCAGAACTGCCCGGCCAGGGCCACCGGCCGCACCGAGGCGGTTCTGGTGCAGCCCGCTCCCGTGGCCCCCAGGGCCGTCACCGAGAACCCGACGGCCCGCACCTACCGGGCCACCGCCGACCGCATCGCCGTCACCGCGGCCTACGGATACGACCGCGCGCGGATCCAGGACGTCCTGAGCAGCGCCGGACTGCCGGTCGCCACCGCCCGCCGCGAGGAGCCCGCGCAACAGCGCGCGGTGACCCCGCTGCCCAAGGACGCGACCTCGTTCCGCGGCGAGGGCTTCGACGCCTGCACCGCCCCGAGCCAGTCGGCGATGGACGCCTGGCGCGACGACTCCCCGTACGGTGCCATCGGTGTCTACGTGGGCGGTCTCAACCGCGCCTGTGCCCAGCAGCACCTGACGGCCGCCTGGGTGCGCGCGCAGTACACGCGCGGCTGGAGGTTCTTCCCGCTGTACGTCGGCCGGCAGCCCTCCTCCGACGGTGGCAGCTGCGGGGGCGGCTGCGCGGCGATCACCAGTCCGGTGTCGCAGGGCACCGCGGCCGCCGACGACGCCGTCAAGCAGGCGGCGGCGCTGGGCTTCGGCAAGAGCGCGGTGATCTATCTCGACCTGGAGCACTACGAGCCCGGGGGCAAGGTCACCGACCAGGTGCTCGCCTACCTCCAGGCGTACACCGTGCGCCTGCACGCGCTCGGCTACCGCTCCGGCGCCTACGGCAACACCTCGTCCCTGGTGTCCGACCTGATCGCCAACAAGAGCACCGTCGTCCTGCCCGACGTGATCCACTTCGCCCGCTGGAACCGGGTGTCGAGCACGTCCGACTCCTCGATCCCCTCGACCCTGTGGGCCAAGCACCAGCGCGTCCACCAGTACGTGGGCGACACGACCGAGACCCACGGCGGGGTGCGGATCTCCATCGACCGCGACCGCCTCGACGTCGACTAGGACCGCGGTTCCGCTCCCCGGACGGGCGCCGCGAACGGTCGCGGCGCCCGTCCGGGGAGTCACCGTCCGAGCGCGGTTCGTCTCACTTGATGGGCATGTGGATGGGACGCCCGACACGACCCCGTAATGTTGTCCGGGTGACCGTGAACGCTAAGTCCAGCGCGAGCGCTGGCAACACCTGGCGAGACCTGCCCGCGGCGCAGCAGCCCGAGTACCCCGATGCCGAGGCTCTGCGCGATGTGATCGCGGACCTCGAGTCGTATCCGCCGCTCGTCTTCGCGGGCGAGTGCGACCAGCTGCGCGCCCGGATGGCGTCCGTCGCCAAGGGAGAGGCGTTCCTTCTCCAGGGCGGCGACTGTGCCGAGGCCTTCGACGCCGTGTCGGCGGACCACATCCGCAACAAGCTCAAGACGCTGCTCCAGATGGGCGCCGTCCTCACGTACGCCGCCTCGGTTCCCGTCGTGAAGGTCGGCCGTATCGCCGGCCAGTACTCCAAGCCCCGCTCCAAGGGCACCGAGACCCGCGACGGCGTGACCCTGCCGACCTACCGGGGCGACTCGGTCAACGGCTTCGACTTCAACGAGAAGGCCCGCATCCCGGACCCCGAGCGCCTGAAGCGGATGTACAACGCGTCCGCCTCCACGCTCAACCTGGTGCGCGCCTTCACCACCGGCGGTTACGCCGACCTGCGCCAGGTGCACGCCTGGAACCAGGACTTCGTGAAGTCGTCCCCGTCCGGTCAGCGCTACGAGCAGCTCGCGCGTGAGATCGACAACGCGATGAACTTCATGCGGGCCTGCGGTACCGACCCGGAGGAGTTCAAGACCGTCGAGTTCTACGCCTCCCACGAGGCGCTGCTCCTCGACTACGAGTCGGCTCTGACCCGCGTCGACTCGCGCACCGGCAACCTGTACGACGTCTCGGGCCACATGGTGTGGATCGGCGAGCGCACCCGCCAGCTGGACGGGGCGCACATCGAGTTCGCGTCGAAGATCCGCAACCCCGTCGGGATCAAGCTGGGCCCGACGACGACGGCCGAGGAGGCGCTGCAGTACATCGAGCGCCTCGACCCCGACCGCGAGCCGGGCCGTCTCACCTTCATCGTGCGCATGGGCGCGGACAAGGTCCGCGACAAGCTGCCCGAGCTGGTCGAGAAGGTCACCGCCTCCGGCGCGACCGTGGCCTGGGTGACCGACCCGATGCACGGCAACACCTTCGAGGCGGCCTCGGGTCACAAGACCCGCCGCTTCGACGACGTGCTCGACGAGGTCAAGGGCTTCTTCGAGGTCCACAAGGGCCTCGGCACGCACCCGGGCGGCATCCACGTCGAGCTCACCGGTGACGACGTCACCGAGTGCGTGGGCGGCGGCGACGAGATCTTCGTCGACGACCTGCACCAGCGCTACGAGACGGCCTGCGACCCCCGTCTGAACCGCAGCCAGTCCCTTGACCTGGCCTTCCTCGTCGCCGAGATGTACCGCGACCAGTAGCAGATCAACAGGCGTCACGCCTGTTACGGGCAGCTGAAGTGGGGCGCGGATCACATACGATCCGCGCCCCACGCCACTTTTGTGGTTCCTGTGCGACGGGTAAGGTTAGGTTAGCCTCACCGATCATCGGGACGGCACGACCCAGCGATTCCGGCGGGAGGTGAACCGCGTGTACGTCTGCAGTTGCTTCGGGATCACCGAACAGCAGGTGAAGAAGCACGCGGAGGACGGCGCCTGTACTCCTCGGCAGATAGCCTCGGCCTCCAAGGCGGGCACGGACTGCGGTTCGTGCGTGCGTCGGATCCAGGCGCTGCTGGGCAGGGGCTCGTGTCCGCGCCGCGAACTGGCCGACCGGGGCATGCCGGTGCTCTCCGAGGTGCTCGGCGAGGCCGGGGCCGATCGGCGCGAGACCGCCGGGCGCGAGGCCGCCTAGCCCTCCGGCCGCCCGGTGCCCGGACGTCCGGCGCTGCGGGCCGCCTAGCTCTCCGGCTGCTCGATGAGCTGCGCGATGTAGAGCGCCTCGCCGAGCTTCTCGACCAGTTCGAGCTGGGTGTCCAGGTAGTCGATGTGGTGTTCCTCGTCCTCGAGGATCGACTCGAAGATGTTCGCGGACGTGATGTCGCCCTTCGTGCGCATCACCTCGATCCCGCGCTTGAGGCGGTCGATCGCCTCGACCTCCACCTGCCGGTCGGCCTGGAACATCTCGGTGACGGTCTGCCCCACCCGGACGTGGAAGAGCCGCTGGTAGTTCGGCAGTCCGTCCAGGAAGAGAATGCGGTCGGTGAGCACCTCCGCGTGCTTCATCTCGTCGAACGACTCGTGCCGGGTGTACTTCGCGAGCTTCGTCCAGCCGAAGTTCTCCTGCATCTTCGCGTGCAGGAAGTACTGGTTGATCGCGGTCAGCTCGGCGGTCAGCTGCTCGTTGAGGAATTCGATGACCTCGGGGTCGCCCTGCATCGCAGAGGCTCCTTCCACACGGGGGGACTGGGCAGATTGCGCCGCATCTTTGCACCGGTGTCCGGGAGCGTCCAGTAAGTGCATGCTTACTCCGAGTTGCCCCCATCCGGCCCGCGCTGGTCATGGGCACTGTTCCGGGTCTGTCAGGATGGAGTCATGGGTCAGCCGGTGCAGCGCGAATCTGGAGAAACGGCACAGTCGGAGCTTCCGCCGGGACAGCGACTTCAGCGCGGCTGGCCGGTCACGCACTACGGGCCCGTCCCCAAGTTCCGCCCCGAGCGCTGGGAATTCAGGGTCTTCGGCGCCACCGCCGACGGCGGGAAGCAGTGCTGGAACCACGACGAGTTCACCGCCCTCCCGTACGCGTCCGTCGTCGCCGATCTGCACTGCGTCACGAAGTTCAGCATGCTGGGGGCCGAATGGGGTGGCGTCCCCGCTCGTACGATCCTGGAGATAGCCCCGCCCGCGCCCGCCGTCACCCATGTGATGGTCTGGGCCGAGTACGGCTTCAGCTCGAACCTGCGCCTCGCGGACTTCGCCTCCGAGCGCGCCATCTTCGCCACCCACAAGGACGGCGAGCTGCTGACGGCGGAGCACGGGTTCCCGCTGCGCCTGGTCGTCCCGCACCTGTACGCGTGGAAGGGCCCCAAGTGGGTGCGCGGCGTCGAGTACATGACCGCCGACCGCCGCGGCTTCTGGGAGGAGCGCGGCTACCACAACGTCGGTGACCCCTGGCGCGAGCAGCGCTACTCCTACCAGGAGGAACCCGGGGACGGCCCCGAACTCTGAGCCCGGAACACCGGGCCCGGGCCCCGGGCTCAGCCGTCGCGCAGCTTCTTCAGCCGCTCCACGTCCGCCGCGTGCCCCTCCTTCCCGCCGGGCGTCTCGATGATCAGCGGGACGCCCTCCGTGGCGGGATGGGTCATCAGGGCGCGGAACGGGTCCTCGCCTATGTGGCCGGAGCCGATGTTCTCGTGGCGGTCCTTGTGCGCGCCGACCACGTTCTTGGAGTCGTTGGCGTGGATCAGTTTCAGCCGCCCCTCGCCGACGGTGTCGACCAGGGAATCGAGGGTCTGGTGCATGCCGCTCGGTCCGGTCAGATCGTGGCCCGCCGCGAAGATGTGGCAGGTGTCGAGGCAGACGCCCAGCCTGGGGTGCGCGTCCAGGGCCTCGAAGTAGGGGCCGAAGTCCCAGGTGCGCGAGCAGAGCGAGGAGCCCTGGCCGGCCGTCGACTCCAGCAGGAGGAACGGGTCGTCGTCATGGGTCAGTTCGTCCAGCAGCGGCAGCAGACGGTCGCGCACCTGCTTCAGGGCGACGGACCGCTCCCGGCCGCCGGTGGCGCTCCCGGTGTGCACGACCACCCCCAGGGCGCCGATCTCCCGCCCGCGCCGCAGCGAGTGCCGCAGGGACTCCACCGACTTCTCGGCCGTCGCCTCGGTGTGCGAGCCGAAGTTGATCAGATACGGGGCGTGGACGTACGCGGGGATCGACCGGGCGGCGCAGGCGGCGCGGAAGTCCTCGTCCTGCTGCGGGTTCCCGGCGGGCGTCGCCCAGCCGCGCGGGTTCGCGACGAAGACCTGCACGGTCTCGGCCGCGAGGTCGCGGGCGTAGGCCAGACCGACGGAATGGAGGCCGCCGGCCACGGGGACGTGCCCGCCGACGGGGTTGCGGAGCTGCTTGCTGGTCACACCCGCCAGGGTGTCACGCGCCGCCGCGCACCCCGCGGGCGGACCCATGGGGGCCGGATCGGACCGCGCGGGCGGACCTCGCGGGGGAGAGCGCGGCCTCCGAGCGGCTGCCCGGTCGGAGGCCGTACGTCCCGCGGGTTCAGCGGATCTGGATCGTGATCGTCGAGCCCTTGGGCGCCGTGTCGCCGCCGTGCACCGACTGCTTCTTGACCGTGTCGCCGAAGAGTCCGAGCAGTCCGCGGTCCTCGTCGACCTTGAACCCGGCGTCCTCCAGCGCCTTCTTGGCGTCGTCCACGCTGTCGCCCACGACGTCCGGGACCTCGACCATCTCGGGGCCCTTGGAGAGGGTCAGCGTCACCGTGTCGCCCGTGGCGGCCTCGCGGCCGGCGTCCGGCGTCTGCCGGGCGACCTGGCCCTTGTCGAACTCCGAGTTGACCCGTTCCGCAGCGATCTTCACCTTCAGGCCCGCGCCCTCCAACTGCGCGGTGGCGTCCTCGACCGACGAGCCGGTCACGTCGGGCAGTTCCACGGGGGCGCCCTTGCTCACCACGATCGCGATCGCCGATCCCGAGTGCCGCTCGGTGCCCGCGGCCGGATCCGTACCGATCACGAAGCCCTTGAGCACGTCCTGGCTGAACGCGCGCGTGACCATGCCCGGGGCGAGCCCGTCGCCCTTGAGCACGTCCTTCGCCTTGAACAGCGCGAGGCCCTTCAGATCCGGCACCTTCACCGTTTTGGGGCCGTCGGAGACGGTCAGCGTCACGGAGTCGTTGTCGCGGATCCGCTGACCGACACCGGGGTCGGTGCTGATGACCGTGCCCCGCTTCACGGTGTCGCTGTAGGCGTGCTTGACCGTCTTGACGTCGAGCCCGGCGCCCTGGAGCTGCTTCCTGGCCTGCTGCTCCGTCTTCGCCAGGACGGGCGGGACCTTGGTGAACTGGCCCGAGTTGATGTACCAGACACCGGCGCCGAGGCCGAGCACCAGCACGATCGCGGTGACCACCAGCAGCATCCCGCGCCGCGGCCGCGTGCCCGGGTCCCGCGGCGGTGCGACCGGCGCGGTGGTGAACGGGCTGCTCTGCTCGAACCGGCTGGTCCGGTCGATGGAACCGTCGTCCTCGTTCACCGGCAGCAGGCGGGGGACGGACAGCGAGCGCGGGATCACGCTCGTACGGTCGTCGGCGTTGTCGTGGCCCACGGACAGGGCGCCCGGGGGAATCGCGTCGAGCTGCTCGGCCGTGAGACCGGCCCGCGCCTCCAGGACCTGGCCGAGCAGCGCCACCGCGTCGGCGGGGCGGATCTCGGGATTGCGGGCCGTGGCCGCGGTGACCAGCTCGTCCAGCGCGTACGCCAGACCCGGCACGACGGCCGACGGGGGCGGCACGTCCTCGTGGAGGTGCTGGTAGAGAACCTGTGCGGCGGTGTCCGCGGTGTGCGGCTTGGCGCCGGTGAGCATCTCGTAGAGGACGACTCCGCAGGCGTAGACGTCCACCCGGGTGTCGGCGGTGCCGTGCTCGATCTGCTCGGGGGCGAGGTACGACACGGTGCCGAGGACGGTGCCCGTCGTGCTGGTCACCGTGTCCACGGCGCGCACGAGGCCGAAGTCCGCGACCTTGACCCTGCCGTCGTCCCCTATGAGGACGTTCTCCGGCTTCATGTCGCGGTGCA
Source organism: Streptomyces sp. NPDC021080 (assembly GCF_044333225.1). Lineage (NCBI taxonomy): Bacteria > Bacillati > Actinomycetota > Actinomycetes > Kitasatosporales > Streptomycetaceae > Streptomyces > Streptomyces sp. NPDC021080. Next base: position 227,500 of record NZ_JBIRQM010000007.1, on the reverse strand, counting down.
CGAACCCGGCGCGGTGGGCCGCGCCGAGCGCGGCGAGCACCGGCTCCAGGATGTCGAGCGCGGCCCGCGGCTGCAGGGCGCCGCGCTCGCGCAGCACGTCGCGCAGGGTGCACCCGGCGATGTACTCCATGGCCAGATAGACGTACGACCCGTCCGTCCCCTGGTCGAAGACCTGCACCACATTGGGGTGCGCCAGCCGGGCCACCGACTTGGCCTCGCGGATGAACCGCTCGACGAACGAGGCGTCCGCGGCCAGCGTCGGGTGCATCACCTTGAGCGCGAGCACACGGTCGAGGCGGGTGTCCAAGGCCCTGTAGACCGTGGCCATCCCGCCGACCGCGATCCGTGCCTCGACGCGATACCGGCCGTCGAGCACGTGTCCGACAAGCGGGTCCTGAAGGGTCGTATCCACGCAGGTGAGTCTACGAGCCGCCACTGTCACGGCGCCCCGTTCGGCCGATACAGGCGCCCGACTGCAGCCGAGCTGTGACGCGCGCCGCACGTGCGAAGACTCGTTCGTCGCACAGATGTCCGATCACGCCCTGTCTGTCACCGCAAGGCCACAACACGACAACCTGCGACGACGCGGCAGGGGCCCCGGCCGGCGGCGCCGGCCGGCCCCCCTCGTGGCCCGTCCCACGACACGAAGCGCACGTCATACGGGGCGCACGCGGGGGCGCGTGGACGTCTCGGCCCCGGCCGCCCGCCGTCGCGGCGCGCGCCCGCCTCCGGCCCGGCGGCCCGTCCGGCCGGAAACCGACGTCGGCGGCCCGGCGGTCAGAACGCCGGGCGTTCGGGGTCCAGCGCCGCCCTGCCCTCCACGGGAGAGGACGCCGTGGCGAAATGCCGCCGGGGGATGCGCCCCGCCCGCCGCGCCAGACGCCCCGCCTCCACCGCGTGCCGCATGGCCTCCGCCATCAGCACGGGTTCCTGCGCCCGCGTCACCGCGGAGGCGAGCATCACTCCCGCACACCCCAGCTCCATCGCGAGCGCGGCGTCCGACGCCGTACCCGCCCCCGCGTCCAGGATCACCGGCACCCCCGCGCGCTCGACGATCAGCTCGAAGTTGTGCGGGTTGCGGATGCCTAGCCCGGACCCGATGGGCGAGCCGAGCGGCATGATCGCCGCACAGCCGACGTCCTCCAGCTTCCGCGCCAGCACCGGGTCGTCGTTCGTGTAGGGCAGCACGGTGAAACCGTTGTCGACCAGTGTCTCCGCCGCGTCGAGCAGCTCGACCGGATCGGGCAGCAGGGTGCGCTCGTCGGCGATGACCTCCAGCTTGACCAGGTCGGTGCCCAGCGCCTCGCGCGCCAGACGGGCCGTCAGCACGGCCTCGCCCGCGGTGTAGCAGCCGGCCGTGTTCGGCAGGACGCGGATGCCCAGCCGGCCGAGCACCGACAGGACCGAGCCGTGCACGGACGCGTCCACGCGCCGCATCGCGACCGTCGTCAGCTCCGTGCCGGACGCCACCAGGGCGCGCTCCAGCACGTCGAGGCTGGGTGCACCGCCCGTACCCATGATCAGCCGGGACGCGTAGGTCGTACCACCGAGGACGAAGGGATCGTCTGCCACGGGTCAGCCTCCTTGGACGGCGGTGAGGACTTCGACGCGGTCGCCCTCGGCGAGCGCGGTGGACGGCCACTGCGCGCGCGGCACGACGGTCTCGTTCAGGGCGGCGGCCACCCCGGACGACGAGGCGGTGAGGGTCGCGACGAGCGCGTCCAGAGCGGTTCCCGCGGCGATCCGCCGGCGCTCCCCGTTGACGACGACGTTCATACGTGCAGCTCCGTGCGGGCCGTGGCGCCGAAGCGCAGGGGGGTGAAGGGGCGGGCTTCGGCGGGGAGTTCGCCGGTGGTCAGGACGTGGGCCATCACGTCGCCGGTCACCGGCGTCAGCAGCACGCCGTTGCGGTGGTGGCCGGTGGCCAGCAGCAGTCCGTCCAGCGCGGTCGGGCCGAGCAGCGGCGCGTTGTCGGGCGAGCCGGGGCGCAGCCCCGCGCGGGTCTCCGTGAGCGGCAGCTCCGTGATCCCGGGGACCAGCTCGTGGGCGTCGCGCAGCAGCTCGTACACGCCGCCCGCCGTCACGGTGGTGTCCCAGCCCAGCTCCTCGCTGGTCGCGCCCACCACGAGCTCGCCGTTCTCGCGCGGCACCAGGTAGACGTGGCTGCCGCGCACCACGGCCCGCACGGTGCGGTTCAGGAAGGGCGCGTACCGCGGCGGCACGGTCAGCCGCAGCACCTGCCCCTTGACCGGGCGCACCGGCGGCACGGCGTCGTCCGGGATCCCCGCCAGACGCCCGCTGAGGCTGCCACCGGCGAGCACCACCCGGTCCGCGCCGAGTTCGGTGCCGTCCGTGGTCACGATCCCGGTGGCCCGCTCCCCCGCGACGGTCAGACGCTCCGCCCAGGTCCGGTGCACGGTCACCCCGGCCCGCTCGCACGCGGTGACCAGGGCGGCGGCGAGGCGCCGCGGGTCGATCCGGTGGTCGCCGTCCACCCGCAGACCCCCGCGCACGCCGGGCGCGAGCATCGGCTCCAGACGGCGGCACTCACGGCCGCTCAGCCACTCCGACTCCAGCCCCGAACGGACCTGCAGCGCGTGCAGTTCCCGCAGATGGGCGCGGTCGTCGGCGTCCAGCGCGACGGCCAGCGTGCCGGACCGGCGGTAGCCGAGGTCCTGGCCGGTCGCCTCGGTGAGCTCGGCGGCGAAGTCCGGATAGCGGCGCGCCGAGGCGAGGTTGAGGCCCAGCAGGGTCTCCTCGCCGAAGTGCAGCTCGGTGACGGCGGCCAGCATCCCGGCCGCGACCTGGGCGGCCCCGCCGCCCGGCCCGGGGTCCACGAGCGCGGTGGTGAGCCCGCGCTGCGCGGCCCGCCAGGCCGTGACCAGACCGATGATCCCGCCCCCGACGACGAGGACGTCCGACGAACGTGCAGACGACATGGGCGTCCAGCCCCTCCCTTCGCCGGCATGACCCGGATCAGGTTCGTACGGTCGGAGGCCGTCCAGCCTCCCTCTCAGCCCGGTGCGTCCGGGCTCCCGCGAGTGCTTTACGTTGGCCACCCTAGCCCGCCCCCGTCCGTCTCAGTAAGGGAGCCTCCGCCCATGGCGCGACCGCTCGACGGCCTCGTCCTCGCCCCCGTCGCCGACCAGGCCCCGGGCCAGGTGGGCACCCGCACCCGGTTCGCGTACCACGAACGGGACGGCGTGGTCTGGGCCGACTACGCGGGCGGCGACGTCGTCCGAGGACACCTCGTGGGCACCCGCGAGGGTGACCGCCTCGACTTCCGGTACGTCCAGCTGGGGCACGACGGGACCACCGCGTCGGGCCACTGCGTGTCCCTCGTCGTGGAACTGCCCGACGGGCGGGTGCGGCTGGAGGAGACCTGGACGTGGGAGTCGCGGCCCGGCGCCGGGACGAGCGTGGTCGAGGAACTGCGCGAGACCGGTCGTGTGGAACAGGTCACCGAGCACGTCCGCTGACTGACGGGTTGTCAGGTGCTTATGGTGATCGGGTGAGCGATCAGACGCAGGCACAGTCCCAGTCGCACGGGCTCACGGCACGGCGGGTCGTGGTGGTGGGCGCGGGCATGGCCGGGGTGCAGACCGCGGTCGCCCTGCGCGAGCAGGGCTTCCCGGGCACCGTCACCCTGATCGGCGCGGAGCCGCATCAGCCCTACGACCGGCCGCCGCTGTCCAAGGCCGTCCTGCTGGGCAAGGCCGAGGGCTCCGCCTTCGACGTCGACTTCGAGGCCCTGGACATCGACCTCAGACTGGGCAGCGAGGCGCTCGGCGTGCGCCCCGGCGACCATGAACTGGACACGGACGGCGGACCCGTCCCGTACGACGTCCTGGTCGTCGCCACCGGCGCCGAACCGATCCGGCTCCCCGGCGCCGAGGGCGTGCCCGGGGTGCATCTGCTGCGCACCCTGGACGACGCCGACCGGCTGCGTCCCGTCCTCGCCCGGCAGCACGACATCGTGGTGGTCGGCGCGGGCTGGATCGGCGCCGAGTTCGCCACGGCGGCGCGCGAGGCGGGCTGCGCCGTCACCGTCGTCGAGGCCGCCGACCGGCCGCTCGCCGGGGCGCTGCCGGCCGAGGTGGCCGCGCCGATGGCCGCCTGGTACGCGGACAGCGGGGCCTCGCTGCGCACCCACGCGCGCGTGGAGCGCGTCGAGCCCGGCGCCGTGATCCTGGACGACGGCTCCCGGGTGCCCGCGGACGCCGTCGTGGTCGGGATCGGCGCGCGCCCCGCCACCGCCTGGATCGCCGGCTCCGGCATCGAACTCGGCGCCCACCGGGAGATCGTCGCCGACGACCACCTGCGCACCTCCCTGCCGGACGTCTACGCGGTCGGCGACTGCGCCTCCTTCCCGTCGGGACGCTACGAGGAACGCCTGCTCGTCCACCACTGGGACAACGCCCTCCAGGGCCCGCGCACGGTCGCCCTGAACATCGTCGGCCAGACGCCCGCCGCCTACGACCCCGTGCCGTACTTCTGGTCCGAGCAGTTCGGCCGTTTCGTGCAGTACGTCGGCCACCACGCGCCCGCCGACACCCTGGTGTGGCGCGGCGACCCCGCGGGCGCCTCCTGGTCGGTGTGCTGGCTCCGCGAGACGCGGCTCGTCGCCCTCCTGGCGGTGGGCCGCCCGAGGGACCTCGCCCAGGGCCGCCGCCTGATCGAGGCGGGTGCCATCATGGACCCGGAGCTGCTCGCGGACCCGTCGAGGCCGCTGAAGGGCGCCACGGCCTGATCCCTCGCACCGGGTCGGACGCCCTCGGCTTCCGACTGTCGGTCCGGGATGGCAGGCTTGTCCCGTGACCGAGATTGACGCAAAGACCGATGCTCTCGTCCCCGCCTGGCTCACCCTCCCCGACATCGCCGAACAGCTCGGCGTCGAGGTGACGCGCGTCCGGCAGCTGGTCAAGGAAGGCCAGCTGATCGCCGTACGCCGTGGTGAGAACCGCGCGCTGCACGTCCCCGCCGATTTCATCGACGTGGCCGAGCAGAAGGTGGTCAAGGGCCTGGCCGGCACCCTGACCCTCCTGCGGGACGACGGTTTCTCCGACGAAGAGGCCCTGGAGTGGCTCTTCACCCCCGACCCGACCCTGCCCGGCACCCCCGCGCAGGCCCTGAGCGAGAATCGCGGCACGGAGGTGAAGCGCCGCGCCCAGGCGCTCGCCGTCTGAACCAGTTCGAGACCGTCCGGCACGGGGAGCGCGGCGGCGGGACCATCCCGGCCGCCGCGCTCCCCGCGCACCGACAACGGGGGACCCACGCATGCCCGAGACCGCCGCCACGACCGCGCGGGACCGCCTCGCCGACGCCCGCGTCTACCTCTGCACGGACGCCCGCAGGCGCCAGGGAGACCTGCCCGAGTTCCTCGACACGGTCCTGGCGGGCGGCGTCGACATCGTGCAGCTGCGCGACAAGGGCATGGAGGCGGGGGAGGAGCTGGAGCACCTGGAGGTCTTCGCGGACGCCTGCGCCCGGCACGGCAAGCTCCTCGCGGTCAACGACCGGGCGGACGTGGCCCACGCCGCCCGCGCCGACGTCCTGCACCTGGGTCAGGGGGACCTCCCGGTTCCCGCGGCCCGCGCGATCCTCGGCGACGAGGTGATCGTCGGCCGCTCGACGCACGCCGCGTCCGAGGCCGAGGCCGCCGCCGTCCAGGAGGGCGTGGACTACTTCTGCACCGGCCCGTGCTGGCCCACCCCCACCAAGCCCGGCCGCCACGCACCCGGACTCGGTCTGGTCCGCCACACGGCCGCCCTCGGCACCGCCCGTCCCTGGTTCGCGATCGGCGGCATCGACCTCGGCCGGCTCGACGAGGTGCTCGAAGCGGGCGCCCGCCGCGTCGTCGTCGTACGGGCGATCACCGACGCGGACGATCCGGGCGCGGCGGCGGCGGAATTCGCGAAGCGGCTGCGCGAGGCGTAGGCCCGCGGGCCGCCGGCACGGAGCGTTCCGGCGGGGCCGCTGTCCGAGGGGTGGACAAGAACCCGGCAGATCGGACAAATGCCAGCGGTTCGGTTGGGTGACCGACTCCCTCTGGCTAACCTGCGAGTATGGCCCTCGGATCCGCTTCCACCAGGACTGACCGCGCACGCACCGTGCGCGACATGCTCGCGACCGGCAAGCAGACCTTTTCCTTCGAGTTCTCGGCGCCGAAGACCCCCAAGGGCGAGCGCAACCTGTGGAACGCCCTGAGGCGGGTCGAGGCCGTGGCCCCGGACTTCGTCTCCGTGACCTACGGAGCCGGCGGCTCCACGCGGGCCGGCACGGTCAAGGAGACCGAGCAGATCGTCCTCGACACGACCCTCACCCCGGTCGCACACCTCACCGCGGTCGATCACTCCGTCGCGGAACTGCGCAACATCATCGGGCAGTACGCGGACGCGGGCATCCGCAACATGCTCGCCGTGCGCGGCGACCCGCCCGGCGACCCCATGGGCGAGTGGGTCCCGCACCCCCAGGGTCTGACCTACGCGGCCGAACTCGTGCGCCTCATCAAGGAATCCGGCGATTTCTGCGTCGGGGTGGCGGCCTTCCCGGAGATGCACCCCCGGTCCACGGAGTGGGACCTGGACGTCTCGCACTTCGTCGACAAGTGCCGCGCCGGCGCCGACTACGCGATCACGCAGATGTTCTTCCAGCCGGAGTCCTACCTCCGTCTGCGTGACCGGGTGGACGCGGCGGGTTGCGTGACGCCGGTCATCCCCGAAGTCATGCCCGTGACAAGTGTGAAGATGTTGGAACGGCTGCCCAAACTCTCGAACGCTTCGTTCCCGGACGTCCTGAAAGAGCGGATCCTCACAGTCAAAGACGATCCGGCGGCTGTACGCTCCTTGGGGATCGAGTTCGCGACGGAGTTCTGCGCGAGACTGTTGGCCGAGGGAGTCCCCGGACTGCACTTCATCACGCTCAACAACTCCACGGCGACGCTGGAAATCTACGAGAATCTGGGCCTGCATCACCCGCAGCAGGCCTAGACCGGTCGCACCCGCGTACGACACACTGCGTAGCGGCCACTGGGAGAGGGGCGTACATGGGCTTGACGGTCCTCTATCTGGCATTCGGCATCGTCGCGCTGTGGCTGCTCGGCGAGGTGCTGCTGCAGTACAAGGCGCGGCTGCGCTTCAGGCTGCTCGCCTTCGTCGGCTTCCTCGGTGTGGTCCTCGGCGTCCTGATGCACTCGGTCGTCGTCATCGGCCTGGGCGCGGCCGCCTTCACGGTCGGCCAGACGTACGTGACGCTGTCGTTCCGCCAGGGCTTCGCGCAGGGCTGGGCCATCAAGGGCCCCGGCGCGGAGGACAGGCCCGGCAAGCCCAGCAAGCGCCGCCGCGGCGAGCCGGAGGAGGCCGACGAGCTCGAGGAGAGCCCCGACCTCGACGAGGTCGAGGTGGCCGCCTACCGGCGCGAGGACCCGTACGCCGCCGACGAGGACGACGTCTTCACGCCCGCCCCGTCCGACCGCTTCACGCCCCCGGAGCCGGCCGAGCCCGCGGCCGCCGAGTCGACCTCGGTCTACGAGCCGCAGCCCCTGCCCGAGGACACCGGCTCCTACGGCGTCTACGACACCACCGCCTACTCCGCCGCCGCCGACCAGTCCTACGCCGGCGCGTCCCCGTCCCAGGACCAGCAGGCCTACGCGACGGGCCAGGACCAGCAGGCCTACGCGACCGGGCAGAACCAGCAGGCCTACGCGTACGACGGCTACACGGGCTACGACCAGCAGCAGTACGCCTACGGCACCGGCCAGCAGCAGTACACCGGCTACACGGACCCGTACACCGGCCAGCAGCAGTACACCGGCGCCACGTACGACCAGAGCGCCTACAACGGCGGCGACCAGCAGCAGTACGCGCAGCAGCAGAACTACGGCCAGGACCAGTACGCCACCGGCACCTACGGCGGCGAGACCCCGGCCGGCGGTGTCTGGGTGCCCCAGCAGCGCACCGACGAGTACGGCGGCGAACTCCCGCCCGAGCAGCAGCAGTACCCCTACCAGGGCAACGGCAGCGCCGGGTACGACGAGCAGTACCGCTACTGACCGGCCGGACAGCGGCCCGGGGACTCTTCCGCACCGCTGCCCGCCGGGCACCCACCCGCCAGGGCCCTCACTGCGAGCCCTGGAACTCCGGCCCCTCCACGATCAGCCCGGCCACCAGCGCGCCCGACATGCCCGCGTGCGGCAGACCCCCGCCGGGATGTGCCCAGCCCCCGGCCGCGTAGAGCCCCGGTGTCCGCGTGGTGTTCGACGGGTGCAGCAGCCGGCCCTCGCCCGCGGCGAGCGCCGGGGCGGGAACGGCGCCGCCCTCCACGCCGGTCGCCTCCGCGATGTCGGCCGGGGTGCGGACCTCGTGCCACAGGAGCCTCTCGCGCAGATCCGGCAGGGCCCGCCCGGCGGCGTCGAGAACCCGCTCCACGTCCTGCCCGGACACCTGGGCGCCGGACGGCACCGTGACGGTCAGCGTGACCGCCTCGTGCTCCGCGTCCGGTACGAGCGCCGGGTCGTCGGGACGCGCCACCACGACGGTAGGTGCCGCGGGCACCCCGCGGCGCCCGCCGAAGAGCCGCTCCAGCTCGCCGTCGCGGTCGGCCGAGTGGACCACCGTCCGGTGCGCCACCCCGGCGGGCCGCGCACCGCGCAGCGCGAGCAGCAGCGTCAGCCGGCTGGACGCGCCGGACTGCGGCGCCACTTCGTCACCGCCCCGCAGCGGAGCCCCGGCGACGAGGCCGTCCAGGACGCCCGGCGCCACGCCCGCGACCACGAAGTCCGCGGGTTCGAACGTGTCTCCCCCGGGCCCGGCGGGCGCGGCACCGCCCTCGGTACCCGAAGCCGCGCCGCCCCCCGGGGAGAGCTCCACGCCGACGGCCCGGCCGTCCTTCTCGACGATCCGCTCGACGGCGGTGCCGAAACGGAACTCGACCCTGCGCTCCAGGCACCGCTCGTACACGGCGCGCGCCAGTTCCCTGATGCCGCCGCGCACGTACCAGGTGCCGAAGGCGTGGTCCATGTACGGCAGCACGGCGGCGCTCGCCGGGGTGGTGCGCGGGTCGAGCCCGTACACCAGGGCGTGGCTCTCCAGGAGGGCCGTCAGACGCGTGTCGCGCAGCTCCCACGCGGCGACCTCGGCGAGGGTCCCGGCCCGGCGGGTGCGCAGCAGCTTCCGGTGCGGCACCGAGGGATAGGGCTCGCGTTCGGCCAGCACCGTCCAGTTGGGCCACAGCGGCTCCTCCAGGAGCGGCCGGCGCGCACGGTCCCACGCCTCCCGGGCCCGCACCAGGAAGTCGCCCCACCGCGCGCCCGCGCCCTCGCCGAGCGCCTCGTCCAGCGCGGTGAGCACACCCGCGCGCGAGGCGTTCGGCAGGGACACCCGGGTGCCGTCCGCGAAGACATGGCCGGCCGACGGGTCGACCTGCACCAGCTCGACGCACTCCTCCAGGGGCCGCTTCCCGGTCTTGACGAACAGATCGCGGTAGACCGCGGGCAGCGGCAGCAGTCCCGGGCCCGTGTCGAAGACGAAGCCGTCCCGCTCGAAGCGGCGCACCGCACCGCCGTACGTGTCCGTCCGCTCGTACACCACCACCCGGTGGCCCGCGACGGCCAGCCGGGCGGCGGTCGCCATCGCGCCCATCCCGGCGCCGATCACCGCAATCCGTCCCATGCCGGCGACTTTATCGGCCTGCGTCGGCAGTCCCGTCAGTCGCGGTCCGCCCACGGCGCCCCGCCGGACGGCCGTGGCGGCGCGGTCGCCCGGCGGGGCACCGCCGCGGCCGTCCGCCGTTCCTCCCGGCGCTGCGCCCGGCGGCGCAGGAACCGTCTGATCCGCGAGACGAGGAAGCAGAGCACCGCGAGCCCGGTGAACAGCAGGACCCCGGCGACGCTCGCCGCGGCCCAGGGATGGAAGACCGCCAGCGTCACGACGCCCGCGACCCCGAGATCCTCGGCGGTGCTCACCACGAAGTTGCTGAAGGGCTCCGGCGAGGAGTTGACCGCCATCCGCGTCCCGGCCTTGACCGTGTGACTGGCCAGCGCCGTCGAACCGCCGATCACGGCCGCCGCCAGATCCGAGAGCGAGCCGCCGTGTCCGGCGAGCAGCGCCCCGACCCAGGCGCCCACCGCCGGCCGGATCACGGTGTGCACGGAGTCCCACACCGAGTCGACGTAGGGGATCTTGTCGGCGACCGCCTCGCAGAGGAAGAGGACACCGACTGTGACCAGGATCTCAGGGCGTTGCAGGGCCGCCGGGACGTCGTCGCTCAGTCCGGTGGCGCCGAAGAGGCCGAGGAGCAGCACCACCGCGTACGCGTTGACGCCGCTGGCCCAGCCGCTGGTGAAGACCAGGGGGAGTACGGACACGGAGGGGATCGTAACCAGGGGGCGGCAGGGGTGTCCTGGGTCTGAGCACGCAGGTCTGAGTATCCGTACCTACAGGGTGAGATGAGTAGGCGCACGGATGGGTTCGACCTGCGCGAACGAGAGAGTGGAGACACGGAGAGGGGCGTGGCTCCGGCACCGCCGACACGGGGCGGCGGAACGGAACCCGCGCCCTTGGCCGCTCCTTCCGCCGGCCCGCTCGGCGGGAGTGAGACACGGGGGAACCCGGGGGACGACCGAACGGGGGCCCGACGGGGGTACGGGGGAGCACGGCGAAGCGCCGGTACGGACGGCCCGCGGGGGACGCGGCCGGGCGGACCGGCGCTTTCGTGCGTGCGGTGCGGGGCGCCGGGCCCCATGGCGCGCCCGACCGGTGGCCGGGCGCCACGGGTTTCGGCGCCCCGCCTCAGCCGTGGCCGCTCACGCGCCCCTGGAGGAGCCGGGAGAGTGCCGCGTGGACGTCGTCCAGGGAGCGCTCCGGCTGGAAGGCCTGCCAGTCCAGGGCGGCCACCAGGACCATCCCGACCAGCGCCGCCGCCGTCAGCGGGATGTCGATCTCCTCGCTCAGCTCCCCGCCCGCCACGGCGTCGCGCAGAACGCCCTCGACGACCGCCACCGCCTGCTGCCGCACCACCATCAGGGTGGACTGCCAGGCCCGGTTGGTGCGCCAGAGCTCCGCGACGTAGAGCTGGGTGAACGCCGGATACCGGTTGATGAAGAGGAGCCCGGCCCGGATCATCGCGTCCAGCGCGTCGACCTTGCTGCCGCCGTCCCGGTCGGTCTTCTCCGCCGCCTCCCGCAGCGAGGCGGTCAGGAGCCCCACGCCATGGCGCAGCAGCTCTTCGAAGAGGACCGATTTGCTCGCGAAGTTGTAGTAGACCGTGCCTTTCGCGACCCCGGCCCGCTCGGCGATCTCGTCCACCGTGGTGGCGGAGAAGCCCTGTTCGGCGATCAGGGTGACGGCCGCCTCGTACAGCTTCTGCCGGGTCGCCTCGCGGCGGCTGCCGCCGCCCGCCGTGGTGCTGCTGCTTTCCATGGCTCCGATTGTCACAGGAGCACCCGCGCGCGTGGTCACAGGCTCAGATCCGGATGCAGCCGGGAGAGGGTCCACACCTGCCTCCGGCGGGCCGTCAGGGCGGTGAGCGCGAGCGCGCCGACGGTGAAGGCCGCCAGCACGGCGCAGGCCGTTCGTACCGGCTCCAGGCCGCCGCCGGTGATGAGCCTGCGGAGGGCCTCGACGACGTAACTCATCGGCAGGTAGGGGTGGATCGCGTTGAAGAAGCCCGGACTGGTCTGGACGGGGTACGTGCCGCCCGCCGAGGTCAGCTGGAGCATCAGGAGGGCCAGGACGAGGATCCGGCCCGCCGCTCCGAAGCGGGCGTTCAGCCACTGCACGATCGCCGCGAAGCAGGCCGTCACCAGGAACAGGAAGCCGACCGTTCCCGCCGCCCGCACCATCTGGAGACCGATAGCCCAGTGCAGCACCGCCATCAGCGCGGCCGTCTGCAGGACACCGACGACGGCGACCGGCAGCCAGCCCGCCAGCGCGATGCGCCACCCCGGGGCGCCCGCCGCCAGCGCGCGCCGGTTCAGCGGCTGGATGAGCATGTACGCCACCATCGCGCCGACCCACAGGGACAGCGGGATGAAGTAGGGGGCGAAACCGGTGCCGTAGTTGGGTGCCTTGTGCAGGTCCCTGGAGGCCATGTGCACCGGGTCGGCCATGACCTCGGTGCGCAGGTCACGGTCGGGCTTGTCGTAGTCGGGGATCCGCCCGGCGCCGTCGTGCAGGCCGCCCGCGAGCTTCCCGGAGCCGCCGACGAGCTTGTACAGGCCGCCGTCGAGGCCGCTCGCGCCGGTCCTCAGCCGGCCGACCCCCTTGTCGAGGTCCGCCGCGCCGGTCCCGGCGGTGCCGAGACCGGAGTGCAGCCGCTTGGCGCCCCGGGCGACGGCGGCGGCCCCCTCGTTCAGCTTGTCGATCCTGGAGACGGCGTCGTCGAGGTCCTCGGAGAGATGCGGCGAGCGGGCGGCGAGGGCGCGGGCCTGCTTCTCCAGCGTCGCCAGGTTCTTGTCCAGCGCGCCGAGGTCGCCGTCCTGGTCGTCGATCAGCGCGTTCACGTCGTCGGTGACCTTGACGACGTCCGCGGCGGCCTGGGCGGCCTTCGTCAGCTCGGGGCACGCCGGGTCGGGGACGGGCAGGGTCTCGCAGCGCGTGCGGTGGACGGCGTTCAGCGCGTCGGAGGCCGTGCGCGCGCCCTTGGCCGCGGCCGGCGCCGTCTTCACCAGGGTGGCGAGGTTATGGCGGATCCCCGCGGAGGAGTCGGCGACCAGCCGGGCCGTGTCGCCGATCGACTTCTCGTTGTCCTTCAGGAACGGCCCCACCTTGTCCGCGACCCCGTCGACCTTGCCGGCCAGCGCCCGGGTGCCGTCCGCGACCTGGCGCGATCCGTCCTCCAGATCGCTCGCGCCGGTGGTGAGTTTGGTGAGGCCCCCGGAGAGCTTTCCGCTGCCCTTCTTGGCCTCCTTCAGTCCGTCCGCGAGAGCCTTGGAGCCCTTCTTCGCCGTACCGAGGCCGTTGTTGAGCCGGTCGGCGCCCTCGGCGGCCTTCACGGTCTTCCCGTGGATGTCCGAGAACGAGATGAAGATCTTGTCGAGGAACGAACGCGAGGCCTTCGTGGAGGCGGCCGTCCGCACCTGGCTGAACACCGTGCGGGAGATCTGCCCGACGATGTAGTTGTTGGCGTCGTTGGTCCGCACCTGGAGCGCGCTCGTCTCGGGCGAGGCCCCGGAACTGGACGCGATCCTTTTGCTGAAGTCGCCCGGCATGGTCAGCGACAGGTAGTACGTGCCGTCCTCCACGCCCCGGCGGGCCTCGGCCGAACTCACCTCGTGCCACTCGAAGGTGTCGCTGTCGCGCAGCCCCTCGGTGATGGTGTCCCCGACGGCGACCTCGTGGCCGCCGACCGTCGCTCCCTCGTCGTCGTTCACCAGCGCCGCGGGGATGCGGTCGAGACGGCTGTAGGGGTCCCAGAACGAACACAGGTAGAGCGCGCCGTACAGCAGGGGCAGCAGCAGGAGCGCGACCAGGGCGGCGCTCGGGAGCTTGCCCCGGCCGAAGCGGCGGAGTTCGAGAAAGGCCAGTTCAGGCGAGCGCATCGGCCGTCTCCCGGTCATGGTTTCCGCTGTCGCTGTCGCTGTCGGCGGTGTCGGCGGTGGCGGTTTCTGTGGCTGTGGCTGTGTGTGCGGCTGCGGCTGTGTCCGTACCGGTGACGTCTGTGTCCGCACTCGCGGCGGCGGCCTCTTCGGAGGCCGCGGCGGGGGCGGTCGCGTCGGGTTCCCGTCCCTCGGCGGTCCTCGCCGTTGCGGTCGGCGCGGTGGACACGACGACGGCGCCCTCGGGAGCCTCGCTGCACACCGCCACGACCGTCGTGCCGGACTCGGCGAGAGAGGTCAACAGAGCCCAGATCTCGGTCCGTTCGGCCTCCGAGAGCTTGAGGTCGGTGTCGTCGACGCCGAGCAGCAGCGGGCGGCCGATCAGGGCCAGCGCGAGCGACAGCCGCAGCGCTTCGAGCCGTTCCAGATCGCGTACGGCGGTCCTCGGTCCCTTGGGCAGGGTGTCCGGGTCGAGCCCGGCGGCGGCCAGCGCGGCGCCGACGCGCGACGCGACGGTGTCCGCACGCTTGCCGCGAGGCCGCAGCAGGTCGCGCAGCGAACCCCCGAACCGCCGCTGCAGCAGGGCCCGTTCCCGCAGGTGCTCCCCGACGGTCAGCGCGGGGTCGAGGTCCGTGACCCCGGGCACGTGGGCCAGCGCGCTCACGCGGCGCACCGCGGCCATCTGCTTCGGCAGCCTCGACGAACCCACGGCCGCCGTTCCCCCGGTGGCCTTCATCCGGCCCGTCAGGGCGAGCAGCAGGCAGGTGCGCCCGGATCCCGACGGCCCCTCGACCGCGACGAGCGATCCGGGCTCCGCGTCGAGACGGACCCCGCGGAAAACCCACCCGCGGGGTCCTTCGAGTCCGAAGTCCTCGGCCGTGACACGCAGTCCGTGCGGACCGTCCACAGCTCCCCCATCCTCTGGAACACATCGAACTATTTTTGAACTGACTGGTCAGTGCAAAAACTAACCCGAACTTTCGATCGAAGCAAAATCGCAGGTCAGAACGGATTGTCAGTGGCATACCGCACGATGAGCACATACGGCCACAGTGCCGTCACACGACGACAGGAGGTTCGTCATGGCCCATTCGTCCGCAGCCGCCGCCCGTCGGCGCCGCGCCACCGGCCCTGCCCCCTCACTGACCGGACCGGCGGGCGACGTGCACCCCGTGCTCCGCCGGGCCACGGCCCCGCCCGCCGCCCTCGACCTGCTCGCCCAGGCCCGCGCCGGACTCGACGAGGCGGCGGCACTGGAGACGTCCAACGAGCGCTATGCGACAGCCCACTTGGCCGCGCTGCGCACCGCCGCCGCGGTCCTCGCCGCGCGCGCCCGCCCGGAGCCCGTCTCCCGGCGCCGGGTCCGGATCCGCAGCGCCTGGGAGGTACTTCCGGAGATCGCGCCCGAACTGACCGAGTGGAGCGCGCTGTTCGCCTCCGGCGCCACCCGCCGTGCCCGCGCGGAGGCCGGCATCCAGGGAGCGGCCACCACCCGCGACGCCGACGATCTGATACGCGACGTCGCCATGTTCCTGCGCCTCGTCGAGCGATTGCTGGTGCTGCAGCCCGTGCTGCCCCAGCCCCGCCCGGACGGGGGCCGGGACCAGGACCGGGACGGGGTGGACAGGGGGGTTCCGGACGCGGGCTGACCGGCCGGGGACCTCGGGCGGAGCACGGGGCCGACGGTGTACGGGCGTTCGCCGGGCGCCCGCTCGTCACGCGATCCGCCGCGCGCTCCCCGCGGGATCCGGCGCGCGTGGGACGGGGGCCCGGCCACGGCGGCGGAGGCAATAGGGTGGAGGCGCCTGCTGCCTCCCCGCCGGGAGGCTCGAAGATCGCTCCGCCGTCGACTGGCGGTGCCGCGCCGAGGAGTCAACTGCCGTGTCGGACCCGATGCGCCCCCGCGCTTCTCTCCGTACCGCCGTCGTCTGGGAGGTCCTCAGGGACGCTCTGGACCGTCAGGTCAAGGCCGCCGGGCGGGAGTCGCTCGACGTACTCGACACCGGCGGCGGCAGCGGCAACTTCGCCGTGCCCGTGGCCCGCCTCGGCCACCGTGTCACCGTCGTCGACCCCAGTCCGAACGCGCTGTTCGCGCTGGAGCGGCGTGCCGCCGAGGCCGGCGTCGCCGACCGCGTGCAGGGTGTCCAGGGCGACGCGCACGGCCTCTTCGACGTGGTCGAGCGCGGCCGCTACGACGCGGTGCTGTGCCACGGGGTCCTGGAGTACGTCGACGACCCGGCGGAGGGTGTCCGCAACGTGGTGGACGCGCTGCGCCCCGAGGGCGTGCTCAGCCTCCTCGCCGCGGGCCTCGGCGGAGCCGTGCTGGCCCGCGCCCTCGCCGGGCACTTCAAGGAGGCCCGGCACGCGCTCGACGACCCGGACGGACGCTGGGGCGAGAGTGATCCCGTTCCGCACCGGTTCACCGCCGAACAGCTCACGTCCCTGGTCGCGTCCGCCGGCCTGCACGTCGCCGCCGTGCACGGGGTAAGGGTCTTCGCGGACCTGGTGCCGGGGGTCCTGGTGGACACCGAGCCGGGTGCCCTGGAGGCGCTGCTGAAGCTGGAGGCCGCGGCGGCCGAGCTCGCCGCGTTCCACTCGGTGGCCACCCAGCTCCATGTGCTCGGTGAGGCCCGGGGGGCCGCGGAAGCCTGAGCCCGCTCCCGTGGCGCGCCGCTGATCAGGGGCGCGGCGGCAGATGGAGTACGCCACAGACCACCCGATCGAGTGCTCGGCGCCGTATGATCGGGGGAGACCGTCCGGCATGACGGACCGTTCGCTGGGGAATGCACGCCTCAGCGCATCGGGGCGCCATGAAGGGCTCCGGTCGGTGAATTGGCGTAGAGGGCGGGTTTCACGGGGCCGATTCCCTGCCTATCCTGAAGGGGACCCCCGGTCGCCCCGGCGACTGCACGATGAGGAGGACTCCGTGCCGCTCTCGGAGCACGAGCAGCGAATGCTCGAGCAGATGGAGCGAGCGCTGTACGCCGAAGATCCCAAGTTCGCGACAGCGCTTGAGGGAAGCGGGCTGCGTACGTACACCCGGCGACGGGTCTACCAGGCGGTCGTGGGCTTCCTGGTGGGTATCGCGCTCCTCATGGCTGGAATGGTCGCGGTTCAGATCTGGCTGAGCGTGGTGGGCTTCCTCGTCATGCTGGGCTGCGCGGTGCTCGCCGTCACCGGTTGGCGCAAAGCTCCCAAGCCGGGTGAGCAGGCCGTGCCGGGTTCGTCCGCCGCTCGCCGGCAGAGCCGACCCCGCCGTTCCGTGATGGACCGGATCGAACAGCGCTGGCAGCGTCGTCGCGACGAACAGGGCGGCAACTGAGCCTTCGGCGTCGCCGCCGCGGACACATACACATACGCGTGAGGGGGCGGGCCCCCCGGGCCCGGGGGGGGGCCCCCCAACCCGGGGGGGGGGCCCAAACCCCGCCCGAAGAATCGGCCGCCCCCCGGCGGGCCGCCCCCCCACCCGCCGGG
>NZ_JBIRQM010000007.1:76280-210482 GCF_044333225.1 Streptomyces sp. NPDC021080 | reverse complement strand
GTATCTAACCGCGGTGCCTGCTTGGCGGCTCCCACCTGGGGGCAACTTGCGCCTTCGGGGCCGCCGCCGCTCACAAACCAACCCCCGGGGGGGGGGGGGGCGGCGGGGCGGGGGGGGCCCCCCCCCTCACGCGTAGGCGCGGCCAAAACCTCCGGAACGACGAAGGCCCGGCCCCTGTCACGACCGCCCCACCTCCGGCAGGGCCGGCCCTGCCGGAGCCCGTAGGGCGTTCAGGCCCGGCAGGACCCGGTGTTCGGCCCCGGCGCAAACCGGGGCCGGGGCCGGTGCCGTGCCCGTCAGCCGTTCTGGCCCGACGGGCGGTGGAACAGGGCCCGCCCGCGGGCGGACAGCCGGGTCCTCAGGTTCGCCCGGAAGGCCGAGACCATCCACATCACCCGGACGGCCGAACGGGGAGCGAGGAGAGCGCGCAGCCGGGCGGGACGGCTCGCGGAGGTCCTGAAGGACTTCACGACCAGACGCGCGTCGTTCGCGAGGCCCGCCACCGGCCGGGGGTGTGGAGCGTAGAGAACCTGCTCCACGGCTGCGGCCAGCCGGTGCACCGCGGCCGAGGCCTCCGGATCCAGCTTCCCGAGCCGGACGATCCGCTCGGCCGCCTTCCTCGGTGTCTGAGACTCCTCCGGCGCGATCCCGTGGTCCCACGCCGTGTCCCTCACCTCCGACCAGGCGCCCAGGGTGTACGCCGCCACGTCCGCCTCGGTGCGGCCGTGGCCGCCGAGCCGGGCCGCCCGTACCCGCGTCCGCCACAGCAGGGGCAGCAGCGGCAGTCCCAGGACCAGGAGCCCGGCCAGCGTCAGTCCGAGGATCCTGGACCAGGGCCAGTCGTCGTCCTGGGGACCGATCACCGCCGACGAGGACTGGTCCGGGCAGGCCGCCAGCTTCCGCAGCTGGGGCGAGCAGCTCTCGCTCGCCGACGGCTCGGCCGAGGGCGCCGCGGACGTCGAGAACGCGGGCTTCGGGGCCGCGGAATCGGTGTTGCCCGGCGTGTTCGTCTGGGTGTACGACGGCACCGAGCCCCGGCTCGGGGTCGGCTCGAAGCGGGTCCAGCCCACACCCTCGAAGTACAGCTCCGGCCAGGCGTGCGCGTCCCGCAGCCCCACCGACATCGAACCGTCCGCCTGCGGGGTGCCCGCGGTGAAGCCCACCGCCACACGGGCAGGGATCCCGAGCGTCCGCGCCATCGAGGCCATCGCGAAGGAGAAGTGGACGCAGAAGCCTTCCTTCTCCTTCAGGAAGTTCGCGATCGCCCGGGCGCCGGTGCCGGCCTGCACCTGGGTGTTGTACCGGAAGTCGCCGCTGACGGCGAAGTAGTCCTGGAGCTTGACCGCCTGCTCGTAGTGGTTGGCCGAACCCGCCGTGACCTTGCGGGCCGTCTTCGCCACCACCGCGGGCAGCGACGCCGGAACCCTGGTGTACTCGCGCTTCAGCGCGGGCGAGGGCTCCGGGGCGCTCGCCAGCTGCTGCGCCGTCGGCTCCACCATCAGGCTCGTGACCTCGTACTGCACGCCACGGGTGTTCTGCCCGTGGTCGCCGTTGAGGGTGCGCCCCACGGGTTCGTAGCGCCAGCTGCCGCTGATGTCCACCTTGCCGGCCGGATACGGCATCGGCAGCCAGTCCTGCGCGTACCAGTCGGCCGCCGCTATCCGGGTCCGGACGGTCGCCCGCTTGACCTCGCCGGAGAGCCCGGCCGGCGCCGGGAACGTCTCCGGCACGTCCACGGTGTGGCGCTGGGTCGGCTTCCACGCCGTGCCGTCGAAGTCGTCCAGCGAGACGATCCGCAGATACATGTCCTGCGTGTCCGAGGTGTTCGTGCGGTACGTCATGACCGTGCGGTCCACGTCCACGTTCAGATTGTCGCGGAGCGCCACCAGCGCGTTCACCGAGGAGACCGGCCCGTCCCCGGTGCCGTTGCCGATACCCCGCCCCGTGGCGTCCAGCAGGCCACCGTCGAAGGAGGGCAGGGCGAGCGGCACGAACAGGGCGACGCCCAGCGCGACCGCGCCGATCCGCCGCCCGGTGCGCACGGGCGCGACGACACCGCTCGCGGGCGCCGGCCCGGGCGCGCGGGCCGCCCCGCCGAAGACGCGGCCCCACTGCGAGAGCCGGTCCCGGCTCTCGGCGAGCAGCAGCATCAGATACCCGGCGGCCGCGAGCAGGAACCACAGCCAGGCCGCGCCGCCGCCGGACAGACCCGCGGCGACCGAGTACAGGGCGAGCAGCGGAAGACCGGCGGGCGCGGCGCTGCGGTAGGTCACCGCGAGGGTGTCCACCGCGAGCCCGATCACCAGGACACCGCCGACCACCATCAGCCGGATCCCGTCCGACAGCGGCGCCGGGATCGAGTACCTGCCGACGTCGTCCGCGCCCGCCCGGAGCAGTGCCGAGAAGTGCTGGAAGGCCTCGGGCCCGGGAACGAACCCGGCGAGGGACTGATGCCGGGCGAAGACCAGCGTCAGCAGCATCAGCGTCACCAGCGCCTGCGCCACCACGGTCAGCGGCCGGGCCAGCGGGACCCGCCGGGTCAGCGCGCCGACGCCGGTCTGCACGACCAGCAGGAACGCCGCCTGGAAGATCCAGGTCGCCGGGCTCACCAGCGGCAGCAGCGCACAGGACGTCATCAGTGTGGCCGCCGCCGCACACAGCGCCAGCCGGGCCCGCCCGCTCATACGCCACCACCCCCCGCGGTAGTCCCCGTCGACGCCATGTGCGTGCGCTGACGGTCCGCCTCGCGCCACAGGCCGGCGAGCGACGCCCCCCGTGGCACCTTCACGGCGGTCCAGCCCGCCTCACGCAGCATGCGCAGCGGGTCCGTGGTCCCGTCCGGCGGGCCGGGCACATCGGTCGGTTCCCGCACCCAGGACTCACTGTCCAGCACGAACGCGACGGCCCCGCCGCTGCGCTGGCGCATCTTGCCGAGCACGGCCGCCTGCTCCTCGTCGAGATCGCCGAGGAAGGCGATCAGCAGTCCTTCGTTGCCGCCGCGCAGCACGTCGTACGCCCGGGAGAGGCCCGTGCCGTCCGAGTGGTCGACGACGGCGAGGGTGTCCATCATCATTCCGGCGGCGTCCGCCGACTCCTGGCTCGCGCCCGCGAACCCGTCGGAGCCCTCGCCGGGCACCGAGCTGCCGGTGTCCGTCAGCAGGCGCACCGAGAAGCCCCGTTCGAGCATGTGCAGCAGCGCGGACGCCGTTCCCGAGACGGCCCACTCGAAGGCCGAGTCGGGTCCCGCGCCCTGGAAGGCGATGCCCCGGGTGTCCAGCAGCACCGTGCAGCGGGAGCGCTGGGGCTGCTCCTCGCGGCGGACCATCAGCTCGCCGTAGCGGGCGGTGAGCCGCCAGTGCACGCGGCGCAGGTCGTCTCCGTAGCGGTACCCGCGCGGAATGATGTCGTCCTCGCCGGCCAGGGCGAGAGAGCGCTGCCGTCCGTCGCCGTACCCCTTCGCCTCACCGGTCAGCCGTGCCGGCGGCAGCGCCTCCACGCGCGGGATGACGGTCAGGGTGTCGTACGCCGAGAAGGAGCGGGTCAGCTCGCACATGCCGAACGGGTCGGTCAGCCGCAGCTGGAGCGGGCCCAGCGGATAGCGGCCGCGCAGGTCGGAACGCACGCGGTAGGACACCTCGCGGCGACCGCCGGCCTCCACCCGGTCCAGCACGAAGCGGGGGCGCGGGCCGAGGACGTAGGGCACCTTGTCCTGGAGCATCAGCAGGCCGGTGGGCAGCCGCGAGATGTTGTCCATGCGCAGATGCACGCGGGCCTCGGAGCCGGCGGGCACGCGCCCGGGGGAGAGCCTGCGGCTGCCCGCGACCCGGTAGCGGGTGCGGTACAGCACGGTCGCGCAGATCAGCGGCAGCACCGCGAGGAGCAGTCCGACCCGGAGCAGGTCGCTCTGCCCGAGGACGTACGCGCAGATCATGGCGGCCACTCCGGCCGCCAGGAAGGAGCGGCCGCGTGTGGTGAGACCGGCGAGCGCGGTGCGCAGCCCGCCCCTGTCCTCGGCGGTGTGCCCCGTGCTCGCCTGTGTCATCACAGCCTCCGGGGCGGCTGCTGACCGTAGGTGGGCGCGCCCCGGCCCATCGAGAGGCCGGACTGCTGGTGAGCGGCGGGCACCGGGGTGCGCTGGATGATCTCCTGGACGACCTGCTCGGAGGTGCGGCGGTTCAACTGCGCCTGGGCCGTGGGCAGCAGGCGGTGGGCCAGGACCGCGACGGCGAGTGCCTGCACGTCGTCCGGCAGTGCGAACTCCCGGCCGCTGAGGGCGGCGGACGCCTTCGCCGCGCGCAGCAGATGCAGCGTGGCGCGCGGTGAGGCGCCGAGTCTGAGGTCGGGATGGGTGCGGGTGGCCGCCACCAGGTCCACCGCGTAGCGGCGCACCGGGTCGGAGACGTGGACCGTGCGGACCGCGTCGATCAGTTTCACGATGTCGTGGGCGTGGGCGACCGGCTGGAGGTCGTCCAGCGGGCTCACCCCGCCGTGGATGTCCAGCATCTGCAGTTCGGCTTCCGCGCTCGGGTAGCCGATGGAGACACGGGCCATGAAGCGGTCGCGCTGGGCCTCCGGCAGCGGGTAGGTGCCCTCCATCTCGACCGGGTTCTGCGTGGCCACCACCATGAACGGGCTGGGCAGTTCGTAGGTCTGCCCGTCGATGGTGACCTGCCGCTCCTCCATCGACTCCAGGAGCGCGGACTGCGTCTTGGGCGAGGCGCGGTTGATCTCGTCGCCGATCACGATCTGCGCGAAGATCGCGCCCGGCTTGAACTCGAAGTCCCGGCGCTGCTGGTCCCAGATGGACACCCCCGTGATGTCCGAGGGCAGCAGGTCGGGCGTGAACTGGATGCGCCGCACCGAGCAGTCGATGGAACGCGCCAGCGCCTTGGCGAGCATGGTCTTGCCGACGCCGGGGACATCCTCGATCAGAAGATGGCCCTCGGCGAGCAGCACGGTCAGCGAAAGCCGTACGACCTCAGGCTTGCCTTCGATCACACCCTCCACCGAATTGCGGACACGCTCCGCAGTGGCGGTCAGATCCGTAAGGCTCGCTCGATCGTCATAGGTCGTCACCCGGCCCTCCTCGGCCCGTTCGGGCCGACGCCCTGTGCGGACCGGCCCACCCCGAAACACGGGCACCACGCGCGAAAGGTTCCGCGTGACGCCACACCAGCATTCTTGTTGCCGTTACCGGTTCGTGTCATCCGCCTGTGGACAAGTGGCCGCGATATGTCAGTTCTTACGGCTCTTTGGGCACCGGACGGCCGGGGTTTTTTGTGAGGAGAGGGTCCCACGAGCTGCGGAGAGCCGGTGACCGGGGGCCCGGCGGGGCCGGTCAGGCGGGGTCGATCTCCCGCAGCAGGCCGGTCGTCACGTCGAAGACGAAGCCGCGCACGTCGTCGGTGTGCACCAGAAAAGGGGAGGTGCGCACCCGCTGCATCGACTGCCGTACGTCCTGGTCGACGTCCCGGAAGGCCTCGACCGCCCACGCGGGGCGCTGGCCGACCTCCATCTCCAGGTCGTGCCGGAACTCCTCCGTGAGGGACTCCAGGCCGCAGCCGGTGTGGTGGATGAGGGCCACGCTGCGGGTGCCGAGGGCGCGCTGGCTGATGGTGAGGGAGCGGATCACGTCGTCGGTGACCACGCCGCCCGCGTTGCGGATCGTGTGGCAGTCGCCCAGCTTCAGGCCGAGCGCGGCGTGCAGGTCGAGGCGGGCGTCCATGCACGCGACCACGGCGACCCGCTGCACCGGGCGGGCGTCCATCCCGGGGTCGGTGAAGGCGGCGGCGTATTTCCCGTTCGCTTCCACGAGGCGGTCGGTGACCGAGCGCTCCGTGTCTATGGCGTCTTCGGGCTCGGTGGGAACGGATGCGGAAGTCGTCATACCTGCGACGTTACTGGTCACGTGTGGACGAGGCCTGTTGTGAGAGGGGACAAAGAATGTCATCGCGG
The DNA here is from genome assembly GCF_044333225.1 of Streptomyces sp. NPDC021080. NCBI lineage: Bacteria > Bacillati > Actinomycetota > Actinomycetes > Kitasatosporales > Streptomycetaceae > Streptomyces > Streptomyces sp. NPDC021080. Next base: position 204,527 of record NZ_JBIRQM010000007.1, on the reverse strand, counting down.
CTTGTTGTGAGGTAATCCACACGGGCGGTGACGACGTGCCCGTTCGGGTGATTCTTCCGGATCCGCCGCTTCGGTCCGAGCGCCGTCCGCGACGCGCAGGCCGGTTGATTGACCGCGAGACACCGTGGACTAAAGTGACGCGAAGCGGGAGGCGAGGCTCTCCCCGCTGGACTGTTTTCCCTGGAGACCCGGCGACTTTCCGGACTCTCCCCACGTGCGCGGCGCGTACGTACGGCTCGGCCTCCTCCCGCTCCCGGTCGGCTGACGCCATTCATCCGGCGCCAGCAGACCCTTCCCTTCCCGAGCGGGTGGGGACCCGGCGGTGCGTACGGCCGCGCCGGACCTGAGAGGGCCCGCAATGCAAGGGCGTGAAGCGCTTCCCGACGAGGGCGACGGCGGGCGGCCGGAGGGGCAGAGCCGACACGTCCCGGTCATGCTCGAGCGGTGCCTGGACATGCTGGCCCCGGCCCTCGCCGAGCCGGGAGCCGTGGTCGTCGACTGCACGCTCGGGCTCGGCGGTCACAGCGAGGCGCTGCTCACCCGGTTCCCCGGAGTGCGGCTCGTCGCCCTGGACCGTGACAAGGAGGCGCTGCGCCTCTCCGGAGAGCGGCTCGCCCCCTACGGCGAGCGCGCCACCCTGGTGCACGCCGTCTACGACGAACTCCCCGACGTACTGGACCGCCTGGGCATCCCCCGCGTCCAGGGCGTCCTGTTCGACCTCGGCGTCTCCTCCATGCAACTCGACGAGGCCGACCGGGGATTCGCGTACGCGCAGGACGCCCCGCTCGACATGCGCATGGACCAGACGACCGGCATGAGCGCCGCCGAGGTGCTCAACACCTACCCGCCGGGCGAACTGGTGCGGATCCTGCGGGCGTACGGCGAGGAGAAGCAGGCCAAGCGGATCGTCTCCGCCGTCGTGCGCGAGCGCGAGAAGGAGCCCTTCACCAACAGCGCGCGGCTCGTCGAACTGATCCGTGACGCCCTGCCCCAGGCCGCCAAGCGCACCGGCGGCAACCCCGCGAAGCGCACCTTCCAGGCGCTGCGCATCGAGGTCAACGGCGAACTGAGCGTCCTGGAGAGGGCGGTCCCCGCGGCCGTGAAGGCGCTCGCCGTCGGCGGCCGCATCGCCGTGCTGTCGTACCACTCGCTGGAGGACCGGCTGGTCAAGCAGGTGTTCGCGGCCGGCGCCGCCAACACCGCGCCGCCCGGACTGCCGGTCGTCCCCGAGCGCTACCAGCCCCGGCTCAAGCTCCTCACCCGCGGTGCCGAACTTCCCACCGAGGAAGAGGTCGCCGAGAACCGGAGAGCGGCTCCGGCCCGGCTGCGGGGGGCACAGCGCATCCGCGAGGAATCCGCCGAGTGAGGCGCGGGGAGAAGGAGGGGCCGTGAGGTGGGAGGCCGGTCGCGCGGGGCGCCCCGGGCCCGTGTCCCGGACCCGCCGGACGGCGGGGGCCGGGCGTCCGGACCCGCGGCCGCCCCGTGAATCCGGGAACCGGACCCACGGCGGTTTCGTGACAAGGGGAACCGAACCCATGGAGCGGCCGTGATGCCGGTACGCCAGAGTCACAGGGAGGGCGCGTGAGCGGCAAGCCTGAACTCAGGGGGCGGGCCGCCCGGCTCGCGCGGCTCCTTCCGGCCGGTGCCGGGCAGGCCGCCCGCACCCCCTTCGTGTTCCTGGTGGTCATGCTCCTCGGCGGCGGCCTCATCGGGCTCCTCGTGCTGAACTCGGCGCTCAGCGAAGGCGCGTTCCGCCTCGACGACCTCCAGAAGGACACCAAGAGCCTCACCGACGAGGAGCAGGCCCTCCAGCGGGACGTGGACGCCTACTCCGCCCCCGACGCCCTCCAGCGCCGCGCCCGCGAACTCGGCATGGTCCCCGGCGGCGACCCGGCCTTCCTCGGCCCCGACGGCACGGTCAAGGGCGTTCCCGGAGCCGCGGGCTCCGCCGCGCGGTCCCCGGTGATCCCCCCGCCCGAGGTCCTCGCCCCGGCCCCGCGCACCAAGGGCCCGACGGCGTCCGCCGCCTCGCGCCGGTCGTCCGCGGCCCGGGTCCCCGTCCCGTCCGCACAGCCCTCCACGACTCCTGGCAGGTGACGGAAGTGTCCGACAGGGAACCGCCGCGCCGCCGGGTGCCCGGCCCCGCCAGGCCCGCACGCCCCGCCGGCCGGAGCCGTCCGGGCCCGGGGGGCCGTCCCCCGCGCCGCCCGGCCGCCGCCCGCTCCGACGGCCCGCGCGTCATCCGGCTCGGCAGTCCCCGCCCGCGTCTGCGCATGGTCAGCCTCGCGCTGACGCTGGTGATGATCGCGTTCGTCGTACGGCTGCTCCAGGTGCAGGCCGTGGACGCGGGCGCCTACGCCGCGAAAGCCGAGCAGAACCGGTACGTGGGGCGCACCCTGGCCGCCGAGCGCGGCGGGATCACCGACCGGGGCGGCGTCGAGCTCGCGACGAGCGTGGACGCGTACGACATCACGGCCGACCCGACGATGTTCACGCGCGCGGCCACCGAGGTGGGGGACGCCCCCGAACAGGCCGCGGCCCTCCTCGGCCCGATCATCGGCCAGGACGTCGACACCGTGGCCAGGAAGCTGCGGACGGGGAACACCCGCTACGTCCTCCTCGCACACCGCCGCACCCCCCAGGTCTGGCAGCAGATCAAGGACCTGAAGAGCACGCTCGGGACCAAGGCGGAGACCGACCGGAGCACGGTCAACGTCCTCGCGGGCGTCCTGGCGGTACCGGCCAGCAAACGCGTGTACCCGAACGGCGATCTCGCCGCCGGGATACTGGGCTGGGTCAACGCCGACGGCAAGGGTGGCGGCGGCATCGAGCAGCAGCTGAACAAGGTGCTCACCGGCAAGGACGGCAAGATCCGCTACGCCCAGTCCGGGGGCCGCCAGGTGCCGACTGTGGGCTCCACCGAGACACCGGCCGTGGCCGGCTCCGACGTCGAGCTCACCATCGACCGGGACATCCAGTGGGCCGCGCAGGACGCCATCACCGAGCAGGTGAAGAAGTCCGAGGCGGACCGCGGCTACGTGATAGTGCAGGACACGAGGACCGGCCAGATCCTCGCCATGGCCAACGCACCCGGCTTCGACCCCAACGACCTCACCCAGGCCAACGCGGCGGCCATGGGCAACGCGGCCGTCCAGGACGCCTACGAGCCCGGCTCCACCGCCAAGCTGATGTCGATGGCCGCCGTCCTCCAGGAGAACGTGGCGACCCCCGAGACCCACGTCGTCGTGCCCAACCGGCTGCACCGCGGCGACCGGCTCTTCCAGGACGACATCGACCACAAGACCTGGCACCTCACGCTCAACGGCGTGCTCGCCAAATCCAGCAACATCGGCACCATCCTGGCGACCGGCCAGCTCGGCAAGACCCAGAAACAGGCCAACCAGGTCCTCTACTCGTACCTGCGCAAGTTCGGCATCGGCAGCCACACCGGGCTCGGGTTCCCCGGCGAGACGGCGGGCATCCTCGCCCCCGCGGACAAGTGGTCCACCTCGCAGCAGTACACGATCCCTTTCGGCCAGGGCATGTCGATCAACGCGCTGCAGGCGGCCTCCGTCTACTCGACGATCGCCAACGGCGGCGTCCGTATCGAGCCGACCCTGGTGCGCGGCACGAAGGGGCCCGACGGCCGCTTCACCCCCGCGCCCGCGCCGAAGAAGAACCGGGTCGTGAGCGAGAGGACGGCGAAGGCGCTCGCCCAGATGCTGGAGTCCGTGGTGGACGACGAGCAGGGCACCGGCATCAAGGCGCGCATCCCCGGGTACCGGGTCGCGGGCAAGACCGGTACGGCCAACCGCGTGGATCCGGCCACCGGCAAATACCACGGCTACACGTCCTCCTTCGCCGGATTCGCCCCGGCCGACAAGCCCCGGATCACCGTCTACTGCGCGATCCAGAACGCCACGAAGGGCCTCTACTACGGAGGCCAGATCTGCGGACCCGTCTTCAAACAGGTGATGGAGTTCGCCCTGAAGACCCTTCAGGTCCCGCCCACCGGTACCCACGCGGCCCGGCTCCCCGTCGACTTCACGCCGTGACCCCTCCGACCGCACGCTGTGATCAGCACCCACGCACAACGGACCAGGAACCACCGTGACAACGATCACCCCGGACCCCGGGAACCAGCCCTCCCCGCACACCCCGTCCCCGCCCTCGCTTCGCCCCGGCGGGGGTGAGCCCGGTACGCTCACCGCCGTGCCACAAGCTGATCAGTCCCAAACCCCCCAGAAGGGCGTTCCTGTGACCTTTCCGGGGCCGCCGCGTCCGGTTCACGTCTCCGCCATCCCCGTCGCGGAGCTGGCCGATCAGCTGGGCGCCGAGAGGCCGGACAGCGCCGCCGGGGTCACGGGCATCACCCATGACTCCCGTGCGGTGCGTCCCGGCGACGTGTACGCCGCACTGCCCGGCGCCCGGCTGCACGGCGCCGACTTCGTGACCCAGGCGGCCGGCCTCGGTGCCGTCGCCGTGCTCACCGACCCGACCGGCGCCGAGCGCGCCGCGGCCACCGGTCTGCCGGTCCTCGTCGTCGAGGACCCGCGCGGATCGATGGGCGAGCTCGCGGCCACCGTCTACGGCCACCCGGGGCGCGATCTCCTCCAGATCGGCATCACGGGCACCTCCGGCAAGACCACGACGGCCTACCTCGTCGAGGGCGGCCTGAAGACGGTCCGCTCCACCGGCCTGATCGGCACCGTCGAGATGCGCATCGGCGACGAGCGCATCAAGTCGGAGCGCACCACACCCGAGGCCACCGACCTCCAGGCCCTGTTCGCCGTCATGCGCGAGCGCGGGGTCGACTCGGTCGCGATGGAGGTCTCCAGTCACGCGCTGGTCCTCGGCCGGGTCGACGGCTGCGTCTTCGACGTCGCCGTCTTCAACAACCTCAGCCCGGAACACATGGAGTTCCACACGGGCATGGAGGACTACTTCCAGGCCAAGGCGCAGCTGTTCACGGCCCGGCGCAGCCGGCTCGGCGTCGTGAACTTCGACGACGAGTACGGCCGCAGGCTCGCCGGGGAGGCCACCGTCCCGGTCGTCACCTTCTCCGCCGAGGGCCACCCGGACGCCGACTGGCGCGCCGAGGAGGTCGAGGTCGGCCCGATGGACTCCACGTTCACCGCGGTCGGCCCCAAGGGCGAGCGGATCACCGCCCGCTCGCCGCTCGCGGGCCCCTTCAACGTGGCGAACACCCTCGCCGCGATCGTCGCCCTCGCGGCCGCCGGGATCGACCCGCAGACCGCGGCCGACGGCATCGCAGCCGTCCCCGGGGTCCCGGGCCGGCTGGAGCGCGTGGACGAGGGCCAGCCCTACCTCGCCGTCGTCGACTACGCCCACAAGACGGACGCCGTCGAATCCGTCCTGCGCGCCCTGCGCAAGGTGACCGAGGGCCGGCTGCACGTGGTGCTCGGCTGCGGCGGCGACCGTGACAGGACCAAGCGGAAGCCGATGGGCGCGGCCGTGGCCCGGCTCGCCGACACCGCCGTCCTCACCTCCGACAACCCCCGCTCCGAGGACCCCCTCGCGATCCTTGCCACGATGCTGGCCGGGGCCGCCGAGGTACCGGCCCACGAGCGGGGCGAGGTCCAGGTCTTCGAGGACCGGGCCGCCGCCATCGCCGCGGCCGTCGCGCGCGCAAAGCCGGGCGACACCGTGCTGGTCGCGGGCAAGGGCCACGAGCAGGGCCAGGACATCGCCGGGGTGGTGCGTCCCTTCGACGACCGCCAGGTGCTTCGCGAAGCTATCCAGCAGACCCAGGGATGAACTTGTGATCGCCCTCTCTCTCGCCGAGATCGCAGCAGTCGTCGGCGGGCAGACGTACGACATACCGGATCCGGCGCTCCAGGTCACCGGACCGGTCGTCAGAGACTCCCGTGAAGTGGAGTCCGGCAGCCTCTTCGTCGCCTTCGTCGGCGAACGCGTGGACGGCCACGACTACGCCGAGGCGGTGATCGAGGCCGGCGCGGCCGCCGTCCTGGCGTCCCGCCCCGTCGGCGTGCCCGCCATCGTCGTCGACGACGTGCAGACGGCTCTCGGTGCCCTCGCCCGCCATGTAGTCGAACGGCTCGGCGCGACCCTCGTGGCCCTCACCGGCTCCGCGGGCAAGACCAGCACCAAGGACCTGATCGCCCAGGTCCTGCGGAGCAAGGCGCCGACCGTCTTCACGCCCGGTTCCCTCAACAACGAGATCGGACTGCCGCTCACCGCGCTCAGCGCCACCGAGGAGACGAAGTTCCTCGTGCTGGAGATGGGTGCCCGCGGCATCGGCCACATCCGCTATCTGACGGAGCTCACCCCTCCGCGGATCGGTCTCGTCCTCAACGTCGGCACCGCCCACATCGGTGAGTTCGGTGGCCGCGAGCAGATCGCGCAAGCAAAGGGCGAGCTCGTCGAGAGCCTTCCCGAGGACGGCGCCGCGGTCCTCAACGCGGACGACCCCCTCGTACGCGCCATGGCGTCGCGCACGAAGGCGCGCGTGATCCTCTTCGGAGAGTCCGACGAAGCGGACGTACGGGCCGAGAACGTCCGGCTCACGGAGAGCGGACAGCCTTCCTTCAGTCTTCGCACACCCTCCGGGTGCAGTGATGTGACCATGCGCCTGTACGGTGAGCACCACGTGTCGAACGCGCTCGCCGCGGCCGCCGTCGCCCATGAGCTGGGCATGTCCGCAGACGAGATCGCCCGCGCGCTCTCCGAGGCGGGCTCCCTCTCCCGTTGGCGGATGGAGGTCACCGAGCGTCCGGACGGCGTGACGGTCGTCAACGACGCCTACAACGCGAACCCCGAGTCCATGCGAGCCGCCCTGCGCGCGCTCGCGGCGATGGGCCAGGGGCGGCGGACCTGGGCGGTGCTCGGTCAGATGGCCGAGCTCGGGGACGAGGCGCTCGCCGAGCACGACGCGGTCGGACGGCTTGCCGTCCGGCTCAATGTCGGCAAGCTCGTCGCGGTCGGGGGCAGGGAAGCGTCCTGGCTGCAACTGGGCGCATATAACGAGGGTTCGTGGGGTGAGGAGTCGGTGCACGTGTCCGACGCACAGGCGGCTGTCGACCTGTTGCGCAGCGAGCTGCGCCCAGGGGACGTCGTGCTCGTGAAGGCGTCCAGGTCCGTCGGGCTGGAACGGGTGGCGCTCGCGCTGCTCGCCGACGGTACCGAGGGTGAGGTTTCCGCCCGATGATGAAGCAGATCCTGTTCGCAGGAGTCCTCGGTCTGTTCCTGACCCTGGCCGGCACTCCGCTGCTGATCAAGCTGCTGGCCCGCAAGGGCTACGGCCAGTACATCCGCGACGACGGCCCGCGCGAGCACGCCAGCAAGCGCGGTACGCCGACCATGGGCGGTATCGCCTTCATCCTGGCGACGATCGCCGCGTACTTCCTGAGCAAGCTCATCACCGGTTACGCCCCGACCTACTCGGGTCTGCTGGTCCTCGGCCTGATGTTCGGCATGGGCCTGGTCGGCTTCCTCGACGACTACATCAAGATCGTCAAGCGGCGTTCGCTCGGTCTGCGGGCCAAGGCGAAGATGGCCGGACAGCTGATCGTCGGCATCTCCTTCGCGGTGCTGGCCCTGATGTTCGCCGACAACCGGGGCAACACCCCGGCCTCCACCAAGCTGTCGTTCATCACGGACTTCGGCTGGTCGCTCGGCCCGGTGCTGTTCGTCGTCTGGGCGCTGTTCATGATCCTCGCCATGTCGAACGGCGTGAACCTCACCGACGGCCTCGACGGGCTCGCCACCGGCGCCTCCGTGCTCGTCTTCGGCGCCTACACGTTCATCGGCGTATGGCAGTTCCAGGAGTCCTGCGCCAACGCGACGACCCTGACCAACCCCGGTGCCTGCTACGAGGTGCGCGACCCGCTCGACCTGGCCGTGGTGGCCTCCGCGCTGATGGGCGCCTGCCTGGGCTTCCTGTGGTGGAACACCTCGCCCGCGAAGATCTTCATGGGCGACACCGGTTCGCTCGCCCTCGGCGGTGTCCTCACGGGCCTGGCCATCCTCTCCCGCACGGAGCTGCTGGTGGCCATCATGGGCGGCCTGTTCGTCCTCATCACCATGTCGGTCGTCATCCAGGTCGGCTCGTTCCGGCTCACCGGCAAGCGCGTCTTCCGGATGGCACCGCTCCAGCACCACTTCGAACTCAAGGGCTGGTCCGAGGTCCTCGTGGTGGTCCGCTTCTGGATCATCCAGGGAATCTGCGTGATCGTCGGACTCGGCCTCTTCTACGCAGGATGGGCAGCCAAGAAGTGACCGACTGGCAGGGGAAGCACGTCACCGTCGCCGGCCTCGGCGTCTCGGGAATCCCGGCGGCCAAGGTCCTGCACGGCCTCGGCGCGCTCGTCACGGTCGTCAACGACGGGGACGACGAACGGGCCCGTGCGCAGGCCGCGGACCTGGAGGCGCTCGGCGTCACCGTGCGCCTCGGTGACGGCGCGACCCTGCCCGAGGGCACCGAGCTCATCGTCACCGCGCCCGGCTGGCAGCCGGACAAGCCGCTGTTCACCGCGGCCGCCGCGGCGGGCGTCCCGGTCTGGGGCGACGTCGAACTCGCCTGGCGGCTGCGGGAACTGGACGGCAGGAAGCCGGCTCCCTGGCTCGCGGTCACCGGCACCAACGGCAAGACCACGACCGTCCAGATGCTCGCCTCCATCCTGAAGGCGGCGGGCCTGCGCACGGCCGCCGTCGGCAACATCGGCGTCTCCCTGCTCGACGCGGTCCTCGGCGAGGAGGAGTACGACGTCCTCGCGGTCGAACTCTCCAGCTACCAGCTCCACTGGGCGCCCTCGCTGCGCGCCCACTCCGGGGTGGTGCTGAACCTCGCGCCCGACCATCTCGACTGGCACGGCTCCATGGAGGCGTACGCCGCCGACAAGGGCCGTATCTACGAGGGCAATCGGGTCGCCTGTGTCTACAACGTGGCCGACAAGGCCACCGAGGACCTGGTGCGTGCCGCGGACGTCGAGGAGGGCTGCCGGGCGATCGGCTTCACCCTCGGCGCCCCCGGTCCCTCCCAACTCGGCGTCGTGGACGGCATCCTGGTCGACCGCGCCTTCGTCGAGAACCGGCAGAAGAACGCCCAGGAGCTGGCGGAGGTCTCCGACGTCACTCCGCCCGCCCCGCACAACATCGCCAACGCCCTTGCCGCGGCGGCCCTCGCGCGCGCCTTCGGGGTGCCTCCCCGGGCCGTGCGGGACGGACTGCGGGACTTCACCCCGGACGCGCACCGCATCGCGCACGTGGCCGACGTGGACGAGGTCGCCTACGTCGACGACTCCAAGGCCACCAACACGCATGCCGCGGAAGCCTCCTTGGCGGCCTACGAGTCGATCGTGTGGATCGCCGGAGGGCTCGCCAAGGGCGCGACCTTCGACGAACTGGTCGCCCGGTCGGCGAAGCGGCTGCGGGGCGTCGTCCTGATCGGCGCGGACCGCGCGCTGATCCGCGAAGCCCTCGCGCGACACGCCCCCGAGGTACCGGTCGTCGACCTCGACCGGACCGACACTGGGGCGATGCTCGCGGCCGTCCAGGAGGCCAGGAGGCTCGCCGGGCCCGGCGACACGGTGCTGCTGGCCCCGGCCTGTGCGTCCATGGACATGTTCGCCAACTACAACAAGCGCGGTGACGCGTTCGCGGAGGCGGTCCGCGAACTCGGAGCCTGACCCGGTTGCCTGGCCGGGCGAACCTGGGAGGGACGGACGCGTGACATCGCTGTGGCCCGGAGACTCCGATGCCGACTAGCCGGACCGGCCGCCCTCCCGTGCGGCGGGCCGGCCGGCCCGCCGCCGCCGGGGTGCCGCGCGACAATCCCGTACGCCGTCTCCACCTGCGCGCCCGCAAGGCCTGGGACCGGCCGCTGACCGCGTACTACCTGATCCTCGGCGGCAGCCTGCTGATCACCGTGCTGGGCCTCGTGATGGTCTACTCGGCCTCGCAGATCACGGCGCTCCAGCTCTCGCTGCCCGGGTCGTTCTTCTTCCGCAAGCAGGCCCTGGCCGCCCTGATCGGCGGTGTGCTGCTGTTCGCCGCCTCGCGGATGCCGGTGAAACTGCACCGTGCGCTGGCCTACCCGATCCTGGCCGGCGCCGTTTTCATGATGGTCCTGGTCCAGGTGCCCGGGATAGGCCTCTCGGTCAACGGCAACCAGAACTGGATCTCGCTGGGCGGCTCGTTCCAGATCCAGCCCAGCGAGTTCGGCAAGCTCGCGCTCGTGCTCTGGGGCGCCGATCTGCTCGCCCGTAAACAGGAGAAGCGGCTGCTGACCCAGTGGAAGCACATGCTGGTCCCGCTCGTGCCCGCCGCGTTCATGCTGCTCGGCCTGATCATGCTCGGCGGCGACATGGGTACCGCGATCATCCTCACGGCCATCCTGTTCGGGCTGCTGTGGCTGGCCGGAGCGCCCACCCGGCTGTTCGTGGGCGTGCTGTCCGTCGCCCTGGCGATCGGCTTCGTCCTCATCAAGACGAGCCCCAACCGCATGTCCAGGCTTGCCTGCATCGGCGCCACCGAGCCGGGACCGCACGACACCTGCTGGCAGGCCGTGCACGGCATCTACGCCCTCGCCTCCGGCGGACTCTTCGGATCGGGCCTCGGTGCCAGTGTGGAGAAATGGGGCCAACTTCCCGAAGCGCACACCGACTTCATCTTCGCCATCACTGGGGAGGAACTGGGCCTCGCGGGGACGCTGTCGGTGCTCGCCCTCTTCGCGGCTCTAGGCTATGCGGGTATCCGCGTGGCCGGACGCACGGAGGATCCCTTCGTCAGGTATGCCGCGGGAGGCGTGACCACCTGGATCACGGCCCAGGCCGTGATCAACATCGGTGCGGTGCTCGGTCTGCTGCCGATCGCCGGAGTCCCGCTCCCGCTGTTCTCCTACGGGGGCTCCGCCCTGCTGCCGACCATGTTCGCCATCGGGCTGCTGATCGCCTTCGCGCGTGACGACCCCGCTGCGCGGGCGGCTCTCGCGATGCGGCAACCCCGCTTTGGCAGAAAGCGGGGTGCGGTGAGAGAGTCCGCAAGGGCCGCGGGGCCCCGGAGATGGAACACGATGCGACGGCGTGCCTCTGCGGCGCGTTCGTCCGGAGAGCGGTGAATTTCGGTGCATGTCGTACTCGCCGGCGGGGGGACCGCCGGCCACATCGAGCCCGCGCTCGCCCTCGCGGATGCCCTGCGCAGGCAGGACCCGACCGTGGGGATCACGGCCCTGGGCACGGAACGGGGGCTGGAGACCCGGCTCGTGCCCGAGCGCGGTTACGAACTCGCGCTGATCCCGGCCGTGCCGCTGCCGCGCAAGCCCACCCCGGAGCTGATCACGGTTCCCGGACGGCTGCGCGGCACGATCAAGGCCGTCGAGCAGATCCTGGAGCGGACCAAGGCGGACGCGGTCGTCGGCTTCGGCGGCTACGTGGCCCTGCCCGGCTACCTGGCGGCCAAGCGCCTCGGCGTGCCGATCGTCATCCACGAGGCCAACGCCCGGCCCGGACTCGCCAACAAGATCGGATCGCGGTACGCGGCCCAGGTCGCCGTCTCCACGCCCGACAGCAAGCTCCGCGGGGCGCGTTACATCGGCATCCCGCTGCGCCGCTCCATCGCCACGCTCGACCGGGCCGCCGTACGGCCCGAGGCGCGCGCCGCGTTCGGGCTCGACCCGAACCTGCCGACACTCCTCGTGTCGGGCGGCTCGCAGGGCGCCCGCCGCCTCAACGAGGTGGTCCAGCAGGCGGCTCCGTACCTCCAGCAGGCCGGGATCCAGATCCTGCACGTGGTGGGTCCGAAGAACGAACTGCCACAGGTGCACCAGATGCCGGGAATGCCCCCGTACGTCCCGGTATCGTACGTGGACCGGATGGATCTCGCGTACGCCGCGGCCGACATGATGCTCTGCCGCTCGGGCGCGATGACCGTCGCCGAGCTCTCCGCCGTCGGACTGCCCGCCGCCTACGTCCCGCTGCCCATCGGCAACGGCGAACAGCGGCTGAACGCCCAGCCGGTGGTCAAGGCGGGCGGCGGACTGCTGGTCGACGACGCGGAGCTGACCCCGCAGTGGGTACAGCAGAACGTGCTGCCCGTGCTCGCCGACCCGCACAAGCTGTACGAGATGTCGCGCGCCGCCGGTGAGTTCGGCCGCCGCGACGCCGACGACCTGCTCGTCGGCATGGTGTACGAGGCGATCGCCTCGCGTCATCGCTAGGACCGCATGAGGGAAGGCAGGGAGCGTGGCCGGACCGACGACCGCCGAGCGCGGTGAACGGCAGAAGCCGGAGTCCGGCCCGCCCCGGCCGCCCCTGGACGGGCGGCTCCGCCGCCTTCGTAGGCTCATCATCCTTTTGCTCGCCGTGGTGTTGGCCGGGGCCGCCGCGGTGTGGATCCTCTACGGCTCCCCCTGGCTGCGCACGGAGCGCGTCACGGTCTCCGGGGTGCGGGTGCTGACCGACGCGCAGGTGCGGGAAGCGGCCGGCGTGCCGGTCGGATCACCGCTGGTCTCCGTCGACACGGACGCGATCGGGGCGCGCCTGCTCAGGGAGTTGCCCCGGATCGACTCGGTCGAGGTCGTCCGGTCCTGGCCCCATGGAATCGGTCTGAAAGTGACCGAACGGACTCCCGTCCTGATCGTCGCGAAAGGCGCGAAGTTCGTCGAAGTGGACGCCGAGGGCGTGCGGTTCGCCACGGTCCCCGACGCCCCGAAGGGCGTGCCCGCACTGGAGTTGGCGGTCCCGAAGGGCACCGCGCCGCGCCGCTTCCCCGTCGGCCGGCTGGTGCGCGAGGCGGTACGGATCGCCGGGGACATTCCGGGCGAAGTGGCCCGTGACACCCGTACCGTCAAGGTCCGTTCCTACGACGCCGTCTCGCTGGAGCTGGGGGGCGGCCGGACCGTCGAGTGGGGCAGCGCCGAGAAGGGCCGGGCCAAGGCCAGGACGCTCCTTGCTCTCATGAAAGCCGATCCCGGGGCCCGGCATTTCGACGTAAGTGCCCCCACAGCCCCCGCATCGTCCGGCAGTTGACCCGCATCTGCGCAGGCCAGCACCCTGGTTGGGCAGTGCTGCGCCTGATCACATAGGGTGAAAAGAAAAACGGGAGGTTCGGCGTGTTCGTTGAACGCGCGCCACTTGTCGACTTAGTGTCCTGTTCGGAAGAGTCCAAGGAACAGACACACTGGTAACCCTAAACTTCAGCGTTAGGGTTCGGGTCGGCGTTCGGACCGTCCCACTCGGCATCAGTCGTCGGATCGCGAACGTGCGAGGCGGCGACACGTAACTCGAGGCGAGAGGCCTTCGACGTGGCAGCACCGCAGAACTACCTCGCAGTCATCAAAGTCATCGGTGTCGGCGGCGGTGGTGTCAATGCCATCAACCGGATGATCGAGGTCGGTCTCAAGGGCGTCGAGTTCATCGCCATCAACACAGACGCGCAGGCGCTGTTGATGAGCGACGCCGACGTCAAGCTCGACGTCGGCCGGGAACTCACGCGCGGCCTCGGGGCCGGAGCCAACCCGGCAGTCGGCCGCAAGGCCGCCGAGGACCACCGCGAGGAGATCGAGGAGGTCCTCAAGGGGGCCGACATGGTCTTCGTGACGGCCGGAGAGGGCGGCGGCACCGGCACCGGCGGCGCGCCCGTCGTGGCCAACATCGCCCGCTCGCTGGGCGCCCTGACCATCGGCGTGGTCACCCGCCCCTTCACCTTCGAGGGCCGGCGCCGCGCCAACCAGGCCGAGGACGGCATCGCGGAGCTCCGCGAAGAGGTCGACACCCTCATCGTCATCCCGAACGACCGGCTGCTGTCGATCTCGGACCGCCAGGTCTCCGTCCTCGACGCCTTCAAGTCGGCGGACCAGGTCCTGCTCTCCGGTGTCCAGGGCATCACCGACCTGATCACCACGCCCGGTCTGATCAACCTCGACTTCGCCGACGTCAAGTCCGTCATGTCCGAGGCCGGTTCGGCACTCATGGGCATCGGCTCCGCCCGCGGCGACGACCGCGCGGTGGCGGCGGCCGAGATGGCCATCTCCTCGCCGCTGCTGGAAGCCTCCATCGACGGCGCCCGCGGCGTCCTGCTGTCCATCTCCGGCGGCTCCGACCTCGGCCTGTTCGAGATCAACGAGGCCGCCCAGCTGGTCAGCGAGGCGGCGCACCCCGAGGCCAACATCATCTTCGGCGCGGTCATCGACGACGCCCTCGGCGACGAGGTGCGGGTCACCGTCATCGCCGCCGGCTTCGACGGCGGGCAGCCGCCGGCCAAGCGGGAGAACGTCCTCGGCTCGGCCGCGGCCCGGCGCGACGAGCAGGTCGCCCCGCGCCCCGCGGAGAGCCGCCCGTCCTTCGGGACGCTCGGCAGCGTCACGCCGAAGGAGCCCGCTCCCGAGCCCGCCCCGGAGCCGGTCAGCGAGCTGCCGGTGTCCCCGCCGGTCCCGCCGTCCCGTTCCTACTCGGACAGCGCGGCCGAGGAGCTGGACGTGCCGGACTTCCTGAAGTGATAGGACAGCGCTCCGCAGCGAGCACCGTGAACGGCGCCCACTTCGCCTTCACCGACAGGTGGGGCGGGGTGAGCGCCGTTCCGTACGAGGAGCTCAACCTCGGCGGAGCGGTCGGCGACGACCCCGCCGCCGTGCGCGCCAACCGGGAACTCGCCGCGAAGGCGCTCGGGCTCGACCCGGCCCGGGTCGTCTGGATGAACCAGGTGCACGGGCCGGACGTGGCGGTCGTCGAGGAGCCCTGGGGCGCCTCGGAGATCCCCGCCGTCGACGCGGTCGTCACGGCGCGCCGCGGGCTCGCGCTCGCCGTTCTCACCGCCGACTGCACACCCGTCCTGCTGGCCGACCCCGTCGCGGGCGTGGCTGCCGCCGCACACGCGGGACGGCCCGGCATGGTCGCCGGCGTGGTTCCCGCGGCCGTACGGGCCATGGTGGAACTCGGCGCCGATCCGGCCAGGATCGTCGCCCGCACCGGACCCGCCGTCTGCGGACGGTGCTACGAGGTGCCGGACGCGATGCGCGCCGAGGTCGCCGCCGTCGAGCCGGCGGCGTACGCCGAGACGAGCTGGGGGACACCCGCGGTCGACGTGACCGCAGGGGTGCACGCGCAGCTCGAACGGCTCGGAGTGCGCGACCGGGAGCAGTCGCCGGTGTGCACGCTCGAATCGGGGGACCACTTCTCGTACCGACGGGACCGCACCACCGGGCGGCTCGCGGGATATGTCTGGCTGGACTGATGGGGCATGACAGACCGTAAGGCTCAACTCGCCGCGAACCTGGCGAAAGTGGAAGAGCGCATCACGGCGGCGTGCACGGCCGCCGGGCGCAAGCGCGAAGAGGTGACCCTGATCGTGGTCACCAAGACCTATCCCGCCACTGATGTGCGGATCCTGTCGGAACTCGGTGTGCGTCACGTGGCCGAGAACCGGGACCAGGACGCCGCACCCAAGAGCGCGGAGTGCTCGGATCTGTCCTTGTTGTGGCATTTTGTCGGACAATTGCAGACCAACAAGGTGCGCTCTGTGGTCGGTTACGCGGATTTCGTGCAGTCCGTCGACCGTTCCCGTCTTGTCACGGCTCTCTCCAAGGAAGCGGTGCGGGCGGAACGCGAAGTGGGGTGCCTGATCCAGGTCGCGCTGGACGCGCAGGAGAGCGGCCGGGGCGAGCGGGGTGGCGTGGGGGTGGGCGGTGTCGAGGAGTTGGCCGACCTCGTCGCGCGCTCCCCGGGACTCCGGCTCGACGGGCTGATGACCGTCGCTCCGCTCACCGGTACCTATGCAGGGCGTCAACAACAGGCGTTCGAGCGGCTGATGGATTTGTCGACTGCCGTGCGCCGCGCCCATCCGGCTGCGAACATGGTCTCGGCAGGGATGAGCTCGGATCTCGAACAGGCTGTGGCAGCCGGAGCGACACATGTACGCGTCGGTACTGCGGTACTCGGAGTCCGACCCGGCCTCCGGTAACGTCGCCAAGAAGTCGGACCACAGCAGAAAATATGGTCATTACCGCCAAATGCGGGCATAACGACCTCGTGGATCGCGGGCACTTGGCAATTCGTCAGCCGATCCACCACAGAGCGGAGGACTCAGAGCATGGCCGGCGCGATGCGCAAGATGGCGGTCTACCTCGGCCTCGTGGAGGACGATGGGTACGACGGCAGAGGATTCGACCCCGACGACGACTTCGAGCCCGAGCTCGACCCGGAGCCCGAGCGGGACCGGCGACGGCACGAACCGCCGCATCAGTCACACCAGGCGCACTCGTCCCAAAGGGATGAATCGGTACGAGTGGTACAGCCCTCGGTGCCTCGTGATCCGGTGCCGCATTCCGCCTCGCTCGCCGCGGAGTCCGGGCGTCCGGCGCGCATCGCCCCCGTGGCGTCCATCACACAAGAACGTCAGAGCCTGGAGAAGAACGCCCCGGTGATCATGCCCAAGGTCGTGTCGGAACGAGAGCCGTACCGGATCACCACGCTGCATCCCCGGACCTACAACGAGGCCCGTACCATCGGGGAACACTTCCGCGAGGGCACCCCGGTGATCATGAACCTGACGGAGATGGACGATACTGACGCGAAGCGACTTGTCGACTTCGCCGCCGGTTTGGTGTTCGGTCTCCACGGCAGCATCGAGCGGGTGACGCAGAAGGTGTTCCTGTTGTCGCCTGCTAACGTCGATGTCACGGCGGAGGACAAGGCTCGCATCGCAGAGGGCGGGTTCTTCAACCAGAGCTGAGACGCAGTACCGGGAACACCGCAGGGAAACAGGGGAGAGGGAAGCACGGATCATGAGCGTGGTCGGGCAGGTCTTCTACATCGCGCTGATGTGCTTCCTCATCGTGCTGATTTTCCGGCTGGTCATGGACTACGTCTTCCAGTTCGCCCGCTCATGGCAACCTGGCAAGCCGATGGTGGTCGTTCTGGAGGCCACCTACACTGTCACCGATCCACCGCTCAAGCTTCTGCGGCGGTTCATTCCGCCGCTGCGTCTCGGGGGCGTGGCGCTTGACCTGTCCTTCTTCGTACTGATGATCATCGTCTTCATCTTGATCAGACTTACGCAGAGCCTGATGTGAGCGATGTGAACGATACGGTCTTGCCGAATGCCGACGACTACGTTGAGGTGAAGAGATGCCGTTGACCCCCGAGGACGTGCGGAACAAACAGTTCACGACCGTCCGCCTCCGAGAAGGCTATGACGAGGACGAGGTCGATGCCTTCCTCGACGAGGTCGAAGCCGAACTGACCCGCCTGCTCCGCGAGAACGAGGACCTGCGCGCCAAGCTGGCCGCGGCCACGCGCGCGGCCGCGCAGAACCAGCAGCAGCAGGGTATGCGCAAACCGCCCGAGCAGCAGGACCAGCAGGGCCCGCCGCAGGGTATGCGAGGGCCCGGCGCTCCTGTGCCCGCGGGGATATCGGGTCCGCCGCAGGGCATGGGCGGTCCCATGGGTGGTCCCATGGGCGGTCCGCCCCAGCTGCCGAGCGGCGCTCCCGCGCTGCCCGCAGGCCCCAGCGGTCAGGGTGGTCAGCAGGGTCAGGGCCCGATGGGTCAGGGTCCGATGGGTCAGGGCCCCATGGGCCAGGGTCCGATGGGTCAGGGTCCGATGGGCCAGGGCCCCATGGGTCAGGGTCCGATGGGTCAGGGCCCCATGGGCCAGGGCGGTCCCGGCCAGATGCAGCAGATGGGTGGCCCCATGGGCCAGGGCGGTCCCGGCCAGATGCAGCAGATGGGTGGCCCCATGGGCGGTCCCATGGGTGGCCCCATGGGCGGTCCGATGGGCGGCCCGATGGGTGGTCCCATGGGCGGCCCCGGTCAGCAGATGCCGCAGCAGGGCCCCGGTGGCGACAGTGCCGCCCGTGTCCTCTCGCTGGCCCAGCAGACCGCCGACCAGGCGATCGCCGAGGCTCGCTCCGAGGCCAACAAGATCGTCGGTGAGGCCCGCAGCCGCGCCGAGGGTCTGGAGCGCGACGCCCGTGCCAAGGCCGACGCCCTGGAGCGGGACGCGCAGGAGAAGCACCGCGTCGCGATGGGCTCCCTGGAGTCCGCCCGCGCCACGCTGGAGCGCAAGGTCGAGGACCTGCGCGGCTTCGAGCGCGAGTACCGCACGCGTCTGAAGTCCTACCTGGAGTCGCAGCTGCGCCAGCTGGAGACGCAGGCGGACGACTCGCTCGCCCCGCCGCGCACCCCGGCCGCCGCGTCCCTGCCGGCGTCCTCCGCGCCGTCGATGGCTCCCGCGGGTGCCGGTGCGCCGTCCTACGGCGGCAACCCGGGCATGGGCGGACCGTCGCAGGGCGGACCGTCCTACGGCGGGCAGCAGCAGATGTCGCCCGCGATGACCCAGCCGATGGCTCCGGTGCGGCCTCAGGGCCCGTCGCCGATGCAGCAGGCGCCCTCGCCGATGCGCGGGTTCCTCATCGACGAGGACGACAACTGACGGCGGCCGTCACGCCTTAGGCGTCGGCAGCATTCAGGGCGAGGCCCCCGGATTCCGGGGGCCTCGCCCTTTTGCGCGCCCGCCAGAGGCCTGTACGGGGGCCAGGGGGCGCTCGTACGGGTAGCGCAGGTCTTGGCGCCGCACGGGGGCCGGACGCCCCGCACGGGCCCGTACGGCGTTTCCGTGCGCCGCCGTCACGGAGGAGACCCGGTTCCGTGCGGGCGCCGGGCCACGGAGGAGGCACCCGTTCCGTGCGGCGCCGGAGTACGGCGAAGGCCCGGGGCCACCAGGATCTCCTGGTGGCCCCGGGCCTTCGCTGCGGTCGGGCCGCCTTCGCTACGCCTTGCGGAGGCGGAACACCAGGGACAGGCCCTCGTCGGTGAACGGCTCCCCGTACGTGCCGTCGGCCTCGCCCTGGGCGAAGTCCGTCGCGAGGACCTCGTCGGCGATGAGGCCGGCGTGCTCGCCGAGCGCCGCGACGACCGCCGGGTCCGTGGAGGTCCAGCGGAGCGCGATGCGGTCGGCGACGTCGAGGCCGCTGTTCTTGCGGGCCTCCTGGATCAGCCGGATCGCGTCACGGGCGAGGCCCGCCTGCCGCAGCTCCTCGGTGATCTCCAGGTCGAGCGCGACCGTCGCGCCGGAGTCGGAGGCCACCGACCAGCCCTCACGGGGGGTCTCTGTGATGATGACCTCGTCCGGGGCCAGGGTGACGGTCTCGCCGCCGACCTCGACCGACGCGGTGCCCTCGCGCAGCGCGAGGGACAGGGCCGCGGCATCGGCCCCGGCGATGGCCTTCGCCACATCCTGGACGCCCTTGCCGAAGCGCTTGCCCAGCGCGCGGAAGTTCGCCTTCGCGGTGGTGTCGACCAGTGAACCGCCGACCTCGGAGAGCGACGCGAGGGAACTCACATTCAGTTCCTCGGTGATCTGCGCGTGCAGCTCGGGGTCGAGCGTCGCGAAGCCGGTCGCCGCGATCAGCGCGCGCGACAGCGGCTGACGGGTCTTGACGCCCGACTCCGCGCGCGTGGCCCGGCCGAGCTCGACGAGCCGGCGCACGAGCACCATCTGGCGCGACAGCTCCGGGTCGATGACGGACAGGTCCGCCTCGGGCCAGGTCGACAGGTGCACGGACTCGGGGGCGTCCGGGGAGACCGGGACGACCAGGTCCTGCCACACCCGCTCCGTGATGAACGGGGTCAGCGGGGCCATCAGCCGCGTGACCGTCTCCACGACCTCGTGCAGCGTGCGCAGCGCGGCCTTGTCACCCTGCCAGAAGCGGCGGCGGGAGCGGCGCACGTACCAGTTCGAGAGGTCGTCGACGAAGGCCGACAGGAGCTTTCCGGCACGCTGGGTGTCGTACGCCTCCAGAGCCTGCGTCACCTGGTCGGTGAGCGCGTGGAGTTCGGAGAGCAGCCAGCGGTCCAGGACCGGACGGTCCGCCGGAGCCGGATCGGCCTCGCTGGGCGCCCAGTCGCTGGTGCGGGCGTACAGCGCCTGGAAGGCGACGGTGTTCCAGTACGTGAGGAGCGTCTTGCGGACGACCTCCTGGATGGTGCCGTGGCCCACGCGCCGGGCTGCCCACGGGGAGCCGCCGGCCGCCATGAACCAGCGCACCGCGTCGGCGCCGTGCTGGTCCATCAGCGGGATCGGCTGCAGGATGTTGCCCAGGTGCTTGGACATCTTGCGGCCGTCCTCGGCGAGGATGTGGCCGAGGCACACGACGTTCTCGTACGAGGACTTGTCGAACACCAGGGTGCCGACGGCCATCAGCGTGTAGAACCAGCCGCGCGTCTGGTCGATGGCCTCGGAGATGAACTGGGCCGGGTAGCGGCTCTCGAAGATCTCCTTGTTCTTGTACGGGTAGCCCCACTGCGCGAACGGCATCGAACCCGAGTCGTACCAGGCGTCGATGACCTCGGGCACGCGGGTCGCCGTCAGGCCGCAGCCGCCCTCGGGGCAGGGGAAGGTCACCGCGTCGATGTACGGGCGGTGCGGGTCGAGTTCCGACTGGTCGGTGCCGGTCAGCCCGGACAGTTCCGCGCGCGAGCCGACACAGGTGAGGTGGCCCTCCTCGCAGGTCCACAGCGGCAGCGGGGTGCCCCAGTAACGGCTGCGCGAGAGCGCCCAGTCGATGTTGTTGTTCAGCCAGTCGCCGAAGCGGCCGTGCTTGACCGACTCCGGGAACCAGTTGGTCCCCTCGTTCTCCTCCAGGAGACGGTCCTTGACGGCCGTGGTGCGGATGTACCAGGAGGGCTGCGCGTAGTACAACAGCGCGGTGTGGCAGCGCCAGCAGTGCGGGTAACTGTGCTCGTACGGCACGTGCTTGAAGAGCAGGCCGCGGCTCTGGAGGTCCTCGGTGAGCTTTTCGTCCGCCTTCTTGAAGAAGACCCCGCCCACGAGCGGGACGCTCTCCTCGAAGGTGCCGTTCGGGCGGATCGGGTTCACCACCGGGAGGCCGTACGAGCGGCAGACCTTGAGGTCGTCCTCACCGAAGGCGGGGGACTGGTGGACCAGACCCGTACCGTCCTCGGTCGTCACGTACTCGGCGTTGACGACGAAGTGGGCGGGCTCGGGGAACTCGACGAGCTCGAACGGACGTTGATACGTCCAGCGCTCCATCTCGGCACCCGTGAAGGACTCGCCCGTGGTCTCCCAGCCCTCGCCGAGCGCCTTCTCGACGAGCGGCTGCGCGACGACGAGCTGCTCCTCGCCGTTCGTCACGACGGCATAGGTGACACCCGGGTGGGCGGCGACCGCGGTGTTGGACACCAGCGTCCACGGGGTGGTCGTCCACACCAGGAGCGCGGCACGGCCGGCCAGCGGACCGGAGGTGAGCGGGAAACGGACGTACACGGAGGGGTCGACGATCGTCTCGTAGCCCTGGGCCAGCTCGTGGTCGGACAGGCCCGTCTCGTCGCGCGGGCACCAGGGCGCCACGCGGTAGTCCTGGACCAGCAGGCCCTTGTTGAAGATCTCCTTGAGCGACCACCACACGGACTCGATGTACTCGGGGTCCATGGTCCGGTAGGCGTCCTCGAGGTCGACCCAGTAGCCCATGCGGTTCGTCAGCTCGGTGAACGCGTCGGTGTGGCGGGTCACGGACTCGCGGCACCGGTCGTTGAACTCGGCGATGCCGAACGCCTCGATGTCCTGCTTGCCGGTGAAGCCGAGCTCCTTCTCGACCGCCAGCTCCACCGGGAGGCCGTGACAGTCCCAGCCGGCCTTGCGGGCCACGTGGTAGCCGCGCATGGTCCGGAAGCGCGGGAAGACGTCCTTGAAGACGCGCGCTTCGATGTGGTGGGCGCCCGGCATGCCGTTGGCGGTGGGCGGGCCCTCGTAGAACACCCACTCCGGCCGGCCCTCGGACTGCTCGAGGCTCTTGGCGAAGATCTTCTGCTCACGCCAGAAGTCGAGCACGGCGTGCTCGAGGGCGGGCAGGTCGACCTGGGCGGGCACCTGGCGGTACGTCGGCGCTGTCATCGGCGAGCTTCCTCCAACGGACTTTCTGCCTTCCGTCGGAGGGACGAGAGCCGTCTTGCTACGGACGCCGTGTGCGGCGCGCTCCCGCGGTACCACCCTCCTTGGCCCTCCGGCGCGCCGTTCGCGCCGGTGAGCCCCCTCATTGGGGTCGCGATGCCGGGTCTACTGGCCCCACAGGGGTGTTCTGCCGGCGGCTCCGGGGTGATCTTCGCGTCGCGCTCGCCCCCGGGCTTCCACCGTCCCCGGGTCGCTCCTGGCCGCGTACGCCGCTACTCGTCCCCATCCACGCTTCTCGCTGCGCCCAGTGTACGGCGCCCCGGGGACGGCGGCCGACCGGTTTTCCCGGGTCGCCGCCGTGGCCTGCGCGGTGACCCGAATGGCCAGGCGCGCGCGTCCGGATCCCGGGACGCCCGTCCCGGCGGATTACCCGGCGGGGAGCTGGGCACAACGGAGGCAGACTCCCCGCGCGGGGCTCGCGCGGAGGGCGGATCGTGGGCGGCCCCGTTGCCGCGGGCCGGAAGTCGATTTATCGTCCCAGCACGATTCGCGAGCAAGATCACAATATGTGAAGGGGCCGCGGCCATGGTGGCGAAGAAGACCGCCGTACAGCAGTCGGCGTCGGGCAGATCCACGAGTGCGGCGGCCAGGGACGCGGGTGGGAAGAAGAACGAGCGGGCGGCCTCCGCGACCTCCAGGGTGAAGCCGGTGAAGACGGCCTCCGGGGCGGCGGCACCGGCCGCGAGGACGACGCCCGCGAAGTCGGCCGGGACAGGAGCGGCCGCCTCCGGGACGGCGTCCACGAAGACCACGGGCAGGAAGACGGCCGCCGGGAAGACCGGCGCAGGCAGGGCGGCCGCCGGGAAGACGGCGACGGCGACGGCGGCGACGGCGGGGAAACCGGGATCCGGGAAGTCCGCGGCGTCCACCGCGTCCACCGCGTCCACCGCGTCCGCGGCGTCCGCGGCGAAGAAGAGCACGGGCGCGGCGAGGAAGAGCACCGGTACGGCCAGGAGGACGGCCAGGAGGACGGCCGCTTCGGCGGCCCAGGGCGCGGCCGAGGCCGCGAAGACGACGGGAGCCACGACGGTGGTTGCGAAGAAGACCCGTGGCGCGGCCACGGCCGCGAAGAAGGCCACCGCGGTACCGAAGGCGAGGATCGCCGCCGTGGAGCCCGGGGAGCTCGCGGTGCGGCCGGGGGAGGCCCCCTGGACGCCGGAGGAGGTGGGGGCGGCCCGCGCGGAGCTCCAGTCGGAGGTGCTGCGGCTGCGCGCCGAGATCTCCTCGTCCGAGGAGGCGCTCGCGGGCCTGATGCGCGACTCCGGCGACGGCGCCGGAGACGACGAGGCGGACACCGGTACGAAAAACATCACACGCGAGCACGAGATGGCGCTGAACTCGAACGCGCGCGAAACGCTGGAGCAGACCGAGCACGCTCTGGAGCGCCTCGACGCGGGCACCTACGGGCTGTGCGAGAACTGCGGCGATCCCATCGGAAAGGCCCGGATGCAGGCCTTTCCGCGCGCCACCCTGTGCGTCGCGTGCAAGCAGAAGCAGGAGCGCAGGCACTGAGCCCCGGACGCCGCGCGGGAGCGCCGCCGCCTCGCCGCGGTGGGCGCTCCTGAGCAGCGGGGCCCGTGAGCGGGTGCCGTACCCTCGTCCTCAGTCAGGAACCTAGGTCGAGGGACTCACTCACGTGGCAGAGGCGGAGCGCATCATCGGTACGCCGGACATTCCAGGGGCGGCGGGGGCCGAACCGGAACAGTCCGGCGGGAACGCGGCGTCCGGCGACCGGTCCGGCGCCGACGCGCCGGCCCCGGCCGAGCGGCCCAGGGGCAAGCGCAGGATCGCCGTGCTCTTCACGGTGGCCGTACTGGCGTACGCCCTCGATCTCGTCAGCAAGATGATCGTGGTGGCGAAGCTGGAGCACCACGACTCGATCGACATCGCCGGGGACTGGCTGAAGTTCGAGGCGATCCGCAACGCGGGCGCGGCCTTCGGCTTCGGCCAGGCGTTCACGGTCATCTTCACGGTGATCGCGGCGGCGGTGATCGTCGTGATCGCCCGGCTCGCCCGCAAGCTCTACAGCGTGCCGTGGGCCATCGCGCTCGGCCTGCTGCTGGGCGGCGCGCTCGGCAACCTGACCGACCGCGTCTTCCGCTCGCCCGGCGTCTTCGAGGGCGCGGTCGTGGACTTCATCGCACCCAAGCACTTCGCCGTCTTCAACCTCGCCGACTCGGCGATCGTCTGCGGCGGCATCCTGATCGTGCTGCTGTCCTTCCGGGGCCTGGACCCGGACGGCACGGTCCACAAGGACTGACTCGACTCGTCGGAGGCCCGTCCGGGGCCCGTCACGCGGCCCGTACGGCGCCTCGTGGCGGTCCGGAGCGGGCACGGGCGTTCGGGCTGTGGTCCGGCGGTGTCCGAGCCGTCCGGCATACTCGACGGGTGAGTACGATTCCCGAGATCCGCACCCTGCCCGTGCCCGACGGCCTGGAGGGCGAGCGTGTCGACGCCGCCATCTCCCGCATGCTGGGCTTCTCCCGTACCAAGGCCGCGGAGCTCGCCGCGGCGGGCAAGGTGACGATCGACGGATCGGTCGTCGGCAAGTCCGAGCGCGTGCACGGCGGCGCCTGGCTCGAGGTCGAGATGCCCGGGGCCCCGGCGCCCGTGCAGATCGTCGCCGAGCCCGTCGAGGGCATGGAGATCGTCCATGACGACGACGACGTGCTCGTGATCGTCAAGCCCGTCGGTGTGGCCGCCCACCCCAGCCCCGGCTGGTCGGGACCGACCGTCATCGGCGGTCTCGCGGCCGCCGGCTACCGCATCTCGACCTCCGGCGCCGCGGAGCGCCAGGGCATCGTCCACCGCCTGGACGTGGGCACCTCGGGCCTGATGACGGTCGCCAAGTCGGAGCACGCGTACACCTCGCTCAAGCGCCAGTTCAAGGAGCGCACGGTCGACAAGCGCTACCACGCGCTCGTGCAGGGCCACCCGGACCCGACCAGCGGCACCATCGACGCGCCCATCGGACGCCACCCGAACCACGACTACAAGTGGGCGGTCACGGCCGAGGGCAAGCCCTCCGTCACGCACTACGACCTGGTCGAGGCGTTCCGCGCCGCCTCCCTGCTCGACATCAAGCTGGAGACCGGGCGCACCCACCAGATCCGCGTCCACATGTCCGCCCACCGCCACCCCTGCGTCGGCGACCTGACCTACGGCGCGGACCCCACGCTCGCCAAGCGCCTCGGCATCACCCGCCAGTGGCTGCACGCGGTGCGGCTCGGCTTCGAGCACCCCGCGGACGGCCGGTGGGTGGAGTTCGAGAGCGACTACCCCGAGGACCTCCAGCGGGCGCTCGACAAGGTCCGTGAGGAGAGCTGGGCGTGAGCGGCGGTACGGACGGGGCGGCGGGCGCCTCCCCGGCGGGTGTGTACGAGGTGCGCGTCGCCGAGCACGCCGGAGACCGCGAGGCCTGCTTCGCGGTGCGCAAGGACGTCTTCGTCGGCGAACAGGGCGTGCCCGAGGACATCGAGTACGACGCGTACGACCCCGGCGCCCTGCACGTGCTGGCGATCCGCGAGGACGGCGTGCCGCTCGGCACCGGGCGTCTCCTCCAGGGCGAGGCGGCCGCGGCGAAGGTCGGCGGGGATCCGGCCGTCGGCTCGCTCGGGCGGCTCGCCGTGACCCGCGAGGCGCGCGGGCTCGGCGTCGGCGCCGCGCTCGTGCGGGCCATCGAGACCGCCGCACGCGCGCGGGGGCTGGCCGCGGTGGACCTGCACGCGCAGACCCACGCGCTGGGGTTCTACGAACGGCTCGGGTACGTGGCCTACGGTCCGGAGTTCGCGGACGCGGGAATGCCGCACCGCGCGATGCGCAAGGCGCTGTGAGCCGGGGATCGCCGTAGCCGCGTGGCACGCTTGGGGTCTGGATCGCCTTTGATCGTCTAGACCCCGCCGGAGCGCTGACCGTGGATCAGTTGGCCCTGCTGTTCGTGCTGCTGCTCGGGGCCGTGGTCAGCGTCCCGCTCGGAGAGCGGTGGGGGCTTCCCTCTCCGGTCCTCGTGACCCTGCTCGGCATGGTGCTGGCCGTGCTGGACTTCGTCCCGAACGTGGACATCCCGCCGGAACTGATCCTGCCCGCGCTGCTGCCGCCGCTGCTGTACGCCGCGGTGCGCCGCACCTCGTGGCGACAGTTCGCCGCGAACAGACGCCCGATCTTCCTGCTCGCCGTGGCCCTGGTGTTCGTCACCACGCTGGCCGTCGCGGGCGTCGCGAGCTCGATCGTGCCGGGCCTGCCGCTCGCCGCCGCCTTCGCGCTCGGCGCTCTCGTGGCACCCCCGGACCCGGTCGCCGCGACCGCCGTCGCGGGACAGCTCGGGCTGCCGCGCCGCCTGGTGTCGATCCTGGAGGGGGAGGGGCTCTTCAACGACGTGACGGCGATCGTGCTGTACCACGTCGCGATCGCCGCCGCGGTCAGCGGCAGCTTCTCGCCCTGGCGGGCCGGACTCGACTTCGTGCTCTCCGCCGTCGTCGCGCTCGCCGTCGGACTGGCCCTCGGATGGGCCGCGAACAAACTGATGACCCTGGTCGGCGACGCCCCCCTCCAGGTCGGCCTCACCCTGCTGGTGCCGTACGCCGCGTACGTGCTGGCCGAGGAACTGCACGGATCGGGCGTGCTCGCCGTGCTCGTCACCGCGCTGTTCCTGGCCGAGTACGCCACCGACGCCGACGACGTCGCGACCCGGCTCGCCGGGGCGACCGTGTGGGAGGTGGTGGACACGCTCGTCACCGGGGTCGCGTTCGGGCTCATCGGCCTCGAACTGCACAACGCGATCCGTACGGCGGCGGGACGCTGGGCGGAGATGCTCGGCTGGGCCGCCACGATCGTGGTGGTGGTCGTGCTCGTACGGCTGGCCTGGCTGCTGCCCGCGACCTGGCTGACCAAACGCCTGCACGCCAAGCGGGACTACGACGAGGAGATCCCGACCTCGTGGCGCGAGACCGTGGTCATGTGGTGGGCCGGGATGCGCGGGGTCGCCTCCGTGGCCCTGGCGCTCGCCATTCCGCTGAGGATGGACGACGGGTCACCGTTCCCCGACCGGGACGAGATCGTGTTCATCGCCTTCGGGGTGATCATGGCGACCCTGGTGCTCCAGGGGCTCACCCTGCCGTGGCTGGTCAGGAGACTCGGGGTGCGGGCCGACGAGGACGTCGAGAAGGCCTTCGAGAAGGAGCTCGCGGTACGGGCCGCCAAGGCCGCGCGGCGCAGGCTGCGCGAGATCGAGGAGGTGGAGGAGCTGCCGGAGGAGGTCTCCGAGCAACTGCTGCGCCGGGCCTTCGAGATCGGTGTGCGGATCAGCCCCGACATGGGGGACGAGGAGCGGCGCGAGGCGCATGTGCAGCGGGTCCGGCGGATGAAGCGGATGCGGCGGATCCAGGGGGAGATGATGAGCGCGGCCCGGCACGAGGTGCTGTCCGCGCGCAACGAGCCCGGCGCCGACCCGGAGATCGTGGACCGCGTCCTGAGACACCTCGACGTCCGCAGCCTCCGCTGACGCCTGCCGGCGCGTCCGCCGGCGCCCCTGTGCCACCGGCGCCGGGTGCGTTCACCCGGCGCCGGATGCGCCGCCCGGGCTCAGGCGCGGCCCGGGCCGGTGCGGGGTGGTTCGTGGGGGTGGTGGGCGTGGTTCGCACGGGCCGCCGCCGCGTTCGGTTCCGCGCGGTCCGGACGCGGGTTCTGCCGGGGGAGCGCCGCCTCGGCGGTGTTGACGCGGGGGAGCGCGTAGGGGTGCTGCTCCGCCAGCCAGCGGATCAGCTGCTCGCGGACCGTGACCCGTACCGTCCAGATGTCGTCCGCGTCCTTCGCGGTGACCAGGGCGCGCACCTGCATGGTGTTGGGCGTCGAGTCGGTGACGGCGAGGCCGTGGTCGCGGCCGTCCCAGGCCGGGCACTCGCGCAGGATGTCGCGCAGCTTCCCGCGCATCGCCTCCACCGGGGCGGAGTGGTCGAGGTGCAGGAAGACGATGCCGGTCATCTGGGGGGTGCCGCGCGACCAGTTCTCGAACGGCTTCGAGGTGAAGTACGACACCGGCATGGTGATCCGGCGCTCGTCCCACGTCCGCACCGTCAGGAACGTGAGGGTGATCTCCTCGACCGTGCCCCACTCGCCGTCGACCACCACCGTGTCGCCGAGCCGCACCATGTCGCCGAAGGCGATCTGCAGACCGGCGAAGAGGTTCGCGAGCGTGGACTGGGCGGCGACACCGGCGACGATGCCGAGGACCCCTGCCGAGGCCAGCAGCGAGGCGCCGGCCGCCCGCATCGCGGGGAAGGTGAGCAGCATCGCGGCGGCCGCGACGACGCCGACGACCGCGGTGACCACCCGCTGGATCAGGGTGACCTGGGTGCGGACCCGGCGGATCCGGGCCGGGTCGCGGTGGGCGTTCGCGTAGCGGCTGTACGACGTCTCGACGACCGCCGTGGCGATGCTCACCACCAGCCAGGCGGCGGCGCCGATGAGGATCAGGGTCAGCGTCCGGCCGATGCCGACCCGGTGCTCGACCAGGAGCCGCGCCTGGTCGTAGGAGCCTCTGAGCAGGGCCGCGAACAGGACCAGCTGGAAGGGGACACGGCCGCGGCGGAGCAGACCCCACAGGGACGGCTCGCTGTGCCGGTCGTCGGCCCGGCGCAACAGACGGTCGACGGACCATCCGATGAGCAGGGTGAGGACGACCGAGCCACCGACGACGATCACCGGGCGCAGTACGTTCTCCATGCCTGAGAAGCTAACCGGCCGTCGGCGTCATGAACATGTGTTCTCGGGGCGGAACGGGGTATCCCAGGGGGCTCGTTCCGGGGCGCCCGGCCGCCGGCTCCGTTCCCCCGCGGGACGGCCGGACCGGTGCTGTCGGTGCCGGCTGGCACCATGGAGTCCATGAACATCATGCTCTTTCACTCGACCTACGGCCTGCGGCCGGCGGTGCGCGCGGCGGCGGACCGGCTGCGGGCCGCGGGCCACGAGGTGTGGACCCCCGACCTCTTCGAGGGACGCACCTTCGAGACCGTCGAGGAGGGCATGGCCTTCAGCGACGGGATCGGCAAGGACGAGCTGCTCAAGCGGGCGGTCCTGGCCGCCGCGCCCTACTCGGAGCGCGGCCTGGTCTACGCGGGCTTCTCCCTCGGCGCCTCGGTGGGCCAGACCCTGGCCCTCGGCGACGAGAAGGCCCGCGGGCTGCTCCTGCTGCACGGCACCTCGGACATCGCCGAGAGCGCGTCCGTGGACGACCTGCCGGTCCAGCTGCACGTCGCCGAGCCCGACCAGTTCGAGACGGACGACTGGCTGAGCGCCTGGTATCTGCAGATGCAGAGAACCGGAGCCGACGTGGAGATCTACCGCTACGCGGGAGCCGGCCACCTCTACACGGACCCGGACCTGCCGGACTACGACGCCGAGGCCGCCGAGGCCACCTGGAAGGTGGCACTCGGCTTCCTCGACTCGTTGTAGCCCGGGGCCTACACCGGGTCGTACGTCCGCTCCACCGTCTGCGTGCCGCTGCGGGTGCGGTACGAACGGGCCCAGGACGAGGTCGCGTTCGGGTTCGCCCGGTCGGAGATCACGTAGTAGTCCATCTGGGCGCGGTCGGCGGTGACGTCCAGGACGCCGTAGCCGTGGCGGTCGGTGTCGACCCAGTGGACATGGCGGTTGGCCGCGCGGATGACCGGGGAGGCGACCGCCGAGACGACTCCCTCGGGGACCTTGACGATGTCGTCGAGGTTGTCGGAGGTCATCGAGGTGACCACGAACTCCGTGGCGGCGGAGGGGGACAGCGGGTACGTGCCGGCGTCCACCGGCACGTCGTTGGCCCACGCCATGTGGATGTCACCGGTCAGGAAGACCGTGTTGCGGATCGCGTTGGAGCGCAGGTGCGCGAGCAGTTCGCGGCGGTCGTCGGTGTAGCCGTCCCACTGGTCGGTGTTGACGGCGATGCCCTCCTGCGGCAGCCCGAGCAGCTTGGCGAGCGGCTTGAGCAGGTCGGCGGAGAGGGAGCCCACGGCGAACGGCGAGATCATCACCGAGTTCCCGACCAGACGCCAGGCGGTGTCGGAGGACTTGAGCCCGGCCTTCAGCCAGTCGAGCTGGGCGCGGCCGGTGATCGTACGGTCCGGGTCGTCGACCGAACCGCTGGCGGTGGACGCCTGCTGCGACCGGAAGGAGCGCAGGTCGAGCAGGGCGAGGTCGGCGAGCTTGCCGAAGCGCAGCCTGCGGTAGGTGGTGCCGGCGATGGCCGGACGGACCGGCATCCACTCGAAGTAGGCCTGCTTCGCGGCCGCCTGACGGTCCGACCAGGCGCCCTCGGCACCCTCGGTGTGGTTGACCGCGCCGCCCGACCAGGAGTTGTCGGCGAACTCGTGGTCGTCCCAGATCGCGACGACCGGCGCCTTGTGGTGCAGGGCCTGGAGGTCCGGGTCGGTCTTGTAACGGCCGTGCCGGGTGCGGTAGTCGGCGAGGGTGAGGATCTCGTTCGCGGGGGAGTGCGGCCGTACGACCGTGCCGCGGGTGCCGTACTCGCCGGACTTGTACTCGTAGATGTAGTCGCCGAGGTGCAGCCAGGCGTCCAGGTCGCCCCGGGCCGCGAGGTGGCGGTACGCCGAGAAGTAGCCGGCCTCCCAGTTGGCGCAGGAGACCACGCCGAAGCGCAGGCCCGGCACGGCCGCGTCGGCCGCCGGCGCGGTGCGGGTACGCGCCGCCGGTGAGTCGGTGCCGCCCGCCGAGAAGCGGAACCAGTAGTCGGTGGCCGGGGCCAGACCACGGATGTCGGCCTTGACCGTGTGGTCGGAGGCGGCCGTCGCGACGGTGGAACCGGTGGCGACGACGGACGTGAACGCCTTGTCCCGGGCGACGGTCCAGCTCACCTCGGTGTCCGGGCCGATCCCGGAGCCGGGTATCGCGTCGGCGCCGGGCGTCACCCGGGTCCACAGCAGGATGCCGTCGGGCAGCGGGTCGCCCGAGGCGACTCCGTGCAGGAAGGCGGGCGCCTCGGCGGCGCGGGCGGGCAGTGCGGCCGCGAGCGGGGCGGCGAGGACGGCGGTGGCGGCCGCGGCCTTGACGACCGTACGGCGGCGCGGGGCGCGGGAGTTGAGGGCGTCCCCGGAGTTGGTTGATCTGTGTCGACTGGTCACGGGCGATGAGGTTACCGATCGGTACAAGCCAAGAGCGGGCGAACCGGAAAAGTTCGCCCGCTCTTCGGCTTTTCGCCGCTCAGGTCACTCGGGTCACACAGGTCGCCGGAGCCGGCCCCCGCTCCCGGTGCGGTCCGGGGGCGCCGCGGCGCCGGTGGGTCAGCCCTTGAGGGCCGCGTCGATCGCCGTGTTGAAGTTGGCGACCGTCATCGGCGCGTTGCCGTCCGGGCCGGTGACCTTCTTGCCGTCCATCACCAGGCTCGGCGTGCCGGTGACGCCGTCCTTGTTGGTGTTCCAGGTCTCGGACATGGCCAGCGCCCAGGCGTCGTACGTGCCGTTCTTGACGGCGTTCTGGAACCCGGTGTTGTTCTTGAGCGCGGGGACGGTGTTCGCGACCTTGATGAGGTAGGCGTCGTCCTTGAACTTGTCGGTCGTCTCGTCGGGGTGGTACTTCGCCGAGTAGAGCGCGCTCTTGTACTCCAGGAACGCCTCCGGGCTCACGTTCAGCGCGGCGCCCATCGCGCTCATCGTGTTCTTCGAGCCCTCGCCGCGGGAGCCGATCGAGATCTTGCCGTTCTTGTCGGAGTCGCCGTCGAGGAACGTGCCGCCGATGTACTGGATCTTGAACTTGCCGGCGTCGAGGTCCTTCTGGACGGTCGGGCCGACGGTCTGCTCGAAGGAGGCGCAGATCGGGCAGCGCGGGTCCTCGTACAGCTTGAGGGTCTTCTTCGCGGTGTCCTTGCCGATGACGACGGTCGTGCCGTCCTTGCCCGTCGTGTTGGCCGGGGCGACCACCTTGTCGCTCGCGACGGCCTCCCACTGGGACGGCTTGTTGTTCTGCACGACCGCGTAGCCGATGCCGCCCGCGATCGCGAGGACGGCGACGAGGGAACCGGCCACGATCGCCTGGCGCTTGATCTTGTCGCGCTTGGCCTGGCGCTCGCGCTCCAGGCGCAGCCTCTCGCGCGCCGCCGTCTTCGACGCCTGGCTGTTCCGCTTGCTCATAGTGGTGTTCTCCATCGGGGACGCGCACAACGTGGTACGCGGAATACGTAAGGGGGACTGCTGGTGCTCAGTGCGGTTCCGGGGAACGTTCGTCCGTTCGCACAGGGTGGCCCGGATGCGGGCCGGATCAGGCGAGAACGGTCCGGCGGGGCGGTCCGCGGCGTCCCAGGGAGTGCACGAGCAGGAGAGCGCGGGCGGCGGCCGGCCGGGGCGCGGTGCGCGGCAGCGGACGGGCCGGGGCGAGCGGTGCGGTCACCGCGGCGACCGCGAGCAGCAGCGGCCGGAAGGTCGAGGCGGCCACCGCGCGCAGCAGCTGGTCCAGGGCGCGCTCGCCCCGGCGCAGCCACGCGGCCGCGAGCAGGCCGACGGCGACGTGCGCGCCGAGCAGCAGCCAGGCGGCGGCCGGGTCGGCGTGCGCGAGCAGGGCGGCGGCACGGTCGGGGGCGCCGCCGGTCACCCGGGACAGCGGGGTCCCCACACTGCCGCCGCCGCACAGCACGTCGAGGCCGACCGAGCGCAGCGGGCCCGTGACCGGACCGCCCGCGCTGCCGTAACAGACGTGCTGGCCCGTCGTGAACACGGTGTCGGCGGCCAGTTCCAGCGGGACGAGCAGGGCGGCGATGCGGCCGAAGCCGCGCTCGCGGCCCGCGAGCGCGAAGGACAGCGCGAAGACGGCGGTGCTGATCGCGGCCACGGTGGTGAGCGGCAGCGGCATCCGGGACAGCAGCACGTGCGACGCGGCGGAGAGCGTCACGACGACAGCCGTGAACACGGCCGCGCGCGCGGCTCTGAGCTGGGTCCCGGATACGTCCATAGCGGAGGTGAGTCTCCCACGCCCTCCCGTAAGAGTCCCCTAAAGGGTTCCTGTGTGTGACGGAAGCGTCGTGGGGCGGCCGGTCGCGGGGCGTGCGACCCCGCGGCCGGCCGCGCGCCCTACAGTCCCGGGATCCGCCCGTTGCGGAACAGGTCCACGAAGATCTGGTGGTCACCGCGCGCCCGCGAGCCGTAGCTGTGCGCGAAGTCCACCAGGAGGTCGGCGAAGCCGTCCTCGTCGGCCGCGATGGCCGCGTCGATGGCCCGCTCCGTGGAGAAGGGCACCAGCTCCGAGTGGCCGCTCTCGTCGTCCGCCGCCGCGTGCATCGTGGCCGTGGACCGGCCGAGGTCCGCGACCACCGAGGCGATCTCCTCGGGGTCGTCGATGTCGCCCCAGTCCAGGTCCACCGCGTACGGAGAGACCTCGGCGACCAGCTGGCCCGCGCCGTCCAGCTCGGTCCAGCCCAGCCACGGGTCGGCGTGCGCCTGCAGGGCGCGCTGCGAGATCACCGTGCGGTGGCCCTCGTGCCGGAAGTAGCCGCGGATGGCGGAGTCGGTGATGTGCCGGGAGACGGCCGGGGTCTGGGCCTGCTTGATGTAGATCACCACATCGTTCTCCAGGGCGTCGCTGTTGCCCTCCAGGAGGATGTTGTACGACGGCAGGCCGGCCGAGCCGATGCCGATGCCGCGGCGGCCCACGACGTCCTTCACGCGGTACGAGTCCGGGCGGGTCAGCGAGGACTCCGGGAGCGTCTCCAGGTAGCCGTCGAAGGCCGCGAGGACCTTGTAGCGGGTGGCGGCGTCCAGCTCGATGGAACCGCCGCCCGGCGCGAAGCGGCGCTCGAAGTCGCGGATCTCGGTCATCGACTCCAGGAGCCCGAAGCGGGTCAGGGAGCGGGCGTCGCGCAGCGCGTCCAGGAGCGGGCCCTCGGCGGTGTCCAGCGTGAAGGGCGGCACCTCGTCGTTCTTGGCGCCGGTGGCCAGGGCGTGGATGCGCTCGCGGTAGGCGGCCGCGTAGACCCGCACCAGCTCGGTGATCTGCTCGTCGCTGAGCGCCTTCGCGTAGCCGATGAGGGCCACGGAGGCGGCGAAGCGCTTGAGGTCCCAGGTGAAGGGGCCCACATAGGCCTCGTCGAAGTCGTTCACGTTGAAGATCAGACGGCCCTGGGCGTCCATGTACGTGCCGAAGTTCTCGGCGTGCAGGTCGCCGTGGATCCACACGCGCGAGGTGCGCTCGTCCAGGTACGGGCCGCCCCGCTTGTCCTGGTCGAGGTCGTGGTAGAAGAGCGCAGCCGTGCCGCGGTAGAACGCGAAGGCGGAGGCCGCCATCTTGCGGAACTTCACCCGGAACGCGGCCGGGTCGGCGGCCAGGAGCTCGCCGAAGGCGGTGTCGAAGACGGCGAGGATCTGCTCGCCGCGTCGCTCGGCGCTGAGCTGCGGAACCGACATCGCTGGGTGCCTCCTGGTGCAGGTGGTGCATGACATGACGGGACGGGCGCGCCGCCCCGGGACAAAGGGTCCGTCCACTTCCAACGGACGAACATACGCGGGAGTGCCCGGGTTCCGGTGGCGAACGCACACCCCGGGCACCGGAACCCGTACGACGGTACGGATGATCCTCCGCCGGGTGTCAGTCCCGCGGCATAGACTTCGACGCTGACCCCCCAGACTGTCCGCAGCCTGTAACCGATGGTTCTTCCTGGAGGCCGAAACCGTGTCGAAGCCGCCGTTCACGCACCTGCACGTCCACACCCAGTACTCGCTGCTGGACGGTGCCGCACGGCTCAAGGACATGTTCGACGCGTGCAACGACATGGGCATGACCCACATCGCGATGAGCGACCACGGCAACCTCCACGGGGCCTACGACTTCTTCCACACGGCGAAGAAGGCCGGCGTCACCCCGATCATCGGCATCGAGGCCTACGTCGCCCCGGAGTCCCGGCGCAACAAGCGCAAGATCCAGTGGGGCCAGCCGCACCAGAAGCGCGACGACGTGTCCGGTTCGGGCGGTTACACGCACAAGACGATCTGGGCGGCGAACCGGACGGGTCTGCACAACCTCTTCAAGCTCTCCTCGGACGCCTACGCCGAGGGCTGGCTCCAGAAGTGGCCCCGGATGGACAAGGAGACGATCTCCCAGTGGTCGGAGGGGCTCATCGCCTCCACCGGCTGCCCCTCCGGCGAACTCCAGACGAGGCTGCGCCTCGGCCAGTTCGACGAGGCCCTGAAGTCGGCCGCCGAGTACCAGGACATCTTCGGCAAGGAGCGCTACTTCCTGGAGCTGATGGACCACGGCATCGAGATCGAGCGCCGGGTCCGCGACGGGCTCCTGGAGATCGGCAAGAAGCTCGGCATCCCGCCGCTGGTGACGAACGACTCGCACTACACGTACGCGCACGAGGCGACCGCGCACGACGCGCTGCTGTGCATCCAGACCGGCAAGAACCTCTCCGACCCGGACCGCTTCCGCTTCGACGGCACCGGCTACTACCTGAAGTCCACGGACGAGATGTACGCGATCGACTCCTCGGACGCCTGGCAGGAGGGCTGCGCCAACACCCTCCTGGTGGCCGAGCAGATCGACACGACCGGCATGTTCGAGGCGAAGAACCTCATGCCGAAGTTCGACATCCCGGACGGCTACACCGAGGTCACCTGGTTCCGGGCGGAGACCATGCGCGGCATGGAGCGCCGCTTCCCCGGCGGCATCCCGGAAGACCGGATGAAGCAGGTCGAGTACGAGATGGACACCATCATCTCGATGGGGTTCCCGGGCTACTTCCTCGTGGTCGCCGACTTCATCATGTGGGCCAAGAAGCAGGGCATCGCGGTCGGCCCCGGCCGAGGCTCCGCAGCCGGTTCGATCGTCGCCTACGCCATGGGCATCACCGACCTCGACCCGATCCCGCACGGCCTGATCTTCGAGCGCTTCCTCAACCCCGAGCGCATCTCCATGCCCGACGTCGACATCGACTTCGACGAGCGTCGGCGCGTCGAGGTGATCCGGTACGTGACGGAGAAGTACGGATCCGACAAGGTCGCCATGATCGGCACCTACGGCAAGATCAAGGCCAAGAATGCGATCAAGGACTCGGCGCGCGTGCTGGGCTACCCGTACGCGATGGGCGACCGGCTCACCAAGGCGATGCCCGCCGACGTCCTCGGCAAGGGCATCGACCTCAACGGCATCACCGACCCCTCGCACCCGCGCTACAGCGAGGCGGGCGAGATCCGCGGGATGTACGAGAACGAACCGGACGTGAAGAAGGTCATCGACACCGCCAAGGGCGTCGAGGGCCTGGTCCGGCAGATGGGCGTGCACGCGGCCGGCGTGATCATGTCCAGCGAGCCCATCGTCGACCACGCGCCCATCTGGGTGCGGCACACCGACGGCGTGACCATCACCCAGTGGGACTACCCGCAGTGCGAGTCGCTCGGCCTGCTGAAGATGGACTTCCTGGGCCTGCGCAACCTGACGATCATGGACGACGCCGTCAAGATGGTGAAGTCCAACAAGGGCATCGATCTCGACCTGCTGGCCCTGCCTCTGGACGATCCGAAGACCTTCGAACTGCTCCAGCGCGGCGACACCCTCGGCGTCTTCCAGTTCGACGGCGGCCCCATGCGCTCGCTGCTGCGCCTGATGAAGCCCGACAACTTCGAAGACATCTCCGCCGTCTCCGCGCTCTACCGTCCCGGCCCGATGGGCATGGACTCGCACACCAACTACGCGCTGCGCAAGAACAAGCTCCAGGAGATCACGCCGATCCACAAGGAGCTGGAGGCGCCGCTCGAAGAGGTCCTCGCGGTCACCTACGGCCTGATCGTCTACCAGGAGCAGGTGCAGAAGGCCGCGCAGATCATCGCGGGCTACTCGCTCGGCGAGGCCGACATCCTGCGCCGCGTGATGGGCAAGAAGAAGCCCGACGAGCTGGCGAAGAACTTCACCATCTTCCAGGCCGGCGCGAAGAAGAACGGCTACAGCGACGAGGCGATCCAGGCCCTGTGGGACGTACTGGTCCCGTTCGCCGGCTACGCCTTCAACAAGGCGCACTCGGCCGCGTACGGCCTGGTCTCGTACTGGACCGCCTACCTGAAGGCGAACCACCCCGCCGAGTACATGGCCGGGCTGCTGACCTCCGTCAAGGACGACAAGGACAAGTCGGCCGTCTACCTCAACGAGTGCCGGCGCATGGGCATCAAGGTGCTGCCGCCCAACGTGAACGAGTCCGAGCAGAACTTCGCCGCGCAGGGCGACGACGTGATCCTCTTCGGCCTCTCGGCCGTCCGCAACGTCGGCACCAACGTGGTGGAGTCGATCATCCGCAGCCGCAAGGCCAAGGGGAAGTACGCCTCCTTCCCCGACTACCTCG
Source organism: Streptomyces sp. NPDC021080 (assembly GCF_044333225.1). Classification (NCBI taxonomy): domain Bacteria; kingdom Bacillati; phylum Actinomycetota; class Actinomycetes; order Kitasatosporales; family Streptomycetaceae; genus Streptomyces; species Streptomyces sp. NPDC021080. The sequence continues at coordinate 167,264 of NZ_JBIRQM010000007.1, read as the reverse complement.
ACAAGGTCGAGGCGGTCGCCTGCAACAAGCGCACCACAGAGTCGCTGATCAAGGCGGGCGCGTTCGACACGATGGGGCACACCCGCAAGGGCCTCACCGCGCAGTTCGAGCCGATGATCGACAACGTGGTGGCGGTCAAGCGCAAGGAGGCCGAGGGCCAGTTCGACCTCTTCGGCGGCATGGGGGACGAGGACACCAGCGAGCCCGGCTTCGGGCTCGACGTCGAGTTCACCACCGACGAGTGGGACAAGGCCTACCTGCTCGCCCAGGAGCGGGAGATGCTCGGCCTGTACGTCTCCGACCACCCGCTCTTCGGGCTGGAGCACGTCCTGTCCGACAAGGCCGACGCGGGCATCTCCCAGCTGACCGGCGGCGAGCACGCGGACGGCGCGGTCGTCACGATCGGCGGCATCATCTCGGGCCTGCAGCGCAAGATGACCAAGCAGGGCAACGCCTGGGCGATCGCCACCGTGGAGGACCTCGCGGGCTCCATGGAGTGCATGTTCTTCCCCGCGACCTACCAGCTGGTGTCGACCCAACTGGTCGAGGACGCGGTCGTCTTCGTCAAGGGACGCCTCGACAAGCGCGAGGACGTGCCCCGGCTGGTCGCGATGGAACTCCAGGTGCCGGACCTGTCGAACGCGGGCACCAACGCTCCCGTGATCCTCACCATCCCGGCGCTGAAGGTGACCCCGCCGATGGTCAGCCGTCTCGGTGAGATCCTCAGCCACCACAAGGGTGAGAGCGAGGTCCGCATCCGGCTCCAGGGCCCGAGCAGGACCACGGTGCTGCGGCTCGACCGGCACCGGGTGAAGCCGGACCCGGCGCTCTTCGGCGATCTGAAGGTGCTGCTCGGCCCGGCCTGCCTGGCCGGCTGACGACCGCACGGACCGGCGGAGCCGGCCGGGACATACCGACGCACCGAGGGGCGCATCCTGTACGGGATGCGCCCCTCGGTGCGTGTCTGGGCCTCAACGGCCCGCGCCACGGCCTCAGTTGTGGCCGAAACGCCTCTGATGCTTACGGGCAACATCAGCGGGGCTGCCCTGGGCCTGCGACATCGGCGACTGCTGTGCCTGCGCCGACGACCGCTGTGCATGCTCCTGCGCACGCTCTGCCTGCGAGGAGCGGTCCTGCTGGCCGCCCTGCTTGCGATTCTTGTTCTTGGCCATGGTGATCTGCCTCCTGTGGGGGATCTAGGGGCCAGGGCCGCGACCAGATTCACATAGGCTGACAAGCAGCGCATTTCGTAGAATTACCGTGCGTAATAAGACCTGTCGTCAGGTGTTCTTCCGATCCGCCACGCCGAAGATCGAGTTCCGGCCGTTAACCTCCGCACGGTCGGGCAGACTCCAAGGAAGCCCGAAGCAAACCTCCCGGAAAGAGGGTGGACCGCGTGGACCGCTGCATCGTCCTGGTGGACGCCGGGTATCTGCTCGGGGCCGCCGCCAGTCTCCTCGCCGGGGAGCCTTCGCGATCCCGGATCACCGTCGACCACACCGCCCTCATCCAGGGTCTGCGCGAGCGCGCCGAGTCCGACACCGAACGGCCCCTGCTGCGCATCTACTGGTTCGACGGCGCCCCCGACCGTGTACCGCAGCCCGAGCACCGCAGGCTGCGCGTGATGCCGCGGGTGACGGTGCGCCTGGGCGCGCTGACCCGCAGCGACGGACGGTGGGCACAGAAGGGCGTGGACGCCGCCATGCACGCCGAGCTGACCGAGCTGGCGCGCAACCGCGCCTGCTCCGACATCGTCCTCGTGACCGGCGACGGGGACCTGCTGCCGGGCATGATGGCCGCCAAGGAGCACGGCGTGGCCGTACACCTGTGGGCCGTGCAGGCCGCGGACGGCGACTACAACCAGTCCGAGGACCTGGTGGCCGAGGCCGACGAACGGCGGGTCCTCGACCGCGCCTGGATCATCAAGGCGGTCCGTGCCAAGGAGATCGGCGGGATCTGCGCCCCGCCGCCGGCGCCCCGCCCGGAGATCGCCGCGATCCTCTCCGCACCGCTGCCCGAGTCGGCGCTCGCCGCCGCGGCCGACCGGTCCGTCCAGGAGACCGAGCACCACCAGGCGGCCGAGGCGCAGAACGGCGCCCAGGAGCGGGTGCCCTCCCCCAAGGGGGTCCCCACCCCGAAGGACCTGGCCGCGCTCCGCGGACCCGGTACCCAGCCCGCCCAGCACCCCGCGAACGCGACACTGCGCTGGTCCTCGGACAAGGGCTGGGTCGACCGTCCCGGCGGCACCATGGAGTCCCCGGAGGCCGCCGCGCTGCCCACGCTCGCCCAGCTCACCTCCGCCGAGCAGCGCTGGGCCGACCGCGAGGAGGACATCACCACGGTCGGCGGCGACCCGTACGAGGTCGGGCAGGTCTTCGCCCGCCGCTGGATGGAGCGCCTCACCGACCCGAGCCATCTGCAGAAACTGTCGGCGATGTACCCGCGGGTCCCCCATCGGGTGGACGGCGAGCTGCTGCGCTACGCGGCCCGCTTCGGCCTGCTCGCGCACAAGGACGACCAGATCGACGAGCACGACCGCTATGCGATCCGGGCCGGATTCTGGCGGGAGATCGATGTGCGCACCGCGACGGAGCACGCGCCCGTCGGGGAGTGAGACACGCGCCCGTCAGGGGTGTGAGGTACGCGCCCGGCGGGGCGTGAAGTGCGCGCCGGGCGGAGGGCGAGGCACGCGGCGGTCGGGGGCGAAGCGCGAGCCCGGCGGGGAAGTGGGGCACGCGCCCGGCGGGGTGACCCGAGGCCGTCCGTGAAAGGCCCGCGGAGGCCCTCGTCCGGGGGGCGTCACCGGCCCGGTCGCATGACAGGGCCCCGGACCACGTACTCTCGTCCTTCGTGAGTACGCGCACGGCACAGGCAGCACCGACGGGGCACAGGGGCGATGTCGTGTGCGCCGTGCGAGATCTCACCAAGACCTATCCGGCCGTCCGCGGCCGGCGCGGCACCCCGGCGGCACCCGAGGTCAGGGCCACCGACGGGGTCCGTCTGGACATCCGCCGCGGCGAGATCTTCGGCCTGCTCGGGCCGAACGGCGCCGGCAAGTCCACCCTCGTGCGCCAGCTGACCGGGCTGATGCGCCCCGACAGCGGCAGTGTCGAGATCCTCGGGCACGACATCGTGCGCCACCCCGAGCGGGCGGCCCGCATCCTCGCCTACCTCGGACAGGAGTCCACCGCCCTGGACGAGCTGACCGTGTCCCTCGCCGCCGAGACGACCGGGCGGCTGCGCGGGCTCGACCTCCGCGCGGCGCGGGCCGAACGGGACGCCGTCCTCGACGAACTGGGCCTGACCCCGATCGCCTCCCGCCCCCTGAAGAAGCTCTCCGGCGGACAGCGCCGACTGGCCTGCTTCGCCGCCGCGCTCGTCGGGCGGCGCCCGCTGCTGGTCCTCGACGAGCCCACCACCGGAATGGACCCCGTCGCCCGGCGCGCCGTGTGGGCCGCCGTCGACCGGCGCCGCGCGGAACAGGGCGCCACGGTCCTGCTCGTCACCCACAACGTCATCGAGGCCGAGACGGTCCTCGACCGGGTCGCCGTCCTCGACGAGGGGCGGATCATCGCCTGCGACACCCCGGCCGGACTCAAGGAACAGGTCGCGGGCGAGGTCCGGGTCGAACTCGTCTGGCGCGAGAGCGCCCCGCTGCACGTTCCCGAGGTCGCCGCGCTGCGGGCCCGCGCCGTCGAGTCGGGCCGCCGCTGGACGCTGCGGCTCGCGCCCGAGGAGGCCCGCACGGCCGTGGCCACGGTCACCGGCGGAGCCGCCTTCGCGGCGCTCGACGACTTCACGCTGGCCACGCCGAGCCTGGAGGACGTGTATCTGGCCCTCGGCGGCCACGCGACGCAGGGACTGGTGAAGGCGTGAGTGCCCAGGGCGTGGAATCCGTACGGGAGAGGGGCGTCGTACGTGAGCGGAACAGGACGGCTGCCGACGAAGGGGAGCAGTTCGACGTGAGTGCCGTACCCGCTGGAGTCCTGCCGGGCGGCGCGCTGCCCCTGGCCGGGGACGCCGGAGCGGCCGCGGAGCTGGGGCCGCGGGCGCGGCTCGTGCCCTCGCTGGCCGCCGTGTACCGGGCGCAGCTCTCCCGGGCCCGCGTCGCCCGGATCCCGCTGCTGTTCGTGGCGACCTTCCAGTCCCTCGGCATCATGGTCATGATGCGCGGGGTGGTGGACGGCGGCACCGAGGCCCGGGCCGTGGTCGCCGGGTCCACGGTCCTGGTCGTCGCCTTCGTCGCCCTCAACCTGCTCGCGCAGTACTTCGGGCAGTTGCGGGCGAGCGGCGGGCTCGACCACTACGCGACGCTGCCGGTGCCGCCGGCGGCCGTGGTGCTCGGGGCCGCGGCCGCGTACGCCTCCTTCACGGTGCCCGGCACCGTCGTCACCGCCGTCTTCGGGTGCCTGCTCTTCGGGCTGCCGCTGGCCCATCTGTGGGTGCTGGCCGCGGTCGTCCCGCTCGCGGGTGCCGCGCTCGCCGGGCTCGGGGCCGCGTTCGGACTGCTCGCGCCGCGGCCCGAGCTCGCCACCCTGCTCGGCCAGCTGGGCATGTCCGCGGCCCTGCTGCTGGGCGTCCTCCCGGCGGACCGGATGCCGGCCCCGGTGCAGTACCTGCGGGACCTGCTGCCCTCGACCTACGGCGTCGAGGCCTTCGCCCGCACCTTCGGGGCCCGTCCCGACTGGGCCGTCGTCCTCGGTGATCTGGCCGTCTGCGCCGGAGTCGGGGCCCTCTCGCTGGCTCTGGCGGCCTGGGCCTACCGCCGGGCTGCCGTCCGGTGACGCGGCCGTCGGCGGGGCCTGGCACGATGGCAGGGTGACCGCTCCGCTGACTCCACCTCCGCCGCCGCACGAACAGTCCCCCGAGGACCGGCGGGAACCGTACCCCGCCTGGCAGACCCAGCCCGCTCCCGGCCCGGCGGGTTATCCCGTGTACCCGGGCGCGTACGAGGTCTCCTACGGACAGGACGGACCCGGGATGAAGACCGAACTGCGGGAGGCCGCCGTGATCACGGTCGCGGTCGCGCTCGCGGGGGCTCTGCTCGGGGTGCTCTGGGCGTGGCTGACGCCGCATGTCCCGCTGGTCGCGGACGCCACCGCGGTGTACCTCAAGGACACCGAGGGCGAGCAGGCGATCGGCGTCGACGGGACGTTCACGTTGCTCGCGCTGGGCTTCGGCGCGGTGAGCGCCCTGGTCGTGTTCCTTCTGCGACGGCGTGGCGGGGTGCCCCTGGTGATCGGGCTCGCCCTGGGCGGCCTGCTCGGATCGCTGCTCGCCTGGCGGGTCGGGATCTGGCTCGGACCCCCGCAGAACGTGGTCGCGCACGCCAAGGCCGTCGGCAAGGGCGTCACGTTCTCCGCGCCGCTGAAGCTCGGGGCCAAGGGCGCGCTGCTGGCGTGGTCCCTGAGCGCCCTGGTGGTCCACCTCGGCCTCATGGCCCTGTTCGGCCCCCGGGACCCCGATCCCTACCAGCAGCACCCCCACCCGGCGACGCCGCCGGGACCTCCGGCCGCCTAGGGCCTGCCGTACGGGCTTCGGGCCGTACTCGGGCTTCGGTGGGTCAGGGCCGGCCGGACGCCGGGAGATCGGCTGTCCGGCCGGCCCTTCGCTGCGGGGCGTGGGTCAGGCGGGACGGCGACCGTGGTTGGAACGGCCCTTCTTGATGCGCCACTTGCGTTTCCGCGTTCTCTTCGACATGCCCCTCGTGCTTAACCGAAGGGGAGGCATCCGTCGAGGGGCCGCGCAGACCGTGACGGCCGCCGTCGTCGAGAGCCCGCCATCGGTACGACGGGCGCCGCCGGGCGGGCGGCATCGGTACGGCGAGGGCCGGCGCCGACGGTCCGGGTGCCGCCGCCGGGCGGGCGGCGGGTCAGGTCCGTCCGACGGGCGCGGACACCGCCTCCGTGAGCTGCGCGAGGTCGGCGGGGGAGAGTTCGACCTCCAGGCCGCGGCGGCCCGCCGAGACGCAGATCGTGGCGTGCCCGGAGGCCGAGGAGTCCAGCACCGTGCGGAGCCTCTTGCGCTGGCCGAGAGGCGAGATGCCACCGCGGACGTACCCGGTCGTGCGCTCGGCCGCCGCGGGGTCGGCCATGGCCGCCCGCTTGCCGCCCACGGCCGTGGCGAGGGCCTTGAGGTCGAGGGAGCCCGCCACCGGGACGACCGCGACCACGAGCGCGCCGTCCACGTCCGCCACCAGGGTCTTGAAGACCCGCTCCGGCGACACGCCCATCGCCTCGGCCGCCTCCTCGCCGTAGGACGGGTGGGCGGGATCGTGCTCGTAGGCGTGGACGGTGAACGGGACGCCCGCCTCCGTCAGCGCCACCGTGGCGGGCGTGCCGCCGGACTGCTTCTTCGCCTTCTTGGCCATCGGTCTTCTCGCAAGCGTCAGTTCAGGCTGGTCGGGCCGCGCGTCAGGTCCGACGCGGGCAACGACGGCAGATTACGGATGATGGCCGTCTCGGCGCGCAGCACTTTCAGTTCCTCGCGCAGCCGCGAGGCCGTGTCGGGGGCCTGCAGCAGCCGCTGTCTGGCCGGGATGTCCAGCATCACTGCGGCGGCGACGAGGTAGGAGACGACCGCCGGCTCGTCCGGCAGGTCCGCGCCGGTCGACAGCGAACGCTCGCGCGCTCCGGCCAGCCGCTTCTGGTACTGGCGGAAGGCGCGCAGGACCCCCTCGGCGAGCGCTCCGGCCTCGTCCCCCGGGTCCTCCGGGAGTTCCTCCAGCTCGGCCGTCAGGAACGCCCCCGAGGCGTCCACCGACAGCAGCCGGACCCGTGTCGTGCCGGTCGCCAGCACCTCGAAGCTGCCGTCGGCGCGCTCCCGGATGGTGGCCGCGTCCGCGACGCAGCCCACCTCGTGGAAGGCCTTGAGCGGATCGTCACCGAATCCGGCGGCGGGCCCGCGGTCGGGGACGGCCGCCGGGTCGGGCATGCCGGGCGCGCTGGGCGAGACCTCATGGCCGTCGCGGACGGCGACGACGGCGAAGCGCCGGGGCGTGTCCTCGGGTGTCTTGAGCAGATCGCGCATCATGGCGCGATAGCGCTCCTCGAACACGTTCAGAGGAAGCACGAGCCCGGGGAACAGCACCGAGTTCAGGGGGAAGAGCGGGAGCCGGACGGTGGTCACGACGGGAAAGCCTAATGGTCGACGGGGCGGACGAGTCCGCCGTGCCCGCTCCACAGCGGCCGGCGGGGCGCGTGGTCGCGCAGCGGAAGCCCCGAGGCGACCTCCAGACGGACTCCGTCGCGCAGCTCCAGGTACTGGCCGAGGGGGTCGTCGGAGATCCTGGCCCAGGGGAACGAGGTCACGTACGGGCCGATGAGCCGCAGCTGCTCCAGGGCGTCCTGCCAGCGCTCCAGCCGGACCAGGACGTACGTCAGCAGGTTGCGCACCTCGGCGGGCCACGGGTCGGCGGCGGCGTAGGCCGCGGAGACCGAGATCGCGAGGTCGGCCGCGGCGTCCAGGCGCTCGCGCGGCACCTGGGGACCGCCGCCCTCGGTGAGATAGGCGAAGGCCGCGCGCACCGGCAGCGCCTGGACCAGGGAGCCGGGCAGCGCGTCCTGCGCCGCGGGCTCGGCGAAGTCGAAGCACTCGCTGTGCGAGCCGTACCAGGCGGCGGAGAGGTACTGGAGCGCGGCCACGTGACAGCCGTAGTGGTGCGGGGAACGCCGGACGGCCTGGGCCCACAGCCCCTCGAACTCGGTGTGCCCGGCGTTGGTGCCGCGGGCGTGGTCGAGCGCGATCCGCCACGGCACCGGGTCGTGCGGATCGGCCTCGGCGGCGGACATGATCAGCGGAGCGACCTCGCGCAGCAGTTCCACCCGTGCGGGCGACTCCCATCCGCGGCGCAGTGCGAGCTCGGCCCTGACGAGGAGGGCGTCCGGGTCGTGCGGGTCGTCCGCCTGCCACCGCCTGAGCCATGCGTCGCGGGAGCGGGCGAAGGTGGCGAGACGCATCGCGTACCGGTCCCGGTCCTCCCACTCGGCGGACTTGCGGGTGGTGGCCAGGAGTTCGGCCGCGGGGGCGTACTCACCGCGGGCCGCCGCGACGAGTACGGGGCCGAGCCGGTGGTCGGGGGCGTCCAGCAGCACCTCCTCGTCGGCCGGCAGGCCGGCGGCGAGGCGCGAGGTGTTCCGTGCCATGCGGGCGGTACGGAGGAGTGCGCTCAGTAGTGCCATGGTGACGACCATTGAAAACCGCAGGTCGGAGCTGTGCCAGAGGTGCTCGGTGACGCTTTCGTAAATGCCGTTTGGTTGTGCGCCGCGCGGTCAAGGACGGGTAAAGGGGTTGTGTGGGTCCGGTGTGCACGGGCCGTGAGAGGGGGCTCGGACCGGCGTGCCGGAGGGGCGTGCAGGTCTCGGGCCGGTGCGCCGGAGGGGCGCGAGAGGCTCGAACCGGCGCACGGGAGGGGGTACGAGGCCCGGACCGGCGGACCTCCACGCCGTGCCGCCGGTGCGCGCCGTGCGGCTCCGGTGTCCGCCGTGCCGCCCGGTGCCCGCCGTACGCCCCCCGGTGGCAGCGCGGCGCCCTGGTGGAAGCGAGGTGCTCCGGGGTCAGCCGCGGCGCAGCAGCCGGGTGGCTCCGGCGGCCACCGTCGTCGCCAGGATCCAGCCGAGGAGGACCACCACCGCGGCCATCCACTGCCAGCCGCCCCGCAGTTGCCAGTTCCCGGCCTGACCCAGGTCGATGACCGGCAGCAGCAGATCCAGGGCGTAGAGCGAGGCGTTCCACGCGGGGTGCCCGCCGTTGACCGGCCGGTGGTCGGCGTGCGCGAAGGCGACCGACGTGGCGGCCCACAGCACCGCCATCCACAGGGCGGCGCGCCCGGGGCGGTACCCGTAGGCGACCGTCCAGTCCTGGGCGTAGCCCCAGAACTTGGCGGCCAGCGGCAGGGTCTCGCGGCGGCGGCGCTGCTTGGCGAGCAGCACCTCGCGGGCGTCCTCGTCCTCGCCGGAGTCGCGCAGCACGGCGGCGAGCCGCTCGTAGGGCTCCGGTGCGTACTCGGCGGTGGACGCCGCCACCCACTCCAGGCGCCGGGTCAGCGGGAAGGCGCCCTGCGGGACCAGGTTCTCGTACGTGAAGCCGCCCATGTGCAGGCTGCCGGGGCCCGGCCAGCTGGACGCCCGGTCGACCAGGTTGACGACCCGCGCGCCGGACAGCACGACCTTGCCGCGCTCGGGCCGCTCCCCGAGGAAGCGCAGTTCGGGCGTCTGGACCCGCAGCAGCGACAGCTCCTGGTCGTCCCCGAAGGTGAAGCGGGCCCGGTCGAAGTCGACCGCGTCACCGAAGCGTCCGTCGTCCAGACGGATCCCGCCCTGGCACTCGAACCGCTGCACCAGGGTGCCGCGCGCCGGGGTGGTGCCGCTGGTCATCAGCGGATTGCCGAGGCCCGCCGGGGTCATGTAGAGCGTGCGGTTGACCGTCAGCTGGGGGGCGTTGAGGGCGAGCCGGGTGTACGGATTGCTGAGCCTGCTGCCGCGCAGGCTCAGCGACACGCCGACCGTCGCGCTGCGCAGGCTGAGTTCGCCGTGCGACTCCAGCATCTCGGCCTGCAGGTCCTGTCCGACCATCATGCCGTCGCCGGTGATCGAACGCCCGCGCCGGTCCCGGTAGACCACGGCCTGGTTGAGCAGCAGATCCGTGCCGATGTGCGCGTCGGTCAGCCGTACCCCGTTGTGGAAGTGGCAGCGCGGCAGATGCAGATCGCCCTCGGTGTGCAGCCGGGCCGCCTCCAGCCGGGGCACCGCGCAGTTCTCCAGGCGCAGCGTGGTGAACCGGGACTCCGGCAGCAGCACCTCCTTCTCGAACCGGCACCCCTTCAGCTCCACGTACGGCACCACCGTGCCGCCCGCGAGGTCGAGCACACCGGTGATCCGTACGCCCGTCAGCTTCAGGGACGCGACCCGGCCCTGGAGGGCGGGCGGCCCGTCGAGCAGCAGCCAGGCCACTATCCGGGCCCGGACGCTGCGTTCGGGTCCCCAGGGATGGCCGCCGTGCGGATCGTCGACGGTCGTGTCCCCGCTGCGCAGGTCGTACACGCTGCCGTTGCGGAACGCCTGCCACATCCCGGCCTCGGCGGCGGTCAGCTCGTCCGGCAGGTCCCCGGTGCGCAGACCGGCACCCTCGGTCACGGCACGTCACTCCCTTCCCGGCCTACCCGTGGGTTCGTACGTCCGTGCAATGCCCGCTCAGTGACGACCCGAACGCTCCTGGTGAAGGGGATCACGCACGGGAGGCGAAGGTGGCTTGTATCAGCCATTGATACGGGCGTCCGGCGCCCTGCCGCCGTCTGAGAGAATTGAGTCCGTGATCTCCCGAATCGATCTGCGCGGCGACACCCTCCCCGAGGGCCCCGCCCTGCGCGACCTGCTGCCCCGAGCCGACTTCGACGTCTCGGCCGCCCTGGAGAAGGTGCGACCGATCTGCGAGGCCGTGCACCATCAGGGAGACGCGGCACTGATCGACTACGCGGAGAAGTTCGACGGAGTACGGCTCACGTCCGTGCGGGTTCCGGCCGAGGCCCTCGCCGACGCCCTGGAACAGCTCGACCCCGCCGTGCGCGCGGCCCTGGAGGAGTCCATCCGGCGCACCCGTCTCGTCCACCGCGAACAGCGCCGTACGACGCACACCACGCAGGTCGTGCCCGGTGGCTCGGTCACCGAGAAGTGGGTGCCGGTCGGCCGGGTCGGGCTGTACGCGCCCGGCGGCCGCTCGGTGTACCCCTCGTCCGTGATCATGAACGCCGTCCCGGCACAGGAGGCGGGCGTCCCCTCCATGGCGCTGGCCTCCCCGCCGCAGAAGGAGTTCGGCGGCCTTCCGCACCCGACGATCCTCGCCGCCTGCGCGCTGCTGGGCATCGACGAGGTGTACGCGGCCGGCGGCGCCACGGCCGTCGCGATGTTCGCGCACGGTACCGAGTCCTGCCCCGCGGCCGACATGGTCACCGGACCGGGCAACATCTGGGTCGCCGCGGCCAAGCGCTACTTCACCGGCAGGATCGGCATCGACGCCGAGGCCGGCCCGACCGAGATCGCGGTCCTCGCGGACGACACCGCCGACCCGGCGCACGTCGCCGCCGACCTGATCAGCCAGGCCGAGCACGACCCGCTCGCCGCCGCCGTCCTGGTCACCGACTCGCCGGCCCTCGCGGACGCGGTGGAGAAGGAACTGGAGCCGCAGGTCGCGGCCACCAAGCACATCGACGACCGGATCGTCCCGGCCCTGACCGGCCGGCAGTCCGCGATCGTCCTCGTCGACAGCGTCGAGGAGGGACTCAAGGTCGTCGACGCGTACGGCGCCGAGCACCTGGAGATCCAGACCGCGGACGCGGCGGCGGTCGCCGACCGGGTCAGGAACGCCGGAGCGATCTTCGTCGGCCCGTGGGCCCCGGTCTCGCTCGGCGACTACGCGGCGGGTTCCAACCACGTCCTGCCCACCGGCGGATGCGCCTGCCACTCCTCGGGCCTGTCCGTCCAGTCCTTCCTGCGCGGCATCCACATCGTCGACTACACGAAGGACGCGCTCGCCGACGTCGCCCATCACGTGGTGACGCTGGCGGAGGCGGAGGACCTGCCCGCGCACGGCGCGGCGGTCAAGGCAAGGTTTGTCGGAGACGAACAAGTGTCGCGCGGCTGGAAGGTACCCGAGGGCAAGTGACTGGCATCGACGATCTCCCCGTACGGGACGAGCTGCGCGGCAAGACCCCCTACGGCGCACCCCAACTCGACGTCCCCGTACGCCTGAACACCAACGAGAACCCGTACCCGCTGCCCGAGCCGCTCGTCGAGCGGATCACCGAGCGGGTCCGCGAGGCCGCCCGCGGCCTCAACCGCTATCCCGACCGGGACGCGGTGGAGCTGCGCACCGAGCTGGCCGCCTATCTGACGAAGACCGGCAAGCACCCCGTCGGCCTCGAGAACGTCTGGGCCGCCAACGGCTCCAACGAGGTCATCCAGCAACTGCTCCAGACCTTCGGCGGCCCCGGTCGCAGCGCGATCGGCTTCGAACCGTCGTACTCGATGCACGCGCTCATCGCGCGGGGCACGGGCACGGCCTGGATCTCGGGCCCGCGGGGCGAGGACTTCACCATCGACCTCGTCGCCGCCGAGCGGGCCATCGCCGAGAACCGGCCCGACGTCGTCTTCATCACCAGCCCCAACAACCCCACGGGCAACGCCGTCCCGCCCGAGACGGTCCTCGCGCTCTACGAGGCCGCGCAGGCGGCGAAGCCGTCCATGGTCGTGGTCGACGAGGCCTACATCGAGTTCAGCCACGGCGAGTCGCTGCTGCCCCTGCTCGAAGGACGGCCGAATCTCGTCGTCTCCCGGACGATGTCGAAGGCCTTCGGCGCGGCCGGACTGCGCCTCGGCTACCTCGCCGCCGCCCCCGCGGTCGTGGACGCCGTCCAGCTCGTCCGGCTGCCGTACCACCTGTCGGCCGTGACGCAGGCGACCGCGCTGGCCGCCCTGGAGCACACCGACACCCTGCTCGGTTACGTGGAGCAGCTGAAGGCCGAACGGGACCGGCTGGTCACCGAGCTGCGCGCGATGGGCTACGAGGTGACCGAGTCGGACGCGAACTTCGTGCAGTTCGGCCGGTTCGCCGACACCCACGCGGCCTGGCAGCGGATCCTCGACCAGGGTGTCCTGGTCCGGGACAACGGCGTACCGGGGTGGCTGCGGGTCTCCGCCGGCACCCCGAAGGAAAACGACGCGTTCCTCGACGCGGTACGTGAACTACTGGGCTCTGCGGGGGAGAACCCCGCATCCCCGAAGGAGCAGAGCGCATGAACCGCGTAGGACGCGTGGAGCGGGTGACGAAGGAGACGTCGGTCCTCGTCGAGATCGATCTCGACGGCTCCGGCAAGGTCGACGTGGCCACCGGCGTCGGCTTCTACGACCACATGCTCGACCAGCTCGGCCGGCACGGTCTGTTCGACCTGACCGTCAAGACCGAGGGCGACCTGCACATCGACTCGCACCACACCATCGAGGACACCGCCCTCGCGCTCGGCGCCGCCTTCAAGCAGGCCCTCGGCGACAAGGTGGGCATCTACCGCTTCGGCAACTGCACCGTCCCGCTGGACGAGTCCCTCGCCCAGGTGACCGTCGACCTGTCCGGCCGCCCCTACCTCGTGCACACCGAGCCCGAGAACATGGCGCCGATGATCGGCGAGTACGACACGACGATGACCCGGCACATCCTGGAGTCCTTCGTCGCCCAGGCCCAGATCGCCCTGCACGTGCACGTCCCCTACGGACGCAACGCGCACCACATCGTGGAGTGCCAGTTCAAGGCGCTGGCCCGGGCCCTGCGTTACGCCTCCGAGCGCGACCCGCGCGCAGCCGGCATCCTCCCCTCCACTAAGGGCGCACTGTGACAGGCCTTTCCAGCATTCTCATCGTCGTCGGTCTCTTCCTCGCCGGAGGGATCTACTCCTTCGTCAAGCAGGACATGCCGAAGAGCCTTGTCGTGCTGCTCTCCATCGGCGCCGCGATGTGCCTCGTCGCGGGCGTCATGCGGCTGGAGGTGTGGAGTTGAGCGAGTCCAAGAAGGTCGTCGTCTTCGACTACGGCTTCGGGAACGTACGCTCCGCCGAGCGCGCCCTCGCCCGCGCGGGCGCCGAGGTCGAGATCACCCGCGACTTCGACGCCGCGATGAACGCCGACGGACTGCTGGTGCCGGGCGTCGGCGCCTTCGCCGCCTGCATGCAGGGCCTCAAGGAGGCGCGCGGCGACTGGATCATCGGCCGCCGGCTGTCCGGCGGACGCCCCGTCATGGGCATCTGCGTCGGCATGCAGATCCTCTTCACCCGCGGCATCGAGCACGGCGTGGAGACCGAGGGCCTCGACGAGTGGCCGGGCACGGTCGGACCCCTGGAGGCCGACGTCGTGCCCCACATGGGCTGGAACACCGTCGACACCCCGGAGGGCTCGCAGGCCTTCGAGGGCCTCGACGCCGACGCGCGTTTCTACTTCGTCCACTCCTACGCCGTCCACGACTGGTCGCTGGAAGTCGGCAACCCCTTGCTGCGCGCCCCCCTGGTGACCTGGTCCACGCACGGCAAGCCCTTCGTGGCGGCCGTCGAGAACGGCGCCCTGTGGGCCACCCAGTTCCACCCCGAGAAGTCCGGCGACGCCGGAGCCCAGCTCCTCTCCAACTGGATCGGAACACTGTGAGCAAGCTCGAACTCCTCCCTGCCGTCGACGTCCGCGACGCCCAGGCCGTCCGTCTCGTGCACGGCGAGTCCGGGACCGAGACCTCCTACGGCTCCCCGCTGGAGGCCGCCCTCGCCTGGCAGGGCGCCGGCGCCGAGTGGCTGCACCTCGTCGACCTGGACGCCGCGTTCGGCACCGGCGACAACCGCGCGCTGATCGCCGAAGTGACCAAGGCGATGGACATCAAGGTCGAGCTGTCCGGCGGCATCCGCGACGACGACACCCTCGCCGCCGCCCTCGCCACCGGCTGCACCCGCGTCAACCTCGGCACCGCCGCCCTGGAGACCCCCGACTGGGTCGCCAAGGTCATCGCCGAGCACGGCGACAAGATCGCGGTCGGCCTCGACGTCCGCGGCACGACCCTGCGCGGCCGCGGCTGGACCCGCGACGGCGGGGACCTCTACGAGACGCTGGCGCGCCTCGACTCCGAGGGCTGCGCCCGTTACGTGGTCACCGACATCGCCAAGGACGGCACGCTCCAGGGCCCGAACCTGGAACTGCTGCGCAATGTGTGCGCGGCGACCGACCGCCCGGTGGTCGCCTCCGGCGGCGTGTCCTCGCTGGACGACCTGCGGGCCATCGCCGACCTCGTGCCGCTCGGCGTCGAGGGCTCGATCGTCGGCAAGGCCCTGTACGCCAAGGCGTTCACCCTCGAAGAGGCCCTGGCGGCGGTAGCCCGGTGAGTTCCGTACGGCGCGTCACGACCGGGGCACCCTGGGAGGACGTCTTCGGTTACTCCCGCGCGGTGGAGCTGCCGAACGGCCTGGTGCTGGTGTCCGGCTGCACCTCCGTCGTCGACGGCCAGATCGCCGAGGGCGACCCGTACGAGCAGGCGGTCAACTCCTTCGGCGCCGCGTTCGCGGCGCTGGAGCAGCTCGGCCTCGGCCGCGACGACGTCGTCCGTACGCGGATGTACATCACCCACGCCCGGGACGTGGAGGCCGTCGGCCGCGCCCACAAGACGCTCTTCGACACCGTCCGCCCCGCCGCGTCCATGATCATCGTCGCGGGTCTGGTGGACTCGCGTCTGGTGGTCGAGGTCGAGGTGGAGGCGTTCCGTTCCGACCCGCACCCCACAGAACGGTCCGGCGAGGACCTCACAGAACAGGGAGAAGCGCAGTCATGACCCTGGCGGTCCGAGTGATCCCCTGCCTGGACGTGGACAACGGCCGGGTCGTCAAGGGCGTCAACTTCCAGAACCTGCGCGACGCGGGCGACCCCGTCGAGATGGCGAAGGTGTACGACGCCGAGGGCGCCGACGAGCTCACGTTCCTGGACATCACCGCGTCCTCGGGCAACCGTGAGACCACCTACGACGTGGTGCGCCGCACGGCCGAGCAGGTTTTCATCCCCCTGACGGTCGGCGGCGGTGTCCGCACCGCCGAGGACGTCGACAAGCTGCTGCGGGCCGGCGCCGACAAGGTCGGCGTCAACACGGCCGCCATCGCCCGCCCCGAGCTCATCCGCGAGATCGCGGAGCGGTTCGGGCGGCAGGTGCTCGTGCTGTCGGTGGACGCGCGCAGGACCGAGGGCGGTTCCTTCGAGGTGACCACCCACGGCGGTCGTCAGGGCACCGGCATCGACGCCGTCGAGTGGGCGCATCGGGCCGCCGAGCTGGGCGCGGGCGAGATCCTGCTCAACTCGATGGACGCCGACGGCACGAAGGACGGCTACGACATCGAGATGATCGAGGCCGTACGCAAGCACGTCACCGTTCCGCTGATCGCCAGCGGTGGCGCGGGCCGGCTCGACCACTTCCCGCCGGCCGTCGGGGCGGGCGCCGACGCGGTGCTGGCCGCGTCCGTCTTCCACTTCGGCGATCTGCGGATCGGTGAGGTCAAGGAGACCCTGCGCGAGGCCGGGCACCCCGTCCGCTGACACCAGGCCGATGCCTTTCACGGCCCGCATCACGGCCCGCACCCGGGCAGCCTTCGCCGCCGGGTGCGGGCCGTGTCCGGTCGGGGACGCGTCCCGTCCGGTGGGCCGGGCCGAGAAGACCGGCGCACGCCCCTAGGTACCGACTGGGCGGTATGTCATCCTGCGGGATCAGGAGGTCCCGAGCGCCCGTGTGCCGCGTGTCGGCCGCCCGGGCCGCCCGGACCGAGCCGACTCCGGTGGAGGACAGCGATGCAGCACCTCGTACCCGCCCACGTCCGGTACCGGCCCGGAGCGCGGTCCCCGGCACCGGCCGCCCGCCCGGCCCTCGACGCGGAGGTGCTCGCGGTGCTGCACCGCGCCGCCCGGGCCCTGCTGGCGGGGCTGCCCGAGCTCGGCGAACGCCTGGTCGACCTCCTGGTGGAGCGCGAACCCGCGTACCGCGCGGCCGTGGAGGCGGACGCGGAGAGCGTCCGCGACGAGGTGCGGCGCTCGCTGCGGCTCAACGTCGGGTCCCTGATCCGGCCCGGTGCGCTGCGCGAGGAGGCGCGCCGCTGTTCCTGGGCCATCGGCAGGGCCCGTGCCGAGGGCGGCCTTCCGCTGGACGCGCTGCTGCGCGCCTTCCGGCTGGGCGGCGGCATGATCTGGCAGGAACTCGTCGACGAGACGACCCGGCGCCATCCCGCCGACGCGCGCCTGCTCGTGCACGTGGCCGCCGACGTCTGGAACTTCGTCGACGACCACTGCGCCGTCGCCGCCGACGCCTACCGTCAGACCGAGCGCGAACTGATGTGGCGCAGGGAGAACCGGCTGCGGCTGATGACGGCCGCGCTCCTCGACGGCACCGCCCGGATCGCCGATCTGCCGGCCACCGCCGCCGCCCTGGGGCTTCCCGGCCAGGGCCGGTACGCGGTGGTGCTGGTCCGGCTGCCCGCCGGCCGGGCCTTCGCCGACGGACCCGGCCGGGTTCGCCTTTCGGGCCTGCGGACCCTCTGGTACCGCGACCGGGACAGCGAGGGCGGTTACGGCATCGTCCTGCTCGGCGAGCGCTCCGGGGGCGGGGACCGGCCCGGCCGCGACCACGAGAACGGTCCCCTCGGCACGGACCCCGGTCCGGCACCGCCCCCGGGGGCCGGGGGCGCCCAAGGTGGCGCGGACGGCCGGGGCGGGGAGCGCCCCGGGACGCACGGGCCCGACGTGGACGCGGGGGAGGTCGCCCGCCGGCTGACCGTCCCACCGGCGGCCCGCGTCGGGGTGAGTCCGGTCGTGGAGGGGCTCGTGGCGATCGGTGACGCCCGCCGGCTGGCCGACACGGCGTTACGGGCCTGCCCGCGCTCCGGCGGAACCGTCGTGCTGGAGGAGCATCTGCCCGCCGCGCTCGTCGTCTCCGCGCCGGTCCTCGGCGCGGCACTGTCCGAGCGGGTTCTCGGGCCGCTGCTGCGGCTCGACCTGTCCGACCGGGACATCATGCTGGACACGCTGACGGTCTGGCTCGCCTGCGACGGCTCCGCCCAGCGGGCCGCGGGTCGCCTCTACTGCCACCGCAACACCGTCCTGAACCGGCTGCGCCGCTGCGAACAGCTCACCGGCCGCTCCCTGACCCGGCCCGCGGACGTCGTGGAACTGTCCCTGGCCCTGGCGGCGCACGCCCTGCTCGATCCGTGAGGGCTCCGCGGTTCCGCCGGTCGCCTCGCTCTGCCTCACCTCACCTTGCCTTGCCTTGCCTCGTCTCGCCTTCGCCCTGCCTCGTCTCGTCTCGTCTCATCTCGGCCGGGATGTGAAATGAAAGTTGCGCAATTTTAGTTGCGCAACTTTTCCTTCACATCTACGGTGGACCGCATGCCGAGCCAGGAGAACCGCCGGATCACCGATGTGGGCACCCTCAAGGCCCTGGGGCACCCGCTGCGGATGACGCTGTACAGGGCTCTGCTCGTCGCGGGCGCCGCCACCGCCTCGCAGTTGGGCGGGCAGGTCGACGAGGCCCCCTCGCTCGTCAGCTACCACCTGCGCAAACTCGCCGATCACGGGCTGATCGAGGAGGCCGAGCCGCGCAGCGGAGACGGGCGCGAGCGCTGGTGGCAGCCGGCGTCGGACGGCGTCAGCGTCCGGGGCGCCGACTTCCGGGACGCGCCGGAGAAGGAGGTCGCCCACCTCGCCTTCACCCGGCTCTATCTCGACCAGCGCACCGAGCTCTACCGGCGCTACCTCGACGAACGGGCCACCTGGCCGACGGAGTGGAACGACGCCGTCGCCGACGCGGAGGGCAACCTGCGGCTGACGGCGGCCGAACTGGCCTCTCTGCAGGCCGAGTTGCTCGCCGTCATCCGCAAGTACGACGAGAAGGGCCGCGCGGACGAAGCGGCAGGTGACACCGAAGGGCGCGAGAACGTCGCGCTGCACCTCTACGGATTCCCGTTCCGTGCCTGATCCCGAGAGCACGTCCGCCCCGAAAGGACCCGGCCCCGTGACCGCGACCGTCATACCGAGCCCCGCCCAGGACACCGACCGGGCTCCCGCCAGGCCCGCTCACCGCGACGGCAACGTGCTGCGCTGGCTCGGGGCCTACACCTCGTCGATGATCGGCGACAACGTCTACTACATCGCGTTGTCCTGGGCCGCCGTCCAGGCCGGCAGCCCCTCCCAGGCGGGGCTCGTGATGTCCGTCAGCGCCGTGCCGCGGGCCCTGCTGATGCTGGGCGGGGGAGTGGTCGCCGACCGGTTCGGGCCGCGCAAGGTCGTCATCGGCAGCGACGCGGTGCGCTGCACGGCCGTGCTGGCGCTCGCCGCACTGCTCTTCGCGACCAGCCCGGGGCTGTGGCTGCTGGCCCTGGTCGCCGTCGTCTTCGGCGTCGTCGACGCCGTGTTCATGCCCGCCGTGGGAGCCCTTCCCGCCCGGGTCACCGGCCGCGACCAGCTCGCCCGGGTGCAGGGCATGCGGGGACTCGCGATCCGCTCCGCCAACGTGCTGGGAGCCCCGCTCGGCGGGCTCGCGGTCGCCCTCGGCGGCGCGGCCACGGCGTTCGCGCTGGCCGGCCTGCTCATCGCCGTGTCGGTGCCGCTGCTCATCTCCGTACGTATGCGGTCGCTGACCCCGGACGAGGCGCCGGACCCGGCCGGACGCACCGCGTGGCACGACCTGCGCGACGGTCTGCGCTACATCCGCGGCCACCGCGTTCTCGCCCCGCTCATCGCCGTCATCGCCCTCGGCGACCTCGGCTTCGTGGGGCCGCTGAACGTCGGACTGACCCTGCTCGCCGACCGGCGCGGCTGGGGCGCGTCCGGGATGGGCTGGGTCCTCGCCGCGTTCGGCACCGGAGCGGGGGCCGTCGCGCTGCTGCTGACCCTGCGCGGCCGGCTCCCGCGCGCGGGCACCGTCGCCGCCGTGGCCATCCTCGGCGGTTCCGTGGCGATCGGTTCGCTCGCCTTCGTGCCGGGTGTCGCCGGGGCCGTCGGCGTCGCCCTCGTCGTCGGACTGCTCGCCGGGCTCAGCGGCGCCCTGTGCGGAGCCCTGATCCAGACCCAGTCCGACCCCGCCTACCTGGGCCGGGTCAGCGCCGTCGCCGGCATCGTCAGCCTGGGCCTCGCGCCGCTCAGCATGCCGGTGACCGCCGCCGCGATCGGCTGGTGGGGCACCGGACCGGTCTTCGTCACCAGCGCCGCCGTGTGCGGCCTCGGCGGGGTCCTCACCCTGTGCGTACGGGACCTGCGCCGAGCCGAACTGCCCCACTGACGGCAGCCGGCGAACGCCGCTAGATCCCCAGCTGCTTCGCCTCGTGGAGCTTGGTGACCGCGTCCTCGTCGCCGTCCAGCACGACGTCCGCCACGCTCTGCCGGCCGAACGCGAACAGCAGCAGCTCCGAGGGCTCGCCGGTCACCGTCACCACCGGCGTCCCCTTGTTCAGCACCGTGGTCTGGCCGTTCGGGCGGCGCAGGACCACACCCGTCGGGGCACCGCGGCCCATCAGCCGGGCCGTACGGTCCAGGCGCGACCACAGGGCCTCCTGGAACACCGGGTCCAGCTCGCGCGGCGTCCAGTCCGGCTGCGCGCGCCGCACGTCCTCGGTGTGGACGTAGAACTCCACCACGTTCGACGCCTCGTCCACCTGCTTCAGGGAGAACGGGGAGAACCGCGGCGGCCCCGTCCTGAGCAGCTGGATCAACTCCTCGTACGGCTTCTCGGCGAACTCCGCCATCACCCGCTCCAGCCGGGACGCGAGCTGTTTGACGACGACACCGCCGGCGGCGTCGAGGCGCCGTTCGCGCACCACCACGTGCGCGGCGAGATCCCGGCTGTTCCAGCCCTCGCACAGGGTCGGGGCGTCCGGTCCCACTGCTTCCAACAGATCGGCCAGGAGGAGCCGTTCACGCTTCGCATGGGTCGACATGGCAGCCAGCCTACGGCCGGGCACCCGCTCCGCCCAGTGGAGAGCACGCCGGACGCGCCGCGCCCCGCCCGTGGACGACCACGCCGGTCCGGCCTGTGGACAACCGCCGGGAGCGACGGCCCGGCGCGGCACAATGGCACGCATGACCAGCACGCCTCCTGCCAGCAGCCTGGACCCCGAGATCGCCGCCCGCCTCAAGCGCAGCGCCGACGGACTCGTCCCCGCCATCGCCCAGCAGTACGACACCGGTGAGGTGCTGATGCTCGGCTGGATGGACGACGAGGCACTGCACCGCACCCTCACCACGGGCCGCTGCACCTACTGGTCGCGCAGCCGCCGGGAGTACTGGGTCAAGGGCGACACCTCCGGCCACTTCCAGCACGTCAGATCCGTGGCCCTGGACTGCGACGCCGACACCCTGCTGGTGCGCGTCGACCAGGTGGGCGCCGCCTGCCACACCGGCGCCCGCACGTGCTTCGACGCCGATGTGCTGCTGAAGGACGCGGGCGACCGGGCCGAGGGCGCCGATTCCGGCGCACCGGCCGGGAATCAGTAAGGTCAGCCGCCATGGACCTCGAGACGTTCCGCAAGCTGGCCACCGACCGCCGTGTCATCCCCGTCAGCCGCAAACTGCTCGCGGACGGCGACACGCCGGTCGCGCTCTACCGCAAACTGGCCGCCGAGCGCCCCGGCACGTTCCTGCTCGAATCCGCGGAGAACGGCCGCACCTCCCTGTCCTGGTCCCGCTACTCCTTCGTGGGCGTCCGCTCCGCCGCGACCCTCACCGAGCGGGACGGACAGGCGCACTGGCTCGGCACCCCGCCCGTCGGCGTCCCCGTGGACGGCGATCCGCTCGCCGCCCTGCGCGCCACCATCGAGGCGCTGCACACCCCGGGGACCGAGGGGCTGCCCCCGTTCACCGGCGGCATGGTCGGCTATCTGGGCTACGACATCGTGCGCCGCCTGGAGAAGATCGGCCCCGGCGAGCGGGACGACCTCAAGCTGCCCGAGCTGACCATGCTGCTCACCAGCGACCTCGCCGTCCTGGACCACTGGGACGGCTCGGTCCAGCTGATCGCCAACGCGATCAACCACAACGACCTGGAAACCGGCGTCGACGAGGCGTACGCGGACGCCGTCGCCCGTCTCGACGCCATGGAGGCCGACCTCTCGCGCGCGGTGTCCCAGCCGCCCGCGGCGCTCCCGCCCTCCGAACTCCCCGAGTACACCGCGCTCTGGGGAGGACCCGACTTCCAGGACGCCGTCGAGGACATCAAGGAGCGCATCCGGGCCGGCGAGGCCTTCCAGGTCGTCCCCTCCCAGCGCTTCGAAACCCCCTGCACGGCCAGCGCGCTGGACGTCTACCGCGTCCTGCGGGCGACCAACCCCTCGCCGTACATGTACCTGTTCCGCTTCGACGGCTTCGACGTCGTCGGCTCCTCCCCGGAAGCCCTGGTCAAGGTCGAGGGCGGACAGGCCATGGTGCACCCCATCGCGGGCACCCGGCCGCGCGGCGCGACCGTCCAGGACGACCAGGCCCTCGCCGACGAACTGCTCGCCGACCCCAAGGAGCGCGCCGAGCACCTCATGCTCGTCGACCTCGGGCGCAACGACCTCGGACGGGTCTGCGAACCCGGCTCCGTCGAGGTCGTCGACTTCATGTCCATCGAGCGGTACTCGCACGTGATGCACATCGTCTCCACGGTGACCGGCCGGGTCGCCGCGGGCCGTACGGCCTTCGACGTGCTCACCGCCTGCTTCCCCGCCGGCACGCTCTCCGGTGCGCCCAAACCCCGCGCGATGCAGATCATCGACGAACTGGAGCCCTCCCGGCGCGGGTTGTACGGCGGCTGCGTCGGCTATCTCGACTTCGCCGGCGACTCCGACACCGCCATCGCCATCCGTACGGCCCTGCTGCGCGACGGCACGGCCTACGTCCAGGCCGGCGCCGGCATCGTCGCCGACTCGGTCCCCGAGGCGGAGGACGACGAGTGCCGCAACAAGGCGGCGGCCGTCCTGCGCGCGGTCCACACGGCCAACCGGCTCGGGCGCTAGGGCCTGTCCCGGCGGGCGTTCGTCGTACAGGCCGCACCCGGCCTGTACGACGGCTGTGTCCCGGCTGTGCGCGGGCCCCGTCCGGCGGCCGCGCGGCACCGGCGCCGCGCGGCCGATAGGACGAGGGTCACGCAACCCCGGGTGACGGTTCGCCCTGGGTTCAGGCGATAGTGGGGTCTGTGACTGCTGTACCTCACCCCCGATCCGAAGCCGCGGGACCCGCCCGGTCCGGCCGCCGCAGCCTTGCCGTGACCCTGCTGAGCGGCGCGCTCGGCGCGGCCGTCGCCCTGCTCGCCACCCGGCAGGGCTGGGCGAGGGGGACCGCGACCGTGGCCGGCGGCGACTTCCCGCTGACCGTCAAGGGCAGCGACGTCACGGGTGTGCCCGCGGCGCTCGCGATAGTCGGCCTCGCCGCGCTCGTCGCCGTCTTCGCCGTCCGCCGCTCCGGCCGCCTCCTGGTCTCCGCGCTGCTCGCGCTCTCCGGCGCGGGCATCGTCGTCGCCGCCGTCCTCGGCGCGGGCGACAGCTCCGCCCTCGACGAGCGGGCCGCCGCGGCCTCCGGCAACACCGCCGCCACCGCGGCCGGGATCGGCCACACCCTCTGGCCGTACGTGGCCGCGGCGGGCGGTGCGCTCATCCTTCTGGCCGGACTGCTCGCGCTGCGCCACGGCCGCTCCTGGCCCGCCATGTCTGGCCGCTACGAGCGGGACGGCAGGCCCCGGCCCCGCAAGGCCAAGCCGGTCGACCCGGACCGCCCAGAGGACCTCTGGAAGGCCCTCGACCGCGGCGAGGACCCCACCGGCCCCGACCAGGCCGGGACCTAGCGCCACGACGGGGCGAACGTCGCCTGCCGCGGCACTGGGGGACCGGCGCCCTCCGCTCCCGCGCCCCGCCCCGGCCGGACCGTCGCGCGGGAGTGACCCCCCGCTCACACCGGACCCGTGCGTACGGGACAATGGGCGGTGAGCGTCCGACTCACACACGCATACAGCAACGAGGAGCAAGTCATGGCGGGCAGCAGCCACGGTCACACCCCGGCCGCCTGGACCGGTGTCATCATCGCCTTCATCGGTTTCTGCGTCGCGGGTGCCTTCATGGTCAAGGCCGAACCGCTGGGCTTCTGGGCCGGCATGGTCGTCGTCGCCCTCGGCGGTGTCGTGGGCCTGGTCATGCGCAGCATGGGCCTCGGCCAGCCGAAGGCCGCCCCGCACCCCGCGAACGCGGCGCGTTCGACCGTGAGCGCCGACGCCTGACCCACTGAGGCTGCGCGCAAGGCGGTCCCGGCACACCCGCCGGGGCCGCCTTGCGCGTACCCGGGCGAGCGCCCGTTCCGGGCGAGGGGCAGAATGCGTTGCGTGAACGCCGAAATCCAGAGGGTGACGCGGACCGGCCCGGACACGGGTGTCCTGCGGCGGCTCGCCGTTCCCGGCGGGCTGCTCGCGGCCGTCGCCGGGGCCTTCGCGTACGTCGGGACGGTCGATCCCAATCAGCCGGGCCACTACCCCGTCTGCCCGCTGTTCCGCCTCACCGGCCTGTACTGTCCCGGCTGCGGTGGTCTGCGCAGCGCGTACGCCTTCGCGCACGGGGACCTGGCCGCGGCGCTCACGGACAACGCGCTCGCCGTCGGCGGGTATCTGGCCTTCGCGGTGCTGTGGGCCGTCTGGGTGATCCGCGCGGTGCGCGGACGGCCGGCGCGGCTCGATCTCGGACCGGTCCACCTGTGGGGCCTGGGCGCGTTGGTGCTGGTCTTCACCGTTGTCCGGAATCTTCCGTCCGGCGGCTGGCTGCATCCTTGATCAAATGACAAATGTCCAGGTAGTGGGACCGGCGTCAACCGGATGCGAGGCCTACGCCTTCCTCCGGATACCATCGCAGTGACCCGACTTTTCCGTCAGGGACGGTGAACCCGGGTCGCGGCTCGACCGCTTCAACCGTCCACCGCAGGGAAGGGGGCCGCTCGCGTGAGTGTGCTCGACGAGATCATCGACGGAGTCCGTGCCGACCTCGCGGAGCGGCAGGCGCGCGTCAGCCTCGACGAGCTCAAGGAGCGCGCGGCGAAGGCTCCGGCGGCCAAGGACGGCGTGGCCGCCCTGCGCGGTGACGGCGTCAAGGTCATCTGCGAGGTCAAGCGGTCCAGCCCGTCCAAGGGCGCGCTCGCCGCGATCGCGGACCCGGCGGGCCTGGCCGCCGACTACGAGGCGGGTGGCGCGGCCGTCATCTCCGTCCTCACCGAACAGCGCCGCTTCGGCGGTTCGCTCGCCGACCTGGAGGCCGTCCGCGCCCGCGTGGACATCCCGGTGCTGCGCAAGGACTTCATCGTCACGTCGTACCAGCTGTGGGAGGCCCGCGCGTACGGCGCCGACCTGGCCCTGCTCATCGTCGCGGCCCTGGAGCAGCCCGCCCTGGAGTCCCTCATCGAGCGTGCCGAGTCCATCGGGCTCACCCCGCTGGTCGAGGTGCACGACGAGGACGAGGTCGAGCGCGCGGTGGACGCCGGCGCGAAGATCATCGGTGTCAACGCGCGTGACCTGAAGACGCTGAAGGTCGACCGTTCGACCTTCGAGCGGATCGCCCCGGAGATCCCCGACGGCCTCGTCAAGATCGCCGAGTCCGGTGTCCGCGGGCCGCACGACCTCATCGCGTACGCCAACGCGGGCGCCGACGCGGTCCTGGTCGGCGAGTCCCTCGTCACCGGCCGCGACCCGAAGACCGCCGTCTCCGACCTGGTCGCGGCGGGCGCCCACCCGGCCCTGCGGCACGGACGGGACTGACCCGCCGGTGTCCACCCCGACCCTCGCCCCCGCCGTACCCCGTCCGGGCCGGTGCCCCGACGGTGTGCCGGCGCGCGCGGGGTCGGCCCTGCCTACTGTTTCCGGCGCGCTCCCGCGGGCGCGGGCCGGATCACCCGTGCCCGGGACCGACGGCGCGAGCCCGTCGCCGGCCGTCGGGCACCTCCCCGTGGACCCGTACGCCGAACGCGCCGGTGCGCCGTCCGGCGCCGTGCCCCCGGTCCCCTCGGCGGCCCGTGACCCCTACGCACGCCTCGCCCGCGGCTGCCGGCCGCGCGGCTGCCGGGCGCCCGCACGCCGTGTGCACGGGCGCCGGGTCCGTTACGTCATCGGCGACGAGCCGGGTCAGGTCAACGGCATGCGATGGCCCGAGCGCGTACACGCGCTCACGCCCTTCCCGGCCCGGTAACCCGCACGGGTGAACCCGGCCGCGTCCTGGTCCACCGCAGCGCGGGGACCGGGCAGAGTCCACGCCACACGTGGACCGGGCCGTATCCACCCCGCACGGGGACCGAGCCGGAATCCGGCACTCGGCGGTCCCGCGACGGCACGTCCGTCGGGCGCGCGGGCGGAACGGCGGCAGGACGGGCGGCGGCACCGGGGGAGTACCCGGTGCCGGTGGAGCGCGGGTGCGTCCGGTTTCCGTGACCCTGTCCGATCCCGTGACCGGGGCTGTCGCCCCTGCGAGGTATCCGCATGCCCAGCGAGTTCTTCATTCCCGACCCCGACGGTCAAGTGCCCAGCCCCGAAGGCTACTTCGGCGCGTTCGGCGGCAAGTTCATCCCGGAGGCGCTGGTCGCCGCCGTGGACGAGGTCGCCGTCGAGTACGACAAGGCCAAGGCCGACCCCGAGTTCGCCCGCGAGCTCGACGACCTGCTCGTCCACTACACCGGACGCCCGAGCTCCCTCACCGAGGTGCCGCGCTTCGCCGAACACGCCGGCGGCGCGCGGATCTTCCTCAAGCGCGAGGACCTCAACCACACCGGCTCGCACAAGATCAACAACGTGCTCGGCCAGGCCCTGCTCACCCGGCGCATGGGCAAGACCCGGGTCATCGCCGAGACCGGCGCGGGCCAGCACGGCGTCGCCACGGCCACCGCCTGCGCGCTCTTCGGTCTCGAATGCACCATCTACATGGGCGAGATCGACACGCAGCGCCAGGCGCTGAACGTGGCCCGGATGCGCATGCTCGGCGCCGAGGTCATCGCCGTGAAGTCCGGCTCCCGCACCCTCAAGGACGCCATCAACGAGGCGTTCCGCGACTGGGTCGCCAACGTCGACCACACCCACTACCTCTTCGGGACCGTCGCCGGCCCGCACCCCTTCCCCGCCATGGTCCGCGACTTCCACCGGGTCATCGGCGTCGAGGCCCGCCGGCAGATCCTGGAGCGTGCCGGACGGCTGCCCGACGCCGCCGTCGCCTGCGTCGGCGGCGGCTCCAACGCCATCGGCCTCTTCCACGCCTTCATCCCCGACAGCGGGGTACGCCTGATCGGCTGCGAGCCCGCCGGGCACGGCGTGGAGACCGGCGAGCACGCGGCGACCCTGACCGCGGGCGAGCCCGGCATCCTGCACGGATCGCGGTCGTACGTCCTCCAGGACGAGGAGGGGCAGATCACCGAGCCCTACTCGATCTCGGCCGGACTCGACTACCCCGGCATCGGTCCCGAGCACTCCTACCTCAAGGACAGCGGCCGGGCCGAGTACCGCGCGGTCACCGACGACGCGGCGATGCAGGCCCTGCGGCTGCTCTCCCGCACCGAGGGCATCATCCCGGCCATCGAGAGCGCCCACGCGCTCGCCGGGGCGCTGGAGGTCGGCAGGGAGCTGGGCGAGGACGGCCTGATCGTCGTCAACCTGTCCGGACGCGGCGACAAGGACATGGACACGGCCGCCCGCTACTTCGGCCTGTACGACGACGGCGTCGACGCGGTCGTCGCCGCGGACGCCGACAGCGAGAACGCGGAGATCGAGGGGGACGCCAAGTGAGCGGCAACATCCGGCTGTTGAGCGACACCCTCGCGGGTGCGAAGGCCGAGGGGCGGTCCGCCCTCATCGCCTACCTGCCCGCCGGGTTCCCGACCGTCGACGGCGGCATCGCGGCGGTCAAGGCCGTCTTCGACGGCGGCGCCGACGTCGTCGAGGTCGGCCTGCCGCACAGCGACCCGGTCCTGGACGGCCCCGTCATCCAGACCGCCGACGACATCGCCCTGCGCGGCGGCGTCAGGATCGCGGACGTCATGCGGACCGTCCGGGAGGCCTTCGAGGCCACCGGCAAGCCCGTCCTCGTGATGACGTACTGGAACCCGATCGACCGCTACGGGGTCGAGCGCTTCACCGCCGAGCTCGCCGAGGCGGGCGGCGCGGGCTGCATCCTGCCCGACCTGCCCGTCCAGGAGTCGGCGCTGTGGAGGGAGCACGCCGACAAGCACGGCCTCGCGACCGTCTTCGTCGTCGCGCCCAGCAGCAAGGATGCCCGGCTCGCCGAGATCACCGCGGCCGGCAGCGGCTTCGTGTACGCGGCCTCGCTGATGGGGGTCACCGGAACCCGGGAGTCGGTCGGGAACCAGGCTCAGGACCTGGTGGCCCGTACCAAGGCCACCACCGACCTGCCCGTCTGCGTCGGCCTCGGCGTCTCCAACGCCGAGCAGGCCGCCGAGGTGGCCGGCTTCGCCGACGGCGTGATCGTCGGCTCGGCGTTCGTGAAGCGGATGCTGGACGCGCCGGACGAGGCCGCCGGCCTCGTGGCCGTACGGGAACTCGCGGCCGACCTCGCGAAGGGCGTGCGCACGACGGCGTGACGCCGCGGAGAGGGCCCGCGGGCACGGCCGGGCGGATCCGCCCGGGCACGGCCACGCGGATCCGTGCGTAACGGACAATCCGCTCACTCGAACGAGTGGACCTTGGACCGGGGAGGCGCGCTGCGCCTCCCCGGTTCGTTCTGCCGGATGTGAGCGAGAAGAACCGTGACGGAAAGCGCAACGCCCGCGAGCGGCTGGCGGTCGAGCGAGAGAAGCAGAAGGCCGCGGACAAGCGCCGCCGCGCGCTGATCGTGGGGGCGTCGGTGGTCTGCGTCCTCGGCCTGGCCGCCGTGATCGGCGTGGTGGCCGCCAACTCGGGCAAGGACAAGAAGAGCGACACGTCGGGCCCGGTCGTGTCGCCCTCGGGCGCCACCGGCAAGGACAGTCTCGCGATCCCCGTCGGCAAGGACGGCGCCAAGTCGACCCTCACGGTATGGGAGGACTTCCGCTGCCCGGCCTGCCAGGCCTTCGAGGCGGCCTACCGTCCGACGATCCGCGAACTGACCGACTCCGGGCAGCTGAAGGCCGAGTACCACCTCGTCCGGCTGATCGACGGGAACATGGGCGGCACCGGCTCCCTCAGGGCGGCCAACGCGGCGGCCTGCGCCCAGGACGCCGGGAAGTTCCGCGACTACCACGACGTGCTGTACGAGAACCAGCCCAAGGAGACCGACGACGCCTTCGCCGACAACGCCAAGCTCATCGAGCTCGTCGGCAAGGTCAAAGGCCTGGACACCCCGGCCTTCCGCGCGTGCGTCAACGACGGGACCCATGACAGCTGGGTCCAGAAGTCGCACGCCGCGTTCCAGGCCGGCGGCTTCTCGGGCACCCCGACCGTGCTCCTGGGCGGCAAGAACATCTACACGGACCAGTCGATGACCCCCGCCAAGCTCAAGCAGATGGTGGAGGCGGCCAACAAGGGCTGAGCCGTCACCGGGCTCCGGCGCCCCCGCCTTCCACGGGCCGGGGGTGCCGCACGTTATGGACCCGTTGCGGGGCTGCCCGCCGTGGGTGGCGTCCGGCACGGTAGCGTCGACCTTGCCATGGAACTTGCCTACATTCCCAGCCCGTCGCACGGTGTGCTGCACCTCGGCCCCATTCCGCTGCGCGGCTACGCGTTCTGCATCATCATCGGCGTCTTTCTGGCCGTCTGGCTCGGCAACAAGCGCTGGATCGCCCGGGGAGGGCGGACCGGCACGGTGGCCGACATCGCGGTCTGGGCCGTGCCCTTCGGTCTCGTCGGCGGCCGGCTCTACCACGTGATCACGGACTACGAGCTGTACTTCAGCGAGGGCCGTGACTGGGTGGACGCCTTCAAGGTCTGGCAGGGCGGGCTCGGCATCTGGGGGGCCATCGCCCTCGGTGCGCTGGGCGCCTGGATCGGCTGCCGCCGCCGCGGTATCCCGCTGCCCGCCTGGGCCGACGCCGTGGCACCCGGCATCGCCTTCGCCCAGGCGTGCGGACGCTGGGGCAACTGGTTCAACCAGGAGCTGTACGGCAAGCCGACGGACGTTCCGTGGGCGCTGCACATCACGTCCTCCACGGACGGCCGCGTTCCCGGCTACTACCACCCGACCTTCCTGTACGAGTCCCTGTGGTGCGTCGGCGTCGGTTTCCTGGTCATCTGGGCCGACCGCCGGTTCAAGCTCGGCCACGGGCGCGCCTTCGCCCTGTACGTCGCCGCCTACTGCGTCGGCCGGGGCTGGATCGAGTACATGCGCGTCGACGACGCCCACCACATCCTGGGCCTGCGGCTGAACGACTGGACCGCGCTGGTGGTCTTCCTCCTCGCGGTGCTCTACTTCGTGCTCTCGGCCCGGCTGCGTCCGGGGCGCGAGGAGATCGTGGAGCCGGGTGCCGTGGAGGACGCGGCCGCCGAGGGCGACGAGTCCGCTTCCGCAAAGGACGCGGCCGACGACAAGGGCGAGGACAAGACCAAGGGCAAGTCCGAGGGCAGGACCGAGGACGGCGGGACGAGCGAGGACGCGGGCGAGGCCGGGACCGACGGCGGGTCCGTCGACCTCGGCAAGGAGACCGTCACCGAGTCCGCGAAGTCCTCGGAGACCACCGCGTCCGCCTCCGTGACGGAGCCCGGGGAGAAGCCCGAGGCGGAGGCCGAGTCGGAATCCGTGGTGCGGGACGAGGCCGGGTCGGCCAAGAAGGGCTGAGCTCCAGCCGTACACGTACACACGTACGCACGAAGGGGCGCCGCGTCCGGGACGCGGCGCCCCTTCGTGCGTACGGGCCCGTGCTCTCAGGCCAGGCGCCGGGCGAGGGCCAGGGTGCGGCGGGCACCCGTGACCACCGCCGCGTCGATGAACCGGCCGTCCGGCAGGGCCTGCGCACCCGGATCGGCGGCGGCCGCCCGGATGACGGCCTCGGCGGAGTCGACCTCGGCCGGGGTGGGGAGGTAGGCCCGCTCGATGATGGGGAGCTGGCGGGGGTGGATCGCCGCGCGCCCGAGGAAGCCGAGGGCGCGGCCGCGTGCGCAGGACGAGGCCAGGCCCTCGACGTCGCGGATGTCGGGGTAGACCGACTGGGCCGGCGGGGGCAGCCCCGCCGCCCGCGCGGCCACGACCAGGCGGGCCCGGGACCAGTCGAGGCCCGCCTCGTCACGGACGCCGAGATCGGCCCGCAGATCGCTCTCGCCGAGCGAGATACCGCGCAGCGCGCGATGGGACGAGGCGATGGAGTACGCCTGCTCGATGCCCAGGGCCGTCTCCAGCAGGGCGTAGAGCGGGATCGTGCCGCCGTCGGCGGAGGGCGCGTTCTCCGCCACCCGCATGACGTCGCAGCGCGAGGTCACCTTCGGCAGCCGCAGCCCGGACAGGCCGGGCAGCGGGGAGAGCGTCTTCAGGTCGGCGTCGCAGAAGGGGCCGTCGAGGGCGTTGACCCGGACGTGCACCGGGACGGGCGGTGCCTCGGCGAGCAGGTCGGCGGTGGCGGAGCGGGCGTACTCCTTGCGGTGCGGGGCGACCGCGTCCTCCAGGTCGACGAGGACGACGTCCGCGCCGGAGGCCAGCGCCTTGGTCACCACCTCGGGACGGTCGCCCGGCGCGTACAGCCAGGTCAGGGGCAGCAGGTCCGCGGTCACAGCGCCCCCTCCGCCCTCAGCGCCTCGATCTCGGGCGCCGTCAGGCCGAGCTCACCGAGTACGGCGTCGGTGTCCGCGCCGTGCGGACGGCCCGCCCAGTGGATGGCACCGGGGGTGGCGGAGAGCCGGAAGAGGACGTTCTGCATGCGCAGCGGTCCCAGTTCGGGGTCGTTGACGCAGGTGACCGTGTCCAGGGCCTGGTACTGCGGGTCGCTCATGACGTCCCGGACGTCCTGGACCGGTGCGATCGCCGCCTCGGCCTTCTCGAAGGCGGCGAGGACCTCGTCCCGGGTGCGTTCGGCGATCCACGCGCCGACCGCCCCGTCCAGGACGTCGGCGTGGCGGGCCCGGTCCGCGCCGGTCGCGAACCACGGTTCGTCGATCACGTCGGGGCGGTCGACCAGCCGCATCACCCGCTCGGCGATGGACTGCGCCGACGTGGAGACCGCGACCCAGGAGCCGTCGGCGGTGCGATAGGTGTTGCGGGGAGCGTTGTTCGCCGAGCGGTTGCCGGTGCGCGGCTGGACATGGCCCAGCTGGTCGTACCAGATCGGCTGCGGGCCGAGGACGGTCAGGATCGGCTCGATGATCGCCATGTCGATCACCTGGCCCTCTCCGGTGCGCTCGCGTGCCCGCAGGGCGGCCATCACGGCGTAGGCCGTCGCCAGCCCGGCGATCGAGTCGGCCAGGCCGAACGGCGGCAGGGTCGGCGGAGTGTCCGCCTCGCCGGTGATCGCCGCGAAGCCGCTCATCGCCTCCGCGAGGGTGCCGAAGCCGGGGCGGTGCGCGTACGGGCCGAACTGGCCGAAGGCGGTGACCCGGGCGAGGACCAGCCGGGGGTTGGCCGCGGACAGCTCCGCCCAGCCCAGGTCCCACTTCTCCAGGGTGCCCGGCCGGAAGTTCTCGATGATCACGTCGGCGTCGGCGGCGAGCCGGAGCAAGGTCTCCCGGCCGCCGGGCTTCGACAGGTCGAGGGTGATCGTGCGCTTGTTGCGGCCGAGGAGCTTCCACCACAGGCCGATGCCGTCCTTCGAGGGGCCGTGCCCCCGGGACGGGTCCGGCCGGGAGGGGTGTTCGACCTTGACGACCTCCGCGCCGAAGTCGCCGAGCATGGTGGCGGCGAGCGGCCCGGCGAACAGGGTCGCGAGGTCGAGGACGCGCAGGCCGTCGAGGGGGCCGCCCTCACCGGGCCCGTTCACGCGCCGGCCCGGGTGTCGATCTCGGAGCGGTACGGCATCGAGGAGGTCGCCCCGTGCCGCTGCACCGACACCGAGGCGGCGGCCGACGCCCACACCATCGCCTCCGACATCTCCCGGCCCTCGGCGAGCGCCACCGCCAGGGTGCCGACGAAGGTGTCGCCCGCTCCGGTGGAGTCGACGGCGGTCACCCTGGGCGCGGGCACCGTGATGGGATCGGCGCCCCGGGCCGCGTACAGGCTGCCCTCGGCGCCCAGGGTGACGACGACCTCCGGGACCTGTTCCAGCAGTGCCGCGGCGGCTCCACGCGGGTCGGTGAAGCCGGTGAGCGCGGCGGCCTCGTGCTGGTTGGGCACCAGTACGTCGATGGCGGCGAGCAGTTCGGGCGGCAGGAACTGCGCGGGGGCCGGGGTCAGGATCGTCCGGACGCCGTGTCTGCGGGCGGCCTCCGCGCCGGCGAGCACGGCTTCGAGCGGGATCTCGAGCTGCAGGAGAAGCGCGTCGGCGCTGGCGATGAGGCCCTCGTCGCCGGGGGCGAGGGAGGTGACGGTGCCGTTGGCGCCGGGGATGACGACGATCGCGTTGCCGCCCTCGTCGTCCACCACGATGTGCGCGGTGCCGGAGGGGCCCTCGGTGGTACGCAGATGGTCGGTGTTCACGCCGAAGTGCTCCAGCGTGGAACGGAGTTGGCTGCCGAAGGAATCGGCGCCCACCGCACCGACCAGGGAGACGTCGGCGCCCGCGTGCGCGGCGGCCACCGCCTGGTTCGCGCCCTTGCCGCCGGGGATCGTACGGAACTCCCGTCCCGTCACGGTCTCTCCGCGCTGCGGGGCCTTGGCGACATACGCGACGAGGTCCATGTTCGTGCTGCCGAGCACGGCGATATGGGTCATGGGCGAACGGTCTCCCGGTGTGTGAGGTGGGCGAGGGCGTCGAAGCCGATGCCGTTGAAGTCGGCGACGGAGGTGGCGAGCCGGTTCTTGAGGGGGCCCGTGAAGCGGTCGGGCAGCGCGGCGGGGTCGCCCGTGAGCAGGCCGGCGATGCTTCCGGCCGTCGCGCCGTTCGAGTCGGTGTCCAGACCGCCGGACACCGCCCGGCAGACGGAGCCGGCGAAGTCGCCGTCCGCGTGGGTGAGCGCGGCGGCGATCAGCGCGGTGTTGGGGACGGCGTGGACCCAGTGGCAGTCGCGGTGGACGGCGTGCAGTTCGTCGACGACCGCGTCGAAGTCCTTCGTCGTACGGGCCAGCCGGACGGCCTGGCGGACCGCCCGGGCCAGCCGGGAGCCCGGCGGGACGACTCTGAGTCCGGTCCGCAGACAGGCGTGGACGTCCGCGGCCGGGCCGGCCGCCTCGGCGATGGCGGCGGCCGTGAACATCGCCGCGTAGACGCCGTTGGCCGTGTGGGTGAGGGCGGCGTCGCGGTGTGCCTGTTCGGCGGCCCGCGCCGGGTCGCCCGGGTTGGTCCAGCCGTGCACGTCCGCGCGGATCAGGGCGCCGATCCACTCACGGAACGGGTTGTGGCGGCGGGCGGTGTCCGGGGGCTCGACGCCGCCGAGGAGGTTGCGGTAGGCGACGCGTTCCGCGGTGAAGGTCCGGCCGGCGGGGAGTTCGTCGAGCCAGAGGCGGGCCACGTCCGCGGTGGTGAAGTCCCGGCCGTACCGCTGGAGCAACAGGAGGTTCAGGAGAGGGTAGTTGAGGTCGTCGTCCTCCGGCATGCCGTCGATGTTCTCGGCCAGCGAGGTGGCGGCGGAGCGCCGGTTCCAGGGGTGGGCGGCCAGCAGTTCCCCGGGGACGCCCCGTGCGGTGAACCAGGTGTGCAGGGGCCAGTTGCCGGAGGCCCGAGCGAGGGCCCGGATCGCTTCGAGGGGGAGTTTCTCCACGGGTTTGCCGAGCAGGCAGCCGACGGCCCGCCCGAGCCAGGCCGCTTCCAGGCGGGCCGGGCCGGGAGCGGGCAGGGACGCGTACCGAGGGGGCGGCCAGTCGGGGCACCGGTCCTTGATCAGTGCCAGGTCCGTCGGTTCGTCGTCCGCCAGTCTGCCCGGCAGGGCGGCGAGTTCGTCGAGAAGGACGGACGCCAGCCGGCGCAGGGACGGCGAGGCCGGGGCCGTCGACGCGCCCGCGCGCGGCGGGGCGGTCCTGCCGCCCGCCGCGTACCAGCGGGCCGCGACGACGGACGGGTCCCGGCCGTCCTGCACGGCCTGGTGGAGTTCGTGGCCGAGGAGGTCCTCGGGCTGGACCCAGGTCAGCCGGAGCACGGTGTTCCCGTCAGCGCGGCGTACGCCGCCTCGTGGGCCCGGCGGCGGTGGACGTCACGGTCGAAGATCTCCCGGGTCACCTCGGCCAGCGTACGCGCCGGGGCGTCCAGGTCGAGGCGGCTGGACTCGGCCACCGTCTTGGCCCAGTCGTGCGGGACCTCGGAGCCGAGCGCGCCCGCGAGGGCGCCGGCCATGGTGGCGATGGAGTCGCAGTCGCGGCCGTAGTTGACCGAGCCGAGGACCGCGTGCCGGAAGTCGCCGCCGGACACCAGCAACATGCCCAGCGCGACGGGGAGTTCCTCGATCGAGTGGAGCCGGGAGGGACGCCGGGCGCCGAGGGAGGGGGAACGGTAGTCGGGGCCGACCGTGTCGAAGGGCGCGACCGCCCGGCGCAGCGGGACGAGCGCCGACTCGAAGTCCGTGTACCGCGAGGCGACTTCGCACACCGCCTCGACGGCGGCGCGGGTGCCGTCCTTGGCCAGCGCCAGGCACGCGGCGACGACCGAGCCGGGGTCCGCGCCGGGCGAGCAGGCCGCCGCCACCGCTGCCGCGAAGACGCCCGCGGCCTCGCGCCCGTACGAGGACTGGTGGGCGCCCGCGATGTCGAGCGCCTCGGCGTACGCGCCCGCCGGGTTCCCCGCGTTGACGAGGCCGGCCGGGGCCATGTACATCGCGGCACCGCAGTTGACGATGTTGCCCGTGCCGGCCTCCCGGGGGTCCACATGGCCGTAGTGGAGGCGGGCGACCAGCCACTTCTCGGCGAGGAAGATCCGCTGCAGGGGCAGCGCCTCGCACTCCAGCTCCGGGATCCAGCGGGGGGTCGTCATCAGGTCCGGGACCAGGTGCTCGGCGACCGCGTAGGCGTCGAGGTGGTCGCGGACCTCCGCGTACACCCGTACCAGCGCATGGGTCATCAGGGTGTCGTCGGTGACGTGCCCGTCGCCCTTGTGGTACGGGGCGACGGGGCGGGCGGTGGGCCAGGCGTCGCCGTTCCAGGGGCCGACGACGCCGTGTACGCGGCCGCCGTGGCGTTCGGCGATCTGCTCGGGGGAGTATCCCTCGACGGGGCCGCCGAGGGCGTCGCCGACCGCGGCTCCCACGAGGGCTCCGACGATCCGTTCGTCGAGGGTTCCGTTTCCTTCTCCTTTGGGCGTCATGCCCGAATCATCCCTCTGGGGCGGCCAGTTCCGGGGAACGAAGCGGGTCGGCGAGTCCTGTCGCCTCCAGGAGTTCGGCGAGCCCGACGAGATCCGTGCCGGTCAGCCGGGGCAGCGCACAGCCGGACAGGGTGCGGCAGGCGTCGCGCCAGGAGGCGGGTACGGCGGCGGCGCCGCCGAGCGCGCCGGTGAGCGCTCCGGCCAGGGCGGGCGCCGAGTCGGCGACCCGGGACAGGCAGGCGGCGGCGGGTACGGCCTCGGCGATCCGGCCGTGCGCGGCCAGGGCCAGGGCCAGGGCGACGGGGACGGTCTCGGCGGCGGCGATGCCGTAGCTGTAGACGTGGTCGACGATCCGGTGCTCCAGCAGCGGGACCAGCGCGAAGGTGCTCTCGCTGTCCTGGGCCAGCGCGAGGGCGTCGCGGGCGTTGCGGCCGATCTCCGTCGCGGCGGGCAGTTCGGCCAGGGCCGCCTCCACGCAGGTGCCGACGCCGTGCCCGGCGAGGGCGAGGGCCACGGCGGTGGCCATGGCGCGGGCGCCGTGCACGCCGTCGCCGTCCTGGGTGTAGCGGGCGTCGAACTCGGCGAGTTCCGCGGCGAGTCGGGGGTCTCCCGGGTGCGCCACGGCGAGCACGCAGGCCCGGACGCAGGCCGCGTCGTCGAAGTAGTGCGGGTTGTCGTGGCCGGTGGCGGGCGGGCGCAGACCGGTGGCGAGGTTGCCGAGTCCGGCCCGCACCGAGATCCGGGCGCGCAGCGGGAGCAGGGCGGACTCGACCTCGGGGGCGCGGTCCGCGGCGGCGGCGACCTCGCTGGCGACGGCGTTCCAGGACAGGTCGATCGACGCGCGCATCCGGCGGTCCAGGCTCAGATCCCCGAGCGCCGCGGTCTCCCCGGCCCGCAGTACGGCCTCCGCCGCGAACGCCGCCCACTCGGCGTCGTCCGAGGGGCCGAGCCGCAGCGGTTCCGGCGGCTGGTTCAGCGCGATCGGCACCGGCAGGGTCGTCGTCGCGTTCTGTTCCGCGAAGGTGTCCAGCTCGCGGGTCAGCCGCCGGGTCCACTCGGGCATCCGGGCGGCCCGGTGCCGCGCGGCGGGCCAGCCCGCGGCGTCCCCGGCGGCCAGTCCGAGCAGCAGCCCTTCGATCCGGCGCACACCCGCTTCCCCGGGCGCCCCGGCCGGTGAGACCCCGGCTTCCCGGACCGCGGGGGCGCCCGGCGCGGAGGTGCCCGGCGCGGAGGCGGCCGGCTCCGCGGTCCGGCGGTCCGCCGGATCACCCCCTCCGAGCAGCGCCCCGGCCCGGACGGCACCGGCGAGGACACCACCGGCGACAGCCGCGGCCTTCGCCCCGGCGGCGAGCACCACGGGCTCCGCCTGCGCGGCGGCCGGCGCGGGCCGCGTTTCCGCGGTGGGCGGGGTGTCCTCCGGGGGTGTCGCCGATGCCGCGCCCTCGCCCGGTGCCGGGGCGGACCCGTCTCCGGCCGGGCCGGGGCTCATGACCGCGCCTCGTCGTCGCGGCCGACGGATGCGCGCCTGTCCGCGTCCGGCGACCGGACCGCGTACCCGGTCTCCGCGGTGGGCGGTACGCGGCCCCCGGCGCCCCACTTCTCCCCGTCCTCCGGGATCAGGAGTTCCGCCACGTCCAGGATGTGGTGGCCCTCCATGGAAGGCAGGCAGCTCCCGCGGGCCGGTCCGATGGCCGCCGCCCACTCGGCGGGGACCGAGGACATCCCCCGCGTCGCGCCCGCCAGCGCCCCGGCCACCGCGGCCGTCGTGTCGGCGTCGCGGCCCATGTTCACCGCGGTCAGGACCGACTCGGTGAACACCCCGTCCGCCGCCGCGTACGCGCCGAACGCCAGGGCCACGGCCTCGGGAGCCAGGTCGGTCCACGGGTAGCCGCCGATCACCACCGCGGAGCGCACCGCGCGTTCCCCGCGGTGGGCCACGGCGACCGCCCGGCGCAGCGAGCGGGCCGTCCAGGAGTCGTCCGGGACGACGGCCAGGGCGGAGGCGACGACCGTGACGGGGGAGGCGCCCCCCATCGCGGCGGCGACCCCGGCCGCGACCGCCTGGCCGCCGTAGATGCCCTCGCCCTCGTGGCTCACCGAGCCGTCGATCGCCACGAGCCGGGCCGCCTCGGCGGGCCGGCCCGCCGCGAAGACGCCGAAGGGTGCCGCGCGCATGGCGAGACCGTCGCTCCAGGCGTGCCGGTGCTGGGCGGAGATGGGCGCGGCGAGCCCCCGGCGGAGGTTCTCCAGCGTGCCGCGCTCGCTGAAGCCGGCACCGCGGAAGGGCCCCTCGTCGCGGTCCGCGATCCACTGGTGCCAGGCCGATTCGACGTGCGCGACGGTCAGCGCCGAGCCGTGCCGGGCCAGCAGCAGCCCCGAGAAGATGGCGTACTCGGTGTCGTCCGTCCCGGCCGGGTTCTCGGCGACGTATCCGGTGATCCGGCCCCATCGCGCGCGGATCTCCGACGGCTTCATGTTCTCGGCGGGTGCGCCCAGCGCGTCCCCGACGGCGAGCCCGAGCAGCGCGCCGCGTGCCCGGTCACGGAGATCTGCGGCCTTCCCGGACGCCGGGGCCGAGGGAATGCAGGCGATGGAAGCCATACGTGCTTCTCCTCTCGGGGTCCCTGCCGGCGCGCGGAATGCGGCGCGCGGAACCCTTTGCGGATCTGTGCCACGTTGGCGGTTGACAGGAGCCTCGTGGGCTCCACTGTCACCCGGTCGACATATGTGCATGACATGCCACGGATGAGCGTCGAAGGGTAAAAGCGCAGGTTAGCCCAGCCTTTCCTTGCTGGCGGCGGGGAATTTCGCGGCGTACTTTCAGAGTTGTCGAAAAGTGGAAGCTGTCCAATCAAGCACTCTGGGGGACCGGCATGGCGATCATCGAGACCGAGGCGACGCTGCATGTGGCGCACCGCGACAACCACACCCACCGCGATGTCAACGGCGGCTGGCTGCGCCCCGCCGTGTTCGGCGCGATGGACGGTCTGGTCTCCAACCTCGCCCTG
The DNA here is from genome assembly GCF_044333225.1 of Streptomyces sp. NPDC021080. Classification (NCBI taxonomy): domain Bacteria; kingdom Bacillati; phylum Actinomycetota; class Actinomycetes; order Kitasatosporales; family Streptomycetaceae; genus Streptomyces; species Streptomyces sp. NPDC021080. The sequence goes on along the minus strand of NZ_JBIRQM010000007.1, from coordinate 128,431 downwards.
ATGACCGGCGTCGCCGGCGGATCCGTCTCCCAGCAGACGATCGTCATCACCGGACTCGCGGGCCTGGCCGCCGGAGCCTTCTCCATGGCCGCCGGCGAGTACACCTCCGTCGCCTCGCAGCGTGAGCTCGTCGAGGCGGAACTCGACGTCGAGCGGCGTGAACTGCGCAAGCACCCCAAGGACGAGGAGCGCGAGCTGGCGGCGCTGTACGAGGCCCGCGGCGTCGAGCCCGAGCTGGCCCGCGAGGTCGCCCGGCAGCTCTCCCGCGATCCCGAGCAGGCCCTGGAGATCCACGCCCGCGAGGAACTCGGCATAGACCCCGGCGACCTGCCCTCCCCGGCCGTCGCCGCCGTGTCCAGCTTCGGCTCGTTCGCGCTCGGCGCCCTGCTGCCCGTGCTGCCGTATCTGCTGGGCGCGACCGTGCTGTGGCCGGCGCTGCTGCTCGCCATGATCGGGCTCTTCGCGTGCGGTGCCGTCGTGGCCAAGGTGACCGCGCGGTCCTGGTGGTTCAGCGGGCTGCGCCAGCTCGCTCTCGGGGGTGCCGCGGCAGGTGTGACGTACGCCCTCGGCACTTTGTTCGGCGCGGCCGTAGGATGAGGCCTCGATCACCTATGCAAGGGACTGCATAAGTAATTGTTACCCGGCGGTTTCGATTCCGTGGCCACTGGGAATGAGCCGTAAGCGCCGCGGGCAATGACGCCCGCGTCGCATCTCTCGCGGCGGATCACGACCTCTGCCGCGAACCGGACCGATGGTCATCGATCTGTCCGCTCAGGTCCCAGTACCTCCCACTGCCGAAGCGCGTCACCCCCGCCGCGGCTCCTGTGGTGTCCGCATGTTGGAACGAAGTATCCGGTTCCCGAGAACCGTTCCATCATGTAACCTGCACGAAATTTTGCACCCAGCATGAGGGCCAACGTCGTCCCTCGGCAGATGTCTCCCCAGCGCCTTCAGAGCCTGGGAGACCCCCCGCCCCGACGACGACGGGAGAGCCGATGCGTACGCCGCGCCAGCCGTCCCAGCACTCCGCGAACGACCGGAAGTGGTCCTTCATGGATGCTCGCCCTGCTGCGCAGGGTATGTACGACCCCCGCAACGAGCGCGACGCCTGTGGCGTCGGCTTCGTGGCCACCCTCACCGGCGAGGCGAGCCATGCGCTGGTCGAGCAGGCGCTCACCGTTCTGCGCAACCTGGAACACCGCGGTGCCACCGGCTCCGAGCCCGACTCGGGTGACGGCGCCGGCATCCTCTCCCAGGTCCCGGACGCCTTCCTGCGCGAAGTGGCCGGATTCGAACTCCCCGCAGCCGGCTCGTACGCGGTGGGCATCGCCTTCCTCCCGAACGACGGCACGGCCGACGCCGTCTCACAGATCGAGACGATCGCCGCCGAAGAGGGCCTCACCGTCCTCGGCTGGCGTGAGGTCCCGGTCGCCCCCGAGCTCCTCGGCGCCACCGCCCGCTCGACGATGCCGGCCTTCCGCCAGATCTTCGTCGCCGACGGCGAGAACGAGGGCATCGCCCTGGACCGCAGCGCCTTCGTGCTGCGCAAGCGCGCCGAGCGCGAGGCCGGGGTCTACTTCCCCTCGCTGTCCGCGCGGACCATCGTCTACAAGGGCATGCTGACCACCGGCCAGCTGGAGCCCTTCTTCCCGGACCTGTCCGACCGCCGCTTCGCCTCCGCGATCGCGCTCGTGCACTCCCGGTTCTCCACGAACACCTTCCCGAGCTGGCCGCTCGCCCACCCGTACCGCTTCGTCGCGCACAACGGCGAGATCAACACGGTCAAGGGCAACCGCAACTGGATGGTCGCCCGCGAGTCCCAGCTCGCCTCCGAGCTGTTCGGCGACAAGGGCCTGGAGCGGATCTTCCCCGTCTGCACCCCGGACGCCTCCGACTCGGCCTCCTTCGACGAGGTGCTCGAACTCCTGCACCTCGGCGGCCGTTCGCTCCCGCACTCCGTGCTCATGATGATCCCGGAGGCGTGGGAGAACCACGACTCCATGGACCCGGCCCGGCGCGCCTTCTACCAGTTCCACTCCACAATGATGGAGCCCTGGGACGGCCCGGCCTGCGTCACCTTCACCGACGGCACCCAGGTCGGCGCGGTCCTCGACCGCAACGGCCTGCGCCCCGGCCGTTACTGGGTCACCGACGAGGGCCTCGTCGTCCTCGGCTCCGAGGTCGGCGTCCTCGACATCGACCCCGCCAAGGTCGTCCGCAAGGGCCGCCTCCAGCCCGGCAAGATGTTCCTCGTCGACACCGTCGAGCACCGCATCATCGAGGACGACGAGATCAAGGCCGCCCTCGCCGCCGAGAAGCCGTACGCGGACTGGCTGGAAGCCGGCGAGATCGAGCTCTCCGACCTGCCCGAGCGTGAGCACATCGTGCACACCCACGCCTCGGTCACCCGCCGCCAGCAGACCTTCGGCTACACGGAGGAGGAGCTGCGGATCATCCTCGCGCCGATGGCCAAGGCCGCCGCCGAGCCGATCGGCTCCATGGGCACCGACTCGCCGATCGCCGCGCTCTCGCAGCGCCCGCGTCTGCTCTTCGACTACTTCACCCAGCTGTTCGCCCAGGTCACCAACCCGCCGCTGGACGCGATCCGCGAGGAGCTGGTCACCTCCCTGCGCTCCTCCCTCGGCCCGGCGAGCAACCTGCTGGAGCCGACGGCCGCCTCCTGTCGCAGCGTCACCCTGCCCTTCCCGGTGATCGACAACGACGAGCTGGCCAAGCTCATCCACATCAACGCCGACGGCGACATGCCCGGCATGAAGGCCGCGACGCTGTCCGGCCTGTACCGGGTCTCCGGCGGCGGCGACACCCTCGCCGCCCGCATCGAGGAGATCTGCGCCGAGGCCGACGCCGCCATCGAGAACGGCGCCCGTCTGATCGTCCTGTCGGACCGTCACTCCGACGCCGAGCACGCGCCGATCCCCTCGCTGCTGCTCACCGCGGCCGTGCACCACCACCTCATCCGCACCAAGCAGCGCACCCAGGTGGGCCTGCTGGTCGAGGCCGGAGACGTCCGCGAGGTCCACCACGTCGCCCTGCTCATCGGCTACGGCGCCGCGGCCGTCAACCCGTACCTCGCGATGGAGTCCGTCGAGGACCTCGTCCGCGCCGGCACCTTCCTGCAGGGCATCGAGCCCGAGCAGGCCATCCGCAACCTGATCTACGCGCTCGGCAAGGGCGTCCTGAAGGTCATGTCCAAGATGGGCATCTCGACCGTCGCCTCCTACCGCGGCGCCCAGGTCTTCGAGGCCGTCGGCCTGGAGCAGGCCTTCGTCGAGAAGTACTTCAACGGCACGGCCTCCAAGATCGGCGGCGCCGGCCTCGACGTCGTCGCCAAGGAGGTCGCCGCCCGGCACGCCAAGGCCTACCCGGCCTCCGGCATCGCGCCCGCGCACCGCGCCCTGGACATAGGGGGCGAGTACCAGTGGCGCCGCGAGGGCGAGCCGCACCTGTTCGACCCCGAGACGGTCTTCCGCCTCCAGCACTCGACGCGCTCCGGCAGCTACGAGATCTTCAAGAAGTACACCGACCGCGTCAACGAACAGTCCGAGCGCCTCATGACGCTGCGCGGCCTGTTCGGCTTCACCTCGGACCGCCCGTCGATCTCCCTCGACGAGGTCGAGCCCGTCTCCGAGATCGTCAAGCGCTTCTCCACCGGCGCCATGTCGTACGGCTCCATCTCCAAGGAGGCGCACGAGACCCTCGCCATCGCCATGAACCAGCTGGGCGGCAAGTCCAACACCGGTGAGGGCGGCGAGGACCCGGAGCGCCTGTACGACCCGGCGCGCCGCTCCAGCATCAAGCAGGTCGCCTCCGGCCGCTTCGGTGTCACCTCCGAGTACCTGGTCAACGCCGACGACATCCAGATCAAGATGGCCCAGGGCGCCAAGCCCGGCGAGGGCGGCCAGCTGCCCGGCCACAAGGTCTACCCGTGGGTGGCCAAGACCCGGCACTCGACCCCGGGCGTCGGTCTGATCTCCCCGCCGCCGCACCACGACATCTACTCCATCGAGGACCTGGCTCAGCTGATCCACGACCTCAAGAACGCCAACCCGGCCGCACGCATCCACGTGAAGCTGGTCTCCGAGGTCGGCGTCGGCACGGTCGCGGCCGGTGTGTCGAAGGCGCACGCGGACGTGGTCCTCATCTCGGGTCACGACGGCGGCACGGGTGCCTCCCCGCTGACCTCGCTCAAGCACGCGGGCGGCCCCTGGGAGCTCGGCCTCGCCGAGACCCAGCAGACCCTGCTCCTCAACGGCCTGCGCGACCGCATCGTCGTGCAGACCGACGGCCAGCTCAAGACCGGCCGCGACGTCGTCATCGCCGCGCTGCTCGGCGCCGAGGAGTTCGGTTTCGCGACCGCGCCGCTCGTCGTCTCCGGCTGCGTCATGATGCGCGTCTGCCACCTCGACACCTGCCCGGTCGGCATCGCCACCCAGAACCCGGTGCTGCGCGAGAGGTTCGCCGGCAAGGCCGAGTACATCGTCAACTTCTTCAAGTTCATCGCCGAAGAAGTCCGCGAGATCCTCGCCGAGCTCGGCTTCCGTTCGATCGAGGAGGCCGTCGGCCACGCCGAGAACCTCGACGTCGAGCGCGCCGTCACCCACTGGAAGGCGCAGGGCCTGGACCTGTCCCCGCTCTTCTACGTGCCCGAACTGCCCGAGGGTGCGGCCCTGCACCAGGTCATCGAGCAGGACCACGGCCTGGAGAAGGCGCTCGACAACGAGCTCATCAAGCTCGCCGCCGACGCGCTGGCCGCGGACTCCCAGGCCGACGCCCAGCCGGTCCGCGCCCGGGTCGCGATCCGCAACATCAACCGCACGGTCGGCACCATGCTCGGCCACGAGGTGACGAAGAAGTTCGGCGGCGCGGGCCTGCCCGACGACACCATCGACATCACCTTCACCGGCTCGGCGGGCCAGTCCTTCGGCGCCTTCCTGCCGCGCGGCGTCACGCTGCGCCTGGAGGGCGACGCCAACGACTACGTCGGCAAGGGCCTCTCCGGCGGCCGGGTCGTCGTCCGCCCCGACCGGGGTGCCGACCACCTCGCCGAGTACTCGACCATCGCGGGCAACACCATCGCCTACGGCGCGACCGGCGGCGAGCTGTTCCTGCGCGGCCGCACCGGCGAGCGCTTCTGCGTCCGCAACTCCGGCGCGCTGGTGGTCTCCGAGGGCGTGGGCGACCACGGCTGCGAGTACATGACCGGCGGTCACGCGGTCGTCCTCGGCGAGACGGGCCGCAACTTCGCGGCCGGCATGTCCGGCGGTGTCGCCTACGTCATCGACCTCGACCGCGACAACGTGAACGTCGCCAGCGTCGGTGCCGTCGAGGACCTCGACGACGCCGACAAGAAGTGGCTGCACGACGTCGTGCGCCGGCACGCCGAGGAGACCGGCTCGACGGTCGCCGAGAAGCTGCTCGCCGAGTGGCCCGCCGCCGTCGACCGCTTCAGCAAGATCATTCCCAGCACGTACAAGGCAGTGCTCGCCGCCAAGGACGCCGCCGAGCGAGCCGGACTCGACGAGTCCGCGATCACCGAGAAGATGATGGAGGCGGCGACCAATGGCTGATCCCAAGGGCTTTTTGAACCACGGCCGTGAGGTCGCCAGGTCCCGGCCGGTCCAGGAGCGGCTCAAGGACTGGAACGAGGTCTACGTTCCGGGCTCGCTGCTCCCGATCATCTCCCAGCAGGCCTCGCGCTGCATGGACTGCGGCATCCCGTTCTGCCACAACGGCTGTCCGCTGGGCAACCTGATCCCCGAGTGGAACGACTACGCGTACCGCGAGGACTGGCAGGCCGCCTCCGAGCGGCTGCACGCCACGAACAACTTCCCGGAGTTCACGGGCCGCCTGTGCCCCGCTCCGTGCGAGTCGGCGTGCGTGCTGGGCATCAACCAGCCCGCCGTGACCATCAAGAACGTCGAGGTCTCGATCATCGACAAGGCGTGGGACAGCGGCTCCGTCGCGGCCCAGGCCCCCGAGCGCCTCTCCGGCAAGACCGTCGCGGTCATCGGTTCCGGTCCCGCCGGTCTCGCCGCCGCCCAGCAGCTCACGCGGGCCGGGCACACGGTCGCGGTGTACGAGCGCGCCGACCGCATCGGCGGTCTGCTGCGCTACGGCATCCCCGAGTTCAAGATGGAGAAGCGGCACATCAACCGCCGCATCGAGCAGATGCGCGCGGAGGGAACCCGCTTCCGCACGGGCATCGAGATCGGCCGCGACCTCAAGGCGACGGACCTGCGCAAGCGGTACGACGCCGTCGTCATCGCCGCCGGCGCCACGACCGCCCGTGACCTGCCCGTCCCCGGGCGGGAGCTGAACGGCATCCACCAGGCCATGGAGTACCTGCCGCTGGCCAACAAGGTGCAGGAGGGCGACTTCGTGGCGCCCCCGATCACCGCCGAGGGCAAGCACGTCGTGGTCATCGGCGGCGGCGACACGGGCGCGGACTGCGTGGGCACCGCCCACCGCCAGGGCGCGGCCTCGGTCACGCAGCTGGAGATCATGCCGCGGCCGGGCGAGGAGCGGAACCCGGGCCAGCCCTGGCCGACGTTCCCGATGCTCTACAAGGTCACCTCCGCGCACGAGGAGGGCGGCGAGCGCGTCTACGCCGTCTCGACGACCCACTTCGAGGGCGACGAGGACGGCAACGTCCAGTGGCTGCACCTGGTCGAGGTAGAGTTCACCGGCGGCAAGCTGAACCAGAAGCCGGGCACGGAGCGCAAGATCCCCGCCCAGCTGGTGACGCTGGCGATGGGCTTCACCGGCACGGACGTCGAGAACGGTGTGGTCTCCCAGTTCGGTCTGGAGCTCGACGAGCGCGGCAACATCGCCCGCGACGCCGACTTCGCGACCAACGTCCCCGGGGTGTTCGTCGCCGGTGACGCCGGCCGCGGCCAGTCCCTCATCGTCTGGGCCATCGCGGAGGGCCGCTCGGCCGCCCGCGGTGTCGACCGCTTCCTCACCGGAGCGAGCGACCTGCCGGCCCCGATCCGCCCGACGGACCGTTCGCTGACGGTCTGACCCATGGATGCGTGACCTGACACGGTCACTCGAAACGTCCCGCACAAAGGCGTGCGGAACACGAGACGGCGCCTGCCTCACTGTCCCCGACCGGACGCCCTGGCAGGCGCCGCCGCATGTCCGCACCCGGTCCGGGGCCGAGGCCGGCTCATGGGTCCGCACCCGTCCGGGCCGGCGGCCCGCCTCCATGTCCGCACCCGTGCCGGGCCGCCCGGCACGGCTCGTGGGACAGGCCCGGCCCCTACGGCACGCGGTACGTCTCGCCGTACACCTTCCACTCCAGCGGTGTGTCCAGAGCGAGGTTCCCCTCGTCGAGGAACCGGCGCTGAGCCGTGTCGACACGGGTGGTGTCGCGGTCGGGGTCCGCGGACTTCATGGCCGCGCGGCGGACGTCCAGGAAGACGCCGAGGTACGCCTTCTCGTCGCCGCCCCCGGACGGCGGCTTCGCCTCGCGCAGGGCGCGCTCGCGCAGTCCGTAGAAACCGTCGTCGCCCGTGCCGGGACCGTGCATCACCATGGCGTCGTAATAGATGAACTGGCCGAGCGTGCCGAGCCCGTCGAGCTTGGCGAGCCGGACCGCGGGGTCGAAGTAGACCCGGTCGCGCTCGGAGTCCTGGGCCTCGCGGAACGCGGCGAGGGTGGCCTCGTGGCGCCAGGCCGTGACGAAGCCCGGGTCCAGACCCTCGTGGGAGTCCGTGCCGTCGACCTCGCGCAGGGCCGGGAGATAGCGGGCGAGCCCGTTGTCCGGGTGCGCCTTCGTGTAGCGCTCGACGAGGGTGAGCAGGTCGTGGGTGCCGGTGCAGAAGCCGATGACGCCCGCGGTGTAGCCCTGGCCGTCACCGATGTCCTCGATGTAGCCGTACGCCGAGCGCCAGTTCAGCGTGGCGTTCTCGGCACTCGCCACGATCTTCTGGGCGAGTTCCTTCTTGTCCGGGGCGGCGAGACCCGCCGGCCGGCCGGCGACGGCCGCGTCATGGACCGCCCGCTTTCCCCCGGCCCTGTCCGTCGCACGGGACCGCGACACGGGCGACGGGTTGCCCTTGGCGTCGGCCGCGGTGTGCTCGGGCGTGGTGCAGGAGACCGCCGCCGTGATCAGCACGGGGACGAGGGCGAACAACAGGAAACCCGCACGTTTCATGACGCACAGGGTACGCAGCGCCGGCGTACGGGCGGGGACGCCGGGCGGGCCGGGCGCGTATCGCCCGGTCCGCCTTTCGTGTCCCCGGACGCGCGTCGCCCGGCGCGTCCTCTCGCGCCCCGGACCGCGCGTCGCCCGGTCGGTCCTCCCGCGCCCCGGACACGCCGGATGCGCGCCCCTGGCGGTCCGTCACACCGCGCCGGTCCTCAGCGCCGACACCTTCAGCACCACGAGGACCACCAGCAGCAGGAGAAGCCCCCCGCAGACGGCCGCCTGGACCAGTGCCCGACGGGGGCCGCGGGGCGCGTACGCGTAGGCCGCCGTCACGAGCCCGCCCGCCAGCAGTCCGCCCAGGTGCCCCTGCCAGGACGTGATCCCCGCCGAGATCAGGAGCCAGATCAGCAGGCCCGCCATGAACCGGTTGACGCTGCTCATGTCCGTGCCGAGCCTGCGGGCCATCACGTAGTAGGCGGCGCCGATGCCGAAGATCGCGCCCGAGGCGCCGACCGTCTGGTCGCCCGGCGCGATCAGCAGCACGAGGACCGAGCCGCCGAGCGCCGACAGCAGGTACAGCGCGAGATAGCGGACCCGGCCGAGCTGAACCTCGACGATCCGGCCGATGTTCCACAGTACGAACATGTTCATCACGATGTGCGCGATCCCGAACGTGCCCTCGGCGGGCGACGAGTGCAGGAACGCGCCCGTCAGCAGCCGGTACCACTCCCCGGCGACCACGCCCTCCGGGCGGTAGAACGAGGAGTGCGCGGTGTCCCAGAGGTAGTGGTTCCCGTCCGAGTCCGTCAGGCCCGCGCCGAGCATCGCGAACCGGCCCTCGACCGAGGAACGCAGCAGTTCGGCCAGATAGGCCAGCACGTTCAGGCCGATGAGGGCGTACGTCACCGCGGGTACCGCCGAGATCCGGCCGCCGAAGGCCGTGCGCGCCTGCCGGATCGACTTCGCGCCCTCCTTCACGCACTCCACGCACTGATGGCCGACGGCCGCCTCGCGCATACAGCCCGGACATATGTAGCGGTCGCATCGGGTGCAGCGCACATGCGACTCCACCTTGGGGTGGCGGTAGCAGGTGGTGACGGCGGACTCGGGCTCCACGGCCGGCTCCTAGGAACGCGCGGGGAATGGGGAAAGGACGAGCCGGTGGGGACGGCGATGATCAAACTATCCAACGCCTCTGACAACGGGGAACGGCAGGGCCGTGATCCGTGGCTGCCGCAGGTGAACGCCGGTGCCCGCCCCACGGGCCGGACGGCCGGGTGACGTAATCTCGTCGTTCCGCGGTCCGCGCACGACGGGAGTCCACATGGCCGGAATCAGCCTCACCAAGATCGAGGAGGCCGCGCCGGCGCTGGTGGGCCCCTACAAGAGCGCCGGGGTCAGCCTCGTCAAGCACGGACTGAGCGGCCAACGGGCCGCCGTGTACCTGGTCGTGGACTACTCCGGGTCGATGAAGCCGTACTACGACGACGGCAGTGTGCAGGCACTGGCCGACCGGGTGCTCGGCCTGTCCGCCCACCTCGACGACGACGGCACCGTCCCGGTCGTCTTCTTCTCCACGGACGTCGACGCCGTCACCGACATCGCGCTCGACAACCACCGGGGGCGGATCGGATCGATCGTGGCCGGGCTCGGGCACATGGGCAGGACCAGCTACCACCTCGCCATGGACGCCGTCATCGACCACTACCTCGACAGCGGCTCGGACGCCCCGGCCCTCGTCGTCTTCCAGACCGACGGAGGGCCGATCAACAAGCTCGCCGCCGAACGGTACCTGTGCAAGGCCGCCCGGCTGCCGATGTTCTGGCAGTTCGTGGGGTTCGGCGACCGGGGCAGCAAGCAGTTCGACTTCCTGCGCAAACTCGACGAACTGGCCGTGCCGCACAAGCGCGTCGTCGACAACGCGGGCTTCTTCCATGCCGGTTCGGATCCGCGCGAGGTGAGCGACGGGGAGCTCTACGACCGGCTGGTCGCGGAGTTCCCGCACTGGCTGGCGGCGGCACGGGCCCAGGGGATAGTGACCTGACCCGACCGGCGTTCGCTGCGGTCCGGCGGACACCGGGCGGCCCCCGTCACCCCGACACCCCACCTCTGACGCCCCGTTGGCTTGGACCGGCCGGCGTGCCACCCTGGTGGGCCGAGGGGAGCGGCGAATGGGCGCACGAGAGATCGACTCCGGCAGGGCCGCACGGACTTCGGTGAACGGGGCACCCCCGAGCGGGACTTCGGGTACTTCGGGGACCCCCGGGCCCGAGGGGACCGTACGGGCCCGGCGCGCGCCGGAGACCGGCAAGGGGGAGCGGCTCGCCGACTGGGCCGACGGACGCCTCGGCGTCTACTCGCTGGCCAAGGCCAACATGCGCAAGGTCTTCCCGGACCACTGGTCGTTCATGCTGGGCGAGGTCTGCCTCTACAGCTTCCTCGTCCTGATCCTCACCGGCGTCTACCTCACCCTCTTCTTCGAGCCGAGCGGCGTCGAGGTCGTCTACCACGGCTCCTACGGACCGCTGAACGGCGTCCTCATGACCCGGGCGTACGAGTCCACGCTCGACATCAGCTTCGACGTGCGCGGCGGGCTGCTGATCCGCCAGATCCACCACTGGGCGGCGGTCGTCTTCCTCGCCGGGATGCTCGTCCACATGATGCGGGTGTTCTTCACCGGCGCGTTCCGCAAGCCGCGCGAGGTCAACTGGCTGTTCGGCTGGACCCTGTTGATGCTCGGCCTCATCACCGGACTGACCGGCTACTCGCTCCCCGACGACCTGCTCTCCGGCACCGGCGTCCGCTTCGCCGACGGCGCCATCCTGTCGATCCCCGTCGTGGGGACGTACCTCTCCTTCTTCCTCTTCGGCGGGGAGTTCCCGGGGCACGACATCATCTCGAGGTTCTTCCCCATCCACGTCCTGCTGCTGCCGGGCATCATGCTGGGCCTGGTGGTCGCCCACCTGATCCTGGTCTTCCACCACAAGCACACGCAGTACCCGGGACCCGGGAAGGACCGGAGAACGGTCGTCGGCATGCCCTTCCTGCCCGTCTACATGGCCAAGGCCGGCGGCTTCTTCTTCCTGGTCTTCGGCGTCCTGGCGATCATGGGAGCGATCGCCACGATCAACCCCGTGTGGGCGTTCGGCCCCTACCGCCCCGACCTGGTCACCACCGGCGCACAGCCCGACTGGTACCTCGGCTTCTCCGAAGGACTCATCCGCGTGATGCCGGGATGGGAGATCAACGCCTTCGGCCACACCCTCCAACTGGGCGTCTTCATCCCCTTCATGCTCTTTCCGATCATCATGACCGCCATCGCCGTCTACCCGTTCATCGAGGCCTGGGTCACCGGCGACAAGCGCGAGCACCACATCCTGGACCGGCCGCGCAACGTGCCCACCCGCACCGCGCTCGGCGTCGCCTGGCTGACCCTCTACGCCGTCCTGCTGGTCGGCGGCGGCAACGACCTGTGGGCCACCCACTTCCATCTGTCGATCAACGCGATCACCTGGTTCGTCCGCGTCGCCGTCTTCGCCGGACCCGCACTCGCCTACGTCCTCACGAAACGGATCTGCCTCGGGCTCCAGCGCGCCGACCGCGACAAGGTGCTGCACGGACGCGAGACGGGCACGATCAAGATGCTGCCGCACGGCGAGTACGTCGAGGTCCATCAACCGCTCACCCCGGCCCAGCGGTTCACCCTCACCCAGCACGAACAGGCGCCGCCCTACGAACTGGGCCCGCTCGTCGACGCCAACGGCGTGGCCCGCCGCGCCGGCCCAGCCCGGCGGCTGCGCGCCCGGTTGGCGCGCGCCCTGTACGGGCCCGGCACACAGATCCCCAAACCGACGGCCGAGGAGTACCGGGCGCTCACGAGCGGGGACGACGACCACCACCACTGAGCCCGGCCAGCGCCTCGGTCCTGCACTCGGCCGGGGTGCCCCAGGCCGTCCGCAGGGCACGGGCCTTGGTGAACCACAGGGACAGGTCGTACTCGGCGGTGTAGCCGATCGCGCCGTGCAACTGCAGCGCGGCCCTGGCGGCGCCGTACGCGGCCTCGCACGCCGTCACCTTCGCGGCGGCCACGTCCGCCGGTGCCGTCGACAGCGCGGCCCCGAACAGCAGCGGCCGCGCGAACTCCAGGGCGATCATCGCGTCCGCGAGCCGGTGCTTGACCGCCTGGAACGAGGCGACGGGGACACCGAACTGGGTCCGCTGCCCCACGTACGCGACGGTCCGGCCGAGCAGCGCGAGACCCACCCCGAGCGCCTGGGCGGCGGTGGCCAGCCGGGCCCAGGCCAGCGCCGCCGACGCGGCACGGGCGACCCGCGGGCCCGCGGCCAGGAGCTCGCCGCCGCCCTCCGGCCGGGCGAGCCGGCGGGCCCGGTCCACGGACGCCCGCACCGGCCCGTGACCGGACGCGAGCCGCAGCCCGTCACCGTCCACCACGAGCGACACCGCCGCCGCGTCCGCGTCCAGCGCGCAACCGCCGGACAGGGCTGCCGGGTCCAGGTCCGGCGTGTGGCCTTCGGACGGTGCCGCGGCTGCGTCGGGCGTGTGCCTGCCGGACGGCGCCGAAGCACCCGCCGCGGGCGCGTGACCGTCGGGCAGAAGCAGCGTGGCGACGCTCTTGCCCGAGGCCAGCCCCGGCAGCAGCCGTTCGGCCGGACCCGGCTCACCCAGCGCGCTCAGCTCGCCCAGCAGGACGGCCGCGGCGACGGTCTCCACCACCGGGCCCGGCACCGCGTGCCGCCCCAGCTCCACGAACGCCACCGCCAGGTCCACCGGCAGCGGGCCCACCCCCTCGTACGCCTCCGGGACCGCCAGCGCGAACACGCCCGCCTCGGCGAGCCGTGACCACAGGACCCGCCCCGGAGCGTGATCGCCGTCCGCCCACGCCCGCACCGCCGACGGCGTGTCCGCGGACGCCAGCATCGCGTCCAGGGAGGCGGCGAAGGCACGCTGTTCGGCGTCGAGGAGGAAGCGCATCAGCGGCGGCCCTTCGGAAGGCCGAGCAGCCGCTCGGCGATGATGTCGCGCTGGATCTCGTTGGTGCCCGCGTAGATCGGACCCGCGAGCGCGAAGACATACCCCTCGGACCACGCGGTGTCCGCCCGCTCGCCCCCGGAGCCCGGCAGATCGAGCGCCGTCTCGTGCAGCGCGATGTCCAGCTCCGACCAGAACACCTTGTTCAGGCTGGACTCCGGCCCGATGCTCTCCCCCTCGAGCAGCCGGGAGGCATGGGCGTACGCGAACAACTGGTAGGCGCGCGCCCCGATCACCGCGTCGGCCACCCGCTCGCGCAGGGCCGAGTCGGACGGGTCGCCGTGGGCGTGCCACAGCGCCGCCAACCGGTCCGCGGCCGCCAGGAAACGGCCCGGCGAACGCAGCGTCAGACCCCGTTCGTCGCCCGCCGTCGACATCGCCACCCGCCAGCCCCGCCCCGGCTCGCCGATCACGTCCTCGTCGGGCACGAACACGTCGTCCAGGAACAGCTCCGCGAACGCCGGCCTGCCGTCCAGCCGCCCGATCGGGCGGACCGTCACCCCCGGCGCGCGCAGGTCGAACATCAGATACGTCAGGCCCTCATGGGGCCTCGCCAGGCCGGGCTCGCTGCGGAACAGGCCGAAGGCGCGGTCGGCGAACGCCGCCCGCGACGACCACGTCTTGTGCCCCCGCAGCAGCCAGCCGCCGTCCACCCGCACCGCCCGCGACCGCAGCGAGGCCAGGTCCGAACCCGCCTCCGGCTCGGACCAGGCCTGCGCCCACACCACCTCGCCCGTGGCCATCGGGGGCAGCACCCGCGCGCGCTGCTCCGCCGTGCCGTGCCCGAACAGCGTCGGCGCGAGGAGACTGACGCCGTTCTGCCCGACCCGGCCCGGCGCGCCCGCCGCGTGGTACTCCTCCTCGAACACCAGCCAGCGCACGAGGTCCGCGTCCCGGCCGCCGTACTCCGCCGGCCACGACACCACCGACCAGCGGTCCGCCGCCAGTTCGGCCTCCCACGCGCGATGCGCCGCGAAGCCCTCCGCGGTCTCCAGAGAGGGCAGCGGGAGGGCCGGGACACGGGCGTCCAGCCAGGCACGGGCCTCGGCACGGAACGCCTGGTCGGCGGGGGAGAGGTCGAGATCCATCGGCGGCACCTTCCGGCAACCTTCCCTAACAAGTGTTTGGTAGGTTAGCTTGGAGACATGAGCGACGTCGAGAGCCCGGCGTACGTACCCGGCCACGGACTGCTGAAGGGCCGCAGCGCCGTCATCACCGCCGCGGCCGGCGCCGGCATCGGCGGAGCCACCGCACGCCGGTTCCTCGAAGAGGGCGCCCGCGTCGTCGTCAGCGACGCGCACACCCGCCGCCTCAAGGAGACCGCCGAGACCCTGGCCGCCGAATTCGGCCCCGACCAGGTCGCCGCACAGCCCTGCGACGTCACCGCCGAGGACCAGGTCCAGGCCCTCTTCGACACCGCCATCGACCTCCACGGCCGACTCGACATCGTCGTCAACAACGCGGGACTCGGCGGCACCTCGCCCCTCGTCGACATGACCGACGACCAGTGGTCCACCGTCCTCGACGTCACCCTGAACGGAACCTTCCGCTGCACCCGCGCCGCCCTGCGGCGGCTCAGGGAACAGGGCGACGGCGGAGTCGTCGTCAACAACGCCTCCGTCGTCGGCTGGCGCGCCCAGTCCGGACAGGCCCACTACGCCGCCGCGAAAGCGGGCGTCATGGCCCTCACCCGCTGCGCCGCCGTCGAGGCCGCCGCCTACGGAGTCCGGGTCAACGCCGTCTCGCCCAGCCTCGCCATGCACCCCCACCTGGCGAAGGTCACCACCCCCGGGCTCCTGGAGGAACTGACCGCCCGCGAGGCCTTCGGCCGGTACGCCGAACCCTGGGAGGTGGCCAACGTCATCGTGTTCCTCGCCTCCGGCTACTCCTCGTACCTCACGGGCGAGGTCGTCTCCGTGAGCAGCCAGCACCCTTAGGACGACAATGACCGGGTGCCTACCAAGAAGAAGCCCCAGGTGACCGCCACCCCGGAGCGCCGCCGCGAACTGCTCGGCACCGCCGCCGAGGTGTTCGCCGAACAGGGCTACAACGCCACCACCGTCCGCAGGATCGCGGACGAGGCCGGGATGCTCGCCGGCAGCCTCTACTACCACTTCGACTCCAAGGAATCGATGCTGGAGGAGATCCTGCGCACCTTCCTCGACGAACTCTGGAACGGCTACGACACCGTCCTCGACGCCGGACTCGGCCCCCGGGAAACCCTCGAAGCCCTGGTCACCGAATCCTTCCGGGAGATCGACCGGCACCGCGCGGCCGTCGCGATCTACCAGAAGGAATCCCGGCACCTCGCCGCGCAGGAGCGCTTCGCCTTCCTCACCGAATCCCAGCGCAACTTCGAGAAGGCCTGGCTCGGCACCCTGGAGCGCGGCGTCGACGCCGAGGTCTTCCGGGCCGACCTCGACATCCGCCTCACCTACCGCTTCGTCCGCGACACCGTCTGGGTCGCCGCCTCCTGGTACCGGCCCGGCGGTCTGCACAGCCCCGAGGAGATCGCCCGCCAGTACCTGTCGATGGTGCTCGACGGCATCTCCGTCCGCGAGGAGACATAAGCGAACCACCCACACCGAGGGAGTCGTCATGGCCGAGGCCTACATCGTCGAAGCGGTCCGCACGCCCGTCGGGCGACGCGGGGGAGGACTCGGCGCGGTCCACCCGGCCGACCTTGGCGCGCACGTGCTGAGGGCCCTCGTCGAACGCTCCGGCGTCGACCCGGCGGCCGTCGAGGACGTCGTCCTCGGCTGTCTGGACACCGTCGGGCCGCAGGCCGGGGACATCGCCCGCACCAGCTGGCTGGCGGCCGGGCTGCCCGAAGAGGTCCCCGGCGTCACCGTCGACCGGCAGTGCGGCTCCTCCCAGCAGGCCGTCCACTTCGCCGCCCAGGGCGTCCTGTCCGGCACCCAGGACCTCGTCGTCGCCGGCGGCGTGCAGAACATGAGCCAGATCCCCATCGCCTTCGCCTCCCGCCGGGCCGCCGAACCCCTCGGCCTCACCGAGGGCCCCTTCGCGGGCAGCGAGGGCTGGCGCGCCCGCTACGGCGACCGCCCCGTCAACCAGTTCCACGGCGCCGAACTCATCGCCGCCAAGTGGGGCATCAGCCGCCGCGACCAGGAGGAGTACGCCCTCCGCTCGCACCAGCGGGCGATCCGCGCCGCCGACGAGGGCCGCTTCGCCCGCGAGACCGTCCCCCACGGCGACGTCACCGCCGACGAAGGACCGCGCCGCGACACCACCCTGGAGAAGATGGCCGCCCTGAACCCGGTCGTCGAGGGCGGCACCATCACCGCCGCCTGCTCCTCCCAGGTCTCCGACGGAGCCGCCGCGATGCTGCTCGCCTCCGAACGGGCCGTCCGTGAACACGGCCTGACCCCCCGGGCCCGCGTCCACCACCTCTCCGTACGCGGCGAGGACCCCATCCGGATGCTCTCGGCCCCCATCCCCGCCACCGCGTACGCCCTGAAGAAGACCGGCATGTCCATCGGCGACATCGACCTCGTCGAGATCAACGAGGCGTTCGCCCCGGTCGTCCTCGCCTGGCTCAAGGAGACCGGCGCCGACCCCGAGAAGGTCAACGTCAACGGCGGCGCCATCGCTCTGGGCCACCCGCTCGGCGCCACCGGCGTCCGCCTCATGACCACCCTGCTGCACGAACTGGAACGCACCGGAGGCCGCTTCGGGCTCCAGACGATGTGCGAGGGCGGCGGTCAGGCCAACGTGACGATCATCGAACGGATCTGAGAGACCACGACCCGCGCGGCCAGGGGACAGATCCCGCGAGCCGCACGGCCGGAGGGACGGGCCCGTGCGCCGCGCCGCCGGAGGAGCGGCCCCGTGCGCCGCGCTGCCGGAGGGACAGACCCTCGTGAGCCGCGCCGCCGGAGGGGACGGGCTCCCCTGAGCCGCGCGGGCGTTCAGTCTCCCGGGCCGTGACAGGCCTCGGCCCACGGAGGGTCCGTTCCGGCCGGCGAGGGAAGCGCGTCCAGGGTCGCCCGGGCCTGCGCCATCACCCGCTCGACCAGTTCCGCGCACGACGGAAGATCCTCGATCACCCCCGCCACCTGCCCCGACGCCATCACCCCCAGATCCGTCCGGCCGTCCACCATCGACGCCTTCAGCAGCATCGGGGTGTTGGCGGCGAGCAGGACCTGGCTCCAGGTCAGGTCCCTGCCGTGTCTCATGGCGAGGCCGTCGCGGATCATCCGCGGCCAGGACAGGCCCGAGATCCGCCGGAACCCGGCGGCCCGCCGCACCGCCCGGACGAGCGTCCCGGTACGCCCCGCCTTCTCCAGCGCGTCGACGAGTTCGCTGCGCAGCATGCGGTGCGGCAGCCCGTCGACGGCCGTCGTCACGGTGACGTCCTTCACCGTCGCCGCCAGATACCTCGCCTTCACCGCGTCCGGGACCGTCGAGTCGGAGGTCAGCAGGAAACGCGTGCCCATCGCGATGCCCGCCGCCCCGTACGCCAGCGCCGCCACCAGCCCCCGCCCGTCGTGGAAGCCGCCCGCCGCCACCACCGGTATGTCCACGGCGTCCACCACCTGGGGCAGCAGCACACTCGTCGCCACCTCCCCGGTGTGACCACCGCCCTCCCCGCCCTGCACGATCACCGCGTCGGCGCCCCACGCGGCCACCTTCTCGGCATGCCGCCGGGCGCCCACGGACGGCACGACGATCACTCCGGCCTCCTTCAGCCCGGCGATCAGCTCGCGGGACGGCGCCAGCGCGAACGACGCCACCCGCACGCCCTCGTCGACGATGATCCGCACCCGGTCGCCCGCGTCCCCTGCGTCGGCCCGCAGATTCACCCCGAAAGGCCGGTCCGTACGGGACTTGACCTCCCGGACGGCGTCACGAAGCTGGTCGAGCGTCATCGTCGCCGAGGCCAGGATGCCCAGCGCCCCCGCGTTCGCCGTCGCCGAGACCAGCCGGGGCCCCGCCACCCAGCCCATACCGGTCTGCACGACAGGATGCCGGACCCCGACGAGCCGGGTCAGCGCGGTCTCCATCAGCGCCCGCCCCCGATCGGACCGCCCCGCGGATCGGGCACCTCGCGCTCGCGCAGACCGTCCGGGTCGATCACCGTGCGGATCAGCTCCAGTTCCTCCGCGCCCGGTTCACGGGTGAACGGCACCTCGTCCGGGACCGTCAGCGCGAAACCCGTCGCCTCCCCGACCTGCTCGACGGTGACGCCCGGGTGGACGGACACCAGCCGCATCGCGTGGTCGGGCGTCGCGAAGTCGAGGACGGCCAGGTCGGTGACGACCCGCGGGAGACGATGGAAGCGGGTGGCGCTCGGGCCCGCGGCGGCGGCCCGGTCGTACCCCACCCCGCACACCATGTCGACCCGCTCCACGAACACCCGTGGAGAGTGCCGCGGGATCCAGTAACTGGTCGGATTGTTCAGCGTGTTGACCGGGGCCCCGCGCACGCCCAGCAGCTGGCGCCGCGGCCGGGACCAGTCGCCGACGCACGCTATGTTCTGGTTGCCGAACCGGTCGATCTGGCTCGCCCCCATCATCACGTGCCGCCGCCCGCCGGTCACCGCCGTCAGATGTCTGCGGTAGGGCAGCCAGCCCTCCGGGGTACCGTCCGGGCCGACGAGCAGCGCCTCGCCGTCGGTCAGCAGCAGATCCGGCGAGAACGTGTGCCGGGCCAGCCGGGCGCCGAAGGACGGGATCAGGCCCATCGGACTGGCGAGCACCTCGCCGTTGTCCCGCCAGGCCTCGGCACACGCGATCACGCAGTATTCGGCCCGGGTGACACGCACCGGCCCCGCCCCTTTCCCGTTCACCGCTCCCGTTCCTTTCGCCATGCCTGCACCGCACTCTGGTAGGCGTGTTCGCCGCCGCCGAGGAACCGCTCGGCGAACTCGGCGTACGGCGTGGCCGCGTACAGCTTCTGGAAGTCCTCGTCCCGCCCGTAGTCCGGGACGCACGAGGTGAAGTGCGCGCCGTTCGGCGTCTCCACCACCCCGGTCACGGACGACCGCTGGAGCAGCAGGGTCTGCGGCGCCGCCTCCTTGGTCAGCTCCGCCGTGTCGACGATCCGCTCGCAGGAGACGTACGCCGCGTCCGCCGCCTCGCAGAACAGATCGTCGAAGTACGGGTCGGGGCCCAGATACTGGCCGTTGCCCGCCCGGTCGGCCCGGTTCATGTGCACCAGCGCCGCGTCCAGGCGCAGCGCGGGCATGGCCACGAGCTCCTCCCGTATCCCCGACACCGGGTCCGGATACGGCGACGTGACCGTCCGCAGATCCGGGTTGACCCGCATCACGTCCGAGCCGAGCCCCGCACGCACCGGCAGGAACGGCAGCCGGTTCGCCGCCGCGTGCAGCCCCCACATGAACATCGCCTCGTCCACCTCCCTCAGCCGGAACGCGCCGCGCTCACGGGCCGCGCGGTAGTGCGGTTCGAGCGGGACCGAGTCGAGCGTCGCGAACGCGGTGACCAGGGTGCGGATCCGGCCGGCGGCGGCGAGCAGGCCGACGTCCGGGCCGCCGTACGACACGATCGTCAGATCGGTGATCTCGCTGCGGAGCAGTGCTCTCACCAGGGCCATCGGCTTGCGGCGCGAGCCCCAGCCGCCGATGCCGAGCGTCATCCCGCTCTCCAGCCGGCCGACGACGTCCTGCGCCGACATGGTCTTGTCGCTCACCGGGGAGCCTCCTTGCCGAAGGTGTCGCGGACACGGGACGCCACCCCGGCGAGGGCGGCCTCGAACGTGAAGCCCTGTTCGTAGCGGTAGCTGCGGCGCACGTCGACCGGATCGATGCCGTTGATGGCGGCCTTGGCGAGCCGGACGAGCCGTCCGTCCTTGGCCGCTATCTCGCGCGCCAGCTCCAGCGCCGCCGGCCGCAGTTCCCCGCGCGGCACGACCCGCCACACCGAGCCGTGGGCGTGCAGCTCGGCCGCCGTCGCCGTGCGCGAGGTGTAGTACAGGACGCGCATCAGATGCGGGGGGACGAGACGGGCCAGATGCGTGGCCGCTCCGAGCGCGCCGCGGTCCAGCTCGGGCAGGCCGAAGACGGCGTCCTCGCTCGCCACGATCGCGTCCGCGTTCCCCACGAGACCGATGCCGCCGCCCAGACAGAAGCCGTGCACCGCCGCCACGACCGGCACCTCGCACTCGTACACCGCGGCGAACGCCTCGGCGCAGCCGCGGTTCGCCCCGATCAGCGCGCCATGACCGGTGGCGTCGCGCTGCAGCTCCTTGATGTCGACGCCCGCGTTGAATCCGCGTCCCTCCGCTCTCAGGACGACACAGCGGATCCCGGGGTCCTCGCCCGCCGCGCGCACGGCGTCGGCGAGATCGAACCAGCCCCGCACCGGCAGCGCGTTCACCGGCGGGAAGTCGACCGTGACGACGGAAATCCCCTTTTCCGGGGACGAGGTGGAGACACCCATGGGCACATCAGCTACCTTTCCACCAAACGTTTGTTAGGTGTGATGCGAAGCTAGCAGCGATCGCGGCCGCGCGGGAGGCCCTGTGGACAACCCGGACACCATGAACCGGCCCGACCCCTCCGACCGGCCCGACCCTTCCGATCGGCTTGGCCCCACCGGTCGGCCAGGGCGCTTCGATCGGCCCGGCGGCTCCGACCGGCCCGAAGGCGCGGATCCGCCCGGCCCCGCCGTGGATCTCGCAGGCCGGACCGTCGTCGTCACCGGCGGCACCCGGGGTGTCGGGGCGGGTATCACCCGGGCCTTCGAGCGAGCCGGCGCCCAGGTCGTGGTCTGTGCCCGACGGCCGCCCGAACTCCCCCTCGGAAAAGCCGACTTCGTCCCCCTCGACCTGCGCGACCCGGTCGCGGTACTGGCCTTCTTCGACGCCCTGCCCCGGCTCGACGTCCTGGTCAACAACGCGGGTGGCGCCCCCTACCGGCCCCTCGCCGAGGCGGACGTCGAGCGGCACGCCCGGGTGATCGAGCTCAACCTCACCGCCCCGCTCACCGCGTCGGTCGCGGCCCGCGAACACCTCAGGCGGTCCCGGGGCTCGATCGTGATGATCGGCAGCGTGAGCGGCTCGCGCCCCTCGCCCGGCTCCGCGGCCTACGGCGCGGCCAAGGCGGGACTGGAGAACCTGGCCCGTTCGATGGCCGTCGAATGGGCGCCGGAGATCCGGGTCAACACCCTGGTCGTCGGCATGGTCCGCACCGAACTGGCCCATCTGCACTACGGCGGCGAGGACGGTCTCGCCGCAGTCGCCCGCACCGTCCCGCTCGGCCGCCTCGCCCGGCCCTCCGACGTCGGCGCAGCCGCCGTCTTCCTCGCCTCCGACGCCGCCGCCTACATCAGTGGTGCCTCTCTCCTCGTCCACGGCGGCGGGGAGCGGCCCGCCTTCCTCGACGCAGCCACCGCGAACAAGGGCCGGCGGGCCACCGCCGACAAGGACCAGCAGGGAGATACCCGATGAGCGCACCACTGCTGTGCGAGGGGCGGGTCGTGATCGTCACGGGCGCGGGCCGCGGGCTCGGCCGGGCCCACGCGCTGGCGTACGCCGCCGAGGGCGCCCGGCTCGTCGTCAACGACCTCGGTGTCGGCCTCGACGGCACCCCCGCGGCCGACAGCCCGGCCCGGCAGGTGGCCGAGGAGATCCGCGCGGCGGGCGGCGAGGCGGTGGCCCACGGCGGGGACATCGCGACGACCGAGGGTGCCGCGTCCCTCGTCCGCACCGCACTGGAGACGTACGGGCGGCTCGACACCCTCGTCAACAACGCCGGGTTCCTGCGCGACCGGATGCTGGTCAACCTCGACGAGGACGACTGGGACGCCGTGATGCGGGTCCATCTGAAGGGGCACTTCCTGCCGCTCAGACAGGCGGCGGCGCACTGGCGCGCGGAGGCCGGGGCGGGCCGCGCGCCCGATGCCCGGGTCGTCAACACCAGCAGCGGGGCGGGCCTGCTCGGGTCGGTCGGACAGGGCAACTACAGCGCCGCCAAGGCAGGCATCGTCGGACTCACCCTGGTCGCGGCGGCCGAGATGGAACGCTACGGCGTCCAGGTCAACGCCATCGCCCCGGCGGCCCGTACCCGGATGACCGAGCGCGCCTTCGCCGACACCATGGCGGTCCCCGGCAGCGGATTCGACGCCATGGCCCCCGGCAACGTCTCGCCGCTGGTCGTCTGGCTCGGCTCGGCCGCCAGCGCAGGGGTCACCGGCCGTGTCTTCGAGGCCGAGGGCGGCCGGATCACGGTGATGGAGGGCTGGCGGCCGGGTCCGAGCGCCGACAAGGGCGCCCGCTGGACCCCGGCGGAGGCCGGCGAGGCGGCCCGCGAACTCCTGATCCGGGCCGCGGCTCCGGGAGCGGTGTACGGGGCGCGGTAGGCGACCCGGCGATCCACGCGGCCCGGCGGAACGTTGCTCCGAGGCCGGCCGGTCCCGCTGCCGCTGCCGGTGCCGGTGCCGGTGCCGGGGACGGAGGTCGGCGCGCCCTGTCGGCGTCGGGGACGGAGAGGGTCGGCGGACGCCGACGACGATGGGGCGCAGGCCGGCGCTTCCCGGCGGTGTCGGGTGACGGAGGGTTCGGCGCGCCCTGCCGGGGACCCGGTCGCGGAGGGGGACTTCCGGGAGCGGCGGCCTCGGCGCGGTTCGCGCGCCGTGGGGCCTCAGGGGAGCGGCGTGCGTGCCGCCGTACCGCTCCCGGAGCCGTCGGGACTCAGTGTCCGGGTCGGGTCGTGCTCGCCTTCAGCAGGGCGACGATCTCTGCGTGGCCGGTCTGGAGGTCGTCGCCGGCGAACGGCCGGCCCTGTGCGTCCAGGAGCTGGACCTCGACGACGGTGCCCTCGGGCGAGACGTGCCGGTGGGTGACCGAGGCGTGGCCGGGGCCGTGCGTGCGGGCCAGGGTCTCCCGCAGCTCGGCCTCGACACCGACGCCCAGCAGACGGCGCGCCTCCGCCAGCGCCTCGCCCCGTGCGCCTGCCCCGTGCGCCAGCAGGGCCCGTACACAGCCGGCCGAGCCCCGGTGCGCGGCCGTCACCAGCGGGGGTTCGCCCGCCGGTCCGGGCCGGCCGGGGTCCGCGCCCGCCCCGAGGAGCGCCTCCGCGACAGCGGTGTGACCCCGGCGCAGGGCCCAGGTCAGTGCGGTGAACCCGAACGCCTCCACCGTGTCCGGGTGCGCACCCGCCGCGAGCAGGGCGCGGACCACCTCCGTGTGACCGCCGCAGGCCGCGCCGCACAGGGGAGCGTCCGTGCCCAGGCTGAGCCGGTCGGGCTCGGCGCCGGTGGCCAGCAGCAGCCGTACGACGCCGGGCCGGTCGCTGACCGCAGCCAGGTACAGGGCGCTCTGACCGTCCTCGTCGACCGCCTCGGGGCTCACCCCGGCGCGCAGCAGCCGTACGACCGCGTCCTCGTCCCCCTCGTACACGGCGGGGAAGAGGAGTGCGGTCGGGTCGTTCGTGCTCATCCTTCGACCCTCGCTCGCCACGGACGCGCGAGGCAAAGACTTTCGGGGTGTTCTGCCTCACCCGGCCCTCACCCGGCCCTCACCCGGCCCGCACGCCGCGCGTGCGCCGCCGGACACGGCCCGTCCGCCAGTGCCAAGACGGGGCAGACGTCGCCTGCCGCGGCACTAGGTGTCGCACTCCAGCACGGTCCGGCACAGCGTGCACCGCGCCCGTACCCGGCCCCGCACCGGCACCCTGATGCGCTGGTGGCAGGTCGGGCACGGGAAGGAGACGCGCAGCGGCCCGCGGCCGTCCGGCGCGAAGGTGTAGGAGACGCCGGAGCGGTCGGGAGCGCGGTGGTCCTGGGCGTGGCGGCGGTCGCGGGCATAGCGGCGGCGGCCCGCCCAGCCCGCCGCGGTCAGCGGCGGCTGCCGCCCGTCCCGCAGGGCCAGCTCCCTGCCCGTGGTGTACGCGGTGTACGCCTGCGGGCTGGTGAACCACACGGAGGGATCCTCGCCGAAGACCAGGGCGCGCTTGGCGAGGACGTAACCGAACTCCTCGGGGGTCAGATAGCCGAGCTTCTGCGAGGACGCGCCGTCCTCGCGGTAGGCGTCGAGGAGGAGCCAGCCCGCGCCGAGGTAGGCGGCGGCCGTGTCGGTGAGGATCTCGGTGTCGCGGGTGCCGGGGAACGAGAGGTCCAGGCGGTGCAGACAGACGTGCATCACCTCGTGGGCGAGGGCGGCCCCGATGTCCCTGCGGTGGGTGCGGAAGCGGTCGTTGAGCTCGATGAAGTACTCGGGTCCCGCGGCGAGTTCGACGTGCGCCGCATGGGTCATCTCGCGGAAGCCGACGATCATCCGGGCGTCCGGCAGGTGGTAGTGCCGCACCATCTCACGGGCCACGCGCTGGGCGCCCAGATGCAGGTCGTCGACGTCGGCGAAGGCCACGTCGGCGGGCGCCACGCTGGTCGCGAAGGTGTGGACGGTGTCGTACGAGAGCCGTTTGTAGAGCGCGGTGATCGATGCCCGCACCGTGTCCAGATGCGGGTAGCCGTGCTCGACGGGACCGCCGTTCGCCACGCCCGCACCCCCAGAAGACGCCGGAACTCCTCTCCACTGTAAGCGGGGTTCCGCCCGGTGGCGGGGGAGCGGGGCGGGCGGGTCGGCGGCTGGCCGGAATGCGGCTCTTGCCCGGTACGGCGGCCGGTCCCATAATCCCCACCAGCTTGGCAGGTGCATGCCATTAAGCGTTTTTCGTGCACCGGCCCTGCGGACAACCCCCCACGAAAGGAAGCACGTTGAAGTCTCTCAGGAAGCACGGCGTCATCAGAAGACTGCTCGCCGTCGGCGCGGTCGCGCTCGCCGCCGTATCCCTCCAGCCACTGTCCGCGCACGCCGCACCCGCACCCGTCGTCGGCGGCACACGCGCCGCCCAGGGCGAATTCCCCTTCATGGTCCGACTCTCCATGGGCTGCGGCGGAGCCCTCTACACCAAGAGCATCGTCCTGACCGCCGCGCACTGCGTGAACGGCTCCGGCACCAACACCTCCATCACCGCCACCGCCGGCGTCGTCGACCTCCAGAGCGGCAGCGCCGTCAAGGTCAAGTCCACCAAGGTGCTCCAAGCCCCCGGCTACAACGGCAAGGGCAAGGACTGGGCCCTCATCAAGCTCGCCCGGCCCATCGACCTGCCCACCCTGAAGATCGCCACCAACACCGCCTACAACAACGGCGACTTCACCGTCGCCGGCTGGGGCGCCACCCGCGAAGGCGGCGGCCAGCAGCGCTATCTGCTCAAGGCCACCGTCCCCTTCGTCGACGACGCCACGTGCCGGCAGGCGTACGGCAGCGACCTCGTCCCCGGCGACGAGATCTGCGCCGGATTCGTGGCCCAGGGCGGCGTCGACACCTGTCAGGGCGACTCCGGCGGCCCCATGTTCCGCAAGGACGACACCGGCGCCTACCTCCAGGTCGGCATCGTCAGCTGGGGCCAGGGTTGCGCCGAACCCGGCTACCCCGGCGTGTACAGCGAGGTCTCGACCTTCGCCGCCGACATAGCCAGAGCGGCCACCGGGCTCTGACGTCCGCGAGCCGCACCGTCCGCACCACTCGTACGACCTGTACTCGCGGCGCCCGCGCCTCCCCGGTCGCGGGCGCCGCCGCACGGCGTCCCGCCGAGGGGTGCGTACGTGCGCGGGGGAGCGGCCGAGAAGCCCGCGGTGAGCGCGCGGGCGGTGGAACCGGCTACGCCTCCGGCCCGCGGACGGGCATGCGCGCAGCCGTGACCGGCTCGCACCGGCAGCCCGTCACCGCGTGCCCGCCGATCGGCTCCAAGGACGCCGCCCTGCGACAGCGCCTCGACGACGAACTCACCGCCTTCACCTGTCCGGGCCCCCGACTTCTGCCGCAGTCGCGGCTGCCGGAGACCGGCCGCACCGACGGCGTCCCCGGCGGACACCAGGACGTCCACTCCCGCAGGACGCCCACCGGCTCGCACCCGCGGCGACCCCACCCGGACCGGGCCCCACGCCGATGATCGCGGCCCCACGGGCCACGTAGGGTTGGCTGTCATGACCACCAGCAAGCCCCAGGAAGCCGGCCCCGACGTCAGCGCGGAACTCGCCCGGCTGCGCGACAGCATCGACAACATCGACGCCGCCGTCGTCCACATGCTCGCCGAACGCTTCAAATGCACCCAGCAGGTCGGCCACCTCAAGGCCGCCCACCACCTGCCGCCCGCCGACCCCTCCCGCGAAGCCCACCAGATCGCCCGGCTGCGCAGCCTCGCCGAGAGCGCCAAACTCGACCCGGCCTTCGCCGAGAAGCTGCTGAACTTCATCATCGCCGAGGTCATCCGCCACCACGAACGCATCGCGGACGACGCGGGCGGCACCACGGCCGGAACCGCCGACGCGCGCGAGTGACAGCGGCAGGCCACCACGCCCCCGGCCGCACCGAACGACCAGGGACCGTCAAAGCGTACATACCGGACCACCCCTGTGTGCCGACCGCACCATCGGGCAGCATGGCCTCATGTCCGTACTGACGCGCGACGAAGCGCAGACCCGTGCCAAGCTCCTCGACGTCCACCACTACGGGATCGAACTCGACCTGACCGGAGGGGACGAGACCTTCGACTCGCGGACCGTCATCCGGTTCACCGCCCGTACCGACGCGGACACCTTCGTCGAGCTGAAGCCCGCACAACTGCGCTCCGTCACCCTCGACGGCCGGCCCCTCGACCCCCAGGCCCTGGACGAGAACCGGCTGCCCCTCGAGGGACTCACCGCCGGCGAGCACGAACTGCGCGTCGACGCCTCCATGCGCTACTCCCGCACCGGGGAGGGCATGCACCGCTTCACCGACCCCACCGACGGCGAGACCTACCTCTACACCCAGCTGTTCATGGAAGACGTCCAGCGCGTCTTCGCCGCCTTCGACCAGCCCGACCTCAAGTCCGTCTTCGAACTCTCCGTCACCGCCCCCCAGGGCTGGACCGTCCTCGCCAACGGCGTCACCGAACACCTCGGGGACGGCCACTGGAAAGCCGCCCCCACCCCCCTGATCTCCACCTACCTCGTCGCCGTCGCTGCCGGCCCCTGGCACTCCGTACGCACCGAACACGCCGGTCTCCCCTTCGGCCTCCACTGCCGCCGCTCCCTGGCCCCCTACCTCGACGCCGACGCCGACGAGATCCTCGACGTCACCCGCACCTGCTTCGACCGCTACCACGAGAAGTTCGACGAGCCCTACCCCTTCGACTCCTACGACCAGGCGTTCGTCCCCGAATTCAACGCCGGCGCCATGGAGAACCCCGGCCTCGTCACCTTCCGCGACGAATTCGTCTTCCGCTCCGCCGTCACCGACACCGAGCGCCAGACCCGCGCCATGGTCATCGCCCACGAAATGGCCCACATGTGGTTCGGCGACCTCGTCACCCTGCGCTGGTGGGACGACATCTGGCTCAACGAGTCCTTCGCCGAGTACATGGGCTACCAGACCCTCACCGAAGCCACCCGCTTCACCGACACCTGGGTCGACTTCGGCGTCGCCCGCAAGTCCTGGGGCTACGACGCCGACCAGCGCCCCTCCACCCACCCCGTCGCCCCCGATCCGGACGCCGTCCCCGACACCGCGTCCGCCATGCTCAACTTCGACGGCATCTCCTACGCCAAGGGCGCCTCCGCCCTGCGCCAACTCGTCGCCTGGCTCGGCGAGAAGGACTTCCTCGCCGGCATCAACACCCACTTCGCCCGCCACAAGTTCGCCAACGCCACCCTCGCCGACTTCATCGACAACCTCGCCTCCGCCACCGAACGCGACGTGCACGCCTGGGCCGACGCCTGGCTGCGCACCACCGGCGTCGACACCCTCACGCCCGAGATCACCGAAGCCGACGGCCAATGGCACCTCACCGTCGGCCACCAGGGCAGCCGCCCCCACCGCATCGCCGTCGGCGCCTACGACACCGTCCCCGGCGAGGACACCCGGCTCACCCTGCGCGACCGCTTCGAACTCGACGTCCCCCAGGACGAGTCCACCGACCCCCGGCCCGGCCGCCGCCCCGACCTGCTCCTCCTCAACGACGGCGACCTCACCTATGCCAAGGTCCGCTTCGACACCAAGTCCTTCCGGACCGTGGGAGCCGCCCTCTCCGGCCTCCCCGACCCCCTCACCCGGGCCATCGTCTGGAACGCCCTGCGCGACGCCGTCCGCGACGGCGAACTGCCCCCCATGGCCTACATCGAGACCGCCCGCACCCACCTGCCGCACGAGACCGACCTCGCCCTCGTCCAGGGCGTCCTGACCTTCGCCACCCTCCACGTCGCCGACCGGTACCTGCGCCCCGAACAGCGGCCCGCCGCCCTCGCCACCCTCACCGACCTGTGCCGCGACCTCGTCCGCCGCACCGAGGACGGCTCCCACCCCGGCCTGCGCCTGACCGCCGTGCGCCACCTCATCGACGTCGCCGTCCACCCCGACACCATCAGCGCCTGGTTCTCCGAGGGAACCGTCCCCGGCGGCCCCGAACTCGACCCCGAACTGCGCTGGCGCATCCTCGGCCGGCTCAGCGTCCTCGGCGCCGTGGACGACGCCGTCATCGACGCCGAACTCGTCCAGGACCCCAGCGCCGCCGGCCAGGAAGGCGCCGCCCGCTGCCGCGCCGCACTGCCCGACCCCGAGGCCAAACGTGCCGCCTGGGACGCGATGTTCACCGGCGACGACCTCTCCAACTACCTGTTCACCGCCACCGCCCAGGGCTTCTGGCAGCCCGAACAGACCGGCCTCCTGCACGAGTACGTCGAGCGCTACTGGCCCGACGCCGTGGCCCTCGCCGCCCGGCGCGGCCCCGCCATCGCCGAAGCCGCCGGCCGCTTCGCCTTCCCCTCCTGCGTCGTCACCCCCGAGACCCTCGCCCTCGGCGAGACCTGCCTGCGCGACGCCGACCCCACCCCGGCCCTGCGCCGCAAACTCACCGACCAGCTCGACGACCTCGCACGCGCGCTGCGGGTGAGGCATGCCTAGCCACCCCCGGCCCCCGAAACCGAGAAAGCCGAAGGAGCCGAAGAAGCCGAGGAAGCGCCGAGCCGGACACCAGCACTAGACACGGACTTCGCCACCAGGCGCCGAGGCCGGACTCCGGCACCGGAGACCGGTGCTTTGACCTCGGCACCGGACACCAGATGCGAACCCGGACGCCGGACAGTTGCCCCAGCAGCCGTCCGGCGTCCGGCGCGTCCGGCCCCGCTCACACAAATCCTCCGTAGGCAGTACCCCCGCCGGGGCCGAATCGTTGTCCTTGGCGGGCGCACCTGCCCAAAACACGTACACGCCGGGAAGGACCCCGCCGCACGTCCACCGGAGGACACCATGAGCACGCCGCCCCTCGCCTCAGGCCCCGAAGGCCCCGACGCACTGCGGCCGTTGCTCGACACCGTCCTGCGCGCCCTCGTTGAAGGCGCCACCGCCCGCGGAGGCCCTCTCCCCGCCGGAGGACCCGAACGCGTCGCCCAGCGCCTGCGCACGGCCCTCGGTGACCCCCTGCCCCACCACGGCAGCCCCGACGCCCTGCACACCCTCGTCCGCGCCCTCGCCGAAGGCGCCGCCGACCCCGCCGACCCCCTGTGCGCGGCCCACCTGCACTGCCCGCCCCTGGCCGTCGCCACCGCCGCCGACCTCGCCGCCTCCGCCCTCAACCCTTCCCTCGACTCCTGGGACCAGGCCCCCGCCGCCTCCGAACTCGAAGCACTCCTCGCCCGGGCCCTCGCCCACCTCGTCTACGGCACCCCGGACACCACAGCCGCCACAGACACCTCAGGCGCGCAGCGCACGCAGGACAGGGAAGACGCGCAGAGCACGCACGGCACGCAGAGCACGCACGGCATCCGGGGCGCTCAAGGCATGCGGGGCGCGCCGAGTACGCAAGACATCCGAGCCGACGCCCTCATCACCACCGGCGGCACCGAGTCCAACCAACTCGCCCTCCTCCTCGCCCGCGAAGAACACCACGGCATCCAACTCGTCTGCGGAGCGAACGCCCACCACTCCCTCCACCGCGCCACCTGGCTCCTCGGCCTCCCCGAACCCGTCGTCCTCCCCACACCCACCGGCACCCTCGACCCCGCCACCCTCGACAGCGCCCTCACCGACCTGCCCGGCCCCCTCCTCGTCGCCGCCACCGCGGGCACCACCGACGCCGGCCTCATCGACCCCCTGCCCGACATCGCCGACCTCTGCGCCACCCACGGTGCCCGCCTCCACATCGACGCCGCCTACGGCGGAGGCCTCCTCTTCAGCGACCGGCACCGCACCAAACTCGACGGCCTCGCCCTCGCCGACACCGTCACCCTCGACCTGCACAAACTCGGCTGGCAACCCGTCGCCGCCGGACTCCTCGCCGTACGCGACCCCACCGACCTCACCCCCCTCGCCCACCGAGCCGACTACCTCAACGCCGACGACGACACCGAAGCGGGCCACCCCGACCTCCTCGGCCGCTCCCTGCGCACCACCCGCCGCCCCGACATCCTCAAGATCGCCGTCACCCTCAAAACCCTCGGACGCCACGGCATCGGCCACCTCGTCGACCAGGTCTGCGCCCACGCCCACGAACTCGCCGACCTCACCGCCGCCCACCCCGGCTTCGAGCTCTACGACCACCCCGTCATCAGCACCGTCCTCTTCCGGCCCCACGGCGCCACCGACGACACCGTCGCCGCCGTACGCCGCACCCTCCTCGACCAAGGCCGCGCCGTCCTCGGCCGCGCCACCCTCGACGGCCGCCGCTGGCTCAAAGCCACCCTCCTCAACCCCCACACCCGGCCCGGCGACCTGGCCACGCTCCTGAAACTGGTGGAAGGACACACCCCTCGATGAGACCGACACCGCACCCCCACCCCCAGCGCCCCACCGCCGAGACACCCCGCGACCTCGTCGGCATCGGCATCGGCCCCTTCAACCTCTCCCTCGCCGCCCTCGCCCACCCCCTCACCGAACTCGACACCGTCTTCTACGAACAACGCCCCGGCTTCGACTGGCACCCCGGCCTCCTCATCGACGGCGCCACCCTCCAGGTCCCCTTCCTCGCCGACCTCGTCACCCTCGCCCACCCCACCAGCCCCTGGTCCTTCCTCAACTACCTCAAGGACCGCGACCGCCTCTTCCCCTTCTACTTCGCCGAGCGCTTCCACATCCAACGCGCCGAATACGACGCCTACTGCCGCTGGGTCGCCGACAACCTCCCCGGACTCCGCTTCGCCCACCAGGTCGACGCCGTCCGCTGGAACCCCGAACACGACCTCTTCGAAGTCGACTTCACCCGCCTCGACGCCCACGGCCAGGCCCAGGCCCTCGGCCGCACCCACACCCGCAACATCGTCCTCGGCGTCGGCACCGCCCCCCACATCCCCGCACCCCTCAAACCCCTCGTCGACGCCCCCGACGCCCCCGTCATCCACGCCGCCGACTACCTCAAACACCGCGACCGGTTCCTCACCGCCGACCACATCACCGTCATCGGCGCCGGCCAGTCCGGAGCCGAGGTCTTCCTCGACCTCCTGCGCAACCGCCCCATCGGAAAGGAAAAGATCCACTGGCTCGCCCGCACCGAGGCCTTCGCCCCCATGGAGTACTCCAAACTCGGCCTCGAACACTTCACCCCCGACTACACCCGCTACTTCCACGCCCTGGGCGAACCCGTCCGCGACCGCCTCCTCGCCGCCCAATGGCAACTCCACAAAGGCATCGACGCCGACACCATCGCCGCCATCCACGACGAGCTCTACCGCCGCACCCTCCACGGCGGCTGGCCCGACGCCGTCCTCACCCCCGCCGTCACCGTCCGCACCGCCGGCCGCATCGCCACCACCCAGATCGAACTCCACCTCGAACACGTCCAGCAAGGCACCCGCTCCCGCCTCACCACCAACGCCGTCGTCCTCGCCACCGGCTACCGCGAACGCCCCATCGCCCCCCTCCTCGCCGGACTCGACCCCTACCTCCGCCGCGACAACGCCGAACGCCCCGACATCGACAACCAGTTCCGCCTCGTCCTCGACCCCACCGTCACCGGCCGCGTCTACGTCCAGAACGCCGAACTCCACACCCACGGCGTCGGCACCCCCGACCTCGGCCTCGCCGCCTGGCGCAGCGCCACCATCCTCAACTCCCTCACCGGAAAAGACCCCTACCCCCTCCCCGGACGCACCGCCTTCACCACCTTCGGCCTCGACCTCGCCCCCCGCGTCCCCGCCGCCCGCCAAGAACCGAGAACCCTCACCCCACTCGTCCCCCTCATCCCGCTCGTCGAAGGACGATGAGGACCACCCCCACATCCCCTCATCGGACGAGCCCCGCCGATCGGTTCACACACCGGCCGGGATGCTCCGAACGCCTCGCGCACCCGCCCAGACACCTCGTGCACCCGCCCAGCACAAACGGCGCCGACGCGAAAACCGCGCCGACGCCGCCCGCCTGAACCACCCTCGCCCTAGAACACGGGCACACCCTCACGCGTCAGCTTCCAGTCCACCGACGCGAACTCCCTCGGGTCCAGCACACCCTTCGCCGTGACCCACTCCGCGATCCGCGTCCGGATCTCCGTCGACTCCGACCACACCTCGGTCGCCGAAGCGACATGCGGGAACGCACCGCCACCATTGGCACGGTAGTTGTTCACCGCGAACACGAACTGCTGCGCGTCGTCCAACGGCGCACCGCCGTACGTCAGGTTCTTGATCCGCGAACCCTCCGCCTGCGCGATGTCGATGTCGTACCCAAGGCCCGACACATAGTCGTAGTTGTAGTCAGGACGGTTGTTCGCGTTCGTCAGCTTCTCCGTGTCGACCACCGCACCCACGGCCGTCTGCACGAAGTAGTTCGCCGAATACTCCAGGTACGCCCGCACCTGCGCACCCGTCAGCACCTTCGCCACCAGCGTGTTGTCGTACACGTACAGACTCGACAGATCCCGGATCGTCACATCACCGGCCGGGATCTCCGAGGTCCGCGAGAACGGCGACGCCTGCGCGATCACCGGCAACGACGCGTACTGCGTCCCCACCAGCGCCGCCCGCACCACATCCTCCTGCACCTTCGTGATCAGATCGATGATCGGAGCGTCCTTGTAACGCGCCTCCACCGTCGTCAACGTGTCCGTCGCCCGGCCGACCACCTGGTTGACATACGCCACCACGACATCGTGCTCGTCCTTCAGCAGCCGCGTGATCCGCGGATCGTCCGCCACCGAGTTCGTGTTCCGCACGGAAGCCGACACCGACTCGACGTGCCAGCGCCCCTTCTCGAAGACGAGCCCGAAGTCGAACACCGACAGTCGCTCCGCGTACGCCAGCGGCTCCGACAGCACCACCGTCCTCCCCGTCGCGGTGTTGGTGACCTTCAGCTCCGGGATCTCCAGATGCGCGTGACCCACCAGGATCGCGTCGATCCCCGGCACCTGCTGCGCCACCAACGCCGCCGAATTCTCCACGTACGGCAACTGGTCACCGTACGAAGACGTCCCCGACGAACCGGAATGAGCCGACACGACCACCACGTCCGCACCCATGGAACGCAGCTTCGGCACCCACTTCGCCGCCTGCTCCTCAAGACCCGGGAACGTCAACTTCCCCTGCACGTACGCCTTGTCCCAGATCGCGATACCCGGATTCGTCAGCCCCAGCACCGCCACCTTCACCGGCGGAGCGCCATGAACACGGAACTCCTTCATGAAGTACGGAGGGAACGCCGGCTTCAGCGTCTTCGCGTCCAGCGCGTTCGCACCCAGCAGCGGGAAACGGCACTGCGACTCGAACTTCCGCAGCGTCTCGATGCCGTAGTTGAACTCGTGGTTCCCGAGCGCCACCGCGTCGTACCCGATCGCGTTCATCGCCTGCGCCATCGGGTGCACCGGACCACCCTTGGCGGTGATCGGATCCACCTTCGCGTAGTAGTACGTCAACGGAGTGCCCTGGATCGTGTCACCCGCGTCCAGCAGCAGCGTGTTGCAACGCCCCTTCTCCGCACGGATCTCGTTCACCAGCGTCGAGATCCGCGCCAGACCCTGGGCGTTACCCGCCTTGTCCGCGTACTCCGCGTCCTTGAAGTAGTCCCAGTTGAAGACATGACCGTGCAGATCGGTCGTCCCCATCACCGTCAGCTCGTACCGCTTCACCGGCCGGCCCCCCTTCGCCCCCTCCGCGGCCTGCGCCACCGGAGCCGCGCCCACACCCGCGAGCGCCACCCCCGCACCTGTCACGGCGGACTCCTTCAGAAACTTCCGGCGATTCAACGGCATGTCTCGAACTCCTCGGGAAAAGGTCAACGACGCGCGTAGATTCTGGCCCAACACCCGCCCCCGCAAAAGACCCTGGAGGTTTCCATCTGATGGCCGGACGGCACCGGAGACTTCCCACCCGGTGACAGAGTGGGACGTATGACCCCCGA
Organism: Streptomyces sp. NPDC021080; assembly: GCF_044333225.1. Lineage (NCBI taxonomy): Bacteria > Bacillati > Actinomycetota > Actinomycetes > Kitasatosporales > Streptomycetaceae > Streptomyces > Streptomyces sp. NPDC021080. The sequence continues at coordinate 93,867 of NZ_JBIRQM010000007.1, read as the reverse complement.
CCCCACGCCCACCGACGGACACACTCCAGCCACCACGCCCGCCGACGGACGCACCCCACCCGCCGTCCCCTACGGCACCCCCGACACACCCCGCATCGCCGTACGAGGCGAAGCCCACCTCGAAGTCGACCCCGAGATCGCCCGCATCACCATCACCGTCACCGCCCGCGGCAAAGACCGCCGCGAAGCCCTCGCCGACCTCACCCGCCGCAACACCCTCGCCCTCGACCTCGTCACAACCCACGGCGACGCCGTCGAACACCTCGAAACCGGCGCCCTCACCATCACCCCCGAACTCGCCCCGCACGGCCGCGGAGAACGCGTCCGCGCCTACCACGGCCACGTCCACATCACCGCCGAATTCACCGACTTCACCGCACTCGGCGAACTCGTCACCGCCCTCGCCGACCTCGACCTCACCCGCGTCGACGGCCCCTGGTGGACCCTGCGCCCCGACTCACCCGCGCACCGCGCGGCACGCCAAGAAGCCGTCCGCGAAGCCGTCCGACGCGCCCGCGAATACGCCGAAGCCCTCGACACCACCCTCACCGCCCTCGTCGAACTCGCCGACACCGACGCCGAGGACACCCACCCCCGCATCCCCCCGAACACCCGCGCCCTCAGCAGGGCCGCCTACGGCGCCGGCCCCACCGAGGACCAGCCCGCACCCCTCGACCTCGCACCCCAACGCCAGCACGTCCACGCCCACGTCGACGCCCGCTTCACCATGGCACCACCACGGCTCTGACCCCACCTGGCAGCATCACGGAAAGTCACCGGAAGACTCTCCCGCGCACCCGCCCACAGTCCGACACACACTGGACGGACACGGGCACAAGAACGCGCCGACCGCACGAAGAGCGATCCTCTGCTCATCGGAGCGATGCGGCGCACAATTCAACAGTTGTCAATAACCCTTCACGCAAAGGTTGTTGAGTAGTCATGCGCGACCAATTCTCTACCGACCGGTAAGGCCTAGGCTCGAATCATGCGCCGAGCAAAAATCGTCTGCACACTGGGCCCCGCCACCGACACGTACGACCAGATCAAAGCCCTGGTCGAAGCCGGAATGGACGTAGCCCGCTTCAACCTCAGCCACGGCACCCACGCCGACCACGAAGAGCGCTACCGACACGTCCGGAAAGCCTCCGACGAAACCGGCCGCAGCGTCGGAATCCTCGGCGACCTTCAAGGCCCGAAGATCCGCCTCGGCCGCTTCACCGAAGGCCCCGTACTCCTTGAACGCGGAGACACCTTCACCATCACCGTCGAAGAAGGCGCCGAAGGAGACCGCGAGCACTGCGGAACCACCCACGACGGACTGGCAGCGGACGTCACTCCCGGTGAACGCATCCTCGTCGACGACGGCAGAGTCTGCCTCGAAGTCACCGACGTCGACGGCCCCCGCGTCCACACCACCGTCGTCGAAGGCGGCATGGTCTCCGACCACAAAGGCCTCAACCTCCCCGGCGTCGCCGTCTCCGTCCCCGCCCTCTCCGACAAGGACGAGGACGACCTCCGCTGGGCCCTGCGCATGGGCTTCGACGTCATCGCCCTCTCCTTCGTGCGAAGCGGCAAGGACATCCACGACGTCCACCGCATCATGGACGAGGAAGGCCGCCGCCTCCCCGTCATCGCCAAGGTCGAGAAACCCCAGGCCGTCGACAACATCGACGACATCGTCGCCGCCTTCGACGGCATCATGGTCGCCCGCGGCGACCTCGGCGTCGAAATGCCCCTCGAGCAAGTTCCGATGGTCCAGAAGCGCGCCATCAAACTCGCCAAACGCAACGCCAAACCGGTCATCGTCGCCACCCAGATGCTCGACTCGATGATCGACAACTCCCGGCCCACCCGCGCCGAGGCCTCCGACGTCGCCAACGCCGTCATCGACGGCACCGACGCGGTGATGCTCTCCGGCGAGACGAGCGTCGGCAAGTACCCCATCGAGACGGTCAGGACCATGTCCCGGATCGTCGAAGCGGCGGAGGAGGACATCCTCGCCAAGGGCCTGCCGCCCCTCACCGAACGCAACAAACCCCGCACCCAGGGCGGCGCCGTCGCCCGCGCCGCCGCCGAGATGGGCGACTTCCTCGGCGCCAAGTTCCTCGTCGCCTTCACCCAGTCCGGCGACACCGTCCGCCGCCTGTCCCGCTACCGCTCGCCCATCCCCCTCCTCGCCTTCACCCCCACCCCCGCCACCCGCTCCCAGCTCAACCTCACCTGGGGCGTGGAGACCTTCCTCGGCCCCCACGTCGACTCCACCGACGCCATGGTCGACCAGGTCGACGAACTCCTCCTCAAGTACGGCCGCTGCAACAAGGGCGACATCGTCGTGATCACCGCGGGCTCCCCGCCCGGAGTCTCCGGCTCCACGAACCTCGTCCGGGTCCACCACGTCGGCGAGGACGACAGCCCCAAGTAACCGCAACCCGCCCGACGGGCCCCTGCCGGCCCGGCGGTTCCACCCCGACCGCCGGTCAGTACTTGGGGCCCACATGGGCGTCCATGAGGGCCACGGAGGCCCTCTTGGCGACCGAGATGTTGTACGGGTTCCCGTGGCGGGTGCAGTGGGTCCAGTCGACGCCGAGCCTGTCCAGGGTGCCGGTGAACAGTTGCCGGATGTCGTCGGAGACATTGGTGAAGAAGTACCGGGGGTACTCGTAGCGCTTGCGTTCCCCGGCGACGACGCGGGTCGTCCAGTTGGTGATGCGGCAGCCGTCGGAGTGGATGAGCCCCCGGACGAACTCCCAGGGGTGGGCGTCGACGATCTCCTGCTGCCAGGGTTCGAGTGCGATCAGGCGGTCGTGCTTCTTGCCGGGGCCGTGCTGGGGGAACAGGCAGGTGAGGTGCTTGAAGTACACCTTGATGTTGTGCGCGCCCTTGCTCCGCACGCGGCACGTGGCGTTGTGGGGGAACACGGTTCGCAGGGCACGCTCCGCGCTGTCCTGAATTCCTGGCCACGTGTCGTCAAGGGTGATCATGAGGCTGGGCACTTTGTGCTTCGCGTAGTGACTGATGTGCCCGTCGCCCAGATACAGACCGAGGAGATAGCTGTACGAGGCCTGGTCGAGGCCGCGGCCGTCGCACCGCGGGCAGAGAAGCGACGGACGAACGGTGACCGGCTCGCCGCGCTTCACTCGGTCCACGTGCTTCCAGTAACCGATGGTGCCCAGCGGAACCCTGAACTGTCGCGCCACGTCCGCGTTCTTGGCGCCGCCGCGCAGTAGGGCGAGCGCCTTGTGTCGCACTTCTGTGCCATGCGCGTTCATGTGAGCACTGTGCGCTGCTGATCGTCACCGCGTGCAGCAAAAAGCGGATGTTCACTAGAATGGGAACATCCGCTTCTGGGTGGTGACCTTGGAATCCAAGGAAAAGTGCCCCGAGTCGGACTCGAACCGACACTGTATGGGTTTTGAATCCATTGCCTGCTGCCAATTGGGCTACCGGGGCCGCTGAATCGAAGGTTTACCCCGACCCGCTGCCCGACCACCATACCGCAGCTAGGTAGGCTCTTGGGAGCAGTACCCGGCCTGAACGAGGAGCCCCCGTGACCGCCCCCGAGTCGCCCCAGCCCGTAGACGCGCCCGACGACGACAAGTCGCACGTGCCTCCGCTGACGACCCGTGTCGTCATCGCCGAGGACGAGGCGCTGATCCGTCTCGACCTCAAAGAGATGCTCGAAGAAGAGGGCTACACCGTCGTAGGCGAGGCCGGTGACGGTGAGCAGGCCGTCGAGCTGGCCCGGGAGCACAAGCCGGACCTGGTGATCCTCGACGTGAAGATGCCGAAGCTGGACGGCATCTCGGCGGCGGAGAAGATCGCCGAGGAGTCGATCGCCCCGGTGCTGATGCTGACCGCGTTCTCGCAGCGCGACCTCGTCGAGCGTGCGCGTGACGCGGGCGCGATGGCGTACCTGGTGAAGCCGTTCAGCAAGAGCGACGTGGTGCCGGCGATCGAGATGGCGGTGTCCCGGTTCGCGGAGCTGAAGGCGCTGGAGGGTGAGATCGCGGATCTCACGCAGCGTCTGGAGACGCGGAAGCTGGTGGACCGTGCGAAGTCGGTGCTGCAGACGGAGTACGGGCTGACGGAGCCGGCGGCGTTCCGGTGGATCCAGAAGACGTCGATGGACCGTCGTATGTCGATGCAGCAGGTTGCCGAGGCGGTCATCGAGGACGCCGAGGAGAAGAAGGCGGCGAAGGGCTAGTTCCGCGCCTCGGAGAACACCGCTGAAGAGCTTGGTCCGCGTTGACGCTGCGGACGGAAGAGGCCCGCACCCCTGACGGAGGTGCGGGCCTCTTCGCGTGTGCGGCGGGGCCGCGGTGGGTCAGTCCTCGCCGAGGTACGCCTTGCGGACGGACTCGTCGTGGAGGAGGTCCTGGCCGGTGCCGGAGAGGACGATGCTGCCGACCTCCATGACGTGGGCCTGGTCGGCCAGCGAGAGCGCCGCCTGGGCGTTCTGCTCGACGAGCAGGATGGTGGTGCCGGACGCCTTGAGTTCGGCGATGGTGGCGAGGATCTTCTGCATCATGATCGGCGAGAGGCCCATGGAGGGTTCGTCGAGCATGAGCAGTTTGGGCTGGGACATGAGGGCGCGTCCCATGGCGAGCATCTGCTGTTCGCCGCCGGAGAGGGTGCCCGCGGCCTGCTTACGGCGTTCTCCCAGGATGGGGAAGAGGTCGTAGGCGCGCTGGATGTCCTTCTCGATGCCTGCCTTGTCGCTGCGGAGGAAGGCTCCGAGCTGGAGGTTCTCCGCGATGGTGAGGCGGGGGAAGATGTGCCGGCCTTCGGGGGAGTGGGCGAGTCCGAGGGCGACGATCTTGTGGGCGGGGACGTTGGCGAGGGGCTGGCCGTCGAAGAGGATGCGGCCTCCGCTGGGCTTGAGGAGCCCGGAGAGGGTGCGCAGGGTCGTCGTCTTGCCGGCGCCGTTGGTGCCGATGAGGGTGACGATCTGGCCGGCTTCGACGGTGAAGGAGATGCCCTTGACGGCTTCGATCTTGCCGTAGGCGACCTTGAGGTCTTCGACCTCGAGCAGTGCGGTCACTGGGCGGTTCCTTCCTTGGTGGTGCTGCCCTGCGCGTCGGAGTCGTCGGACGCGGTGGGTGCGTCGGAGTCGTCCGACGGGGTGGCGTCCTCGGGCTCCTCGGACTCCGCGGGGGCGTCGTCGGTGTCCGTGCTGTCCTCGGCCGCCGGGGCCTCTTCGGCCTCGGGCTCGGCCGGGGCGGCTGCCGTCGTTCCGGCGGCCTCGGCGGCCTCGACCTCGGCGAGTTCCTCGTCGCCGGGGGCGCCCTCGAAGGGGGTGCCGAGGTAGGCGGCGATGACGCGCTCGTCGCCCTGGACGACGTCGGAGGTGCCTTCGACGAGCTTTTCGCCCTGGACGAGGCAGGCCACGCGGTCGGACAGGTTGAAGATGAAGCGCATGTCGTGCTCGATGACGAGGACGGCGATGCCGCGGTCGCGGATGGCGAAGACGAGCTCTTCGGTCGCGCGGGTTTCCTGCGGGTTCATGCCGGCGGTGGGCTCGTCCAGGAGGAGGAGGCCCGGCTCGCTGGCCATGGCGCGCGCGATCTCCAGCTTGCGCTGTTCGCCGTAGGGGAGGTTGCGGGAGAGGTGGTCGGCCTTGTGGTCGAGGCCGATGAACTCCAGCAGTTCCATGGCGCGTTCGCGTGAGTCGGCTTCTGCCTTGCGGAAGCCGGGGCCGCGCAGGAGGGCGGACCAGAGGCCTTCCTTGGTGCGGGTGTGGCGTCCGACGAGCACGTTCTCCAGGACGGTCATGTTGGCGAAGAGCCGGATGTTCTGGAAGGTGCGGGCGATGCCGGCGCTGGTGACGAGGTGCGGCTTGGGGGGCAGCACGGTGCCCTTGTAGGCGACTTTGCCCTCGGTGGGGACGTAGAGGCCGGTGAGGCAGTTGAAGAAGGTGGTCTTGCCCGCGCCGTTGGGGCCGATGAGGCCGACGATCTCTCCGGCGTTGACCGTGAGGTCGACGTTCCGGACGGCGGTGAGGCCGCCGAAGCGCATGGTGACACCGGTGGCTTCGAGGACGGGGCTGGGGGCTGTGGTGGTGGTCATGTTGGTTACGCCCCTGCCTTGGTGACGCCGACGGTGGAGTCGGGCAGGCCTTGTTCGGGGATGTGGACGGTCTTGTCGCTGTCGTCGCTCTCGTGGAACTCGAGCTGGCGGCGGCGGTTGGCGATGATGCCTTCGGGGCGGAAGCGCATGAGGATGACGAGCGCGATGCCGAAGGCGAGGAGCTGGTACTCCTTGAGGAAGCCGAGCTTCTCGGGGAGGAGGTAGAGCAGGGTGGCGCCGAGGATGGGTCCGTTGACGGTGCCCATGCCGCCGAGAACGACCGCCGCGAGGAGGAAGGCGGAGTTCGGGGGCACGGAACCGGCGAACTGGTACGGGGCCGGGTTGACGCTGTAGCCGACGTGGGCGCTGACCGTGCCGGCGAGGCCGGCGAGGGAGGCGCCGAGGGCGAAGGCGATGAGCTTGACGCGGAAGCCGTTGATGCCCATGGCGGTGGCGGCGGTCTCGTCCTCGCGGATGGCGATCCAGGAGCGGCCGATCCGGGAGTCGGCGGCGCGGTTGAAGACCATGACCACGACTGCGGTGATGAGGAGCATCAGCAGGAAGTAGTTCGCGAAGCGGCCGAGGGGGAAGCCGAGGATGTTGTGCTCGGCGCCGAAGTTGAACCCGAAGATGTCGAGGTCCGGGATCATGGAGATGCCGTTGGGGCCGTTGGTGAGGTTGGGTCCGGAGACGCCGTCCATGTTGTTGACGGCGATGCGGAAGATCTCTCCGAAGCCCAGGGTCACGATGGCGAGGTAGTCGCCGCGCAGTCGCAGGGTGGGGGCGCCGATGAGGACGCCGAAGACGAGCGACGCGGCCATGCCGGTGAGCATGGCGGCCCAGAAGGGGAACTGGACGCCGGCGAAGGCGGAGAACTGGGAGCCGGAGACGAGGGCCGCGGCGTAGGCGCCGACGCCGAGGAAGGCGACGTATCCGAGGTCGAGGAGTCCGGTGAGGCCGACGACGATGTTGAGGCCGAGGGCGACGGTTCCGACGACGAGGATGTTGACGCCGAGGTTGGAGTTGTGCTCGTTGTTCGCGAGGAACGGGAAGGCCGCCGCGGCGAGGAAGGCCATGGTGGTGGCGAATCCCTTGTGGCGGGCGTTCAGCTGCGCGAAGCGGTCGAAGAGTCCGGCGGTGAGCAGGGCCCAGGAGCCGAAGACGACGAGGAGCAGGTAGCCCAGGAACGTTTCGCTCGCGTCGGGGTCGACGCCGATGCCGTAGTTGAAGACGATCAGCGCGACGGCGGTGGCGGCGGTGACGACGAGGCGTTCGCCCCAGGCCGGCAGCTTGGCGGCCGGCGGGATGAGTTCGGGCTTGGTGACGTAGTCCTTGAGGGTGTCACCGGGCTTGGGGAGTGCCAGGGTGCCGAGGAGGGCGATCAGGGAGCCGACGGCGGCGAGGTAGGCGCCGGGGTCGAGTGCGACGAGGCCCTTGAGGTCGACGGCGATGGCGATGGCGCTGAACCAGCTGACGGCGAACGCGGAGGCGGCGGCGAGGACGACGGGCTGGGTGGCGCCCGCCGGGTTGAGCCAGCCGAGGCCGCGGACGTTGAAGAGGGTCAGGGCGTACAGGAGGGTGAGGACGCCGGCGACGATGTCGAGGACCTGGAGTCCGGCCGGGGAGCCGTAGTAGGTGAGGTCCCCGGGGAATTCGGACGTGTAGGTCCAGGACATGAAGGTGCTGGCGATGGTGGCGATCGCGCCGATGGCGATGAGGACCCGGGCGGCGCTCTCGGGGAGAGCGATCAGGCCGCGCTCGGGGGTGGTGGTCTCGGTGGTTGCCATGGTGGTCACGCCCTGTCCGCGACGCGTTCGCCGACGAGGCCCTGTGGCCTGAACAGCAGTACGAGGATGAGGAGTACGAAGGCCCACACGGCGGACCAGCCGCCGCCGCCGAGCTGCTGCATGCCGGGGATGCCGTCGATGTAGCTGGTGGCCATGGTCTCGGCGAGGCCGAGGACGAGGCCGCCGATCATGGCGCCGTAGATGTTGCCGATGCCGCCGAGGACGGCCGCGGTGAAGGCCTTGAGGCCCATCTGGAAGCCCATGTTGTACTGGATCGTGCCGTAGCGCAGGCCGTAGGAGACGGCGGCGACGGCGGCGAAGAAGCCGCCGATCGCGAAGGCGATGACGATGATCTTGTTGGTGTCGATGCCCATGAGCTGTGCGGTGTCAGGGTCCTGCGCGGTGGCCTGCATGGCGCGGCCGGTGCGGGAGAGGCTGACGAACAGGGCGAGGGCGGCCATGCACAGGGGGGCGGCGACGATGACGAAGACGGAGCCGCTCTGGATGCTGATGGAGCCTATGTGCCAGGGGCCGAAGGGAAGCTGAGGGAACTTCAGGTCCGTCTTGGCGTCCGGGTAGACGTTGAAGACGATCTGCTGGAGGGCCAGGGACAGACCGATGGCGGTGATGAGGGGGGCGAGGCGTGGCGCTCCGCGCAGGGGTCGGTAGGCGAAGCGTTCGGCCCCGACGGCGATGAGGACGGAGACGAGTCCGCCGCCGATCAGCATCGCTGGGAGAGCGATCCACATGGATGTGCCGTTTGGCAGAACGTACAGGTAGACCGTGAGTGCGCCGAAGCCGCCGGTCATGAAGATCTCGCCGTGGGCGAAGTTGATGAGCTGGACGATGCCGTACACCATCGTGTAGCCGATGGCGATCAGCCCGTACATCGAGCCGAGGAACAGCCCGTTGGCCAGCTGCTGCGGCAGGGTGTTCACCGCGTGGCCTCCATGTGGTGGGGAGAGTTGAGCAGGGCGTATGAAGCGGGCCGCGCGGTGACGTGTGGTCGTGGCCGCGCGGCCCTGGGTTGTGCGGAGGGCCTGTCCGGTGGACCGGACCGGGCCTACGGTGCCTGATGGCCCCGTGGCCTGGTGTCGGACCGATCCACCGGGGTGGCCCAGGGTGGTGCTGATCAGCCGTTGAACGTACCGCTCTTGACGGCCTTCCACTTGCCGTCGACGACCTGGTAGACGGTGAGCTGCTTGTTGGTGGTGTCGCCGTACTCGTCGAAGGAGACGGGGCCGGCGATGCCGTCGAACTTGGTCTTCTGGACCTCGGCGACGATCTTGGCGCGGGCGCCGTCCGGGATCTTGCCGTCCTTCACGACAGCGCCGATGGCCTTGATGATGGCCGTGGCGGCGTCGTAGGAGTAGCCGCCGTAGGTGCCGTAGTCGCCCTTGAGGCCGGAGGCCTTGTACTTCTTGATGAAGTCGGCGGCGGAGGCCAGGGAGTCGACGGGCTGGCCGACGGAGGTGGCCAGGTCGCCCTCGGAGGTCTTGCCGGCGGTCTGGATGTAGGTGTCGCTGAACATGCCGTCGCCACCGAACAGCGGGATCTTGACTCCGCCGTCCTTGAGCTGCTTGGTCAGCTTCTCCGACTCGTCGTACTGGCCGCCGTAGTAGACCAGGTCGGCCTTGGAGTTCTTGATCTTGGTGACGAGGGCGGAGAAGTCCGTGTCGCCGGTGTTGACGTGGTCCTCGCCCGCGACCTTGCCGCCGGACTTGGTGAAGCCGGCCTTGAAGAGCTTGGCGAGGCCGGCGCCGTAGGTCTGCTTGTCGTCGACCACGAACACCTTGCGCTTCTTCAGGGTGTTGTAGGCGTAGTCGGCCGCGAAGCCGCCCTGGAGGGCGTCGGTGGTGGCGGTGCGGAAGTACGTCTTGAACGGGCGGGACTTGGAGGTCTGCCAGTTCTTGCCCTGGGTGAGCTCCGGGGCGGTGTTGGACGGGGAGATCTCGACCAGGTTGGCGGTGTCGAAGACCTGCTGCATCTGGGTGGCGACGCCGGAGTTCAGCGGGCCGACGACGCCGAGGACCTTGTCGTTCTGGACGAGCTGGGTGGCGTTCTGCTGGCCGGAGGCCGGGATCGCCTTGTCGTCGAGCGCCTGGACCTTGAAGGTCACGCCGGGAACGGTGTTGTTCTTGTTGGCGTCGTTGACGGCGATCTGGACGCCGCCCTGGATGCCGAGGCCGGTGGCGGAGTTCTGACCGGTCAGCGGCGCGTCCACGCCGATGATGATCTCGGTCTTGCCGCCGCTCTTGCTGTCGCCGCTGTTGTCGCGCGAGCCGCAGGCGGTCAGCGTGAGTGCCCCTGTCGTGAGCACGGCGGTGAGTATGACCATGGAACGCTGTCGCACGTTGAATCCTCTCCCTGGCGCGGCACCCCAGGGTGGGGGCCGTGTTTCTCGCCGGGCCGTACTGGATGAAGCAGGGCCGTGCAGTGACGCGCCCGGCGGCGCGGTGACTGGCCGTGACTATAAGCGCAGGTTGGGGGGGTGGGGAGGAGCGTGGGGAAGGCTGTGACGCTCTTGTTATCCGGGGGGTGCCTCGCGGGGCGTGGGGCGGACGATCGGAGCATTTCGGCGTGTTGGCCGGAGGCGGTTGTGTGTTCGCATGGTGAGAACGTGCTGTTCCGGGTTGATGGCGGATACCGGAAGCTGTACGCCCGGTGGCGGTCCGGAGGGCCGTCGGGAGCGGGGTGCGGTGCGGCCCGCGGCGCGGGGATTGATTTATTGCGGCAGAGGTAACCGACTGTTACTGCCGTGTGAGGCGGCCGCCGGTGCCCTGGCCGGGTGAAGTGGGTGTGGGGACGGGCCTGTTGGGGAAGCCGGGGGCGTGCGGGCCGGTCCCGGGGGTGTGCGGCCGGATGCCGCCGAAGTGAGGCTTTGCGGTTGCTGTGCGTTGTCGCCGCGGACGCGCAGGTCGGGGTGGGGGGCCTCGGCGGCGGGCGGTGAGCCGGCGCGGTTGTATACGGCGGTGCGCAAGGCGATGAGGCGGGGGGTTTCCGGCCTTCACTGTCAGTGGCAACGGGGGCGTGCTGTCGCGCTCAACTCGGTCGGCCCGGCGCCTACTTGGCGGACGGCGACGGTCGTGCGGGTGGCGGTGCCGGCCGGGAAGCGGAAGCGGGTGACCGTGCCGCCGGGGCCGTGGCGGCGGACGGCGGCGGCACCGGCGACGGCCGGGGCGGCGCCAGGCGCGGGGCGAGCGGAGCACCGGTTGCGATCGCGATGACGGCCCGAGGGTGGGTGTCGCCGGCGCGGCCGGGGGAGCGTGGCCCGACGGTTGCCGGGGGTGGGCGCGGGGTTGGGCTTCGGCGGGCCCGCTGCCGCCGGTGTCCCGGGGTGGTTCGGAGCGTACGGCCGCCAAGAGGGCTGTACGGAGCGGGAGTTCGGGTCTCCGGAGGATCCAGCGCCCGGGAGGCGTGCGCACCGGAACTCGGTCACGCCCCGCGCACTCCTTGCCGGCCGGGACGGCTTCTCCCTCCGTGAGGGCCGCGCGGAACCTCCGGGGAACCCCGGGAGCCGGCCCGGCGGGCGCCTTCGGGCCCGGAACGCCCCGCGGCGAGGGTTGGGATCCCCGGCGGGAAGACGTGGTCGGCGCGGCCCGGGAGCGCCGGCGGCTCTGCGGACGCCGCCGGGCTCCGGAGCATCCGGGCGAGCCCCGGAGGATCCGGGAGCGAGGGCGGCCCCTCGGGCGGGCCCGGCGCGGCTCGCCCGCCTGGAAGGGCTCCGAGTGGTCCGCGCGCTCCTGGCGGGTCAGGGGGGTGTCCGGAGCGCCTGGGGGGTCCGGGAGCGCCCCGGAGGTCCCCGGGGCGCCTGGGAGGTCCGGGAGGGTCCCCGGAGCGCCCGTGGTCTCCGGGGTGCTCCCGGGTGTCAGCTCTGGGGTGCGTCCTTGAGGATGCAGGTGAGGCGGGCGCTGCAGACGCGCTTGCCGTCCTCGCCGGTGATGGCGATCTCGTATGTCGCCGAGGTGCGTCCGCGGTGGACGGGTGTGGCGACGCCGGTGACGAGGCCGGAGCGGACGCCGCGGTGGTGGGTGCAGTTCAGGTCGACGCCGACGGCGATCTTGGTGATGCCGCCGTGGAGCATGGCGCCGACGGAGCCGATGGTCTCGGCGAGGACGGCGGAGGCTCCTCCGTGGAGCAGGCCGTAGGGCTGGGTGTTGCCCTCGACGGGCATGGTGCCCACGACGCGGTCCGCGGAGGCTTCGATGATCTGGACGCCCATGCGGTTGCCGAGGTGGCCCGCGGAGAAGAGCGCGGGCAGGTCGACACCGAGCGCGGCGTACTCGTCGATGACCCCTTGCGGGAACTTCGGGGTGTGCTGTTCGCCCATGGGGTCCGGCTCCGTTCGTCGTGGACCGCTTCGTCGCGGATGTCTCCTGCTGAGCGAACGCTCAGTCGGCTGTCGATTGTTCCAGACGGACGACCACGGATTTGCTGGCAGGGGTGTTGCTGGTGTCGGCGGTCGAGTCGAGGGGGACCAGGACGTTGGTCTCGGGGTAGTAGGCGGCGGCGCAGCCGCGGGCGGTGGGGTAGTGCACGACGCGGAAGCCGGGGGCGCGCCGTTCGACGCCGTCCTTCCATTCGCCGACGAGGTCGACGTAGGAGCCGTCGGCGATCTTCAGTTCGCGGGCGTCGTCGGGGTTGACGAGGACGACGCGGCGGCCGTTCTTGATGCCCCGGTATCGGTCGTCGAGTCCGTAGATGGTGGTGTTGTACTGGTCGTGGGAGCGCAGGGTCTGCAGGAGCAGGCGGCCCTCGGGGAGTTCGGGGTGTTCGACGGGCGCGGCGGTGAAGTTGGCCTTGCCGGTGGCCGTCGGGAAGCGGCGTTCGTCGCGGGGGGCGTGGGGGAGGGCGAAGCCGGCGGGGTCGGCCACGCGCGCGTTGAAGTCGTGGAAGCCGGGGATCACGCGGGCGATGCGGTCGCGGACGGTCGCGTAGTCCTTCTCGAACTCTTCCCAGGGGGTGGTGCTGGCCTCGCCGAGAACGGTGCGGGCGAGGCGGGCGACGATGGCGGGTTCGGACAGCAGGTGGGGGCTCGCGGGCTCCAGGCGGCCGCGTGAGGCGTGCACCATGCCCATGGAGTCCTCGACGGTGACGAACTGTTCGCCGCTGCCCTGGAGGTCGCGTTCGGTGCGTCCGAGGGTGGGCAGGATGAGGGCGCGCGCTCCGGTGACCACGTGCGAGCGGTTCAGCTTGGTGGAGACGTGGACGGTCAGCCGGGCGCGCCGCATGGCCGCCTCGGTGACCTCGGTGTCGGGGGAGGCGGAGACGAAGTTGCCGCCCATGGCGAAGAAGACCTTGGCGTCGCCGTCGCGCAGCGCGCGGATGGCCCGTACGACGTCGTAGCCGTGTTCGCGAGGCGGCTTGAAGCCGAACTCCTTCTCCAGGGCGTCGAGGAAGGCGGGGGCGGGGCGTTCGAAGATGCCCATGGTGCGGTCGCCCTGGACGTTGGAGTGTCCGCGAACGGGGCAGACGCCGGCGCCGGGGCGGCCGATGTTGCCGCGCAGCAGCAGGAAGTTGACGACTTCGCGGATGGTGGGGACGGAGTGCTTGTGCTGGGTGAGGCCCATCGCCCAGCACACGATGGTGCGCCGGGAGGCGAGGACCATCTTCAGGGCTTCGTCGATGCTGTCGCGGGTGAGGCCGGTGGCGGTGAGGGTCTCGTCCCAGTCGGCGGCGCGGGCGGCCTGGGTGAATTCCTCGAATCCGTGGGTGTGTTCGGCGACGAACGTCTCGTCGACGGCGCCCTCGGTGTCGAGGATCAGTTTGTTCAGCAGGCGGAAGAGTGCCTGGTCGCCACCGATGCGGATCTGCAGGAAGAGGTCGGTGAGGGCGGCGCCCTTGACCATGCCCTGGGGGGTCTGCGGGTTCTTGAAGCGTTCCATGCCCGCTTCGGGCAGCGGGTTGACGGTGATGATCTTCGCGCCGTTGGCCTTGGCCTTCTCCAGGGCGGAGAGCATGCGCGGGTGGTTCGTGCCGGGGTTCTGCCCGGCGACGATGATCAGGTCCGCTTTGTAGAGGTCGTCGAGAAGGACGCTGCCCTTGCCGATGCCGATGGTCTCGTTGAGGGCGGAGCCGGACGACTCGTGGCACATGTTCGAGCAGTCGGGAAGGTTGTTCGTGCCGAGCTCGCGGGCGAAGAGCTGGTAGAGGAACGCCGCTTCGTTGCTGGTGCGGCCCGAGGTGTAGAAGAGGGCTTCGTCGGGGGAGTCGAGCGCGACGAGTTCCTCGGCGACGATGTCGAAGGCGCGGTCCCAGCCGATGGGCTGGTAATGGTCGGCACCTTCGGGCAGGTACATGGGGTGCGTGAGGCGGCCCTGCTGGCCGAGCCAGTAGCCGCTGCGGCCGGCGAGGTCGGAGACGGGGTGCGCGGCGAAGAAGTCCGGGGTGACCCGGCGCAGGGTGGCTTCCTCGGCGACCGCCTTGGCGCCGTTCTCGCAGAACTCGGCGGTGTGCCGGTGCTCGGGCTCGGGCCAGGCGCAGCCGGGACAGTCGAAGCCGTCCTTCTGGTTGACGCGCAGGAGGGTGAGCGCGGTGCGGCGGACGCCCATCTGCTGCTGGGCGATGCGCAGGGTGTGTCCGATGGCGGGGAACCCGGCGGCTGCGTGCTTGGGTTCGGCTACCTGCGGCGCGTCCTGGACCGGATCGCTTTTCGGCGGCTTGCTGGCCATCGCTGAACCCCTTCGCATGCGCACGTCGGTGTGCGTGTGTTCGTACCCCTTCGATCCTCGCACGCGCGGCCGACGGCGGCGGCCGTGGGTCGGGGGAATCCGGGACGGGAGGGGGTGCGCCGGGCCGGGAGGGCCCGCGTTGTCAGCGGGCCGTGGCAGGATCGGGGGTGTGGCAGAGACAGCATCGAATAAGACCGAGAAAACCGCAGGCACGGGCCGCCCGCGCCTGATGCTCATGGACGGGCACTCGCTGGCCTACCGCGCGTTCTTCGCGCTGCCCGCGGAGAACTTCACCACCGCGACGGGTCAGCCGACGAACGCCATCTATGGTTTCGCATCGATGCTGGCGAACACGCTGCGCGACGAGGCGCCCACGCATTTCGCGGTGGCGTTCGACGTCTCGCGCAAGACCTGGCGTTCCGAGGAGTTCCCCGAGTACAAGGCGAACAGGTCGAAGACCCCGGACGAGTTCAAGGGGCAGGTCGAGCTCATCGGCGAGGTGCTGGACGCGATGCACGCGCAGCGGTTCGCGGTGGACGGGTTCGAGGCCGACGACATCATCGCGACGCTCGCCACGCAGGCGGAGGCCGAAGGCTTCGAGGTGCTGATCGTCACGGGCGACCGTGACTCCTTCCAGCTGGTCTCGGAGCACACGACGGTGCTGTACCCGACGAAGGGTGTCTCGGAACTGACCCGGTTCACTCCGGAGAAGGTGTTCGAGAAGTACGGGCTGACGCCGGCGCAGTACCCGGACTTCGCGGCGCTGCGCGGCGACCCGTCGGACAACCTGCCGGGCATTCCCGGTGTCGGCGAGAAGACGGCCGCGAAGTGGATCAACCAGTTCGGTTCGTTCGCGGAGCTGGTCGAGCGGGTCGAGGAGGTCAAGGGCAAGGCGGGGCAGAACCTGCGTGACCACCTGGAGGCGGTGAAGCTCAACCGCCGTCTCACGGAGATGGTCAAGGACGTCGAACTGTCCCGGACGGTGACGGACCTGGAGCGGGCCGCGTACGACCGCACGGCTCTGGCGATGGTCCTGGACACGCTGGAGATCCGTAACCCCTCGCTGCGCGAGCGGCTGCTGGCCGTCGACCCGGGGACCGCGGAGGCCGAGGAGGCGCTGCCCGTCGTCGAGGGCGTCGACATCGACGGGGCGGTGCTGGGTACGGGTGAACTGGCGCCGTGGCTCGCCGAGCACGGCGCCGGGCTGCTGGGTGTGTCCACGGTGGACTCGTGGACGCTCGGCTCGGGGTCGGTGGCCGAGGTGGCGCTCGCGACGGGTACGGGGCCCGCGGTGTGGTTCGACCCGTCCCGGCTGGACGAGCCGGACGAGAACGCGTTCGCCGCGTGGCTCGCCGACTCCGGCCGGCACAAGGTGATGCACAACGCCAAGGGCGCGATGCGGGTCTTCGCCGAGCACGGCTGGACCATCGAGGGCGTGACCATGGACACGGCGCTCGCCGCCTATCTGGTCAAGCCGGGCCGCCGCTCCTTCGCGCTGGACGCGCTGTCCCTGGAGTATCTGGGCCGGGAGCTCGGGCCCGCGGCGGCGGCCGACGGGCAGCTGGCGTTCGGTACGGACGAACAGGCCGAGGCCGACGCGCTGATGGCGCAGGCCCGCACGGTCCTCGATCTGGGGGAGGCGTTCGGGGAGAAGCTCCAGGAGGTCGGCGCGGCGGATCTGCTGCGCGACATGGAGCTGCCCACCTCCAGCCTGCTGGCACGGCTGGAGCGGCACGGCATCGCGGCGGACCGGGCCCATCTGGAGGCCATGGAGCAGATGTTCGCCGGCGCGGTGCAGCAGGCGGTGAAGGAGGCGCACGCGGCGGCCGGGCACGAGTTCAACCTCGGTTCGCCCAAGCAGCTCCAGGAAGTCCTCTTCGGCGAACTGGCCCTGCCGAAGACGAAGAAGACGAAGACGGGCTACACGACGGACGCGGACGCGTTGGCGTGGCTCGCGACGCAGACCGAGAACGAACTGCCCGTGATCATGCTCCGGCACCGTGAGCAGGCCAAGCTGCGGTCCACGGTCGAGGGCCTGATCAAGACGATCGCGGCGGACGGCCGTATCCACACGACGTTCAACCAGACGGTGGCGGCGACCGGCCGGCTGTCGTCGACCGATCCGAACCTGCAGAACATCCCGGTGCGCACGGACGAGGGCCGTGCGATCCGCCGCGGGTTCGTCGTCGGTGAGGGCTTCGAGTGCCTCATGACCGCCGACTACAGCCAGATCGAGCTGCGGGTGATGGCCCATCTGTCCGAGGACGAGGGGCTGCTGGAGGCGTTCACCTCCGGCGAGGACCTGCACACCACCGTCGCCTCCCAGGTGTTCTCGGTGGAGCGGTCCGCGGTCGACGCCGAGATGCGCCGCAAGATCAAGGCGATGTCGTACGGCCTCGCGTACGGACTGTCGGCCTTCGGTCTGTCGCAGCAGCTGAACATCGAGGCGGGCGAGGCCCGTGCGCTGATGGACACGTACTTCGAGCGCTTCGGCGGGGTGCGGGACTATCTGCGCCGGGCGGTCGACGAGGCGCGGGCCACGGGCTACACCGCGACGCTCTTCGGGCGCCGCCGTTATCTGCCCGATCTCAACAGCGACAACCGGCAGCGCCGTGAGGCGGCCGAGCGGATGGCTCTGAACGCGCCCATCCAGGGCACGGCCGCCGACATCGTCAAGATCGCGATGCTGAACGTGGACCGGGCGCTGCGCGAGGCGAAGCTCGACTCCCGCATGCTGCTTCAGGTCCATGACGAAATCGTCCTGGAGATCGCTCCCGGCGAGCGGGAGCGGACCGAGGAACTGCTGCGCCGCGAGATGGCGTCCGCCGTCCGGCTCGACGTCCCGCTGGACGTCTCCGTCGGCGCGGGCCGGGACTGGGAGTCGGCGGCGCACTAGGCATCGGGCGACGCCTTCGGCCAAGGGCCGTGGGGGGGGGGCCCCCCCCGGGGGGGGCCCCCCCCCCCCGGGGGGGGCGGGGCCCCCCCCCGGGGGCCCCCCCCCGCCCCCCCCGGGGGGGGGGGGGCCCGCCCCGGGGCGGGGAGGTTGCCCGCGGGGGGGGT
>NZ_JBIRQM010000007.1:0-76270 GCF_044333225.1 Streptomyces sp. NPDC021080 | reverse complement strand
GGGGGCGGGGGCGGGGGGGGGGGGGGGGGGGGGGGGGGCGGCGGGGGGCCGGGGGGGGGGGCGGGGGGGGGGGGGGGGGGGGCCCCCCCCCGGGGGCCCCCCCCCCCACGGCCCTTCGGCGTCCTCGGTCCCGCGCCAGGTGCTTCCCCGGCCTTGCGCCAGGTGTTCCTCGGCCCGGCGCCGGGTGCTCTTCGTTCCCGTGCGGGGTGTCTTCGTCCCTGAGCCGGGCGGCCCGGGGCGCGTGCCCGTGCGGCCGTCACCCGTGTGGTTCTTCCGGGGAGCCCCGGTCCGCAGGGTGACGTAAGGATGCGGGCATGGGTATACGCACGCTGCACCGCCGTACGACCCTGGGTTTACGCGCGGTCCACCGCCGTACGGCCATGGCCACGACCGTGGTGGTCGCGACCGCGACGGTGGCCGCGGCCGTCGTCCCGGTGCTGTTCGCGCCGGTGCCCGCGGTCGCGGCCGGAGCGGCCACGGCTCAGCTGCCGGAGTCCGGTCTCTCCTCCCGCCACGAGGACCGCGAGGAGGACTTCGGGGCCCGGCTGTCCCGCGATCTCCAGGCGGCGCTGTCCGCGCGCCCGGGGACGGTCCTGGTGTCGGTGCGCGACGACACGGGAGGCGGCCGGGCCCGCCCCACGAGCGGCCGGCTCCGGCTGCCGGCCGTGGTCGACGGCGCCCGCGCGGTCCTGAGGTCCGGCGCGCACTTCCTCCGGCCGCTCTCCCGGCTCCGTGACGGCCGGCGCCGGAGCGCGTTCTTCGGCCTCTCGCGCGGGCTGGGGGCGCACATCGGGACCGGCCGGCTGCCGCGGGCCGCGAACGGCGGGCGCGTCCATGGCATCGGTTCCTTCACCGGCCCGGCCCGCAGCTACCGTGTCATCGTCCTGTCGTACGACCATCCGACGATGCCGTACCGCGCCCGCGTCGTCGAGCGGGTCGCCCGGGCCCTGCACCGGAGTCTCGGCCGGGGACGCGGTCTGCTGCGTGCTCTCGCCGCCGGGATCCCGGTCAGCGAGCGCCGGGACGGCTCGGCTCCGTACGCGCCGGAGCGGGGCCGGGACGAGCCGGAGCGGGACGCCAGATCCTGACCGCCGCGACGTACAGGCACAGGCCGAGGACCAGGCCGGCGCCTCCGCCGAAGCACAGCGGCGGAATGAGCTCCCACGGCTTCGCGACGGACTTCCAGTACGCCCACCAGCGCACCGCCCGCTGCACCGCGGCGGCCAGCGCGAGGCCGCCGATCACCACGGCGGCCAGCCGGCGGTCGGCGGTGGACAGGACGGGCACCGCGACGACGGGGCCGTCCGGTGCGCGGCGCAGCGCACGTACGACGAAGGACACGATCATCACGGCCGCGACCGCCGAACTGCCGTACTGGACGTACCAATAGAGCGGCTGGCCCGCGAGGGTCCGCCCGAGGACGGGGAAGAGTTCTACTCCCCATCGGTCGTGATGGGTGAACGCGTCCCACACGACATGGGTCAGCGCGCCGAGTGCCGCGGAGGCGTACCACCACAAAGCGGTCGGCGTGCACACCGGCTCGCGTGCGGTTCCGCAGCGCAGGAGCTGTGCCGTGCGCCCCTGTCGTGCCGTGGGCATCAGCGCCACCAGCGGCTCGCGCAGCAGCAGCCAGGCGCCCACCAGCATCCATGCGATGAGCACATCGACGGTGAACACACCGGTGAACGAGTGGGTGAACGTGCCGAACTCCATCGCGCCGGGCACTACGCTCGCCGCGTAGTAGGTCATGTCGGGAGCGAAGGAACCCGTCACGAGAACGGCGGGAATCAATCGGCCGCGGCCGTTTCCGTTCTCCCGTATCGCGGGCAGCACGGCGGCCGCGTGACTGAGAGTGAAGGGCAAATCGTCCCCCTGTGTCACCTGTTGACCGGATCCGGTCGAGTCGTTGATCACCGGCGGCCAGTATGTGGGACGACGGTACATGGCCAACTGGTGAATATCGGGCACGAACAGGTCCCCGGACAACGGAAGTTGTCGTAGGGTCACCTGGGTTGCCGTGCGGGGCGCGCGGCCGGAGTCAGCGGTATCGCACAGGTCTGAGCGACGACAGGTCACGCCGGTCGTCCGTGGGAGGGGTTCGGTCGATGGCGGCGCAATTCGGCAGGAGGCTGCGCAAGGGCGCGGCAACCACCGCTGTGGCCGCGGTCGCGGTCGCGGCTCTGTCCGCTTCCCAGGCCCCGGGAGTGACCGTCGACGACCACGGCAGACAGTCGGCGGGCGCCGACCTCGGCCTGGGCGCCGGTGGCACCGGCGGTGACGGCACCGCGTCCGGCAACTCGCGCTACTACACGGACCTTCCGCCGCTGCAGAGCCCGAACCCCGCGCCGAGCGCGAGCGCGGGAAGCGGCACGCCCGCCGCCACGGGCGCCGCCGAGGCGGGCATCCCCGCGACCGTGCTGGCCGCCTACAAGCAGGCCGAGGCCTCGCTGCACGAGTCGAAGCCGACCTGCAACATGCCCTGGCAGCTGCTGGCCGCCATCGGCAAGGTCGAGTCGGGCCAGGCCCGCGGCGGCCGCGTCGACGCGAACGGCACCACCTTCTCGCCGATCCTCGGCCCGGTCCTGAACGGCAACGGCTTCGCCAGCATCAAGGACACCGACCACGGCGCGTTCGACGGCGACAGCACGTACGACCGCGCGGTGGGGCCGATGCAGTTCATCCCCTCCACCTGGGCGTGGGCGGGCCGCGACGGCAACGGCGACGGCAAGAAGGACCCGAACAACATCTTCGACGCGGCGCTGGCCGCCGGGCACTACCTGTGCCGCTTCGACCACGACATGTCGGTCCAGACGCAGATGAACGCGGCGATCCTCAGCTACAACAACTCGACGGCGTACCTCACCACCGTCCTGTCGTGGCTGGAGTACTACCGCAAGGGCACCCACGAGGTGCCGGACGGCACCGGCGCGCTGCCCTCGCACGGCAGCGACGAGCCGGCGACGACGAACCCGACTCCGACGCCCACGCCCCCGCAGCCGTCCGGGCCGAGCAGCCCCCGGCCGCCCGTCACCCCGAAGCCGACCCCGCCCGTCACCCCGACCCCGCCGGCCACCCCGACCCCGCCGCCCACGCAGCCCCCGACGGGCACGCCCACTCCCACGCCGACGCCCACCGAGACGGTGGACCACCTCACGAACGCGGGTGCCGGGAAGCTCACGGCGACGGCCGGGGACACCTTCGCGCAGAAGGTTGCGGTGCGCACCGACGACAAGGCCGGCAAGCCCGTGGCCAAGGTCCGGGTGCGGTTCTCCATCGTCGGCGACACCGACGCCACCTTCACCGGCGGGGAGAGCGTCGCCACCCTGGTCACCAACGCGGGCGGCGTCGCCACCGCGCCCGCCCTCGTGGCCGGTGAGAAGACGGGCGACTTCACGGTCCGCGTCACCGTCGTGGGCCGCGTCATGGCCGGCCTCGACTACACGGCGAGCGTCACCGAGCGCCAGGCCGACACCCTGGCCCGTACCGGCGACACCCCGCCGACCTGCGTCCCGGGCGGCGAGTTCGCCGACCGGATCGAGGTCAAGGCCACCTACAAGGGCGCCGCCGCGGGCAAGGTCGCCGCGACCGCGACCCTGATCAAGTCCGCCGACGACGCGGGCGAGAGCGACAAGGGCCCCTACTTCAAGGACGCGGACGGCAAACCCGTACGCACCCTCGCCACCCTCACCACGGACGCGGACGGCCTGCTCAAGCTGCCGAAGCTGTACGCCGACGACACCACCGGCACCTTCCTGCTCCGCATCACCACCGCGGGCGGGGCCACCCTGACCGTCGAACTCACGGTGGCCGCCGCCCCCGACACCGCCACTCCCACGGCCTCTCCCACCGCTTCCTAGAACGCAGCCGCCACCGCGCGGCACGGCTCGCCTCCAGGGCGCCCTCCCGGCTCACGCCGCGAGGGCGCCCTGATCCGTTGCGGCGCGACGTGTTCTCATCTCGCCCCGCCGTTGCTACGGTGCCGGACCTGACGGTGTATCAGCTCCTGGCCCCGGGAGGCCCGCATGCGTGCCCTCATCGCCGCCGCGACCGGCCTCGCCGCGGCACTCGCGCTGGTCCTGACCATCACGGCCATGGGCTCGCCGGCCGGACACACCTCGCCGAAGCCGCTGCTCACCACCGTCCCCCAGCACCCCTGACGCACGCACCGGGAGGGCCGTCGAGATGCGCCGCAAGGCAAGCCTGATCCTGCTCGCGCTCGCCGTGTTCTTCGCGGCGCTGTCCCCGCTGCTGCGCTGGTACGCCTTCCCGCGCCTGGCCAAGATCCCCGCCGGCCAGTACCAGGACATGGTTCTCGAGGCGAAGGACGCGACCCTCCTCGACTACGGCACCATGAAGGCCAGGAAGGTCTCCAAGGTCACCGTCGTCCAGACCCTCAAGGGCGACGTCGAGGCCTCCGAGAAGATCGAGCGGACCGCCGGCCGTGACGTCGTCGTCTGGGACTCCCTCTCCTACGTCCAGGGCCCCGACGGGAAGATGGTCTCCAAGCTCCCCGAGCGCTACATCTTCGACGCGCACAGCCAGGAACCCGTCCACGCCACCGGCGAGTCCGTCGACGGCGACCCCGTCACCCGCCAGGGCATCGAGTTCAAATGGCCCTTCAGGACCGAGAAACGGGACTACGAGTACTTCGACGCGCAGACCCGCACCTCGGCGCCCATCCATTACAAGGGCACCCGGACCTTCCGGGGCGTCGACGTCTACTACTTCGAGCAGACCATCCCCTGGACCAAGGTGAAGTTCCCCAAGGTCATGCCCGTCCAGGGCGTCACCCCCGAGTCCCTCGCCAAGACCGGCACCACCCGCTGGTACACCACCGTCCGCAAGTTCTGGGTCGAGCCGGTCACCGGGGCACCCGTCTACGGCGAGGAGATCCACAAGGAGGAGCTGCGCGGCGGCACGCTCCTGGGCGGCCGGGACAAGGTGACCGCCTTCTCCGGGGACGTGAAGATGCGCGAGGACTACATCCGGCACACCGTCGACCTCGTCAAGTCCAACCGCACGCTCGTCCTGATGATGACCTCCTACCTCCCGTGGGGCTTCCTGCTCCTGGGCGCGGCCCTGCTGTCCCTCTCGCTGTACCTGGAGGCCCGCGGCCGCAGGCCGGGCGAACCCACGCCCGCCCCGGCGGCCGACCCCGAGCCCGTCAGCGCCTGAGCCGCGCGTTCGTGAACCGCGTCGGCTCGGCGGTCGCCGGGTCCTCGGGCCACGGGTGCTTGGGATAGCGGCCGCGCAGTTCCGCCCGCACGCCCTTGTAGCCGTCCTTCCAGAAGGAGGCGAGATCGGCGGTCACCGCGGCGGGCCGGCCCGCCGGAGACAGGAGATGGACGAGTACGGGCACGCCGGCCAGGGCGGGTGACGCCTGGAGCCCGAACATCTCCTGGAGCTTCACGGCGAGCACCGGCTGCGCCGGGTCGGTGTAGTCGACGCGGATCCTCGACCCGCTCGGGACCTCGATCCGCTCGGGCGCGAGCTCGTCGAGCCGGGCCGCCTCCCCCGTCGCCCAGGGCAGCAGCCGGTTCAGCGCCTGCCCTGCGTCGATCCGCGCCAGGTCGGCCCGCCGCCGGGCACGGCTCAGCTCCGGCTCCAGCCACTCCTCCACGCGCGCGTGGAGGGCGTCGTCGCGGACGTCCGGCCACGGATCGCCGAGCCGAAGACGCAGGAACGCGAGCCGCCTGCGCAACTGCTCGGCGTCCGCCGACCACCGCAGCAGACCGAAGCCCTCCTCCCGCAGCCCTTCGAGCAGTGCATCCCGTACGAGACCCGGGTCCGCGTCCCGCAGCGGCCGCACGGCCAGCTCCACCGCCCCCAGCCGCTCCACCCGCCGGGCGACGACATCGCCCTCGGCCCAGTGGACCTCCTCGCCCTCGCCGTACAGACCGGCGGCGGCCCGTCGTGCCGTCTGCTCGTCGATCACCGCCGCGAGCCGCACGCGCGCGTGCCCCCTGCCCACGGGACGGTCGGCGACGGCGACCGCGAGCCAGGGAGCACCGCGCAGGACGGATCCCTCACCGGTGTCCGCTCGGGTTCCGCCGGCCATGAGATGGGAGCCGCCCCTCAGGTGCGCGACGCGTTCGGGGAACGCCAGCGCGGCGACGAGCCCGACGACCCGGTCGTCCCCGGGCTCCGCGCCTGCCCCGCCGCCCGCCGGGGCACGGCGGCCGTCCTCTCCGGTCTCCGTCTCCTTGGCGCGCACGCCCGGAGAGGAAGGGGAGCCGGAGAAAGGGGAGCCCGAGGGGGACGCCTGGCGGAGCGCCCGGCCGGGGGCGGGTGCGGGCGCCTGTGCGGAGGCGGAGGCGGAGGGAGAGACGGACGGAGAGGCGGAGGGAGGGGGAGAGGCGGACGGAGAAGCGGACGCGGGTGCCGGGGTGAGGCCGGCCGCCGCCGCGCGAAGGCGCCGGGACTCGGCGCGCCAGCGGGCCGCGTAGGCGTCGCCGCCGCGCCGGGCGGTGCGCCAGACCGCGGCCAGATCGTCGCCGTACTCGCGCGGGGGCTCCTCGCTCAGCAGGGCGACCACGTCGGCGGCCCGCGCCGCGCCCACCAGCGGGGCCGCGTCCAGCAGGGCCCGCGCCAGCCGGGGGTGCAGACCCAGACGCGCCATGCGCACACCGCGTTCCGTGGCCCGCCCCGCGGCGTCGACCGCGCCCACGGCCGACAGGACCGTCCGCGCCGCCGCCATCGCCCCGCTCGGCGGCGGATCCAGCAGGGCGAGCCCCGCCGCTCCGGGATCGCCCCAGCAGGCCGCCTGGAGCGCGAACGCCGTCAGGTCGGCCACCTTGATCTCGGGGGCGGGGAACGGTGTCAGACGGCCGTCCTCCGCCTCCGCCCAGCACCGGTAGACCGTGCCCGGAGCCTCACGCCCGGCCCGCCCGGCCCGCTGTCGTCCGGCCGCCTGCGAGGCCCGTACGGTCGCCAGGGCGCTCAGCCCGCGCGCGTGGTCCACCCGCGGCTCCCGCGCCAGCCCCGAGTCCACGACCACGCGCACCCCCGGAACCGTCAGCGAGGACTCGGCCACCGAGGTCGAGAGGACCACCCGGCGCCGCGCACCCGCCGTCAGCACCGCGTCCTGCACGGCCGCCGGAGCCCGCCCGTGCACCTGGAGAACGTCGACGTCCCCGACACCGCCCAGCTGCCCGGCGACCCGCGCGATCTCCCCGACCCCGGGAAGGAAGCACAGGACGTCACCCGGGCGCTCGGCCAGCGCCCGCCGCACCGTGGACGCCACATGCGCCAGCAGCGCCGGGTCCACCCGCATCCCGTGCGGCGGCCGTACCGCGCGCGGGGGCGGAGCCCACACCGTCTCGACCGGATACGAGACACCCTCCGCCTCGACGACCGGCGCGTCGCCCAGCAGCCGTGCCCAGCCCCCGGCGTCCGTCGTCGCGGACGCGGCGACCAGCCGCAGTTCGGGACGGAGCGCGGCCCGCACGTCCAGCAGGAACGCGGCCACCGTGTCGGCGTCCAGATGCCGCTCGTGGCACTCGTCGAGGACGACCACGTCGACGCCCGCGAGCTCCTGGTCCCGCTGAAGCCGCTGGAGCAGGACCCCGGTCGTGACGACCTCCACGCGCGCGCGGGGGCCGACCTTCCGCTCCCCGCGCACCGTGAAGCCGACGCTCTCGCCGACCGCCTCGCCCAGCAGCCACGCCATCCGGCGGGCGGCGGCGCGCGCCGCGATCCGCCGGGGCTCGGCCACCACCACCCGCCGCGCCGGCCGCCCGTCGTCCAGGAGACCCGCCAGGGCCAGCGGTACCAGCGTCGTCTTGCCGGTGCCGGGCGGCGCCACCAGCACCGCGCCGCCGTGCCCCTCCAGGGCCTCGTCCACGGCGGGCAGGGCACCGCGCACGGGCAGCGCGTCCAGGGCTTCGTAACGGATCACGCCCCCAGTCTCGTACGAGCGCCGGACCGGCCGCGCACGAACCCGGGGACGGGCTCCACCCGCGCGGACCGCACCGCGACACGACGAAGGGGAGCCGGATCGGCTCCCCTTCGTCCGCTGGTGTCGTCACGGGCGGTTCTTCACGGATCCCGTAGGTCAGTCCCGTTCGCACACGAAGATCGCCGTCCCCGGGATGAGGTTCCCGCGCAGCGGGGACCAGCCGCCCCACTCCTGGGTGTTCCAGGCGGGCCACTCGGGCTCGACGACGTCGACCAGGCGGAAGCCGCCGGCCACCACGTCACGCACCCGGTCGCCGAGCGTCCTGTGGTGCTCGACGTAGACCGCGCGGCCCTCCTCGTCCTGCTCCACGTACGGGGTGCGGTCGAAGTAGGACGCGGACACCGACAGTCCCTCGGGGCCCGGCTCGTCCGGGAACGCCCAGCGGACCGGGTGCGTGACGGAGAAGACGAAACGCCCGCCGGGGCGCAGGACCCGGCGGACCTCCCTCAGCACCAGCACCGGGTCGGCGACGAAGGGCAGCGCGCCGTACGCCGAGCACGCGAGGTCGAAGGAGCCGTCCGCGAACGGCAGCGCGCTCGCGTCCGCCTCCACGAGGGGCACGGGGCCCCCGATGCGCAGCGCGTGCTGGAGCTGGCGGTGGGAGAGGTCCAGGGCCACCGGGCGCGCGCCCTGCCCGGCCAGCCAGCGCGAGCACTGGGCCGCGCCGGCGCCGATCTCCAGGACGTCCTTGTCCTTGAGGTCCTCCGCGGGGCCCAGCAGCTCGGCCTCCACCTCGTCGAGACCCTCGGGACACCACACGAACCGGTCGTCGCCGAGGAACGTGCCGTGCTCGGTCTGGTAGTCGTCCGCGTTCCGGTCCCACCAGCCCCGATTCGCCCGGGAACTCTCGATGAGATCCGCATCACGTCGGGTGGCTTCCGGTTCGAGCGGTTCAGGCTCTTGGATGATCGGCTCCCTCGTCGTACTCTTCCGTCCAACCCGTCTCGGGCGTGTCACGACAGAGGCGTTCCACTGCCCGCGTGGCCTTGTGAGACAGGTCTTGTGCCGGGATTGCGGCGATCCGCCCCGGGTGTGCGCCTTCGCGCATTGACCCTGCCCGGCTGCCCCCGTATGCTACAAGTTGCGCTGCGGGCCTGCGCTCCTCAGACGTAGCAGGCTGTGCTCGCATCTGTATGTATGTCCCCTCGGTTCTCGAGGCGCCTCCCGGCTGTGCCGGATCGGGCGCTTCCTTGGCTGTCCGGCTTCTACAGGGCGAAACGGGCTCCCGGCGTAAGCAGTACCTACGACTCACTGTCCGTACCGGAGCCCTTTCCCACATGACGAGCAGCACCGAGACCACCGCCACCACCCCGCAGGTTGCGGTCAACGACATCGGTAACGAGGAAGCTTTCCTCGCCGCGATCGACGAGACGATCAAGTACTTCAACGACGGCGACATCGTCGACGGCGTCATCGTGAAGGTCGACCGGGACGAGGTCCTGCTCGACATCGGTTACAAGACCGAAGGTGTCATCCCGAGCCGCGAGCTCTCGATCAAGCACGACGTCGACCCGAACGAGGTCGTCAAGGTCGGCGACGAGATCGAGGCCCTGGTCCTCCAGAAGGAGGACAAGGAAGGCCGCCTGATCCTCTCGAAGAAGCGCGCCCAGTACGAGCGCGCCTGGGGCACCATCGAGAAGATCAAGGAAGAGGACGGCATCGTCACCGGCACCGTCATCGAGGTTGTCAAGGGTGGTCTCATCCTCGACATCGGCCTCCGTGGCTTCCTGCCGGCTTCTCTCGTCGAGATGCGCCGTGTCCGCGACCTCCAGCCCTACGTGGGCAAGGAGCTCGAGGCCAAGATCATCGAGCTGGACAAGAACCGCAACAACGTGGTCCTGTCCCGCCGCGCCTGGCTGGAGCAGACCCAGTCCGAGGTTCGCCAGACGTTCCTCACGACCCTCCAGAAGGGTCAGGTCCGCTCCGGCGTCGTCTCCTCGATCGTCAACTTCGGTGCCTTCGTGGACCTGGGTGGCGTCGACGGTCTGGTGCACGTCTCCGAGCTCTCCTGGAAGCACATCGACCACCCCTCCGAGGTTGTCGAGGTCGGCCAGGAAGTCACCGTCGAGGTTCTCGACGTCGACATGGACCGCGAGCGCGTCTCCCTGTCGCTCAAGGCGACGCAGGAAGACCCGTGGCAGCAGTTCGCCCGTACGCACCAGATCGGTCAGGTCGTCCCGGGTAAGGTCACGAAGCTCGTTCCGTTCGGTGCGTTCGTCCGCGTGGACGAGGGCATCGAGGGTCTGGTCCACATCTCCGAGCTGGCCGAGCGCCACGTGGAGATCCCGGAGCAGGTCGTCCAGGTCAACGACGAGATCTTCGTCAAGGTCATCGACATCGACCTCGAGCGTCGTCGCATCAGCCTCTCGCTGAAGCAGGCCAACGAGTCCTTCGGTGCCGACCCGGCCTCGGTCGAGTTCGACCCGACCCTGTACGGCATGGCCGCGTCGTACGACGACCAGGGCAACTACATCTACCCCGAGGGCTTCGACCCCGAGACCAACGACTGGCTCGAGGGCTTCGAGGCTCAGCGCGAGGTGTGGGAGAACCAGTACGCCGAGGCGCAGCAGCGCTTCGAGCAGCACCAGGCTCAGGTCATCAAGTCCCGCGAGGCCGACGCGCAGGCCGAGGCCGAGGGTGCCACCTCCACGAGCGCGGCTCCGGCCGCCTCCGGTGGCGGTTCCTACTCCTCGGAGTCGGACGACAACTCCGGCGCCCTGGCGTCGGACGAGGCGCTCGCCGCCCTCCGCGAGAAGCTCGCCGGCGGCCAGAGCTGAAAGCTCACCGCTAGCAAGTAGCTGAAAGAAGCGGGCCCGCACCGATTCGGTGCGGGCCCGCTTTGCTGTGTCCCGTGTGTGTCCCGTGTGCCGTGCGTGCTCATGGTGCCGTGCGGCCCGCTTCGCGTGCGGTCCAGGATTCGGTGCGCGCTCCCCGGCTCGCTGTGCGGTCCCGGCGCGGGACGGGAATGTCCGTGCTCCGTGCCACGTTGTGCAGTACGAACACGAGGAGGAGCGGTCACAGTGCTTGATCCGCAGGGTTTGTACGCATGGGAGCCGAAGGGCCTGGCCGTGGTCGACATGGCACTCGCCCAGGAGTCGGCCGGTCTTGTCATGCTCTACCACTTCGACGGATACATCGACGCGGGCGAAACCGGCGAGCAGATCGTCGACCGGGTGCTCGACTCGCTGCCCCACCAGGTCGTGGCCCGCTTCGACCACGACCGGCTCGTGGACTACCGCGCCCGCCGTCCGCTGCTCACGTTCAAGCGCGACCGCTGGACCGAGTACGAGGAGCCCACTCTCGAGGTACGGCTCGTGCAGGACGCCACCGGCGCGCCGTTCCTGCTGCTGTCGGGGCCCGAACCGGACACCGAGTGGGAGCGCTTCGCCGCCGCCGTCCAGCAGATTGTGGAGCGGCTCGGGGTCCGCCTCTGCGTGAACTTCCACGGCATCCCCATGGGCGTCCCGCACACCCGCCCGGTGGGTCTGACCCCGCACGGCAACCGCACCGACCTGGTACCCGGCCACCGCAGCCCCTTCGACGAGGCGCAGGTCCCCGGAAGCGCCGAGTCGCTCATCGAGTACCGCCTCATGGAGGCCGGCCACGACGTTCTCGGTGTCGCCGCGCACGTGCCCCACTACATCGCGCGCTCCGCGTACCCGGACGCGGCGCTGACCGTCCTGGAGTCCATCACGGCCGCGACCGGCTTGGTACTGCCCGGGATAGCGCACGCCCTGCGGACCGAGGCGCACCGCACCCAGACCGAGATCGACCGTCAGATCCAGGAGGGCGACGAGGAACTCGTCGCGCTCGTCCAGGGTCTTGAGCACCAGTACGACGCCGCCGCGGGCGCCGAGAGCCGCGGCAACATGCTCGCGGAACCGGTGGACATCCCCTCGGCGGACGAGATCGGCCAGGAGTTCGAGCGGTTCCTGGCGGAGCGCGAAGGCGACGCCTGACCCCTCGCCTCCCGGCTTCCGGGGCTCCCGGAGCGAGGGCCTGTCAGTGGCAGGGCCTAAGCTGCGAGGCATGCTGAAGGTGGGCCTGACCGGTGGTATCGGCGCCGGCAAGAGCGAAGTGTCACGGCTGCTCGTCGAGCACGGCGCGGTGCTGATCGACGCGGACAGGATCGCGCGGGAGGTCGTCGCCCCCGGAACTCCCGGGCTGGCGGCGGTCGTCGACGCCTTCGGCGAGGACGTCCTCGCTCCCGGCGGAGGCCTGGACCGGCCGAAGCTCGGCTCGATCGTCTTCGCCGACCCGCAGCGGCTCGCCGTCCTCAACGCGATCGTCCATCCCTTGGTCGGTGACCGCTCGCGCGCCCTCGAGGACACCGCGCCCGAGGACGCCGTCGTCGTCCACGACGTGCCCCTGCTCGCGGAGAACGGCCTGGCCGCGCTGTACGACCTCGTGATCGTCGTCGACGCCCGCCCCGAGACGCAGCTCGACCGCCTCGTCCGCCTGCGCGGTATGACCGAGGAGGACGCCCGTGCGCGCATGGCCGCGCAGGCGTCGCGCGACAAGCGTCTGGCGATCGCGGACATCGTCATCGACAACGACGTACCGCTGGAGGAACTGGAGCGGCGCGTAGGGGACGTATGGGCCGATCTCGTGCGCAGAGCCCGCCGGCCCCAGGAATAGCACCCCTCGAAAGGGGCGTTGAACCCTTGCAGCGAGGGAAGGACTCTGCCGTGCCCGAGACCAGCGGATCGATCGGACGTACTCCCGAGACGCACGTCATCGACTTCCGCGCCGCCGAGCAGCTGCTCGCCGCGCGCGACCCGCGGGGTGCGGTGAAGCTGCTCGACCCTGTCATCGCCGCCCACCCGGAGAACACCGCAGCCCGGCTGCTGCGCGCGCGTGCCTTCTTCGCCGCCGCGCAACTGCGGCCCGCCGAGCTGGAGTTCACGATCGTCCTGGAGCGCGAGCCGGACAACGCGTTCGCGCACTTCGCGCTCGCCCGGACCTACGAGCGCCAGCGGCGCCCCGAACAGGCGAAGCGGCACTTCAGGCTGGCGGCCGCGCTCGATCCGAAGCCGCAGTATCTGCAGGCGGCGCGGTTCGACACGTAGCGCATCCGCGCGGTTCGGGGCACGGCACAGCGCATCCGTACGGGGCGGTGCGAGTGCCCGGCGCCCGGCCGTCTCAGGGATGCGACGGCCTCGACGGCCGGCGCCGCTCCGGAGGCAGGTACACGCGCCGCTCGTCCACGGGCTCGTACGGCGGGACGTCACGGCCCGGCTGGTAGTGCGGGCCCTGCCGGATGTGCCGAAGGATCATGGTCATGTCGACCGTGACGACCACCCACAGCACGGCGCACGCGGCCGCCCACCCCGGCCGCCCCACCAGGATGAACGCGACCGTCCCGAAGATGGCCCAGACCAGGCCCCACACGCTCAGCCACAGGCGCATCCGCAGAGCACTGCGCGCTGTGACCGGTTCACTGCCCGTACGCATCAGGATCACCACTCCTACGAGGAAACGTACTCTTCGTGGTGCACGTTCACCAAGGGAGCGCGGTCCGCAGACGGCCGCCGGGGGAGGCGACGGTGCTGCTGGAGGCGCTGAGGGCGGACGCGAGGACCGCCGAGTGGCTGAGAGACCTGGAAAGCGGGGCTCCCGCCCCGCGGGAGGCGACGCTCCCGGACGCCGACGCGTTGCCCGACATCCTGCTCGACCTGTCCGTGCCCCACGAACACATCAACGAACTCGTCGCACTGCGCGCCCGGCTGGCTGCCGATCCGGAGGCCATGACCCTCCTCGCCCGCTGCGTCACCCGCTTCGTCCGGGACATGGGCGACATAGGGAAGGGCTGGGAACCGCCCGCGTTCCCCGCGACGGCCGGACTTCTCGGCCGCTGCTTCCATCTGTACGTCTTCATAGCGGCGCTTCCCCACGTCCGCGCCCACCACCGGGAGCGAGGGGTGCCGGAGGACGTGTCACGGCGCACGCTCGCCGACCTCGGCCGCCATGTGTCCGTGCACCACAGAAGGGCCGGCGGCCCCGGACTGCTGTTCCCCTGGTGGATCGCCCTGCACTTCCACGGCGAGCTGTTCCAGCTCGGCCGGCTCCAGTTCCAGCGGGCGCTGCTGGGGCGGCGCACGGCCGGCGCCGTCGAGGCGGCGGGGCTGGACGCGGACCCCGGCACCCCCTGCCTGAGCCTGCACATCACCGACTTCCGCGGCCCGCTCTCCCCGGCCGCGTGCGACCGCTCGCTCACCCTGGCCCGCGAGTTCTTCGCCCGCCACTATCCCGAAGAACACCACGAGATAGCCGTCTGCGACTCCTGGCTCCTCGACCCACAGCTCAAGCGCTATCTGCCGGCCGACTCCAACATCATTCGCTTCCAGGACCGCTTCCACCCGGTGCACGAGGAGAAGACCCCGGACGACACGGTGCCCATCGGCTTCGTCTTCGGCGACCCGGACCTCCCGCTCGACGAACTGCCGCTCCGCAACAGCGTCGAGCGCGCGGTCGTGGACCATCTGCGCGGGGGCGGGCACTGGTACGGAGGACGGGGCTGGTTCGCGCTGTAGTCCGTCCCGCCGGATCCCGGACTCGGACGGATGTCCCTCGAACCCATCACTCGAACGAGTGACGGGAGGGGGGAACGAGCTTGCGGAAGCCGTCCGTTGGACGGGTATGAGGATCGAAATGCGTCAGGGACACGAGGGTACAGGGCCCGGTGCCGTCACACCGGACGGCTGCGCGGTCGAGCTCTACACCCGTCTGCCCGTCGGAACCGAACCGGACATCATCACCGCTGCCGTTCCCGCCGCCGCGCGCATCCTGGAACTGGGCAGCGGGGTCGGCCGGATGACCCACCCGCTCCTGGAACTCGGCTTCGCGGTCACCGCGGTGGACGAGTCCGCCGACATGCTGGAACACGTCCGAGGAGCGCGCCGGATACACAGCAGCATCGAGGACCTCGACCTCGGCGAGACGTTCGACGTCGTGCTGCTGGCGTCGTTCCTCGTGCACACCGGAGACGTCCGGGTGCGGCGGGCGCTCCTGGAGACATGCGCTCGCCATGTCGCGGACGACGGCTGTGTGCTGATCCAGCGCG
Source organism: Streptomyces sp. NPDC021080 (assembly GCF_044333225.1). Lineage (NCBI taxonomy): Bacteria > Bacillati > Actinomycetota > Actinomycetes > Kitasatosporales > Streptomycetaceae > Streptomyces > Streptomyces sp. NPDC021080. Next base: position 61,250 of record NZ_JBIRQM010000007.1, on the reverse strand, counting down.
AGGGCGAGAACTACCACACCGACGTGCCCCGCGAACGCACGGACCCGTCCGGCTTCGTCGTACGCATCGTGTCCGCCGAACCCGTCGGGGACGGGGTCAACTCGGTGCGCGCGGAGTACTTGTTCCCGGACGCCACCTGGACCCAGACGTTTCTGTCCCGCCCTTTGACGAAGGACGCCTTCGAGGAGGCGCTGGCGGAGGCGGGGCTCAGGGTGGACCGGTATCTGACGGACGACGGGATATGGGTGAGGGCCGTGAAGGGGTGAGCGGCGGCCACCGAGCGGAACGACCCCGTTCGGCGGAGAGCGGCGAGTGCGCCGAGTACGGCCACCGGGCGCGACAAATCCCGTTCGGCACCGATGAGTTCCCGGCAGTGCCCAGGTCTACCTCTGTGAAAGCAGTCACCGCTTCCCACAGGAGACCACCGTGTCCGAGACCACTCTTCCCCTCACCGGCACCCGTGCCGCCGTCACCCCCCGATCCCGTGCCGCCGGTGTCTCCCTGACCGCCCTGCAGACCGTCCTCGGCCTGTTCTACGCGTTCGCGAGCGCTCTTCCGAAGCTGATCGCCCACCCCTCGGCGACGGAGGCGTTCGACAAGCTGGGCTGGGGGCACACCGGCATGTACATCATCGGTGCCCTCGAACTCGCCGGAGGGCTGGCCTTGTTGGTCCCGCTGCTGGACTCCGTGGCCGCGATGGCGCTCGGCGCGCTGATGGTCGGCGCGTTCATCGTCAACGTCACCGTCGTCCACGGCCCGTACGTGGCGACCCCGCTCGTCCTGATGCTGCCGCTGGGCCTGATCGCCTGGGCCAGGCGCGGCCACACGACCGAACTGCTCCGTCTGGTGCGCCGACGGGTGGGACAGCGGGCGTGACAGCGGGCGGGACGGACGGACCAAGAACGAAGGGCTGCTCCGGGACTCCGCAGGGCTCCCCTGGACCGGGGGAGCCCTTGAGCCGGGTGAGGGGAGTTTCTGAGCCGGTGGGTAGCGGGGTGGGGGAGGGAAGGGGGAGGGAGGGGGAAAGGAGCGGGCGCGGGAAAAGGTTCAGTGGCGGGGGGAGCGTGCGGACCCGGTCGTCCCAGCGGACCCGGTCGCGCCGGTCGTCCCAGCGGACCCGGTCGGACCGGTGGAGGGGCCCGAGGTTCTGATGGGGCCGGACGAGCCCGTCTGCATGCCCCGCAGGCGTTCCATCTCGCGGCGGTCCCGCTTGGTCGGGCGTCCCGCGCCCCGGTCCCGGATACCCGCAGGGGCCATGGCCTCGCGCGGCGGAGGCGGTGGGCTGTTGTCGACGTAGCACTCGGCGGCGACGGGGGCGCCGACCCGCTTGCGGATCACGCGCTTCACGACGACGACCCGTTCACGGCCCTCGTGCCACACGCGCACCTCGTCGCCCACACGGACCGAGTACGCGGGCTTGACGCGCTCCCCGTTGACCCGAACATGACCGCCCTTGCAGGCTGTGGCACCGATCGAGCGGGTCTTGACGAGACGGACGGACCAGATCCAGGCGTCCACCCGCACGCTCTCGCCGCCGGCGGGCCCGGCGGCGACGGCGGCGGAGGTCTCGGAAGCCGTCGCGGGAGCGGCCCCGGAGGCGGTCCCGGAAGCCTTGGAGTCGGCCCCGGAGGCCTTGGGGGCGCTCTGGGGAGCGGACGCTTTGGAGCCCGTTCCGGGAGCGGTCCTGGAGCCGGTGCCGGAAGTGGTTCCCGAACCGCCCGTGGCGGTTCTCCTGCCGTCCGCGCCGCGCCCGCCTTCGGTACCCGCGCCCTTCATCTCCCCGTCAGCACCCTGAGAAGCCATGACCCGACTCTAACGCCCGCGGCCCGGCGCACCGCATGCCTTTTCCGTCGCACGGACCACACCGGATGCGTCGCCCGCAAGGCGGGCGGAGGCTGTCGGTGAAGCCGTCCGGGGAACAGGAGAGGGGACCGAGGGTGGAGACAGCAGCGCAGGACGACGCTGACGGACGGTCTCCGCGCCGATCCGGAGCACTCGCAGCCGTCCACGCCGCCCCTTCCGCCCACTCCGTCACGTTCGCCGGGTTCCGCACGGGAGCGGGAGCGGGCGCATGAGCGGGAGCGTGAGCAGGGACAGGGCGGACCGGTGACGACCCCGGCCGGTACCGGGCGGCCCGACACGGAAGAGCCGCCGCACCGGCGCTCGTTCACGTTCCCGAGCGCGCTGACCGTCCTCGCGATCGTCACGATCGCCGTGTGGGCACTGGCGTTCCTGATCCCGGCGGGGCAGTACGACCGTACGCCCGAGGGCAGGCCGATCCAGGGCACGTATCACCGCGTCGACTCGGGCCAGAGCTTCGTCGACCGTCTCAACGACCTCTTCCTCGCACCCGTCAACGGCCTCTACGGAATCCTGGACGAGAAGACCGCGCAGGTCGGGCCCGAGTTCGCCGGCGAACTGTACGGCAGCGCGGGGGTGTTCCTCTTCGTGCTCGCCATCGGGGCGTTCATCACGGTCGTGTTCGCGACCGGCGCGCTCGAGCGGGGTATCGGTCTGCTCGCCCACCGGCTGAGGGCGCGCGGCGCGTTGCTCATCGCGGGCATCATGCTGGTGTTCTCGGTGCTCGGCACGGTGGAGGGGTTCGCCGAGGAGACGCTCGGGTTCTACGGGCTGATCGTGCCGTTGATGCTGGCGCTCGGTTACGACCGGATGGTGGCGGTCGGCACGATCATCCTCGGTGCCGGGATCGGGGTGCTGTGCTCGACGGTGAACCCGTTCGCGACGGGCGTCGCCTCGTCCGCGGCAGGCATCTCGCTCGGCGACGGCATCGTGCTGCGGTTCGCGATGTGGGTCGTGCTGACGGCGGTCACGATCGGATACGTCATCCGGTACGCGCGCGGGGTGCGGAAGAACCCGGACCGCTCGATCACCGGGTTCCTGCCGGGGGACCGCGAGCACGCCCGGGAAGCGGCGGGCGAGGTTCCCGAGCTGACCGGTCTGCACAAAGCGGTCCTCGTCACCACGGGGCTGGTCTTCGCCTTCATGATCTTCTCCGTCGTGCCGTGGTCCAGCGCGCTCACCGGCAAGGCGGACGCGCGGCCGTACGGGTTCGAGCTCGGCTGGTCCTTCCCGGAGCTGGCGGCGCTGTTCCTGTGCGCGGCGGTGCTGGTCGGGGTGGTGGCGCGGATGGGCGAGCAGAAGCTGAGCGCGACGATCATCCAGGGCGCCGCGGACTTCATGTCGCCCGCGCTGGTGATCGTGCTGGCCCGCGGAGTCACCGTGATCATGAACAATTCGAAGATCACCGACACGGTCCTGCACGCGATCGAGGGTGTCGTGGAGGGCACCTCCTCCAGTCTCTTCGCGATCATCGTCTTCATCGTGAACCTGCCGCTGGCCTTCCTCATCCCCTCCACCTCGGGCCACGCGACCCTCGCCATGCCGATCCTCGCCCCCCTCGCCGACTTCGCGGGCGTCTCCCGTGCCGTCGTCGTCACCGCCTGGCAGGCCGCCAGCGGCTGGATGAACCTCTGGGTCCCCACCACCGCCGTCACCATCGGAGGCGTCGCCCTCGCCAAGGTCGGCTACGACAAGTACCTCCGCTTCATCTGGCCTCTCCTCGGCATCCTCTTCCTGCTGATCTGCGGGTTCCTGGCGCTGGGAGCGGAGATGACCTAGGACCTGTCCGGTCGATCACGGTGGAGGGGGCGGTGGGCGGCAAGCAATGGGGGCGGAGGGGCGAGCCGGGGTCGGGCGCCGGCCGGCCGTACGGTGGTCTGGTGGACAGCAGCGCTCCGGCGGAAGGCGCGGCCCGCTCCGCCGACCTCACCGCCCTCGACACGCGGATCGCCGGCTGCCGGGCCTGCCCGCGGCTCGTCGCGTGGCGCGAAGAGGTGGCCGCCACCAAGCGTGCCGCGTTCGCCGGCCAGACCTACTGGGGGCGTCCGGTGCCCGGGTTCGGGCCGACCGACGCCTCCCTGCTCGTCGTGGGGCTCGCACCGGCCGCGCACGGCGGCAACCGGACCGGACGGATGTTCACCGGGGACCGGTCGGGTGACGTGCTGTACGCGGCGCTCCACGACATCGGGCTCGCCTCGCAGGGCATCGCGGTGAGCGCGGACGACGGGCTGGAGCTGTACGGGGTGCGGATCACCTCTCCGGTGCACTGCGCGCCGCCCGCCAACAAGCCGACGCCCGAGGAGCGGGACACCTGTCGGCCCTGGCTCGTCAGGGAGCTACGGCTGTTGCGGCCCACGTTGCGCGCGGTGGTCGTCCTCGGGGCCTTCGGCTGGCAGGCGGCCCTGCCCGCCTTCGCGGGGGCGGGGTGGACGGTGCCCCGGCCACGTCCGGCCTTCGCGCACGGGGCGCGTGTGACGCTCGTACGGCGGCCGGAACCGGACGCTCCGAACAGCGGCGCCGGTGCCGACACCGGTTCCGGTCTCTCGTCCGAGTCCCCGTCGGCGACCGCTTCCCCTTTCCCTTCCCTTTCCCCTTCCGTCTCCGGCCCCGCTTCCGTCGAGCTCTTCGGCTGCTTCCACGTCAGTCAGCGGAACACCTTCACCGGGCGGCTCACCCCCACGATGCTGCGGCAGGTCCTGATCACGGCGGCGCGGTCCGCGGGGCTGAGAACGCGCTTCCCGTAGGCGGTCTGCGGTGTCGGGCGTGGTCGGGCTCGATCCCGGCCGCGGGTTCCGCCGCGCGGGCGACCGGGGGCTCCGCTTCAAGGAAGACCGCCGGTTCCGCTTCGGGGCGGTCGCCGGTTGCGTCTCGGGGGCAGTCGCCGGTTACGTCTCGGGTACGACCGCGGTCGCCGTGATCTCCACGAGCTGTCCGGTGTACCCGAGACAGGCCACACCGAGCAGGGTCGAGGAGTGCGGGCCGATGCTCAGTCCCGAGGCCTCGACGACGTTCCAGACGGCGGACAGGACCGCGGGCTCACCACTGACGACGTACACGTCGGTCGACACGACATGGGCCATGTCGCTGCCCACGGCACGCAGTTGCTCGTCGAGGTTGGCCAGCACCTGCTCGGCCTGGCGTACGGGATCGCCCGGGCCGACCAGCTGTCCGTCGGCGTCCAGCGGCACGGACCCGGCGAGGAAGGCCAGCTTCGTGCCCGCCTCCACGACGGACGCGTGCGCGTAGACGGGCGGTGCGAAGAGGCTGGGGACGGTGACGCGCTGGACCATGGGGGCTCCCTGTGGGCGGGCCTGTCGACGGAGTGAGGGACAACCTGCCGATGATGCGGGTCCGAGGCGGGCCCGCGCATCCCCATTACCGTGCATCCCCATTACCGTCGACGGCGCGCGGGGTGTGCCGCACGGACACGCGGACACACGGCGTGCCGTCCCCGTCGCGGGCGAACAGCGCGACGGACACGCGGGGTGCGGTCCCGGTCCGGCGAATAATGCGTCGAGTGATCCCCGCCGACGCTGCTACGGTCACCGACGTGGCGAAACTCAATCAGATCATCGCAGTGGAGAAGGGCATCAAGTCCAAGTCCCATCAGGACCTGACGGCCGCTCATCATGGCCTGCAGAAGCCTGCGTTGCTCGCGGGCATCTCGCGGACGTACCAGCCGAAGGACGAGGAGGGCGAGCAGTTGCCGCCCGAGTCGACCCGGGTCCAGGTGCAGGCCGAGGACGTGCTGCGGGACACCGCGGCGACCCTGACCCGGCTGTTCGACGTGACCGCCACCAAGGACTGGGCCAACTGTGCCGCGACGGCCGACGTGAAGGTGGACGGGCGCGTGCTCGTCGCCGCGGTGCCGGTGTCCTATCTGCTCTTCCTCGAGAAGCAGCTCACCGATCTCAACACCTTCGTACGGAAGCTGCCCGTCCTCGACGCCTCCGAGTCCTGGGTGCGCGATCCGTCCACCGACGCCTGGAAGACCGAGCCGGTGCGGACCCTTCGTACGAAGAAGGTCCCGCGGAACCACGTCAAGGCCGAGGCCACCGAGAAGCACCCGGCCCAGGTCGAGGTGTACTACGAGGACATCCCCGTCGGCTACTGGACGACCGTCAAGTTCTCCGGCGCCCTGCCCGCGCGGCGCGTGAACGAACTCCTCGACCGCGTGGAGAAGTTGCAGCAGGCGGTCAAGTTCGCCCGCGAGGAGGCCAACGGCGTGGACGTCGTCGACCAGCGCGTCGGCGACGCTGTTTTCGGCTACCTGTTCGCCCAGGGGTAGCCTCTGAACTCCCCGGCCACAACGCACCACGGCCGGGGTGCGCGAGGAGCGCAAGCTGAACCTGAAGCTTGTCGTGAATGCACGGTTCCAGTGGAGGTTCGAGCCCTCCCCGCGGCACCAGCGGCACTCCGGATCCACGGAGTGCCCACGCGCCGCGGTAGCCCAATTCGGCAGAGGCAGACCGTGATCAATCTCAGACTATTGCTCCAGACTCAGTATTCGCCGCCGATCGCCGGATCGACCGGGCCCAGGCCCCAGTACGCCGAGATGCTGGTTCAAGTCCAGTCCGCGCAGCTCGATGCGTGGTGGTCCAAAGGCAGGACGCGGCGACATAACGACTGACCTGGGTCCTCAAGCGTGCCGGCGTGCGACATGGCGGCATCCCCAGGGTCCGGGGGCCGGCTACGCCCTCGGACCCGCTCCTCCTCCCGCCCTCCCTCCCTTTTCACGCTCTGCTCGTCCGTCCCGTGAAATGTCACGCCGCGGAAATCAACGCGTTCGTCGTCCGCGGGCGGTGCGCACTACCCTGGCAACGACACGAGCCCGGCCGACGTCGCCCGAAGGCACCCCGCCCTCGCCCGACTGGAGCCCTGTGCGTCTCATCCACCGCGCCGCCGTCCCGCCCTGGCTCGCCCACGCCCTGCGCGCCCAGCGCGGACCGGTTCCCTGGAACGCGGTCGTACGGGGTGCGCTGGCCGCCGGGCCGCTGCTGCTCGTGGCCGTACTGAGCGGCCGTACCCCACTCGGAGTGATCGCCGCCCTCGGCGCCATGCTGACCGGGATCAACGACCGGCCGGGCAGCCGCCGGGTCGCCGTCGAACGGCTCGGGGTACCGGCCCTCGCCGGGGCCGCCGGTCTGCTCATCGGCTCGTACGCCGGACAGCACACCAAAGCGGTGGCGCTCACCCTGCTCCTCACCGGGCTCGGACTGCTCGCCGGAGCCGTCAGCGCCGTAGGACCCGTGGCTTCCGGTGCCGGGACCCAGCTGCTGGTGGCCTCGGCGATCGGGGCCGGGATGCCGCTGCCCGAACCGGGGTGGGTGCGCGCGCTGCTCTTCCTCGGCGGGGCCGGCTGGCTGCTCGCGCTGCGGCTGGCGCTGCCGACGACCGCGGTGAACACCGGCGACTACCGCTTCGACGGGGAGCGGGACGCCGTCGCCGGTGTGTACGACGCCATCGCCGCGCTGCTGCTCGCCGTGGGCGGGCCCGAGGCGACCCGGCGGCGCGTCGCGCTGACCGCGGCCCTCGACCACGCGCAGGACGCGCTCGACGGACCCCGGCTGCGGCGGTACGCCAGTTCGGCGGCCGAGCGCCGACTGCACGCCCAGTACGCCGCCGCCCTGCCGCTCGCCGAGGCGGCGACCGCGCTCGCCTGGGCGGGCGAGAGAGTGCCCGCACGGGCCGCGGAGGGCCCCCGGCGGCTCGCGGCCGCCGTCCGCACGGGCGCCCCCACCGGGCCGCTGCCGGCGCCCGCCGTCCCCGGCGCCCGGTCCGGCCCGCTCGGGAGCACACCCGTCGTACCCGCGCTGCGCGCCCTGCACGACGCCCTGCTGCACGCCGCCGAGACCTTCGACCGGGGCTCCGGGAACGCCCTGCACAGCCGGCGGCGTACCGTCGGCTCCATCGTCCGCACCGTGCTCGGTGCCGCGGGACGCGAGTACGGCCTCCGGGTCGCCCTCTGCTTCGGCGCGAGCGTCGCGGTGGCACAGGCCCTGCATCACGCGCGCTGGTACGGCAACCACCCGCACTGGTACTGGCTTCCCGCGACCGCCGTCTTCCTCGTCAAGCCCGATCTCGGACCGCTCGCCTCCCGCGTGCTGTGCCGGGCGGCGGGGACCGTTCTCGGCGCGGTCGTCTTCGCGGGGCTCGCCCTTCTGCTGCCGCGGCCGGAGGGGTTCGTCGCCCTGGTCGCCGTCAGCGGCGCCCTCATCCCCGTGGCCACCCGGCACTTCGCCACCCAGACCGCCGTCGTCACGGTCCTCGTCCTCGCTCTGGTCATGGTCGGCGGCGAGCCGCAGGCCTCCTGGAACCGGATCGTCGAGACCCTGCTGGCCTGCGCGATCGTCCTGCTCGTCGGACACCTGCCGCCCCTCGGACAGCGGGGCGGGACCGTGCGGGCGAGACTCACCCGGGCCGAGCAGGCGGCGGACGTCTATCTCGCCCATGTCCTGGGCGACGGTACGGCCGATGACCGTACGGGCCGCTGGGTCCTGCGCCGGGAGGCCTATCGAGCGCTCGCCGAGGCCCGCGCCGCGATCGATCTCGCCGCGGCCGAACTCCCCGCCCTGGCACGGCACTCCGTGGGCACGGACGCGGTCGCGGCCACTCTGGAGCGGCTCGTCGACACGACCACGGCGTGTGCCGTGCAGCTGGACGACACCGGCAGGCTCACGCCCCGGCACACCGAGCGCATCGCCGAACTCCTCGGCGAACTGGCCGAGCGGCGCGAACGGGCGGGTCTCCGGACGGCGCCCACGCCTCCCGTCGCGGTGTGACGCCGAGGGCGCGTGCGGCCGGTCCCGTCGAGGTGTGACGCCGGGGGCGCATGTGACCTGTTCCGGCCGGTGCGACACCGGAGGCACATGTGGCCGGTTCCGTCGCGGTGGTTCTGCTGTCCGGTGTCGACTTCGTCTCAGTACCGTCACCGCCAGAGCCGTTCACCCCCTGACAGGCGTTTAACTCTCCACAGCAGTGCGACATGGAGGTAGAGGGTGAACGGGCGAAGGGTGCTGGAGCGTTTTCCCGCCGGTGGACCGCGCGGGTCGTGGCCCGCGGAGGAGTTCGCGCAGGCGCGCCGCCAGGAGGGGCAGGCGGCGGAGGTCGTCATGGACCTCGCCTCCGACGCGTTCCTGGTCGTCGTGGGCGGTGCCGACGGCGTCGAGTGAGGGCGTGCGGGTCACGCGCTGATCGGGCGCGACCAGGCGGGTGTCGTCCCCGTGACCTGGCACAGGGCCAGATAGAGGGGGATCGGCGGGGTGTACGGAATCGTGCCGTCCGGTTTGTGGATGAGCCCGGGAATCCGAGGTGAGTCCGGCACGACCGCCCCCGTGGCGTAGTGGGCGGGCGCCGGCCACTCCAGGGCGACATCGGAGTCGGAAGGAACGATCCACCACCAGTGCGCCCCGTCGGCGTATATGCAGCCCACACGAGGCAGCCGCGCCAGCAGCAGCGGTCCGAACCGGGCGGGTACCGACACCGCGTCGCAGCCCAACGGCACGCTCATGTCCTCGGGAACGGGGAGACGCCTCGGCGGCCCGGGCTGTCGCCGTCCGCGGTTCACGCGGACCAGCGTGTCCAGGCTCAGGACCCGCGCCGCAGGCCCCGCCGCAGACGTACGGCTCACAGGCTCTCCCGATCCCGATCCCGTGCCTGCCGCGGACCCTGGTCCCGTCGCGGGTCGCGGTCCTGACGCGGGTCCCCGTCTCGATACGGGTTCCCGCTCCGATGCGGATCGCGGTCCTGACTCCCGCCCCGGGCGGAGGGAGGCTGGGGGTTCCCCACGGTTCCCGCCCCCCAGAATCCCTCCGCCCCCGTGCCCCGACCGTCGTTCGGGGGCTTCTTCGCGCTCCAGCCGAGATCCGCCCGAGGGCCGTTGCCCACGTCGGGCGAACCCGCGTCGCGGCGGACCTCGCGGAGCCGGCCCGGCGGCGCCGTTCGCGGCCCGTCCCCGAATCCGGCGCCGAGCGCGTCCGGTTCATGCCGGCCGTCCGGGCCGCCCCGGTCGCCGAGGCCGTTCCGGTCGTTCGGGCCGTCCGGAACCGCCGGGACGGCCGGACTGTTCCGGACGTCCGGGCCGCCCGCGTCCGGCCGGGTCTCCGGGACGGCGCCGGCGATGTTTTCGGCCCGGCCTGCGGAGCGTGCGATCTCCGCCCACACCAGCAGGCCGGGCCCGGTGTCCTGGGCCCCCCAGGCCCTGGACACTGCCGCGACGAGAAGCAATCCCCTCCCGTGCTCCTCGTCGGGCCGGCGCGGGGAGGGGTGCGGCTCGCCGGGAGCGCACCCCTCGTCACACACGGCTATGCGCACCAGGTCGCCGGCGTCCTGCAGTTCGCAGACGACACGTCGCCCGGCGGCATGCACGATCGCGTTGGTGACCAGTTCCGAAACCACGAGTTCCGCCGTGTCGCAGTCGTCCTCGCACACCGCCCATCCGGACAGGCGGGACCGGCTCAGGCGTCTCGCCCGGGCCACGGAGCCCGGGTGTGCGGCCAGCTCGAAGCGGAACCGGCGATCGGCGGCCGCGCCGGGGTGCTGTCCCATGGCGGCACGGAGACCGGACCGGTCTTCGGCGGCGTCTGTTCCTAACGGCGCGGACGGAATCACGCTTGCCACTATCGCGGCGCCGCGAACACTTGGCAAGACTCACTCTGAAAAATGCAGAGTGCCGTGTGACGCTGTGGGGGCGCGTGGCACACTGCTGGCAACAGCAAGCCGAGCGGCGCCAGTTGGGATCGTCGAGGCAGACGAGGAAGAACCCGGACGGCGCCGACCGGGCTGCCCGGACTCAGTGGAGGTGGGGCGTGAGCGAACCGCGGTCCGCGCCGACGGTCGGTCAGGTCGTTCTCGGACGGCGCCTGCTGGACCTGCGGGAACGCGCGGGTCTCAAGCGCGAGGAGGCCGCGCGGATCCTGCGTGTCGCCCCCGCGACGGTCCGCCGTATGGAGATGGCCGAGGTCTCCCTCAAAATCCCGTACCTCCAGCTTCTGCTGAAGTCGTACGGCGTCGGCGACCTGGAGGCCGAAGCCTTCGTCCAGCTCGCGGAGGACGCCAACAAGCCCGGCTGGTGGCAGCGGTTCCACGACATCCTGCCCGACTGGTTCTCCATGCACGTCAGCCTGGAAGGCGCCGCCTCCCTGCTGCGTTCCTACGAGCCGCACTTCATTCCCGGCCTGCTGCAGACCGAGGACTACGCGCGCGGCGTTCTGGAGGCGGGAGCCATCGGGCAGACCAGGCCCGAGGACATCGAACGCCATGTGGCGCTGCGCATGCAGCGCCAGGAACTGCTGACGCGCGAGGACGCGCCCCGGATCTGGGCGGTGATGGACGAGACGGTGCTGCGCCGCACCATCGGCGGCCCCGAGGTGATGCGTGCCCAGATCGACAAGTTGCTTCAGGCCACGAAGCTGCCCCATGTGACGCTGCAGGTGATCCCGTTCTCCTCGGGCCCGCACCCCGGCACGTACGGGCCCTTCGTGCTGTTCCGATTCGCCATGCCGGAGCTTCCGGACATGGTCTACAGCGAGTACCTGACCGGCGCCGTCTACCTGGACTCGCGCTCCGAGGTGGCGACCCACCTGGAGGTCATGGACCGCATGGCGGCCCAAGCCGCCACGGCACATCGCACGAAGGAGATCCTCCGGGATCTCCGCAAGGAGCTGTGAATGGAACGCATCACGCCGGAACGCATCAACCCGCGAATAGGCGACGTGCGCATCTACAACGGAATGCCCGCCCGTGAACTGGGCAGCGAGGGCTGGCACAAACCGTGGAGCGGCGGCAACGGCGGCAACTGCCTGGAGGCGATGAAACTCGCCGACGGCCGTATCGCCGTGCGCCAGTCGGCGGACCCGGACGGTCCCGCCCTCATCTACACGCCCGGCGAGATGACCGCGTTCATCCAAGGTGCGAAAGCGGGAGAGGCGGACTTCCTTCTCTCCTGAACGACTTGCTTTCTCTTTTCCACGACTTTCCTGAATTTGGCTCTGAGTTGCTCACTTACTACGACGCGGACCTACGGAGACCGTCATGACCGGGCAGCCCCCGACCGGAATCGACACCGGCAAACCGCATCCCGCACGGATGTACGACTGGTATCTCGGCGGCAAGGACAACTATCCCGTCGACGAGGAGATGGGCCGCCAGATGCTCGCCCTCGATCCGAGGGTGCCGGTGATGGCCCGGGTCAACCGCGCCTTCATGCACCGGGCCACACGCTGGCTGGCCCGGAACGGCGTGCGGCAGTTCCTCGACATCGGCACCGGCATCCCGACCGAACCGAACCTCCACCAGATCGCCCAGGCCGTCGCGCCCGCCGCCCGGGTCGTGTACTGCGACAACGACCCGATCGTGCTGGCCCACGCGGCAGCGCTGCTGCGCAGCTCGGACGCGGGAGCCACCGAGTACCTGCAGGCCGACGCGCGGGACCCGGACGCCATCCTCGACGGGGCGAGGAAGGTCCTGGACTTCGGTCGGCCCGTGGCGCTCTCCCTCGTGGCGCTGCTGCACTTCGTCTCCGACGAGGACGGCGCCCATGCCCTGGTCGGCCGGCTGCTGTCCGAACTGCCTTCCGGCAGCTTTCTGATGATGACCCACGCCACCGCCGACTTCACTCCCGAGGAGTCGGCGGCGGCGATCGAGAAGCTCAAGGCGGCGGGCGTCACCCTGGCGCTGCGCTCCCGGTCGGAGTTCACGCGCTTCTTCGACGGCCTCGACCTGGTCGAGCCGGGTGTCGCGGTCGTCCACGAGTGGCACCCGGAACTGGGCGAGCCCGTCCCGGGACAGGACGACGGGGTCATCCCCGGGTACGGGGCGGTGGGACGCAAACCGTAGATTTTCTACGAGAGTTGCATGGGCCGGTCCATGCGGACAGGCGGCCATGGGGTGGCCGGCGCGGCGCCGGGCGGCCTACGCGGTCATGGGGCGGTCGTACGGTCCGATCGGCGCCGGCAGCCGGGAGCGGGCCGCCCCGCTGAGTGCCCGGTCCACCGCCGAGGCGACGGCCCGGCCCTCGGCTATCGCCCACACGACGAGCGACTGCCCGCGCGCCGCGTCCCCGGCGGCGTACACCCCGGGGACGTTCGTGGCGAAGTCGGTGCCGCGGGCGATCGTGCCGCGTGGCTCCAGCTCCAGACCCAGTTGGTCGATCAGGCCGTCGTGCCGGTCGGGGCCCAGGAAGCCGAGGGCCAGCAGGACGAGGTCGGCGGGCAGGGCCCGCCCGGAACCGGGGGTCGGGCGGCGCCGCTCGTCGACCTCGACGAGACGCAGCGAGGTCACCCGGCCGTCCGCGTCCCCGTCGAACCGGAGCGTGGAGGCGGCGAAGAGCCGGGCGTCCGCGTCGGCGGCGGGCGCCGTACCCAGCGCGCCGGCCTCCTCGTGCGCGGCGGAGAGCCGGTAGATCTTCGGATACGTCGGCCACGGCTCGGCGTCCTCGTCGCGCTCGGTCTCCGGCTGCGCGTAGATGTCGAGCTGGGTCACGGAAGCGGCGCCCTCGCGCACCGCCGTCCCCAGACAGTCGGCGCCGGTGTCGCCGCCGCCGACGATCACCACATGTCTGCCCGCCGCGGACAGCGGGGAGACCTCCAGATCCCCCTCGCACACCCGGTCGGCCAGCGGAAGGTACTCCATCGCCTGATGGATGCCGGACAACTGCCGTCCCGGTACGTCCAGTTCGCGCCAGGCGGTGGCGCCGAGAGCCAGGATCACGGCGTCGTAGCGGGCCTTGAGCTCAGCCGCCCCGATGTCGGTGCCGATCGACGTCGACGTGCGGAACTTGGTTCCCTCCGCGCGCATCTGCGCCAGCCGGCGGTCGAGATGCCGCTTCTCCATCTTGAACGCGGGGATCCCGTACCGCAGCAGACCACCGATCCGGTCGGCCCGTTCGTACACGGCCACCGTATGACCGGCCCGGGTCAACTGCTGCGCCGCGGCGAGTCCGGCAGGCCCCGACCCGACGATCGCGACCGTCCGCCCCGAGAGGCGGTCCGGCGGACGCGGCGGTGTGAACCCGTCCTCCCAGGCGCGGTCGGCGATGGCGACCTCGACGTTCTTGATGGTGACCGCCGGCTGGTTGATCGCCAGCACGCAGCCCGCCTCGCACGGCGCGGGGCACAACCGTCCGGTGAACTCGGGGAAGTTGTTCGTGGCGTGCAGCCGGTCGCTCGCCGCCCGCCAGTCGTGGCGCGAGACGAGGTCGTTCCACTCGGGGATCAGATTGCCCAGGGGACACGCGTCATGACAGAAGGGGATGCCGCAGTCCATGCAACGGTCGGCCTGTTTCTCGATGATCGGCAGCAGGCCTCCGGGAACGTACACCTCGTTCCAGTCCCGCACCCGCTCCCCGACGGGCCGGCGCGGATACTCCTGGCGCGGTGTGGTCATGAAACCCTTGGGATCGGCCATGGCCGTCTCCCTCATGTACGCGTACGGGGTCGGAGCCACCGGGCCGTCGGCCCTCGTCGGCCACGGAATCCGGGCAGCACTCCTTTCCCGCCACGATACGTCGCCCTCGCGCACACCGCCGCCCCGGACGACAGCGGGCCGCCGCTCCGGACGAGGACGATCATGGGCAGGGCCGGTGGCAGGAGCTACGGCTCAGGTGAGGGCGAGTGCGTACGACACCGCCGCCGCGGCCGACGCGGCGGTGCGGACGTGATTCCACATCGTCCACTGGCGTACATAGGTGGGCCAGTAGGCGGCGGCCTCCGGTGTCCCGGGGTCCAGCCTCAGCAGTGCGTCATTGCGCGGGACGTTCGCCGCGATGGTCACCCCGAACGCCCCGAACAGATACAGCGCGCTGCCGAGCAGCAGCTCCACCGTCCCGTCGTGCGGCAGCAGCACGAACGTCACCACCGCCAGCACCGAGCACAGCACCGCCGATCCGGCGAACACCAGCATGAACGGGGGGCGGACCGCGGCGACGTTGATCGCGTTCATCGCGGCGACCCCCTGCGACGGCGGCAACTGGGCCAGCGCCCGCATCACGAAGGTCGAGAACCCGCAGAACACCCCGGCCACCAGCCCGCAGCCGAGCACCCCCAGCAGAGTCAGCACGAAATACGGTCCATCGATCATGTCCACTCCCGTGTCGAACCGGCCGAACCCAAGATCCTGCACAGCGTCGGCCACCACAAGCGAAATCCCCCACGCCGACAACGGCCGTGGCCGAGCGACGCACACCCATGCGCGACCTCTCCACACGCCGCCGCGGGGCCCTCACGCTCCCTCCGCCGGGCCCCTCACGCCCGCGCGGTGATGCCGTCGCGCCATTCCCACAGCCTCGCGTCCACCGCAGCCGCGATCCGACGGCGTGCCTCGTAGCGCGAAACACCGCTCATCAGCAGTTGGTCGTACGGGGTCTCGGTGTGCCGTACCGACGCACGGACCGCCGCGGTCACCGCCGCCTCGGACAGCGCGCGGCCCGCCGAGCTCCGTCCGACCCGCCCGCTGCCGCGCACCGAGGCATGCGCGGCGATCGCTCGTGCCCGGCCGGCCGGACAGTGCGGGAACAGCCTGGCTATCTCCCGTGCGAACGCCTCCGTGAAGCGGACGTCCTCCGCTTCCCGGCGCCGTGCGTCCCGTGCCCGGCGCCGCCGTCGCGCCTCCGCGTCCGCCAGGCACCGTTCCTCGGCCAGGGCGAGCGCGGCCTCCTCGACCATGACCCCCTGCCGCTCGTAGCGGCCCCGACGCCGGTTGAACCGCACCACCACGGCCGACAGCGCGCTGCCCTCCCGCGATCTGCGCGTCAGCGCGGTGTCGCCACGCGGCAGGAACACCAGGTGCCCGAGATCCGAGCAGTCCAGACACCGAGGCGACCCCTCCTCCAG
The DNA here is from genome assembly GCF_044333225.1 of Streptomyces sp. NPDC021080. NCBI lineage: Bacteria > Bacillati > Actinomycetota > Actinomycetes > Kitasatosporales > Streptomycetaceae > Streptomyces > Streptomyces sp. NPDC021080. The sequence goes on along the minus strand of NZ_JBIRQM010000007.1, from coordinate 45,561 downwards.
CACCAGCAGCGGGAGCGGCCCGTTCCGGCACTCGACACAGTGGCGCTTCTTGAGCGGCTGGACGACGAGCGGTCCGTTCCGTTGCGGGGGATCAGCGATCGGTGCCATACGCGGTTCCTTCCCCGGACCGGCGCCCCATCTACGTCGCCGGGCGATGCGCCGGCACGGTTCACGCCCCGCGGCCCGAAGCCCTGGCCGGTCACGCTTTGGCGGTCGGCTGCCCCGGCACGGCCCACACCCCCGCGGCCGGATGCCCTCCCCGCCCGGTCGCGGCCCGCCGCGCCGGCCAGGTGCCTGCACGCACGCGGCATCATGGGTTCCGTGCGACTCGAAGCGATCACCTGGGAACGGCTCGGCGACCAGCTCGCCGAGCGTCTGCTCGACCTGAAGCCGCAGGACGGCAGCCCCTGGCCACGCGTCGCCTTCGACGGAGCACCGGCCGCGCGCCCCGGCGAACTCGCGCAGCGCGTCTTCGAGGCGCTGCGCGTACGCGGCCGTCCCGCGCTGGTCGTCGGCACGGAGGGCTTCCTGCGTTCCGCCTCGCTCCGGCTCGAACACGGTCGCCAGGATGTCGAGGCCTACTACGACGGATGGTTCGACACCGGCGCTCTGTGGCGCGAGGTCTTCGGTCCCCTCGAAGCCGACGGCGACGGCAGGATCCTGCCCGACCTCCGGGACCCCGTCACCGACCGGGCCACCCGCAGTCCGTACGTCCAACTCCCGCCCGGCGGAATCCTGTTGCTCCATGGCCCCCTCCTGCTGCGCCACTGGTTCCCGTTCGACCTCAGCGTTCACGTGCTCCTCTCCCCGGGCGCGCTGCGCCGCCGTACTCCCGATGCGGAGCACTGGAGTCTCCCCGCGTTCGCCCGCTACGAGAGCGAGATCGGTCCGGACACCGCCGCAGACGTCCTGGTCCGGGCCGACGATCCCCGCCACCCGGCCTGGAACGGCTGACCTCGGGCGGGAACGGCTGGCCCCGGGCGGGAAAAGGCTTGCCGCGGTGGCCGTATCTCCAGGTGCGTGGCCCCTGGGGCACGGCGAGAATGAAGGGCGCCGGGACTAGCGGTGTGTTCCGCGCCGCGCCGGCCGTCCGGCACCGGGAGGTACTCCATGACCACCGCCGGAGACATCATGCACCGTGGTGCCCAGTGGATCCCCGCTCACGAGACCCTGGACCGCGCCGCCCAGCTCATGCGCGACCTCAACGTGGGCGCGCTGCCCATCAGCGACCAGAACGAACGCCTCTGCGGCATTCTCACGGACCGCGACATCGTCGTCGGCTGTGTGGCCATGGGCCATGATCCCGCCCGGGTCACCGCGGGCGAGATGGCTCAGGGCACACCGCGCTGGATCGAGGCCGACGCCGATGTCGGCGAAGTGCTCCAGGAGATGAAGGAGCACCAGATCCGCCGGCTTCCGGTGATCGACGACAAGCGACTGGTCGGCATGATCAGCGAGGCCGACCTCGCCCAGCACGTCAGCGACGAACAACTCGCCGCCTGGGTCGAGAGCGTCTACGCGAGGGGCGCGAGCAGCGCGATGGGCTGACCCGGCCGCCCCGTTCCCGCGGGCCGCCCCGGTTCGGCCGCCGGCCGTGCCGGGTGAGTGAGGTGTCAGAGCCAGCCGTTGCGCCGGAATCCTCGGTAGAGGACGAAGCAGCCGATGGATATGAGACCGATGACGATGGGGTAGCCGAACCTCCAGTGCAGTTCCGGCATGTTGTCGAAGTTCATGCCGTACACGCCGCAGACCATGGTGGGGACCGCGATGACCGCCGCCCATGCCGTGATCTTCCGCATGTCCTCGTTCTGCGCCACCGTCACCTGTGCGAGATGCGCCTGCAGGATCGAGTTGAGCAGTTCGTCGAAGGCGGCTATCTGTTCGGTGACCCGCAGAAGATGGTCGGAGACATCACGGAAGTACGCCTGTATCTCCGGGTCGACCACACGGGCCGGCCGGGCCGCCAGCTCCTGGACGGGCCGGGCGAGGGGGACCACGGCCCGCTTGAGTTCGAGGAGTTCACGCTTGAGCTGGTAGATGCGGCCCGCGTCGGCGCGTGCGCCGTTCTCGGCGAACACATCCGCCTCGACCTGGTCGATGTCCGCCTGGACCGAGTCCGTGACGCTCACGAATTCGTCGACCACATGGTCCGCGATCGCGTGCAGGACCGCGGCCGGTCCCTTCGACAACTGCCGGGCGTCGGACTCCAGTTCCTCGCGCAGCGGACCCAGCGAGCCGTGCCGTCCGTGCCGCACGGTGATGACGAAGTCAGGACCGACGAACACCATGATCTCGCCGGTGTTCACCACCTCGCTGGTTGCCGTCAGCTCCTTGTGCTCCACGTAGCAGACGGTTTTGAACACCGCGAACAATGTGTCGTCGTACCGCTCCAGCTTCGGACGCTGGTGCGCCTCGACCGCGTCCTCGACGGCCAGGGGGTGCAGGTCGAAGAGTTCCGCGATGCCCGCGAACTCCACGTCGGTCGGTTCGTGCAGGCCGAGCCAGACGAACCCCTCGTCGCGCTTGCGGATCCGCTGCACGGTGTCGACCAGATCGCGGCCTTCGGGGATCCGCACGCCGTCCCGGTACGCCACGCAGTTCACCACCGCGGAGCCCAGCGGCGACCGGGCGGGGTGACTCAGGTCGACACGACGGCTCCGTCGTGTCAGCCGTGCCACTCTGCGGAGGCCGTCGACCGCGCCGAGAGCCGTCACCTTCCGCAAATTCCCTGCCATGGACATCTGGATCTCCTCGCGTGGATCTCCTCGGGCCGCACTTTGCGCCTGGCGCGCCAGTCTGCCAGGCCTGGTCGGACACCGGAAAAGACTGTGGGAACGGAACATTCCGTTCCGCCTTGTGGGCGGGTGGGTAGGCGGGCAGGCGGTAAGCGGGCTGGTGGGCCGGACGGACGTCTCGCATCACGCCCGTACGGGCAACGGGAGCGTCGACGATCCACGGCAGGCAGGTCGGCTGGGATGATCTCCTCATGACGCGAGCCGACGGCTATCTCCTCGACAACCGGCAGACGGAGGCGGGGCGGCGTTTCGAGGCCCTCGCCACGCTCTTCGACCCCACGACGTTCCGGCACATGGAGCGCTTCGGCGTCGGGTCCGGCTGGCGCTGCTGGGAGGTCGGGGCGGGTGGCACGTCCGTCGTGTCCTGGCTCGCCAAGAAGGTGGGTCCGACGGGGCAGGTCGTCGCCACCGACATCGACACCTCATGGGCGGCCTCCGTGGCACGCTCGCCCGTCGAGGTCCGCGTCCACGACGTGGGTGCCGAGGAACCGCCGGGGGAGGGCTTCGACCTCGTGCACGCCCGGCTCGTACTGGTCCATGTACCGGACCGGGAACGTGCGTTGCGGTCGATGATCAAGGCGCTGCGGCCCGGCGGCCGGCTCCTCGTCGAGGACGCGGATCCCGCCCTGCAGCCGCTGCTCTGCCCCGAGGACTACGGCCCCGAGCAGCAGCTCGCGAACCGGCTGCGCCAGGGCTTCCGCAAACTGCTCGCCGATCGCGGTGCCGACCTCGCCTACGGACGCAAACTCCCGCGGCTGCTCCGGGACGCGGGGCTCACGGGTGTGGAGGCCGACGCGTACTTCCCCGTCACCTCACCCGCCTGCTCGGCACTGGAGGCCGCCACGGTCCGTCAGATCCGCGACCAGCTCGTCACCGCCGGCCTGGCCACCCAGGAGGAGATCGAACAACACCTCGCGAACGTCGCCGCCGGGTCCATGGACCTGGCCACCGCGCCGATGATCTCGGCCTGGGGGCGCAAGAACTGAGCGAGCACGAGACGAGAGGCGAAGAGCCGGGCAGGGGTCCCTACGGACATCCCCTCGCCGTGGAGCCGTGGAGCCGTGGAGCCGTGGAGCCGTGGAGCCGTGGAGCCGTGGAGGCGCTGAGCGGCCGTGGCCGAATCCGTCGAGTTCGGTCCGCAGGTCCCCCGCGCCTCTCCTCAGCCCCTTCTCAGCCTCTCCGGGGAGGTCTAGTGGGCGGTCTTCCTCCGATGCCTTCCACCGCCTGCGCCCCGGCCGCGCACCCCGCCGTCGCCGCCTCCTCGGGGCCGGTGCCCGCGAGCAGCGCCGCGAGGAACGCGCCGGTGAACGCGTCACCGGCGCCCGTTGTGTCGTGCGGCGTCGCCCGCAGCGCCGGGACACGGGATCGCACGGATCCGGAACGGGCGACCAGGGCCCCGTCGCCTCCCAGCTTGGCGACGACCAGGGGGAAGTGCCGGCTCAGCTTGGCGGCCGCGTCGGCCGGATCGGGCAGTCCGGTCAGCAGACAGGCCTCGTCACGACTGGGCAGCAGGACGTCCACGCCCGCGCAGAGTTCGAGAAAGCGGTCCACGCCCAGCCCGGCGAGGAATCCCGCCGACGCCGGGTCGAGGCTCACCGGCACACCACGCGCGCGCGTCGACTCCAGCACCACCGACACCAGTGCCCGGCTCGGCTCCGAGAAGAACAGGTAGCCCGACAGATGCAGCCGCGCGACCCCGTCGAGCAGTGCGGGCGACCAGTCGTCCGGTGCCAGTCGCAGTGACGCCCCGCTGTCCGTGAGGAACGTGCGCTCCGCCGACGCGCCGCTGTCCACCAGGCAGATCACCGTTCCGGTGGGCGTCGTCGGATCGGTCACCAGGAGAGGCCGTACGCCGCTCGCTATGAGTTCGCGTTCGTGCCACGCCGCGGCGTCGCGGCCCACCCGGCCGAGCAGCCGCACGTCGTCGCAGCCCCCGTGCACGGCCCAGCACGCGACATTGGCGCCCGCGCCGCCCGGTACGGTCCGGATGGCGGCGACCGTGTCGGTACCGGCCGCCAGCGGTCCATGATGCCGGGCGACGACATCCGTGACCACGTCCCCGACGACGAGCAGAGCACCCTCGGCGAGGCCGCCACGATCCGTCGATCCGGCCCTGCCTGCCCGGGCGCCCCGGCCCGTATCGCTCACGCCTCCGCCCAGGCCGCCGCGATCCGTCCTGCGAGGCGCACGTTGCCGCGTACCGCCGCCAGATTGGCGGCGAGCGAGGCACCGTCCGTGTGCCGGACCAGATAGGCGAGCAGGAACGGTGTCACCGCCTGTCCCGTCACCCCCTCCGCCTCGCACGCGTGCAGTGCCTCGGCCAGCACGCGCGCGTGCAGCCCGGGATCGAGCTGCTCCTCCTCGGGGACGGGGTTCGCGACGACGAGCGAGGAGTCGGGGGCGTGCAGGGCGTCCTGGGCGCGCATCACCTCCGCCACCTGCTCGGGCGAGTCGAGGGTCCAGTCCACGGGGTGTCCCGAGTCGGACAGATAGAAGCCGGGGAACCGGTCCGTGCCGTACCCGGCCACCGCCACGCCCAGCGTCTCCAGCCGCTGCAGTGTCGCGGGCACGTCCAGGATCGACTTGACGCCCGCGCACACCACCGTGATCCGGGTACGCGCCAGCAGGCCCAGATCGGCGGACTCGTCCTGGGTCACCGTCCACTCGCGGTGCACACCGCCGAGCCCGCCCGTCGCGAACACCCGTACCCCCGCGCGGGCCGCCAGCAGGGCCGTCGCGGACACGGTCGTCGCCCCGCTCGCCCCCGCGGCCACCGCGAGCGGCAGGTCGCGGTGGCCCAGCTTGCGGATGCCGTCCTCGTTCGCGATCCGCTCCAGCCGGTCCTTGTCCAGGCCGACATGAGGACGGCCGTCGAGCACGGCGATCGTCGCGGGTACGGCGCCCTCCTGCCGGACGATCTCCTCCAGTTCGAGGGCCACCTGCAGATTGCGCGGGCGGGGCAGTCCGTGGGCGATGATCGTGGACTCCAGGGCCACCACCGGCCGCCGCGCGTCGAGCGCCTCCCGCACCTCTTCGGACGTCACGATCACGCGTCTGCCTCCTGTCGTCGGTCGACGTTCCCGTCCCTGGATCTCTGGCGAGCGGCGCGCCCGGCCAAACCCTCACGGCCCGCGGTGTACGGCGGTCCGGCGGGGCGACCCTCCTCGTCCCGGGCGGCGGGCAAGCCCTTAGGGTTCCGCTCATGAACACGAACTCCCAGGCCACGCCGTCGTTCGCCGTGCACATTCCCGATGCCGATCTCGATCCCGAGCCGCTGGACCCGGCCCAGATCGTCTCCGGCGACCCCGTCGTGACGGGCAAGGTGCTGTGGGAGTCCGCGGACGGTAAGCAGCTGCGCGGCATCTGGCAGATCACGCCCGGTGTGGTGACCGACACCGAGGCCGACGAACTCTTCGTCGTCGTCAGCGGCCGCGCCACCATCGAGGTGGAGGGCGGCGACGTCATCGAGGTGGGCCCCGGCGACGCGGCGTTCCTGCGCGAGGGCGACCGCACGACATGGACCGTCCACGAGACGCTGCGCAAGGCGTACCACATCAGCCTCTGACGATCCGCGGAGCGGACACCCCACCGCACACCCGGGCCGTCGGCCCGGCCGCCATCTCAGAACAGCGGCTCCGGGAGGACGCCTTCGAGAGCCAGCAGCTTCCGCTTGGTCTCCAGACCGCCCCCGAAACCGCCGATGCCGCCGTCGCTCTCGACCACCCGGTGGCAGGGCACCACGACGGGCAGCGGGTTCGAGCCCATGGCCACCCCCACGGCCTGGGCCGCCCCGGGCGCGCCGACCCGTCCGGCCAGGTCGCCGTAGGCCACGACGGAACCGAACGGGACGCCCGAGTCCAGTTCGCGCAGCACCTGGCGATTGAACCCCGAGACCAGCGACCAGTCGAGCGGCAGGTCGAAGTCGTGCCGCTCGCCCGCGAAGTACGCCTCGACCTGGCGTATCGCCTCGGCCAGCAGCGGCGAGTCGGGTGCCTCGACCGGCTCGCCGCCCAGACGGGACGCGAGCCGGCCGAGCGCCTTGTCGCGCACCGGGTCCGAGGCGTGGAAGACGACGTTGACCAGGCCGTGAGGCGTCGCGGCGAGGAGCAGTGGACCGATGTCCGTGCCGACGACGGACCACACGATCTGCTGCTCGTACCGCGCGTGGCTGTCCATGCGCTCCACCGTACGGCCCGCCACTGACAACACCCGGGGCACGCGTCCGGCACCGGTTCCCCCGCTCGGCACCGTTCCGCGCGCCCGGCACCGTTCCGCGCTCCGGACGACGGCGGGCTAGCGCAGAGCCGCGCGGATCACGTCGGGTGTGTTCGTGATGACGCCGTCCGTGCCGAAGCCCGCCAGACGTCGCGCGGTGACCGCGTCGTCCACGGTCCAGGCGAAGACCTTCATCGGGCCGTGCGGACCGTGGAGCGCGTGCACCGCCGAGACGTACTCGGGCGACAGCGACCGGTGATCGGAGTTGATCTGGTCGGTGAACCGCGCGTACGAGGGCAGCCGCGCGACCGGGGGCGTTCCCAGGAGGGCCGTCGTGATGCCGGGCCGCAGCCGGTGCACGGTCCGGACACTGTCCGCGCTGAAGCTCTGGACGATCAGCCTGTCGCGCAGGTGCACCGGATCGAGCCAGCCCTCGTTGCTCAGGAGTCCGAGCGTCTGCCGCTCGATGCCCGGATACAGCTCGGGGTTCTTGATCTCCAGGACGAGCTTCTGGTGGTTGCGCGAGACGCGTTCCATGTATTCCCGCAACGTCGGAACCTTCGCGCCCGCGAACCGCGGGCCGAACCAGCTCCCCGCGTCCAGGCGGGCGATCTCGGCCGCGGTGAAGTCCTTGACCTTCCAGGGGCTGCGGTCGGGATAGACCGCCCGGGCGTCGGTCGTGCGCGCCAGCGAGGCGTCGTGGAGGACCACCAACTGGCCGTCACGGGTGCGCTGGACGTCGTTCTCGACCCAGTCGAACCCCAGCTCGGCCGCGCGGTCCACGGCGGCCAGGGTGTTCTCCGGAGCGTAGGCCGAGGCGCCTCGGTGGGCGACGACCAGCGGCGTCGTGATCCGGCCGCCGGCCTTGGCGTGCGGGCCGGGCAGTATCAGAACGGCTCCCCCAAGAAGCGCTGCGGTCGTGGCGGCGGCAACGCGCGCGTGCATGCGTTCTCCTCGCGTCGGACGATCACGGACGGTACAAGACTGACAGCAGAGAGTCGACGGAGGGGGGAGGTGAGATGACCACCGATTGAATGGAGTTGTCCAAGTCCGCTCGCGGCAGGCGCACAACTGGGGAGAGGTCGTGATTGTTTGCAGGATTATCGTTCGACCATTCCGGTGGTGGTCGTACTCTCTGCCTCAACCGGTCTGCTCCGGCGGTCCGGACCGCGGGGGTGTTTCGGACGGTTCCAGGGGCAACAGGGCGGGAAAGGCAGCCGCGCATGCGAGGCACGGTCGACGGCTTCACCTACGGGCTCGTCACACCGCTGGTGGCGTATTTCATGGCCTGCCTGGGCGGGGCGCTCGGCCTTCGCTGCACCACCAGATCCATGCTCGTCGCCGGCTCGTGGCGGGCCGGCTGGCTCGCGCTCGGCTCGGTCGCGATCGCCTCCGGCATCTGGACGATGCACTTCATCGCGATGATGGGATTCACGGTCGAGCAGAGCCCCGTCCACTACGACCGGCCGACGACGTTCGCGAGCCTCGGCGTCGCCGTCCTGATGGTCGGCGCCGGGATCTTCATCGTCGGCTACCAGGGCGCCACCGGACCGGCGCTGTTCACCGGAGGGACCGTCACCGGCCTGGGCATCGCCTCGATGCACTACCTCGGCATGGCCGGGATGCGCCTCAACGGAACGCTCGCCTACAACACCCTCACCGTCACCGCCTCGGTCGTCATCGCCGTCGTGGCCGCCATCGCGGCCCTCTGGGCTGCCGGGCAGGTGCGTGGATTCACCTGGAGCGTGGGCGCGAGTCTCGTCATGGGGCTGGCCGTCAGCGGCATGCACTACACGGGTATGGCGGCGCTCAGCGTGCATCTGCACGGCCCGGTCGACGGCACCCCCGCCGGGGACTCGGCGGCCGCGCTGCTGGCGCCCATGATGATCGGCCCCCTGGCCCTGCTCTGTCTGGCGGGCGTCGTCGTGATGTTCGATCCGCAGATGGTCGTGGGCAAGCCCGACCGGCGTCCCGCGGAGATCAGGCGACCGGGCGTTCCGGCCCATTCCGGCCCCGTGCGCGCCGGCCGCCGACCGGCCGTCCAGCCCATGCGGGAACGCCCCCACCGCCGCTCGCGGACCCCGCAGAGCCGCTGATCCGGCCCGGTTGTCAGTGCAGGGCCGTACGGTGGATCCATGCGGCCCGTATCCAAGATCGAACGTTCGGTGGCGCCCTTCGAGGTCGTCAGCCACTTTCAGCCGAGCGGTGACCAGCCCACGGCCATCGCCGACCTGGAAAGGCGCATCCGCGCAGGTGAGAAGGATGTCGTCCTGCTGGGCGCGACCGGCACCGGCAAGTCCGCCACCACCGCGTGGATGATCGAGAAGCTCCAGCGCCCCACGCTCGTCATGGCACCGAACAAGACGCTGGCCGCCCAGCTGGCCAACGAGTTCCGCGAGCTGCTGCCGAACAACGCGGTCGAATACTTCGTCTCGTACTACGACTACTACCAGCCCGAGGCGTACGTCCCGCAGTCGGACACCTACATCGAGAAGGACTCCTCGATCAACGAGGAGGTGGAGCGCCTGCGCCACTCCGCGACCAACTCCCTGCTGACCCGCCGCGATGTCGTCGTGGTCGCCTCGGTGTCCTGCATCTACGGCCTCGGCACGCCGCAGGAGTACGTGGACCGGATGGTCAGCCTCAAGGTCGGCGACGAGATCGACCGCGACGACCTGCTGCGCCGCTTCGTCGACATCCAGTACACCCGCAACGACGTGGCCTTCGCCCGCGGCACGTTCCGGGTGCGCGGCGACACCATCGAGATCTTCCCGGTCTACGAGGAGCTCGCGGTCCGCATCGAGATGTTCGGCGACGAGATCGAGGCCCTGTCCACGCTGCACCCGCTCACCGGCGAGGTCATCAGCGACGACGACCAGATCTACGTCTTCCCCGCGTCCCACTACGTGGCGGGTCCCGAGCGCATGGAACGCGCCGTCAACGACATCGAGAAGGAACTGGGGGAGCGGCTCGCCGAGCTGGAGAAGCAGAGCAAGCTCCTGGAGGCCCAGCGCCTGCGCATGCGGACGACCTACGACATCGAGATGCTCCGCCAGATCGGCTCCTGCTCCGGTGTCGAGAACTACTCGATGCACTTCGACGGCCGTGAACCCGGCTCCCCGCCGAACACACTGATCGACTACTTCCCGGACGACTTCCTGCTCGTCATCGACGAGTCGCACGTCACCGTTCCGCAGATCGGCGCGATGTACGAGGGCGACGCCTCCCGCAAGCGCACCCTCGTCGACCACGGCTTCCGGCTGCCCTCCGCCCTGGACAACCGCCCCCTGAAGTGGGAGGAGTTCCAGCAGCGCATCGGCCAGACCGTCTACCTCTCGGCGACCCCGGGTGCCTACGAACTGTCCCGCTCGGACGGCTACGTCGAGCAGATCATCCGTCCCACCGGCCTGGTCGACCCCCAGGTGGTCGTCAAGTCCACCGAGGGCCAGATCGACGACCTGGTGCACGAGATCCGGCAGCGCACCGAGAAGGACGAACGCGTCCTGGTCACCACGCTCACCAAGAAGATGGCCGAGGACCTCACCGACTACTTCCTGGAACTGGGCATCCAGGTGCGCTACCTGCACAGCGACGTCGACACCCTGCGCCGCGTCGAGCTGCTGCGCGAACTGCGTGCCGGCGAGTTCGACGTCCTGGTCGGCATCAACCTGCTGCGCGAGGGTCTCGACCTTCCCGAGGTCTCCCTGGTGGCGATCCTCGACGCCGACAAGGAGGGCTTCCTGCGCTCGGGAACCTCCCTGATCCAGACCATCGGCCGCGCGGCGCGCAATGTCTCCGGCCAGGTCCATATGTACGCGGACAGGATCACCCCGGCGATGGAGAAGGCCATCGAGGAGACCAACCGCCGCCGGGAGAAGCAGATCGCGTACAACAAGGAGCGGGGCATCGACCCGCAGCCCCTCCGCAAGAAGATCAACGACATCGTGGCGCAGATCGCCCGCGAGGACGTCGACACCGAGCAGCTGCTCGGTTCCGGCTACCGCAAGACGAAGGACGGCAAGGGTGCCAAGGCCCCCGTGCCCGCGCTCGGCGGCAAGGCGGCCGGTGCCGCCAGGTCCGCCAAGGGCAAGGAGGCCGTGCCGACCGACCGCCCCGCGGCCGAACTCGCCCAGCAGATCGAGGATCTGACGGAGCGGATGCGCGCCGCGGCGGCCGACCTGCAGTTCGAGATCGCGGCCCGCCTGCGCGACGAGGTGTCCGAGATGAAGAAGGAGCTGCGGCAGATGAAGGAGGCGGGAATCGCCTGACGCTGGTCGACGGCACCGGACCTCGCGCGACGCGCGGTGTGTTGCAAGACCGACACAAAGTCCGTCCCAGGGTTCGGCGCTGTCAGTGCCGCTGCGTAGGGTTCTGTTCATCCGCGGATTCCGCGGCAACAGGGGACAGTTCGAGAGGGGAACAGCGCGTGACGGTCAACATGACCAAGGGTCAGGCCATCAGTCTGCAGAAGAACGACGGGGGCACGCTGACCGCGGTCCGTATGGGACTCGGCTGGCAGGCGGCCCCCCGGCGCGGCCTGTTCGGCTCGCGCACCCGGGAGATCGACCTCGACGCGTCCGCCGTGCTGTTCGCGGACAAGCAGCCCGTCGACGTGGTGTTCTTCCGCCACCTCGTCAGCGACGACGGCTCGGTGCGGCACACCGGTGACAACCTCGTCGGCGGCGCGGGCCAGGGCGGTGACGACGAGTCCATCCTCGTCGACCTGCAGCGCGTCCCGGTCCACATCGACCAGATCGTCTTCACCGTGAACTCCTTCACGGGCCAGACCTTCCAGGAAGTGCAGAACGCGTTCTGCCGCCTGGTCGACGAGACCAACGGCCAGGAACTCGCCCGCTACACCCTGGCGGGCGGCGGCCAGTACACGGCCCAGATCATGGCCAAGGTGCACCGCTCCGGAACCGGCTGGCAGATGACGGCGCTCGGCACGCCGGCCAACGGCCGCACGTTCCAGGACCTGATGCCCACCATCCTGCCGCACCTCTGAGCGGCCGGCGCACACGCACACAACGACACAGGGGGACAAGACGATGACGGCCGAGCTGGTCAGGGGGCAGAACCACCCGCTCCCCGAGGTCCGTCTCGAGGTCCGTATCTCGGCCGGGAAGCCGATCGTGGCAGGAGCCACGCTCAGCGACGAGCAGGGGAAGGTCCGGGGCGTCGAGTGGGTGGCCCACCCCGGCGCGCCCACGCTTCCCGGGCTCGAGGTCTCTCAGCAGGCGGCGGCCGATCACCGTCTGGCCTTCGACCTGGACGCCCTGCCGCAGGCCGTGCACCGGGTCAGCGTGCTGCTCGCGCTGCCCACCGGTGTCGGCGGACCGGTCCGGTTCGGCGCCGTCGCCGCCCCCTTCGTCGCGGTCACCGGCCTCGACGGCCTCGAGGTCGCCAGCTACACCCTGACCGGACTGGACGCCGAGTCCGCCGTCGTGGCCCTGGAGCTCTATCGCAGGCAGGGCGCCTGGAAGGTGCGGGCGGTCGGTCAGGGCTACGCGGGCGGCCTCGCCGAACTCCTTGCCGACCAGGGGCTTCCGGAGGCCCGGGAACTCGCGGCCGGCATCGACGAAGCGGTGGCCCAGGGCCTGGCGCGGTCGGTCTCGGCGCCCCCGCCCCGCACCCCGGACGCGGACCGGTCGCGACAGGCCGCCGCCTCGGCGCCGGGACCGGAGCAGCCCTATGCGGGAGCTGGACCGCAGGGCACTCCAGGGACCGTTCCGCCGCAGCACACCCCGTACCAGCCCGGTCCGTCGGGAACCACGGCTTCCCAGGCCGGTCGTCCGGGGGGTCCCGCACAGCCCGACCCGCCCTCGGCCGCCCAGCCGTCGTCGTCCACCGCCGGTGGCACGATCAACTACAGCCACCCCGGCCGGCAGACCACCGCTCCGCCGCCGCCCCCGCCGACCGCGCCGCCGGCCCAGCCCGGACAGCCCGCACAGCCGGTCGCGGGAGACGCGACCGGCTGGTCCATGGAGGAGCGGCTGTACAACCAGGTCTGGGGGATGTTCGAGGACCTGGCCCGGACCGTCGCCGCGTACCGCAGCGCCGTCGACTTCGCCGACTCCCGCATGGAGAAGGAGCTCGACCAGGTCCTCTCCGACCCGCGCAGCCGGATCGGGGGGCAGGGCGACGCCGCTCGCGAGGCCGCCCGCACCAAACACGCGCAGCTGGTCGACCAGGCCAGAGCCGCTCTCGACCGGGACCTCGCCCAGCTCACCGCCGAGGCCGAGGTGGTGGAGCCCGCGCTGCCGATGGCCTACGCGAGCTGGGACAACCCGGTCTGGCACGGCTACCGCGCGCCCATGGAGATACCCATGGCGCTGCGGCTCGGCGACCTCCGTCTGCCCGAGACCGAGAACCTGAGCATCCCGATGCTCGTGCGACTGCCGCTGGAGCGCGGCCTGTGGATCGACAGCGGGCGCACCTCTCTGGACGGCACGCTCGCCGATTCCGACCACGTACGCCGCCTCGCCCTGGACACCGCCGTCGCGCACGCCGCCCGTTTGCTCGCCGTGTATCCCGCGGGTGAGTTCACCGTGCAGGTCATCGACCCGGCCGGCTCCGGAGCCTCGGCCCTGGCGCCCCTGACGCAGTCCGGCGTGCTCGCCGGCCCTCCGGCCGCGGGTGCCGCGGGCGTGGCGGACGTGCTGAACCGCCTCACCCAGCGCGTCGACCTGGTGCAGATGGCGTTGCGCGGGGGAGCGGCGGACTCGCTGCCGCCGGGCCTCGACACAGCCGAGCAGCTGCTGATCGTCAACGACTTCCCGCACGGTTTCGACGACCGCGCCGTCACCCAGCTCCGCTACCTGGCGGACGAGGGGCCGGCCGTCGGTGTCCATCTGATGATGGTGGCCGACCGGGAGGACGCGGCGGAGTACGGACCCCTGCTCGACCCGCTCTGGCGGTCGCTGCTGCGGATCACACCGGTGCCCGACGACCATCTCGCCGACCCCTGGGTCGGGCACGCGTGGACGTACGAGCCCTCGCTCGTGCCCGCGAACAGCCAGGTGCTGCAGCAGGTCCTCGCTCAGGTGGCGGCGGCCCGCCGGTCGTGGAACCGCTGACCCCGACCCGACCGGCCGACTCCAGCCGACCCACCCGGCCGACCGACGCCCCAGCCGCCTGCCCGGGCCGACCCGCCCCGGCCCTTCCGGATCCTCGTGAACCTGCCGGCCTGAGAGGTCAAACAGCTTCACCAAGCAACAGTAAAGCTCTCTAACCAGCGAACTTGGAACTTCTTTTACTCATCCCTTTACCTTTCCTTGGTGATTCGGGTACTCTTTTTCCATTCGGAGGGGAGTACTCCCTACCTGCTGCGGCGTACCCGTCAATACGGATCGAGTCGGATCCCGGGACGTCGGCCCGCAGACTCCGGGGCGCTTCGAGCGCCCCGGGCGGCCTCGGGCGGAAGAGACCTCCGGTGGCGAACGATGCTGAAAACTGCCGTTACGTACTACCGGAGGCGCAGTGGATGTTTCCCTGACCCTGTGGGTCCTGACCATCGTGGGGCTGGCCGCACTGATCGCGGTCGACTTCTTCATCGGCCGCAAGCCGCACGACGTATCGATCAAGGAAGCCGGAATCTGGACCGTCGTCTGGATCGCCCTCGCCGGGCTGTTCGGACTCGGACTGCTCCTCTTCGCCGGCGGACAGCCGGCCGGAGAGTTCTTCGCCGGCTTCATCACCGAGAAGTCGCTGAGCGTCGACAACCTCTTCGTCTTCGTCCTGATCATGGCGAAGTTCGCGGTGCCCTCGAAGTACCAGCAGCGCGTGCTCCTCGTGGGTGTCCTGATAGCCCTCGTCCTGCGCGCGGCGTTCATCGCCGCCGGTGCCGCGATCATCGCGAACTTCGCCTGGGTCTTCTACATCTTCGGCGCGTTCCTCATCTACACCGCCTGGAAACTGATCCAGGAGGCCCGGGCTGACGGGGACGACGAGGAGTTCGAGGAGAACAGGCTGCTCAAGGCCGCTGAGCAGCGGTTCGGCGTGGCCGACCGCTATCACGGCACCAAGCTGTGGATCCGGCGGAACGGCAAGCGCGTCATGACGCCGATGCTGGTCGTGATGCTGGCGATCGGCACCACCGACGTGCTCTTCGCGCTCGACTCGATCCCCGCGATCTTCGGCCTGACCCAGGACCCGTACATCGTCTTCACGGCCAACGCCTTCGCGCTGATGGGTCTGAGGCAGCTGTACTTCCTCATCGGCGGCCTGCTCAAGAAGCTGGTCCACCTCAGCTACGGCCTGTCGGTCATCCTCGGGTTCATCGGCGTCAAGCTCGTCCTGCACGCCCTGCACGAGTCCGGCGTCCATGTCCCCGAGATATCCATCCCGGTCTCGCTCGGCGTGATCTGTACGGTCCTCGTGGTCACCACGATCACCAGCCTGACCGCCACCAGGAAGCAGGCGGCGCGCGATCGGACCGAAAGCGACTCGAAGGAGAGCGTTGACGCCTGACCGCGCGGGACGCGGCGACGGTCACCCCCGGGAGCGGTGCGTGGAGCATCGCCGGTCACCGCTCCCGGTACCGGACGGCACCCGGGCACCGTTCCCGGTGCCCGCCCGGACCCGTCCTCCGCGGTTCCGGGGCGCACCCCGAGCCGCCGGAGTGCGGGGCAGGCCTCCGGCTGCGACGATCGCGGCATGATCGTTCGGCTCAGGTCACTCGTGACGCGGTGGACCGCCGTGGTGCCCGTGATCGCGGTGGTGCTGCTGGCCCTCACCTGGGGGCGCCACCTGCCGGGCGCGGTCGTCGTCCTGGTGACACTGGTCCTCGCGGGTTCCGTGCTCGCCGCCGTGCACCACGCCGAGGTGGTCGCCCACCGGGTGGGGGAACCCTTCGGATCCCTCGTCCTCGCCGTCGCGGTCACGATCATCGAAGTCGCCCTCATCGTGACCCTGATGGCGGACGGCGGCGCCAAGAGTTCGACCCTGGCCCGCGACACCGTGTTCGCGGCCGTGATGATCACCTGCAACGGGATCGTCGGCGTGTGTCTGCTCGTCGCGTCACTGCGCCACGGCCTCGCCGTGTTCAACGCCGAGGGAACCGGAGCCGCCCTGGCGACCGTTGCCACGCTCGCCACGCTCAGCCTCGTCTTCCCGACCTTCACCACCAGCAAGCCGGGCCCCGAGTTCTCCACCGCACAGCTCACCTTCGCCGCGGTCGCCTCCCTCGTGCTGTACGGCCTGTTCGTGGCGACCCAGACCGTCCGGCACCGTGACTACTTCCTGCCGATCACCCAGCAGGGCAAGATCATCGACGTGGACGAGCACGCCGACGCCCCCTCCGCCCGCGAGGCAGGGTTCAGCCTCGGGCTCCTCGGGCTGGCCCTCGTCGGTGTGGTCGGCCTCGCCAAGGGTGTGTCGCCCACCATCGAGTCCGGGGTCGAGGCGGCCGGTATGCCGCACTCCGTGGTCGGTGTGATCATCGCCCTGCTCGTGCTGCTCCCGGAGACCATCGCGGCACTGCGCTCCGCCCGCAGGGACCGGGTGCAGACCAGCCTCAACCTCGCTCTCGGATCCGCGATGGCCAGCATCGGACTGACCATCCCCGCCGTCGCCCTGGCTTCGGTCTGGCTCTCCGGGCCTCTCGTTCTCGGCCTCGGCGCCACCGAGATGGTGCTGCTCGCGCTGACCGTCGTCGTGAGTTCCCTGACGGTCGTTCCCGGGCGGGCCACCCCGCTCCAGGGAGGCGTGCATCTCGTCGTGTTCGCCGCCTATCTGGAACTGGCCATCAACCCCTGACCGGCAGTCACTCCGTCACGGGGACGACCGTCAGCCTGGGCACCGGCCGGGTCTCCGGCAGCAGCGCGAAGCAGCCGAGGCTCAGCAGCGCGATCCCCGTCAGATAGGCGGCCACGCCCCACGGCACGCGCTCTCCGCTCGCCACCGCCGTCGCCACGAGCGGCGTGAGCGCGCCACCGAGGACCCCGCCGAGGTTGTAGCCGACGGCCGCGCCCGTGCAGCGCACCCGCGGCTCGTACAGCTCCGGCAGATACACGGCGATCACCGCGAACATGGTGACGAACGCGATGAGTGCCACCAGGAACCCGAGGAACATCAGCAGCGGTTCGCCGGTCGACAGCAGGCCGATCATCGGGAACATCCACAGCGCGACGCCCGCGCAGCCGGCCATGCACAGGGGCCGTCGCCCGTAGCGGTCCCCCAGGAGGGCCACCAGGGGCGTCAGCGCTCCCTGCACCACGACGGCGGCCATGATGCAGGCGAGCATGACGGCGCGGCTCACGCCGAGCCGTCCGATGCCGTAGGCGAGCGCCCACGTCGTCACCGCGTAGAAGACGGCGTATCCGACGGCGAGTCCGCCGGCCGTGAGCAGGACGAGCCGCCAGTGGTCACGCACCACCTCGGCGAGCGGCACGCGCGCGTGGTCCCCCAGTTCGAGGAACCGCGGACTCTCCTCCAGCGAACCGCGCAGCCACAGCCCGGCCGCCGCGAGCACCCCCGCCGCCCAGAACGGCACCCGCCAGCCCCACTGGGCGAACTGCGCGTCGGACAGCGTGGACGACAGCGCCAGCATCACCCCGTTGGCCAGCACGAATCCGAGGGAGGGGCCGATCTGGGGGAAACTCGACCACAGCCCGCGCCGCCCGGCGGGCGCGTGCTCGGCCGTCAGCAGTACCGCCCCGCCCCATTCGCCGCCGAGTCCGAGGCCCTGGAGGAAACGCAGCACCAGAAGCAGCACGGGAGCCGCGGAACCGATCCGGTCGTACGTCGGAACACAGCCGACGGCGACGGTCGCCGCGCCGGTCAGCAGCAGCGAGGCCAGCAGCACCGGCCGCCGACCGCGCCGGTCCCCGATGTGTCCGAACAGCACCGAGCCCAGCGGGCGGGCGACGAAACCGACGCCGAACGTCGCGAAGGCCGCCAGCGTCCCCGCCAGCGGCGAGAACGTCGGGAAGAACAGCGGTCCGAGCACCAGCGCCGCGGCCGTCCCGTAGACGAAGAAGTCGTAGAACTCGATGGCCGTCCCGGTGAGCGAGGCGGCCGCGAGCCGCAGCATGGAAGGCGTTCTTACGGTGCGTACATCGTGCATACCGGATCAACTACCCACAGTGATCGGCGGTTACGGGGGCGCACGGGAGCGCGGCGTGCGTCAGTAGGTGACGGTGATGCGCCGGGCCGGGCCGTCGACCCGGACGGTCCCTCCGTAGGGAATGACGATCTGCGGATCGGTGTGACCGAGGTCCACGTCGAAGACGACCGTCATGTCCGGGGCGTAGGCATCGACGGCACGCAGGACCGCTTCGCGCTGGTCCCGGGCGTATCGGGCCCTGGCCTCCGGTTCGAGAGGCCGCCGGAACGACCACGCCTTCGGCCGGCCCATGAGCAGCGCCGGAAAGCGCCGCAGCAGGCCGCGCTCGCCCATGGCACGCAGGATCCAGAAGACGTCGTCGGCCGCGGGCATGTCCTCCGAGGTCTCCAGGAACAGCACGTGACCGTCGTACACGGAAGGATCACGGGCGATCTCGCGGTCGGCCATCAGCAGCCACGACAGGATCTCGATGTTGCCGCCCCAGGAGCGGCCCTCGACCACCTGGTCCGGACGGATCCAGGTCCAGCCCGAGGCCGGCTCGGTCCGCGGCTCGGCGAGGAAGCTCTCCGGCGCCTCCCAGGGAACGTCGACCTCGCGGAAATGGTCGGCGGGACGCAGCTCGTAGGGGCCGGAGGTGAACAGGGCCGCCCGCAGCGACTGCGCGGTCAGCGGGTCCATGGCACCCGGCCGGCCGAGCTCGCACATCACCGTCGCGCCGTGATAGCCGACGATTCCGGCGTTCCACAGGTGGACGAGGAAGTTCGTGTTGTCGCTGAATCCGAAGAACGGCTTCGGGTTCGCCCGGATCAATGCGCGGTCCAGCAGCGGCAGCACGGTGATCTGGTCGTCGCCGCCGATGGACGCGATGACCGCCTTGACGGTCGGGTCGGCGAACGCCGCGTGGATGTCGTCGGCCCGTTCCCGCGGCGTCGACCCCGTCTTCCGGGTCGCCGGGTACTCGACCGGCTCCAGACCGAACTCCTCCCGCAGCCGCTCCAGCCCCAGTTCGTACGGAAGCGGGAAGAGGCCGGGCAGACCGCTGGACGGTGAGATCACGGCTATCCGGTCACCGGGCACGGGCTTGGGAGGGTACGAGGGCGTCGTCATGGCGAGAGCGTACGAGTCGTCACCCTTTCGGTGCATCGTGATAAACCGGGTCCGAGCAGCGGTCCTTGACGGGCCGGCAGACCCGAAGGACCGGAGGAAACGTGCCCCGCACCCTGGCCAACGCCCCGATCATGATTCTCAACGGCCCCAACCTGAACCTCCTCGGGCAGCGGCAGCCGGAGATCTACGGCTCCGACACGCTGGCGGACGTCGAGGCGCTGTGCGCCAAGGCCGCGGCCGCGCACGGGGGAACGGTGGACTTCCGGCAGTCCAACCACGAGGGCGAGCTGGTGGACTGGATCCACGAGGCCCGCCTCGGCCATGCCGGGATCGTGATCAACCCGGCCGCCTACTCGCACACTTCCATCGCCATCCTGGATGCGCTCAACACCTGTGACGGACTTCCTGTGGTGGAGGTCCACATCTCCAACATCCACCAGCGCGAGGAGTTCCGGCACCACTCGTACGTCTCGCTGCGGGCCGACGGGGTCATCGCGGGCTGTGGTGTGCAGGGGTACGCGTTCGCGGTGGAGCGGGTGGCCGCCCTCGCGGGAACGGGGCGGGCGGACACCTGAGCCCGAGGTCCAGGCCCGGGACCGGACCAGGGCGGAGCGGGCGGACACGTGAAGCCGTGGACGTCCGGCCGCGCGTGTCCGCCCGCGGTCACAGGCGTCCCGCGTCCACGATCCGTCGGAGGAAGCGCCGCGTGCGCTCCTGCCGCGGGTCGCCGAAGACCTGCTCGGGCGTGCCGCGCTCCAGGACCACCCCGTCCTCCAGGAAACAGACCTGGTCCGAGACCTCGCGCGCGAAGCCCATCTCGTGGGTGGCCAGCACCATGGTCATGCCGTCCTCCTTCAGATCACGGACCACGTCCAGGACCTCGCCCACGAGCTCGGGGTCCAGGGCGGCGGTGATCTCGTCGAGGAGGAGCAGCCTCGGGCGCACGGCCAGGGCGCGCACGATCGCGGCCCGTTGCTGCTGGCCACCGCTCAACCGGTCCGGGTACTCGCCCGCCTTGGCGCCGAGCCCGAGCCGTTCGAGCAGTTCACGCGCGTGTGCCTCGGCGTCCGCGCGGCCCACCCCGTGCACGCGGCGGGGGGCGAGGGTGATGTTCTCCAGGACGGTCATGTGCGGGAACAGGTTGTACGACTGGAAGACGACGCCGATGCGCCGGCGCACCGCGTCCTGGTCGGTCCGCGGGTCGGTGATCTCCTCGCCGTCCAGCCAGATCGCCCCGTCGTCCACCTCCTCCAGGAGGTTGGCGCAGCGCAGCAGCGTGGACTTCCCGGAGCCGGAGGCGCCGATCAGCGTGGTGACCGTGTGCGGGGCGACCTCCAGATCGACGTCCCGCAGGACGACCGAGTCTCCGAAGGTCTTGCGGACGGACTCCATCCGCAGCAGCGGACCGCCGGGTACGGGTGCCGTGCTCATACGGTGCCTCCCTGGCCGCGGCGCCGGTCCATGCGGGCGGTGACCCAGTCGGTGAAACGCGTCATCGGGATGGTCAGGGCCACGAACAGCAGCGCCGCGACGATGTAGGCCGTGTAGTTGAGGCTGCGGCCGACGATGACGTCCGCGGAACGCATCGCCTCCACCGCGCCGCCGATCGAGACGAGGCTGGTGTCCTTCTGGAGGGACACCATGTCGTTCAGGAGCGGCGGGACCTGACGGCGTACCGCCTGGGGCAGCACCACATGACGAAGGGTCTGCCGCGTGGTGAGGCCCAGTGAGCGTGCCGCGGCCCGCTGCGAGGGGTGCACGGACTCGATGCCGGCGCGGACGACCTCGGCGACGTACGCCGAATACGTCAGCACCAGGCCCGCGCCGCCGAGAAGGACGGGATCGGTGGTGACGCCCTGCAACCGGAGCGCGGGGACGCCGAACACCACGATCGACAGACAGATGATCAGTGGCAGGCCGCGGAAGAAGTCGGTGTACGCGGTGGCGAGGGCACGGACCGGCCAGTACACCGGCCCTTTCAGCGTGCGGGCCACGGCTGTCAGGGTGCCCAGCAGGAGCACCACGGCACCGCACACCGCGAACAGCCTGAGGTTGAGCCAGAGACCGTCGAGGACCTTGGGCAGGGCCTCGCGCGCGTACGACGCGTCGAAGAACGTCTCCCTCGTGCGCGGCCAGCCCGGCGCGTCGACCACGACGGCGTACAGCACGACGGCCGTGACGAGCGTGGAGAGCGCGGCCACGGCCGCCGAACGGCGGGCCCGGCCGCGCTTGTGGCGCTCGCGCTCGATCCTCCGCCGCGACGGGACGTACGCCTCGCTCCGCCCGGGCACCGCTTCACCGGGCAGGCCGCGTTCGGGCATGTCCTCGTCGGGCGCCTCCGCTTCGAGCACGCCCCCGCCGGGCGTGCTCGCCGCGGACGTCTCTTCGCCGGGGCGTCCTCTCCCGACTGCTCGCTCGTCGCCGTCACTTGAGCACCGGGGCGTCGACGGCCTCGGACAGCCACTGCTTCTCGATCTTCGCGAGCGTGCCGTCCGCGCGCAGGGCGTCCACGGCCTTCGTCACGCAGGAGGTCAGCGCGCTGCCCTTGTCGAGGACGAGCCCGAACTGCTCAGGCGTGCCGCCCTTGTTCTCGAACTGCCCGACGATCCTCGCGTCGGTCACCTCGGCGGCCGTGATGTAGAAGGCGGTCGGCAGATCGGTGACGATGGCGTCGACCTGGCCGTTCTTCAGGGCGGACTTGGCCTGGTCGTTCTTCGCGTACGCGGCCGCCTCCCGGGTCGGCTTCACCACGTCGTCGATGTAGTCAAGGCTCGTGGTGCCGACCTGTGCGCCCAGCTTCAGGCCCTTGAGGTCCGCGAGACTCGTCGCCTTCGCGGCCTTGGAGTTCTTCAGCGCGATGACCGCCTGGCGCACGTCGTAGTAGCCGGACGAGAAGTCCACGGCCTTCTTGCGTTCGGCGCTGATCGACACCTGGTTGATGTCGAAGTCGAAGGTCTTCGCACCGGGGGCGAAGGCCTTGTTGAAGGGCACGCTCTGCCAGACGACATCGCCGTCGGCGAAGCCGAGCCGCTGCGCCACGGCGTACGTCACCGCCGACTCGAAGCCCTTCTTGTTGGCGGGCTTGTCGTCCTTGAACCACGGTTCGTACGCGGGCTCGTCGGTGGCGACGGTGAGTTTGCCGGAGGCCCGGGTGTCCAACGAGCCCTTGGCGCAGCTCTCGGCGGTGCCCCCGGACGCTTTGCCGGACGCCTCGCTCTGCGGCTGCGGGGCACAGCCCACGGCGAGAGCGAGCAGGGCGACGGTGCAGGCGGATACGGCGGGGCGCAGGGCGCGTTGGGGTCGGTACATGGCGGGAGAGTGGCAGCGAAGCAGTCGTTTGTCCAGGTCACAGCGGTAATTGTCCGCATGGTGGGAACGTGTGTTGCAGTCGCGTGAACACCTGCGTCGCAGCCGTCTCGCGCGGCCTCGGCGCTCCGAGACCGGAGCGGGGCCGTCCCGAACGGGCGGCCCCGCTCCGGTGCCGGTGGATCACCAGCCCCGGGCTCTCCACTCCGGCAGATGCGGGCGCTCGGCGCCCAGCGTCGTGTCGTCGCCGTGGCCGGGATACACCCACGTCTCGTCCGGCAGTACGTCGAAGATCCTCGTCTCGACGTCGTGGAGGAGACGGGCGAAGGCTTCCGGGTCCTTGAACGTGTTGCCCACGCCGCCGGGGAAGAGGCAGTCGCCCGTGAACACGTGAGGGTGCCCGTGCGGGTCGTCGTAGACGAGGGCGATCGAACCCGGCGTGTGCCCGACCAGGTGGCGCGCGGTGAGTTCGACGTTCCCCACCCGGACCGTGTCGCCGTCCCGGAGGGGGACGTCGGTCGGCACCGGGATGCCGTCGGCGTCGTCGCCGCCCGCGTAGGTGCGCGCGCCCGTGGCGGCCACGACCTCGGCGAGCGCCTGCCAGTGGTCGCCGTGCCGATGGGTGGTCACGACGGACGCGATGCCGTCGTCACCGATCAGGGTGAGCAGCGTCGAGGCGTCGTTCGCCGCGTCGATCAGCAGCTGCTCGTCGGTCGCCCGGCAGCGCAGCAGATACGCGTTGTTGTCCATGGGACCGACCGCGACCTTGGAGATCATCAGGTCCTGCAGCTCGTGCACGTCGGCCGGGCCGCCGACCGTCACCGCTCCGCTGTACGTCATGACGGCAGCCTATAGCGGAGGCAGGGCCGGAAGCGGGCCGCCGCGAACCGTCAGACCGGCGCCGTCGCGGCGGCCGCAGAGCCAGCCGAGCAGATCGGCCGCCGTTCCGCGCACCTCGACGGGCCCGCCCCCGGCGCCCCCGCCCGTGGTCCGCGCCCGGCCGTCGCCGGCGTCCAGGGTCGTGGCGGGAACGTCCTTGTGGCCGGCGAACCGCTCCGCGAGGAAGTCGATCTCCCGGGCCGTGAACTCCTCCGGCAGATCCTCCAGCTCGTACCCGATGCCCAGGTCCACGTGGTGCAGGTCGACCTCGACCCAGCGCCGGAACGGCACCCGGGCCGCGGAGTCGGTGACCCCGTTGCGCAGCTCCACCGTGCGGGACCAGTCGGCGGGGGCGGCTTCCGTCGCCGCGAAGCGGGCCGCGCTCTCGCGCAGGTCCGCCAGCTGTACGTCCAGGGGGCGCGGCGCGTCGCGTTCGATGTCGGCGTCCCGGGTGCCGGCGGATGCGTACATGGGGCGCCCCTCCAGGACGTTCACCAGGGCGTCCGCGTTGCGGGACAGATGGGCCAGCACGTGCCCGCGGCTCCAGCCGGGAAGCCGTGACGGCTCGGCCACGGCGGCGTTGTCCAGTTCGGCGGCTGCGGTGAGCAGTCGTTCGGTGGCGTCACGTACAGACGCCAGGTCGCGCACATGATCAATCATGAGGCCGACCCTAGCTCCGCCACACGATCGGGTGAAGCTGGTCGACCACCCGCCTAAATCGAATATGCGTGCTATAGGCTCGGTGGCGGCGTCGGGCATGCTGGATGGCCCCGGGATTGTTGTGAACCAGCGAAAGCAACCGGCGCTGTCAGTGGCTCGCCCTAGTCTGAGAAGACGGGGGCCCGCGGCCCCTGTCACTTCTCTCAAGAAAGGTACGGACCGGCGTGGCCGACCGTCTCATCGTCCGTGGAGCGCGCGAGCACAACCTGAAGAATGTCTCGCTCGACCTCCCGCGCGACTCGCTCATCGTCTTCACGGGCCTGTCGGGGTCGGGCAAGTCCTCCCTCGCCTTCGACACGATCTTCGCCGAGGGCCAGCGGCGGTACGTGGAGTCCCTCTCCTCGTACGCCCGGCAGTTCCTCGGCCAGATGGACAAGCCGGACGTGGACTTCATCGAAGGTCTCTCCCCGGCCGTCTCCATCGACCAGAAGTCGACCTCGCGCAACCCGCGCTCGACGGTCGGCACCATCACCGAGGTCTACGACTACCTGCGGCTGCTCTTCGCGCGCATCGGCAAGCCGCACTGCCCCGAGTGCCGCCGTCCCATCTCGCGCCAGTCGCCGCAGGCCATCGTCGACAAGGTGCTGGAACTCCCGGAGGGGAGCCGCTTCCAGGTCCTGTCGCCGCTGGTGCGCGAGCGCAAGGGCGAGTTCGTCGACCTCTTCGCCGACCTGCAGACCAAGGGCTACAGCCGTGCCCGGGTCGACGGAGAGACGATCCAGCTCAGCGAGCCGCCGACGCTGAAGAAGCAGGAGAAGCACACCATCGAGGTGGTCATCGACCGCCTCACGGTGAAGGACTCCGCCAAGCGCCGTCTCACCGACTCCGTGGAGACCGCCCTCGGACTGGCCGGCGGCATGGTCGTGCTCGACTTCGTCGACCTCCCCGAGGACGACCCCGAGCGCGAGCGGATGTACTCGGAGCACCTGTACTGCCCGTACGACGACCTGTCCTTCGAGGAGCTGGAGCCCCGCTCCTTCTCCTTCAACTCGCCGTTCGGCGCCTGCCCCGAGTGCACCGGCATCGGCACGCGGATGGAGGTCGACCCCGAGCTGATCGTCCCGGACGAGGACAAGTCCCTCGACGAGGGTGCCATCCACGCCTGGTCGCACGGCCACACCAAGGACTACTTCGGCCGGCTGATCGGTGCCCTCGCCGACGCGCTGGGCTTCCGCACGGACATCCCCTTCGCCGGGCTGCCGCAGCGCGCCAAGAAGGCCCTGCTCTACGGCCACAAGACGCAGATCGAGGTCCGCTACCGCAACCGGTACGGACGCGAGCGCGTGTACACCACGCCCTTCGAAGGGGCCGTCCCCTTCGTCAAGCGACGGCACAGCGAGTCCGAGAGCGACGCCAGCCGCGAGCGCTTCGAGGGCTACATGCGCGAGGTGCCCTGCCCCACCTGTCAGGGCACGCGTCTGAAGCCGCTGGTCCTCGCGGTCACGGTCATGGAGAAGTCCATCGCCGAGGTCGCCGCCATGTCCATCAGCGACTGCGCCGACTTCCTGGGGGAGCTGAAGCTCAACGCGCGCGACAAGAAGATCGCCGAGCGCGTCCTGAAGGAGGTCAACGAACGGCTGCGCTTCCTGGTCGACGTGGGCCTCGACTACCTGTCGCTGAACCGCGCGGCCGGCACGCTCTCCGGCGGCGAGGCCCAGCGCATCCGCCTGGCCACCCAGATCGGCTCCGGACTCGTCGGCGTCCTGTACGTCCTCGACGAGCCCTCCATCGGTCTGCACCAGCGTGACAACCACCGGCTGATCGAGACCCTCGTCCGGCTGCGCGACATGGGCAACACGCTCATCGTCGTCGAGCACGACGAGGACACCATCAAGGTCGCCGACTGGGTCGTCGACATCGGTCCCGGCGCGGGCGAGCACGGCGGCAAGGTCGTGCACAGCGGCCCCTTGAAGGAACTCCTCGACAACGCCGAGTCGATGACCGGGCAGTACCTGTCGCGCAAGCGGCAGATCCCGACCCCGGACGTCCGCCGCCCCGCCGACCCCGGCCGCAGGCTCACGGTGCACGGCGCCCGCGAGAACAACCTCCGGGACATCGACGTGTCCTTCCCGCTGGGAGTCCTCACCGCCGTCACCGGCGTATCGGGCTCCGGCAAGTCGACACTGGTCAACGACATCCTCTATACGCACCTGGCCCGCGAGCTGAACGGCGCCAGGAACGTGCCGGGGCGCCACACGCGCGTGGACGGCGACGACCTCGTCGACAAGGTCGTGCACGTCGACCAGTCGCCCATCGGCCGTACGCCCCGCTCCAACCCGGCGACGTACACCGGAGTCTTCGACCACGTCCGCAAGCTGTTCGCCGAGACCACCGAGGCGAAGGTGCGGGGCTATCTGCCCGGCCGCTTCTCCTTCAACGTCAAGGGCGGCCGCTGCGAGAACTGCTCCGGCGACGGCACCATCAAGATCGAGATGAACTTCCTGCCGGACGTGTACGTCCCCTGCGAGGTCTGTCACGGGGCGCGTTACAACCGGGAGACCCTGGAGGTCCACTACAAGGGCAAGTCCATCTCCGAGGTCCTGGACATGCCCATCGAGGAGGCGCTCGGCTTCTTCGAGGCGGTGCCGGCGATCGCCCGTCACCTCAGGACGCTCAACGACGTCGGCCTCGGCTACGTCAGGCTCGGCCAGTCCGCGCCGACGCTGTCCGGCGGTGAGGCGCAGCGCGTCAAGCTCGCCAGCGAGCTCCAGAAGCGCTCCACCGGCCGCACCGTGTACGTCCTCGACGAGCCGACCACCGGCCTGCACTTCGAGGACATCAGCAAGCTCATCACGGTGCTGTCCGGTCTGGTCGACAAGGGCAACACGGTCATCGTCATCGAGCACAACCTCGATGTCATCAAGACCGCCGACTGGGTCATCGACATGGGCCCCGAGGGCGGCAACGGCGGCGGTCTCGTGATCGCCGAGGGCACGCCCGAGGAGGTCGCCGGCGTTCCGGCCAGCCACACCGGCAAGTTCCTGCGCGAGATCCTCGGCGCCGACCGGATCAGCGACGCCGCTCCCGTGAAGGCACCCCGCAAGACGGCCGCCAAGAAGACGGTCGCCACCGCGGCGACGGCCCGGAAGACGGCCACGAAGACCGTCGACAACACGGCCACCAAGAAGGCGGCCGCCGCGAAGAAGACCGTCACGAAGGCGGCCGCCAAGAAGGCGACCCCCGCGAAGAAGGCCACGCCGACCCGGAAGTCCTGACCCTCCCGGTTCGGCGGGTCCGACCCTGCCGGTTCGGCAGGCCGGCCCCGACCGGTCCGGAGCGTCGGACCGGCGATGCCTCGAAGACGGCGCCCCGTGGGAACTCCCCGCGGGGCGCCGTCTTCGAGAAGCGGGCTGCCCCGCCCGTCATGCTTCGGAGGGGCGCCTGCCCGGAGCGGTTCCTACAGGTCACCCAGTTCGTGGGCGTACGGCGGTTCGGCTCCGGCGCGGGAGCAGGTGACGGCTGCCGCGCGGGCCGCGAAGCGCAGGAGTCCGGTCCAGCCCTGGGGGCCCAGTTCCGCCGACGCGGTCGGGGACAGCGCGTCACGGACGGCCAGACCGTGCAGCAGCGCCGCGTTCACGGTGTCGCCGGCACCGATGGTGTCCACCACGTCCACCGGTTCGCCCGGCACGGAATGCACCGAGCCGTCCCGGGTGAAGGCGGTCAGACCGTCGCCGCCCCGGGTGATCACGACCGCCGAGGGACCGGCGGCCAGCCACTCGCGCGGGGTGCCGCCGAGCCACCGGGCGTCCTCCTCGGACAGTTTGAGCAGGGACACCGACGGCAGCCAGCTCTTGAACCGGGCACGGTAGGCGTCCGGGTCGGGGATCAGACCTGCGCGGATGTTCGGGTCGAGCGCCGTGAAGACCCCGCGTGCGGCGGCGGCCCGCAGCAGTTCCTCGTACGCGCTCGCGCCCGGTTCCAGGACGAGGGAGCAGGTGCCGAAGGACACCGCCCGCGCCTCGTGGGGGAGCCGGTCCGGGGCGGTGAAGAGACGGTCCGCCGTGCCCTCGACGTAGAAGGAGTACGCGGCCGAACCGTCCGTGCCGATCGTGGCGACGGCCAGGGTCGTCGGTTCGCCGCCGCGCTGTACGGACGACACGTCGACGCCCGCGTCCACGAGCCCGTCCAGAAGGGCCTCGCCGAACGCGTCGTGGGAGACGCGGGAGCAGAAGGAGGTGGGGGAGCCGAGGCGGCCGAGCGCCACCGCCGTGTTGTAGGGGCCGCCGCCCAGGCGCGGCAGCAGTCCCGCCAGTGCGCCGGAGTCCTGCGGCACCAGATCGATCAGGGCCTCACCGGCGACGACGATCACGACTCGGGTCCTTTCCTCGGTATCCCGGTCCCGGGACTTTCGGTGGGTGCGGCGCCCTCGGGGCAGCCGCACGAGGTGCGATGGACGAAGGCGGAGGGCAGCCGGACGGTGCGGTTCTCCAGCCGCGGCGACGCCAGCCGTTCCAGGAGCAGCCGGACGGCCGTGGCACCGATCTCCTTGCTCGGCTGGGCGATCACGGTGAGCCGGGGCGTGAACAGATCCGCCCAGAAGAAGTCGTCGAAGCAGCACAGTGCCAGGTCGCCGGGCACGGACAGGCCCCGGTCGCGCAGGGCCCGCAATGCGCCGACGGTCATGGCGTTGTCGCCGGTGACGAGCGCGTCCGGCGGTGCCCCGAGCGACAGCAGCCGGTGGGTGGCCTCCTCGGCCGTCTTCGTCCGGGAGTCGCCGCGGGCCACGAGCCGTTCGGCGTAGGGAAGTCCGGCCTGCGCGAGGCCGTGCCGGTAGCCGGTGATCCGCTCCGCCGTGGTGCTGAGTCCGGGCAGGCCCGCGACCAGTCCGATGCGCCGGTGCCCTCGCCCGGCGAGGTGCGTCACCAGGCTCGCCATGGGGGCGGTGTTCTCGGAGCAGACCTGGTCGTGGCGGAAATCGCTCCCGGCGGGAGCGGTCACGAGCCGGTCCAGGAAGACGGTGGGTACGCCGTGCTGCCCGAGGTAGCCGAGGAGCGCGTCCGGAGCCGCCGACGGCGCGATGATCATTCCGTCCACGCGTCTCTCGTGCAGCAGTTGGACGGCCTTGCGCTCGTGTCCGGGGTCGTCGTGC
Source organism: Streptomyces sp. NPDC021080 (assembly GCF_044333225.1). Taxonomy (NCBI): domain Bacteria; kingdom Bacillati; phylum Actinomycetota; class Actinomycetes; order Kitasatosporales; family Streptomycetaceae; genus Streptomyces; species Streptomyces sp. NPDC021080. The sequence goes on along the minus strand of NZ_JBIRQM010000007.1, from coordinate 16,385 downwards.
GGGTCGGCGATCAGCAGGCCGTAGCCGTGCTCCAGGGCTTTGGCCTCGACGCCCTGGAGGATCTCCGTGAAGTACGGGTTGCTGATCGCCGACACCGCGAGCCCGATGGACCGCGTGCGGGAGGTGACGAGCGAACGGGCGAGGGTGTTGGGGGTGTAGCCCAGCTCGTCGATCGCCTCGAGAACGGCCTGGCGTGTCGCGGGCAGTACCGGCCGGGTGCCGTTGAGGACGTGCGAGACGGTCGCGATGGACACACCCGCCCGCCGGGCCACATCGGTCATCGTCACCATGGCGCTCCCTCCCGGAACCCGGTCGCCCGCAGGTGAACGTATCCCATGCGTCGGTACGCGTAAACGCTTACGCATACGCTTGCGCAAGCGTTTACGTCCTGGGTCGCGCGGGCTCGCCCCGCAACGAGCGGAATGATCTGTACCGGTATCGTCGGAGCGCGGTACCCCTGCCGCGTTCAGCCCTGTCGCCGCCGGCGGAGTGCCCGCGGGCGCCCTCGACCAGTGGAGTCGCCATGTCCGGCCGTCCGTCCGCGAGCCGTCGTACCGTCCTGCGGGGAGCGGCGCTCACCCCGGTCGCCGGGCTCGGCCTCACGGCGTGCTCCGGCGGCAGCGGTGGCGGGGGAGCCCCCGCCACGCCGACCGCTCCCGTCACCCTCGGTGCGGGGAGCAAGGTCTCCAAGGGCGGCGCTCAGCTCTACCAGGACCAGAACGTCGTGGTCAGCCGAGCCGAGGACGGTTCGCTCAAGGCGTTCAGCTCGATCTGCACCCACGCCGGGTGCGCCATCAACAAGCTTCAGGGCACGACCCTCGTGTGCCCGTGTCACGGCAGCGAGTTCGACGCCGAGACCGGCAAGGTGCTGCGGGCGCCGGCCACCGTGCCGCTCCACGCGCTGTCCGTCGAGGAGAAGAACGGGAAGATCGTGGCGGGACCGGGCGCCTGAACCCGGGCGCGGTCCCCGGCCCGGCCGGGAACCGCGCCAGGAGGGCGGTCACTCCCAGTCCCATCCGATCCCGACGATTCCCGACCGCACGCGCGGCTCGACCAGGTGCACCGAACGGTGGTGGCCGCTCAGGGCCAGCTCCTGGCGGCCGCTGCGGGGCGCGGCGGCCGAGTGCTGGGTGAAGCGGTGGCAGCGCACCGGCAGCGCGTCCTCGGCGAAGTGCACCTGGAGCGCGTACTGTCCGCCCGCGAACCCGAAGCCGCGGACGTACTCGCTGGACGCCCCGGCCGTGCCGTCCTCGAAGGCGTAGCGGAAGAGGAACGTCTCGCCCGCCCGCAGCCGGGTGTCGAAGAGAAGTTCGGCGACGAGCACGCCGGTGTCGCGGTGCCAGCGCATCCGGCCCGTACGGCAGTTCTCCAGAGCTCGGACCGTCGTCCGCTCCGGCGCGCATCCGGGGTCGCCGTGGTGGATGGCCACATAGCGGTCCACACCGTCCTTGTGCGCGCGCACGATGTGGTGCGACTCGCGGCCCAGCAGTTCGCGGCGGGCGCCGATGCGCACCCGCTCGTGATGGCCGAGTGTGTGCAGACCGCCGTCGAGCGGGGACTCCAGTTCGGCCAGCAGCCGCTCCAGGACACCGGAGGCTTCCATCAGGGACCGGTAGGAACGCCCCGTGGGACGCTCCGGATCCGAGCGCTCCTCGGCCTCGGCCAGCAGTCTGATCAGGGACTCGTCGGGGAGCTGGAGTATCTCCTCCAGGGCGCGGACGGCCCGCAGCGACTCGGGGCGCTGGGGACGGCGGGCGCCCTGCTGCCAGTAACTCAGACTCGTCACCCCGACTCTGACGCCGTATCTCGACAGATGGTGCTGGACGCGCTGCAGCGGCAGCCCGCGGGCGTTGATCGCTGCGCGCAGTGCGACATGGAAGGGGCCGCCCCGCAGGGCCGTTTCCAGTTCCGCCGTGGCGAGGTCCGCGTGCTGTGTGACGGTCCGCATGCAGGGGCCTTTCTGTGGATGCTCACTACGGCTGGTCAGGCCGTCGGAGCGGTTCATCGGCGCCGCCCGGTGGGCGCGCGGGGGCTGTACACGCGCGGGGTTCGCCGTTCACGCCCCGAGTTCCCCCGCATTGAAGCGTGTTGACCAAGTCCCGACAACACCTGATGCTCAACATGGCTCACCGCAGCCCCCTGGACGCGCTCCGTCCCTTCTCGACCCCCACTCGGGAGCAAACACGATGCGCCGCACTCGACGACTTGCCGCTCTCACAGCCCTTCTGGCCGTCCTGGGGGCCGCCCCGGCGACCGCGCCCGTCGCCCCCGGCGCCGGCCGCGCGGGCACGGCCGCGCACGTGGACAGGGTCCCCGGTTCCCCCTCCGCCTCGTTCCCCGCGGCGGCCCGGCACGACGCGGTCCGGCCGGCCGGATACGGCGCATTCCGAGTGGTTCGCGGGGAGCGCGCGGACGACCGGGATCCGGGCCGGGGCCAGGGCGCCGGGCGGGACGGGACCGGCCGGGCCCGAACCGGCGGTGACCCGGCGGACCCCTTCGTCGTGGTGGCGTCCGCGGCGGCCGGCGCGGGAGCCCTCGTCGCGCTCGTCCTCAGCGTCTCGCGGGCCCTGCGCCGACGCCGCGGCTGACTCCGCGGGGTTTTCCACAGGCGTGCAGGGAGCCGGCCGCGCTGTCGGCCCGCGCCAGTAGGGTGTGTGGCATGGCCGACCCCTCCAGCTACCGCCCCAAGCCGGGACAGATCCCGGACTCCCCCGGGGTGTACAGATTCCGCGACGAGCACCGCCGGGTGATCTACGTCGGAAAGGCGAAAAGCCTGCGTCAGCGCCTGGCGAGCTACTTCCAGGACCTGGCGAATCTCCACCCGCGCACCCGCACGATGGTCACCACGGCCGCGTCGGTGGAGTGGACGGTCGTGTCCACGGAGGTCGAGGCCCTTCAGCTGGAGTACTCCTGGATCAAGGAGTACGACCCCCGGTTCAACGTCAAGTACCGCGACGACAAGAGCTACCCCCACCTCGCCGTGACGATGAACGAGGAGTACCCGCGCGTACAGGTGATGCGCGGCGCCAAGAAGAAGGGCGTGCGCTACTTCGGGCCCTACGGTCACGCGTGGGCCATCCGCGACACCGTCGACCTGCTGCTGCGCGTCTTCCCGGTCCGCACCTGCTCCGCCGGCGTCTTCAAGAACGCCTCCCGTACCGGCCGGCCCTGTCTCCTCGGGTACATCGGCAAGTGCTCGGCCCCCTGCGTCGGCCGGGTGTCGCCCGAGGAGCACCGCGAGCTGGCCGAGGAGTTCTGCGACTTCATGGCGGGGCGTACGGGGACGTACATCCGCCGCCAGGAACAGCAGATGATGAACGCCGCCGAGGAGATGGAGTACGAGCGCGCGGCCCGGCTGCGTGACGACATCGAGGCCCTGAAGAAGGCCATGGAGAAGAGCGCGGTCGTCCTCGCGGACGCGACCGACGCCGACCTCATGGCCGTCGCCGAGGACGAGCTGGAAGCCGCGGTACAGATCTTCCACGTGCGCGGCGGGCGCGTGCGCGGCCAGCGCGGCTGGGTCACGGACAAGGTGGAGGCGGTCACCACGGGTGACCTCGTCGAGCACGCGCTCCAGCAGCTCTACGGCGAGGAGACGGGCGACTCCGTCCCCAAGGAGGTGCTCGTCCCGGCGCTGCCCGAACCGGCGGAGCCCGTCCAGGAATGGCTCACCGCCCGCCGTGGCTCGAACGTGTCGCTGCGCATACCGCAGCGCGGCGACAAGAAGGCCCTCATGGAGACCGTGCAGCGCAACGCGCTCCAGGCTCTCGCCCTGCACAAGACCAGGCGCGCCTCCGACCTGACCACACGCTCGCGTGCCCTGGAGGAGATCGCCGGGGCACTCGACCTGGACAGCGCGCCGCTGCGGATCGAGTGCTACGACATCTCGCACCTCCAGGGCGACGACGTGGTGGCCTCGATGGTGGTCTTCGAGGACGGGCTCCAGCGCAAGAGCGAGTACCGGCGCTTCCAGATCAAGGGCTTCGCCGGCCAGGACGACGTCCGCTCCATGCACGAGGTGATCACCCGCCGCTTCAAGCGCTACCTCGTCGAGAAGGAGAGGACGGGGGAGTGGACGGACGGCGAGGACGCCGCCTCGGGCACCCCGCGGACGCCGGTGGCCGACGCCTCGCAGGCCGGGACGGCAGGCCCGGGCACGTCACACGCCGGGACCGCCGCCACCGGCGCCTCGCCCGTCGGCGCGGAGACCGCCGGATCCGGGACGGCCGGTTCCGACGACGGGACCGCCGTCTCCCTGAGCACCTTCTCCGAGGACGACGGCCGGCCCAGACGCTTCGCCTACCCCCCGCAGCTCGTCGTCGTCGACGGTGGCCGTCCGCAGGTCGCCGCCGCCCGGCGCGCCCTCGACGAACTCGGCATCGACGACATCGCCGTATGCGGACTCGCCAAGCGCCTGGAGGAGGTGTGGCTGCCCGGCGAGGACGACCCCGTGGTCCTGCCGCGCAGCAGTGAGGGTCTGTACCTCCTCCAGCGGGTCCGGGACGAGGCCCACCGCTTCGCGATCACCTACCAGCGCGTCAAGCGGGCCAAACGCTTCCGGTCGGGCCCGCTGGACGACGTGCCGGGCCTGGGCGAGTCCCGCAAGCAGGCACTGATCAAACACTTCGGTTCCGTGAAGAAGCTCCGGTCCGCGACGATCGACCAGATCTGCGAGGTCCCCGGCGTCGGGCGCAAGACGGCGGAGACCATCGCCGCGGCCCTCGCCCAGGCGGCTCCCGCCGCCCCCGCCGTGAACACGGCCACTGGAGAGATCATGGAAGACGACGAACACGCGGCGCCCGAAACGACGGCGGGCCCCGCGGAGGAGCCCGTGACCGCGGGCGCCTCGGACGAGCGACGGGGGCAGGAGACATGACCGAGAACGACGCGCACGAAGAGGAACGCCCGGCACAGGGTCGGGAGACACAGGAAACACACAGCGAGGCGAGCGAGACTCACGCGACGCGTGAAGCGCCACGGGAAGACGGAGCACAGGTGGGTACGGGCATCGAGACGGCCGGGACAGGGGTCCCGGACGCCGTCATCCCCGAGCTGGTGATCATCTCCGGCATGTCCGGAGCCGGCCGGTCCACGGCCGCCAAATGTCTGGAGGACCTGGGCTGGTTCGTGGTCGACAACCTGCCGCCCGCCCTCATCCCCACCATGGTGGAGCTCGGCGCCCGCTCCCAGGGCAACGTGGCACGGATCGCCGTCGTCGTCGACGTACGCGGCCGGCGGTTCTTCGACAACCTCCGCGAGTCCCTCGCCGACCTGGAGTCCCGCAACGTCACCCGGCGGATCGTCTTCCTGGAGTCCTCCGACGAGGCCCTGGTGCGCCGCTTCGAGTCGGTGCGCCGGCCGCACCCCCTCCAGGGCGACGGCCGCATCGTGGACGGGATCGACGCCGAACGCGAGCTGCTGCGCGAGCTGCGCGGTGACGCCGACCTGGTCATCGACACCTCCAGCCTGAACGTGCACGAGCTGCGCGCCAAGATGGACGCCCAGTTCGCGGGCGAGGAGGAGCCCGAGCTGCGGGCCACGGTCATGTCCTTCGGCTTCAAGTACGGCCTCCCGGTCGACGCCGACCTGGTCGTGGACATGCGTTTCCTGCCCAACCCGCACTGGGTCCCGGAGCTGCGCCCCTTCACCGGCCTGAACGAGGAGGTCTCGGCGTACGTCTTCAGCCAGCCCGGCGCCAAGGAGTTCCTCGACCGCTACACCGAGCTGCTCCAGCTCATCGCCGCCGGATACCGGCGTGAGGGCAAGCGCTACGTGACCATCGCGGTCGGCTGCACCGGCGGCAAGCACCGCTCGGTCGCGACCGCCGAGAAGCTCGCCGCCCGCCTCGCCTCCCAGGGCGTGGAGACCGTGCTCGTCCACCGGGACATGGGGCGCGAGTGACCGGACGTACCACCCTGCGGCTGAGCCGGCTGCGCCGGGAGACCCCCGGGTACCGGGCTCAGCCGGCCGCGGCGCGCGGCGCCAGGCCGCGCCGCCGCGGCGCGCAGCCCAAGGTCGTCGCCCTCGGCGGCGGCATGGGGCTGTCCGCCTCGCTCGCCGCGCTGCGCCGGATCACCGGCGACCTCACGGCCGTCGTCACCGTGGCCGACGACGGCGGCTCCAGCGGGCGTCTGCGCGACGAGCTGGGCGTCCTGCCGCCCGGCGACCTGCGCAAGGCGCTGGCCGCGCTGTGCGGGGACGACGACTGGGGCCAGACCTGGGCCCGCGTCATCCAGCACCGCTTCCAGTCCAAGGGCGAGCTGCACGAACACGCGGTCGGCAATCTGCTGATCGTCGCCCTGTGGGAGCAGCTCGGCGACCATGTCCAGGCGCTCGACCTGGTCGGCAGGCTGCTCGGCGCGCACGGCCGGGTGCTGCCCATGTCCGCCGTGCCGCTGGAGCTCCAGGCCCTGGTCAAGGGGCACGACCCCGACCGGCCCGACGAGGTCGGCACCGTCCGGGGCCAGGCGAACGTGGCGCTCACCCCCGGTGAGGTCCAGTCCGTGCACGTCGTACCGCACGACCCGCCGGCCGTGCCCGAGGCCGTGGCCGCGGTCCTCGACGCGGACTGGGTGGTCCTCGGACCCGGATCCTGGTTCTCGTCGGTGATTCCGCATCTTCTGGTGCCCGAACTCCTGGACGCCCTCAGCCAGACCAGGGCGCGCCGGGTACTCTCCCTGAACCTCGCACCGCAGCCCGGAGAAACCGAAGGCTTCTCCCCGCAGCGTCATTTGGAGGTTTTGGGGCGACACGCCCCTAAACTCGCCCTGGACGTGGTGCTGGCCGACGAGGCTGCCGTGCCCGACCGCGAATCTCTCGCCGACGCCGCCCAGCGGTTCGGTGCCGCGGTCGAGCTGGCGCCGGTGGCCAGGACCGACGGATCTCCGCGGCACGATCCGGAGCTGTTGGCCGCCGCGTACGACCGTATTTTTCGGATGCATGGAAGGATCGGCCCATGGCGATGACGGCAGCGGTGAAGGACGAGATCTCCCGGCTCCCCGTCACCCGGACCTGCTGCAGGAAGGCGGAGGTTTCCGCCATCCTGCGGTTCGCCGGCGGCCTTCACCTGGTGAGCGGCCGGATCGTGATCGAGGCGGAGCTGGACACAGCGATGGCGGCGCGCCGCCTGAAGCGGGACATTCTGGAGATCTTCGGCCACAGTTCCGAACTGATCGTGATGGCGCCCGGCGGGCTGCGCCGCGGTTCGCGCTACGTGGTGCGCGTCGTCGCGGGCGGTGACCAGCTGGCCCGCCAGACCGGCCTCGTGGACGGGCGGGGACGCCCGATCCGCGGACTGCCGCCGCAGGTGGTCTCGGGGGCCACCTGCGATGCCGAGGCCGCCTGGCGCGGGGCCTTCCTGGCCCACGGCTCGCTCACCGAGCCCGGCCGTTCCTCGTCCCTCGAGGTGACCTGCCCGGGACCGGAGGCCGCGCTCGCGCTCGTCGGCGCCGCCCGCCGGCTCTCGATCGCGGCGAAGGCCCGCGAGGTGCGCGGCGTGGACCGGGTGGTCGTCCGCGACGGCGACGCGATCGGCGCGCTGCTGACCCGCCTCGGCGCGCACGAGTCGGTGCTGGCCTGGGAGGAGCGGCGGATGCGCCGCGAGGTCCGCGCCACGGCGAACCGGCTCGCCAACTTCGACGACGCCAACCTGCGCCGTTCGGCGCGCGCCGCGGTCGCCGCCGGGGCCCGTGTCCAGCGCGCCCTGGAGATCCTCGCGGACGAGGTGCCGGAGCACCTGGCCGCCGCCGGACGGCTGCGCATGGAGCACAAGCAGGCCTCCCTGGAGGAGCTGGGCGCGCTCGCCGACCCGCCGCTGACGAAGGACGCCGTCGCGGGCCGTATCCGCCGGCTGCTGGCGATGGCCGACAAGCGGGCGCAGGACCTCGGGATCCCGGGGACGGAGTCGAGCCTGTCCGAGGAGATGGCGGACAACCTCGCCGGCTGACCCGGATCCGCGGGGCGGTGCGAAAGACGTGCGAGATTATCTGACGGAAACTCACCATGCCGGTGCCGACGCCCACTTGGGAGGTCGGCACCGGTTCGTTTCGGCCCGCGAGGCACCCTTGACTTGACCTTGAAGTGTCATGAGCCTGGCATCCGTTCGCTGCTGTGGCGGACTCGTGCAAAGGGGACTCATGAGACGAAGAGCGAGTGCGATCCTCGCTACCGGCGCGCTCCTGCTGGGCGGTGCGGCCGTGGCGCCGGTCGCCCGGGCGCAGGAGGGCGGCTCACCCAAGCCCGACGCGAACGCCGTGAAGGTGTTCCGCGCGGAGGTCACGAAACAGCAGGTACCCCTGCTGCTCGCGGCCGGCCAGGACAGCCACGAACTCGGCGACACGACCTGGAAGAACGGCAGGAGCACGGTCGAGGTCTACGTCACCGACCAGCAGGCGAAGAAGCTGGAGAAGCAGGGCGTCGACCTCACCGAGCACACGCTCTCCGCCAGGGCCGAGAACCGGGTCGCGTCCGCCGCCCAGGGGGTGTTCCGCCCGTACAGCGGGAAGGGCAACCTCGAGGAGGAGATCATCAGGACCGGTCAGGCCAACCCCGGCCTGACCAAGGTCGTCTCCATCGGCAAGACCCTGAACGGCCAGGACATCCTCGCGCTCAAACTGACCAAGGGCGCGCGGAAGACCAAGGACGGCTCCAAGCCGTCGGTGCTGTACATGTCCAACCAGCACGCACGCGAGTGGATCACGCCCGAGATGACCCGGCGATTGATGCACTACTACCTGGACAACTACGCCACGGACAAGCGCGTCAAGAAGATCGTCGACTCCACCGAGCTGTGGTTCGTCCTGTCGGCCAACCCCGACGGCTACGACTACACCTTCAAGGACGCCGACACCCGCCAGTGGCGCAAGAACCTGCGGGACGTGAACGGCGACGGCGTCATCTCCACCGGTGACGGAGTCGACCTCAACCGCAACTTCGCCTACAAGTGGGGCTACGACGACGAGGGTTCGTCCCCCAGCCCCACCAGCGAGACCTACCGGGGCGCGAGCCCGGAGTCCGAGCCCGAGACCAGGGCGCTCGACGCCTTCGAGAAGCGCGTCGGCTTCACGTACGGGATCAACTACCACTCGGCCGCCGAACTGCTGCTCTACGGAGTGGGCTGGCAGGTGGCGACGCCGACCCCGGACGACGTGCTCTACAAGGCGCTCGCCGGCACCCCGGAGAAATCCGCGATCCCGGGCTACCACCCTCAGGTCTCCTCGGAGCTCTACACCACCAACGGCGAGGCGGACGGCCATGCCGGCAACGTCAACGGCATGGCGATGTTCACCCCCGAGATGTCGACCTGTCAGACCGCCTCGGACCTCGACCCGAACGACGCCTGGAACGCGGCGGACTGTGCCTCGGTGTTCACCTTCCCGGACGACGAGAAGCTGATCGAGCAGGAGTTCGAGAAGAACGTCCCGTTCGCGCTCTCCGTCGCCGAGACCGCGGCCCACCCGGACCGGCCGTCCTCCTCGGTGGGCCTCGACGCGCCCGACTTCACCCCGGCCGCCTTCACGACGTCGTACTCCCGCGGCGCCGACCAGGAGGTCTCCGTCGTCGTCCGCAGGTCCGTGCGTGACAAGCGGCTCAAGTACCGCGTCGACGGCGGCCGTACGCACGAGGTGGCGCTCAGGCCCTGGCGGGGCGGCGAGACCTACGGCGGCACGGACAACCTCTACTTCGACGAGTACCGCGCCAAGGTCCGCGACGGCGGGCCGGGCGCCAAGGTCGAGGTCTGGTTCACCGGCGGGACCAGGAGCGGGAAGCCCACCTCCAGCAGCCACTTCACGTACACCGTGGCCCAGCGGCCCCGTGCCGACGTGCTCGTGGTCGCCGAGGAGGGCGCGGCCGCCACGCAGGCGCAGACCTACGTCGACGCGCTGAAGGCCGCCGGGAGGAAGGCCCTGGTCTGGGACGTCGCCACCCAGGGCGCCCCGGACGCGCTCGGCGTGCTCGGCCACTTCGGCACGGTCGTCCACTACACCGGTGCCCTGCGGCCCGGCAACGCCACCCAGCTCCAGCTGCGGGCCTTCCTCAACGAGGGGGGCAAGCTGGTCGAGGCGGGCGAACTGGCCGGCGGCAGCGTCGACCTCGGCGGCGGCACCCTCTCGAACGATTTCAGCCAGTACTACCTGGGCGCCTACTCCCGCACGTCCACGCCCGGCGCGAAGGGCTTCACCGGCTCCGGCGGACTCGACGGCGCCACGGGAACGCTCGGCGACGCGCCGGGCAACCCGCTGAACGCGGCGGGCACCTACGGCGTCACCGCCGACTCGCTCGCCGGGGCGCAGTACCCGCAGTTCGCCTCCAGCGCGGGAGCGGGACGGTTCAGCGGGACCGCGAACCCGTACGGACCGTACGGGGGCTCGTACATGGCCGCCGCGGTGCACACCGACGACGCCTACAAGCGCCTCACCCGCACCGTCGACCTCACCGGGGTCACAGCCGCCGACAAGCCGACGCTGCGCTCCCAGATGCTCTGGGACACCGAGCCCGGCTACGACCACGTGGTCCTCGAGGTCCACACGACCGGCGCCGACGACTGGACCACGCTCCCCGAGGCGGGCGGTGCCACCTCGGCCGCGGTCCCGGCCGAGTGCGAGGCCGGCTTCCTCGCGCAGGAACACCCGTGGATCAAGCACTACCTGACCGTGAGCGCGGCGGGCTGCACCGCCACGGGTTCCAGCGGACGGTGGAACAGCTTCACGGGCGCGTCCAGCGGCTGGCAGCCGGTCGCCTTCGACCTGAGCGCGTACGCGGGCAAGTCGATCGAGGTCTCGTTCAGTTACATCACCGACCCGAGCACGGGCGGTCACGGCCTCCTTCTCGACGACACCTCGCTCGTGGCCGGCGGCAACGCCGTGGACACGGCGGACTTCGAGTCCTCCCTCGGTCCCTGGAGCGTCGCCGGTCCGCCCGCGGGCAGCCCGGCCGTCCTGCGTGACTGGGCGCGCACCGGAGAACTCTTCAGGACGTACGGGGCGGTCACCACGGACGACACCGTGCTGCTGGGCTTCGGCCTGGAGCACGTCGGTACGGCGGCCGACCGTGCGGCCCTGATCGGAAAGGCGCTTTCGGCAATCGACGGTTGACCGAGCGTGACCATCGCATGAACAGAACGGGCGATCCGTACCCCTACTGACGGGTACGGATCGCCCTGTCGTGTATGGCCGTGGTCGATGTCACTCAGGGGCCTTGGGGGAGGTAGGGTCGGAGGCGGTCGGGGACATCCCATACAAACTCGCCGACACTTGAGTCGGCGTACCTAACGAGGAGATCGGTTCGTGACGATCCGCGTAGGCATCAACGGCTTTGGCCGCATCGGTCGTAACTACTTCCGCGCGCTGCTGGAGCAGGGTGCTGACATCGAGATCGTGGCTGTCAACGACCTGGGTGACACCGCGACCACCGCCCACCTGCTCAAGTACGACACCATTCTGGGCCGCCTCAAGGCCGAGGTGTCCCACACCGCCGACACGATCACCGTCGACGGGCACACCATCAAGGTCCTGTCCGAGCGCAACCCCGCCGACATCCCGTGGGGCGAGCTGGGCGTCGACATCGTCGTCGAATCGACCGGCATCTTCACGAAGAAGGCCGACGCCGAGAAGCACATCGCCGGCGGCGCCAAGAAGGTCCTCATCTCGGCTCCGGCCAAGGACGAGGACATCACCATCGTGATGGGCGTCAACCAGGACCAGTACGACCCGGCGAACCACGACATCATCTCCAACGCCTCCTGCACCACCAACTGTGTGGCGCCGATGGCCAAGGTTCTCGACGAGAACTTCGGCATCGTCAAGGGCCTGATGACGACGGTCCACGCGTACACGAACGACCAGCGCATCCTGGACTTCCCGCACTCGGACCTGCGCCGCGCCCGCGCCGCCGCCGAGAACATCATCCCGACCACGACCGGTGCCGCCAAGGCCACCGCCCTGGTCCTCCCGCAGCTCAAGGGCAAGCTGGACGGCATCGCCATGCGCGTCCCGGTCCCGACCGGTTCGGCCACCGACCTGGTCGTCACGCTCCAGCGCGAGGTCACCAAGGACGAGGTCAACGCCGCGTTCAAGAAGGCCTCCGAGGACGGCCCCCTCAAGGGCTTCCTGGCGTACACCGAGGACCCGATCGTCTCCTCGGACATCGTCAGCGACCCGGCCTCCTGCACCTTCGACTCCTCCCTGACCATGGTCCAGGAAGGCAGCACGGTGAAGATCCTCGGCTGGTACGACAACGAGTGGGGCTACTCCAACCGCCTCGTGGACCTCACGGTCTTCGTCGGCGGCCAGCTCTGATCACCAGAGCAGGCACCTCGATGTGAGCCAGGGCTCGGGCAGCGCGACGCCGCGCTGCCCGGGCCCTGTGCCACGTAGTGATCGATCAGCCCGGATCGGTCACCCCTCGCGGATCCGAAGAGCCTTCCCCCAGGAGTCCCTTTCATGAAGACGATCGACGAGCTTCTCGCCGAAGGAGTGGCCGGCAAGCGGGTATTCGTCCGCGCCGACCTGAACGTGCCGCTGGCGAGCGGCCTCATCACCGACGACGGCCGCATCCGCGCCGTCCTGCCCACCGTCAAGGCGCTGGCCGGCGCGGGCGCCAAGGTCATCGTCGCCTCGCACCTGGGCCGCCCCAAGGGTGCCCCGGACCCGGCCTTCTCGCTGCTTCCCGCCGCCGAGCGGCTCGGTGAACTCCTCGGCGCGCCGGTCGCGTTCGCGCAGGACACCGTCGGCCCCGCCGCCCACGAGGCCGTGGACGGTCTGGAGCCCGGCCAGGTCGCGGTCGTCGAGAACCTCCGCTTCAACGCGGGCGAGACGTCCAAGGACGACACCGAGCGCGGCGAGTTCGCCGACCGGCTCGCCGCCCTCGCCGACGTGTACGTGGGCGACGGCTTCGGCGCGGTCCACCGCAAGCACGCCTCCGTGTACGACCTGCCGGCCCGTCTGCCGCACTACGCCGGCTACCTCATCGCCACCGAGGTCGGCGTCCTGAAGAAGCTCACCGAGGACGTCGCGCGCCCCTACGTCGTCGCGCTCGGCGGCTCCAAGGTCTCCGACAAGCTCGCCGTCATCGACCAGCTGCTCGGCAAGGCCGACCGCATCCTGATCGGCGGCGGCATGGCCTTCACCTTCCTCAAGGCCAAGGGCTACGAGGTCGGCGCCTCGCTGCTGCAGGAGGACCAGATCCCGGCCGTCACCGAGTACATGGAGCGCGCCGAGAAGCTGGGCGTCGAGCTGGTGCTCCCGGTCGACGTCGTGGTCTCCCCCGGATTCCCGGACCTGAAGGCCAAGGCGCCCACCGAGCACACCGCCGTCGACGCGGACAAGATGCCCGAGGGGCAGCTCGGCCTCGACATCGGCCCGAAGGCCGGTGCCCTGTACGCAGCCAAGCTCGCCGACGCCGAGACCGTGTTCTGGAACGGTCCCATGGGCGTCTTCGAGCACCCCGACTACGCCGAGGGCACCAAGGCGGTCGCCCAGGCCCTGGTCGACTCCAAGGGCTTCACCGTCGTCGGCGGCGGAGACTCCGCCGCCGCGGTGCGCACCCTCGGCTTCGACGAGAACGCATTCGGCCACATCTCGACCGGTGGCGGCGCCTCCCTCGAATACCTCGAGGGCAAGACGCTCCCCGGCCTCGCCGCACTGGAGGACTGACCTACATGAGCACGCGCACGCCGCTGATGGCGGGCAACTGGAAGATGAACCTCAACCACCTCGAGGCCATCGCGCACGTCCAGAAGCTCGCCTTCGCCCTGGCCGACAAGGACTACGAGGCCTGCGAGGTCGCCGTCCTGCCGCCCTTCACCGACCTGCGCTCCGTGCAGACCCTGGTCGACGGCGACAAGCTCAAGATCAAGTACGGCGCCCAGGACCTGTCGGCGCAGGATTCCGGCGCCTACACCGGCGAGATCTCCGGCTCGATGCTGGCGAAACTGAAGTGCACGTACGTGGCCGTCGGCCACTCCGAGCGCCGTCAGTACCACAACGAGACCGACCAGATCGTGAACGCCAAGGTCAAGGCCGCCTACAAGCACGGCCTGACCCCGATCCTGTGCGTGGGCGAGGAGCTGGACGTCCGCGAGGCGGGCAACCACGTCTCCCACACGCTCGCGCAGGTCGAGGGCGGCCTGAAGGACCTCCCGGCCGAGCAGGCCGAGTCCGTCGTGATCGCGTACGAGCCGGTCTGGGCCATCGGTACCGGCAAGGTCTGCGGCGCCGACGACGCGCAGGAGGTCTGCGCCGCGATCCGCGCCAAGCTGGCCGAGCTGTACTCCCAGGAGCTGGCCGACCGGGTCCGCATCCAGTACGGCGGCTCGGTGAAGTCCGGAAACGTCGCCGAGATCATGGCGAAGCCCGACATCGACGGCGCTCTGGTCGGCGGCGCGTCGCTGGACGCCGACGAGTTCGTCAAGATCGTCCGGTTCCGCGACCAGTAAGTATGCGGTAGCGGCGATTCGTCGTACCCTTGCGGGGGTCTGGTGCCATCGCGCCGGACCCCCGTCGTCCATCCAGTTCCGAGGAAGTTGGTCCAGCCGTGGTTTTGGGGTTCTCGATCGCCCTGATCGTCTTCAGCCTGCTGCTGATGCTGCTGGTGCTGATGCACAAGGGAAAGGGCGGCGGCCTCTCCGACATGTTCGGTGGCGGCATGCAGTCGTCCGTCGGTGGCTCCTCGGTCGCCGAGCGCAACCTCGACCGCATCACTTTGATGATCGGTCTGCTCTGGTTCGCGTGCATTGTCGTGCTCGGCGTCCTGATGAAGATCAACAACTGATCACCGATCGACATCGGTACGACAGCACAACTGCACATCACGCAAGTACATTCCGCACGTATGGCCCCATGTCCGGTACGCGCCTCCAGGCGCCGCCTATCATGGGGCTTGCGTCTAGGGGTGGGGATGTAACTCCAATCACTGGACGCGCGTTGGGCCTTACGTAGACTGAGGCGCTCGCAACGAAGCGAAACGCCGACTCGCTTCGCGGCACCATCACGCAGGGAGTTACGACCGTGGCAAGTGGCAACGCGATCCGAGGAAGCCGGGTCGGGGCGGGGCCGATGGGCGAGGCCGAGCGCGGCGAGTCCGCGCCGCGGCTGCGCATCTCCTTCTGGTGCTCCAACGGGCACGAGACGCAGCCCAGCTTCGCCAGCGACGCGCAGGTTCCCGACACCTGGGACTGCCCGCGCTGCGGCTTCCCCGCCGGACAGGACCGGGACAACCCGCCGGACCCGCCGCGCACCGAGCCCTACAAGACGCACCTCGCGTACGTGCGGGAGCGGCGCAGCGACGCGGACGGCGAGGCGATCCTCGCCGAGGCGCTCGCCAAACTGCGGGGCGAGATCTAGGAGTTGAAAGCCGGCTGGGCATCCCATGGGTGTCCGGCCGGAACCGTCTCACGGCGACCTCGCGGCCGGAATCCCGCCCGCCCCGTCGCCGGTCCGTCGTGCCCGGAATCCCGCACGGTCCGCCGTGCCCGCCGGTCTTCGGACACCCGTGCCCCGGCCCGGTCCATCCGCCGCGTGCCGAGTCCTGCCGCGTGCCGAGTCCCGTCGTGCGCCCGTGTCCTCGTGCCGTGCCGAGTCCGGTCGTGCGCCCGCGGCCCGGTGCCGTGCCGGGCTTCTCGTGCCACCTCCGCAGGCCGGTGCCGTGCGGTGCCACCCGGTGCCGTGCGGTGGGGAGCCGGGGCGGAGTGGCGGCCCGGTCACGCCGATGCAGCAGTGCGGGCCGGAATTCGCGCCGGCCCCGCTGGCCGGGCGATCCGCGCGGTCGCGGCCCCGGAGCCACGCTCGGCGTCCTGCCGTGTGCCCTGCCCCGCGCCCTGCCCCGGAGGCGGGCACGGCGCGGCCCGCGGGCCGACTGCGCCGGCCCTGTTCGCGCACGCACTGCCCGCTCTCGTCCCCCTCTCGTCGTCATCGCGCTGACACCTGCGGGTCGGCGGAACGTATCTGTTGTTGAGCCGGTGGACGCACTACGACAGCTCGCGTCCCGCCCTGATCAATTAGGTTGGGACCGGCAGCGGGGCAAGGTACGCAAGCGCACAGGCAGGAAAGAAGGCGGAAGTCCGAGATGAACGCAGAAAGCCGTACCAGGCTCAACCAGACACCCCAGTGGACCGCTCTGGCCAAGCATCGCGAGGAACTCGCCGGCACCCATCTGCGCGACCTGTTCGCGGCCGATCCCGGACGCGGCTCCGGTTACTCGCTCCAGGTCGGCGATCTGCACGTCGACTACTCCAAGCACCTGATCACCGACGAGACCCTGGCCCTGCTCCAGGAACTCGCCGTCGCCACCGGTGTGTCCGGTCTGCGGGACGCGATGTTCCGGGGCGAGAGGATCAACGTCACCGAGGACCGGGCGGTGCTGCACACCGCGTTGCGGGCGCCGCGGGA
>NZ_JBIRQM010000006.1:526663-556291 GCF_044333225.1 Streptomyces sp. NPDC021080 | reverse complement strand
ATGCCCGCAGGCCGGACGGATCGGAACCCGCGTCCATGTCTCGACGCCGGTGGGATCCGTTCGGATGCGGGCGGATGTACCGGCACGGCCCCGACCCACCCACCGAACGGCACCCGACCCACCCACCGAACGGCACCCGGCCACCCACCGCCCCGCACCCGGCCACCCACCGCCCCGCACCCGGCCACCCACCGCCCCGCACCCGAACCTCGCTCACCCGCCGGAGGCGCCCGCGTCGATCTGCCAGCACGCCGCCGTGAACCGCACCTCCGCACCGTGCACGAACGGCGAGAACGCGGCGCGGACCGACTCGACCACCCGGCCCCGGGTCGCCGGGTCCGTGTCCCGCAGGGCGATCCCGACCGGCCCGAACCGGCTGAAGTACGGAACCAGCTCGCTCTCGGGCATGACGCACGCCGCGTCGACGGGCCGGATGCCGACCCCGGCCCAGCCGCTCTCCTCCAGCAGGCCCCGCACCCTGTCCGCGTCCGCCAGGGCGAACTGCCCCGGAGCGTCGGGCACCCGCTTCGGCAGGTTCGGCATGAGCGGCGCCGCCGCCCGTTCGGCCGTCGTCATGAACGGGTTCTCGGTGAGGTCGCGCCAGACGACGAAGCGCAGCACGGCGTCCTCCTTCGCGGCCCGCCGCAGGTTGGTGAAGGCCCGCACCGGATCCGGGAAGAACATCACGCCGAAGCGGGAGACGACCGCGTCGAAGGCCGCGGGCTCGAACACGTGGTCCTGCGCGTCGGCGCGGACGAAGGACGCCCGCACGCCCGCCCGCTCCGCACGGGCCCGGGCCGCCTTCACCATCGGCTCCGAGATGTCGACGCCGACGCACCGGCCCCCGGGCCCGAGCCGGCGCGCGACGGCCACCGTCGTGCCGCCCGTGCCGCAGCCGACATCGAGGACCTGTCCGCCCTGCCCGGCCGGAACGGCATCCACGATCAGCTTCTCCAGCGGCGCGAACAACGCGTCCACCATGTCCTGGGCCTCGACCCAGGCGTCCCCGGTCGGGCCGTTCCAGCGCTCCGCCTGCTCACCGGCCGCCGTGCCGTCCGCCCCGCGCTCGGATCCCATCGTGCCTCCTGTGGTTGCCCTCACGACCTGGAGACGACACCGTCCCGCGTCAGGCCGGTCCGAGGTCAAGACGATGCCGGACCTGGATATCGCCGAAGGGGCACGGCGCGCCGGAGTGCCCGCCTCGACCCCGCGGCACCACGAGGAGAAGCGGTGTCGCGGGGGCTTTCGCGACCGTAGCGAGACCCCACCGAGCTCAAGCGCACGGCACACGTCGTGCACAATCGGGACCATGACGACCCCCGACCACCAGTCACCCCTTCCGGACGCCTCGCGACCCGAGGCCAGGGACCGGATCTACCGGTCGCCCGCCGGTATAGCGGGCGGTGTCCTCCTGCTGCTCATCGTGGGCTGGCTCGGCTTCGACGCGCTGATCTCCGGACACGGCCGCACCCCTTGGCTGGCGCTCGCCGGGCTGATCCTCATCGTCCCGGTCGTGATCGCCTTCACCCTGCGCCCCGCCGTCTACGCCAACGAGGACCGGCTGCGTGTCCGCAACCCGCTCCGCGTGATCGTGCTCCCCTGGAGCAAGGTCGCCTCGCTGCGCTCGCACTACTCGAACGAGGTGATCGACACCTCGGGTACGAAGTACCAGCTGTGGGCGGTGCCCGTGTCGCTGCGTGCCCGCAAGAAGGCGGCCAGCCGGCCGGCGCCGGGCAGGCCCGGCCGCGGAGGCGACGGCCGTACGCCGTCACTGGGCCTCTCGTCCGCCTTCGGCCGGGGCGCCGCCACCGACGCGCCGACCCGCCCCGAGACCGACCGGGTCATGGACGACCTGCGCGAGCTGGCCGAGGCCCGTGCCACCGCGGAGGGCGCGCAGGGCGAGGTCACGGTGCGCTGGGCGTACGAGGTGATGGGCCCCGCACTCGCCGGCCTCGTCGTCCTGGCCATCCTGCTGGCGACGGGCTGACCCGTTCCTTCGCGGGGCCGGTGCCCCGCCTCGGCCGCGACCGCCGTTCCCCCGCCCGGAGACGAAGCCGAGGGCCTTCAGCCTTCCGTACGACCGCCCCCGTGGTCCGAGTCCCTGGGAAACGATGAACACCGACGTCCGGCGGACGCTGCCCGCCACCGCGATACCCGACGGGTGCCTTCCCTGGAGCACGGAGCACACCCAGCGCTGGACGCGGGTGCTGGCACCGGCCTGGATACCGGTGCCACGGGTCGGGCTGCGGGTCTTCAAACTGGTGCTGTCGGTAGGCGTGCTGGCCGCGCTGGGCCTGACCGAGGCCGGTCTGCCGCCGTATCTCGCGGCGCCGGCCGGACTCCAGCTGATCTGGCTGCAACTGCGGCCCGAGGTCGTACGGGTGTCGGCGCCGGTCCTGGCCCTGGTGGTCGTCGTCCTGCGTCCCGCCCCGTTCCTCCCCGTGCTCGCGGGGGCGCTCCTGCTGACCGCGTCCGCCATGGCGGTCTCCGCCCGGCGGCTGCGGGCGCGGGAGCGGCAGCGCGAGGCGGCGCTGGTCGCCGCCGGGGGAGTGACGGCACCGGCGCCGGACGCCGACCGGCCCCTCGGGCGCGGCCGGCTCCTGTCCGGGCTCGGGGTCACCCTGATCCTGGCGGGCCTTCCGGCGGTCGCGACCGCCGCTGTGTGGGACTCCTCGGAGGGCCGTCGGGCGGCGGTGGCCGTCGGCTCCTTCGTGGCGGGGCTGGGTGTCACCGCGTTGCTCTCCGGAGTGCTGGGCAGGCGGCGGGCCACCGCGCTGCGTGCCGCGCCGGCGCCCGTCCTGCGCGTCCTGATGCGCGAGACCCGGCGCGGCGACGCGAAGGTCTTCGCCGCGGACGACGTGGCGGGCCTGCGCCCGCTGTTCACCGTCGGAGTGATCGCGCTGGACCACGCCACGGACCACGACCCGCACCAAGCCACACACCACGACCCGTACCGAGCCACGAATCACGACCCGCACCACAGCACGAACCACGACCCGCACCACCACACCGACACCGTGACGGACGTCGTGACCGACGCCGTGCTGGACGTGGCGGACCTGACGGGACCCCCCGACCGGGGCGACGACGACCGGCCGGGGCCGCTGCGGGAGGCCGTCCTGTACGGGGCGCCGTACGACGGTGCCGAGGTCGTGCTCGTCAGTGCCGCGCCGGAGCCCGGCGGCCCGCTGTCGGCGCAACGGTCGTCCGGGCCCGTCCGCCCGCTGTCGGAGCGCGGAGTGCGGCGACGGCTCGGGCAGGCGAAGCGAACGGCGGCCCGCAGGGCGGCGGACGACGAACGGCACTTCGGCCTGGTGGCGGCCGCCGGCCTGACGGAAGCCGTGCCGGTACGCCGCTGGCGTGCGGGCGCGGTGGACCGGCTGGCAGGTCTTCTGATGGTGGCGTGGGGCGTTCCGATGTACTGGGCCTTCACCGACGGGGACCCCGGCCTGTGGCAGGAGATCGTCGCTGTCCTCATCAGCCTGCACGCCGCGTTCCGCATCCCCGTGAAGCTGAGCTGGCGGATCACCGCCGACCGGACCGGGCTCTGGCTGAACGGCCTGCGCGGGACCACCCACATCCCCTGGGACGACATCCGCTCGGTCCGCCGGGAGTCCCTGGAGCTCAAGCTGCGCTGGAGCGGCGACGGGGCCTGGACGGTCTCCGCGCCCCGCTGGGCCTGGCTCCAGCACCGGCGCGGTGTGACCCACCCGTACGACGCCCTGGCCGCCGAGGTCACCGCCATGCGCACCGACCCCGCCCTGCGCCCCACCGGCGACAGCGAGGAGCGGGAGCGGGGGCGCCCCCTGTGGCCGCTGGCGGTGCCGTTCGTGCTGGTGTGGCTGTCGCTGGTGCTGACCGCTCTGGTGGGGTTCCCGGGCCGGTGAGGACGCCCGGGGGAGGCACCGCCCGACCGGCACGCTCCTCAGGGCGCGCTCGGCCACACCAGGACCACGTACGCGCCGCAGTACGCCGAGCCCGGTACCGCGGCGGTGAGGAACGGGGTCCGGAAGCGGCGTGAGGCGCGGGCCGGCCGAAGGCCCACCCCGCCGACGTACGCGAGCCGGCCGGGGCCAGGACGACCGCCGCGAGCGCCCGGACCGTGAAGCCCCGGCGCAGCGACAGCAGCGCGGTCACGGCTGCGGCGGCGGCCACCGCGACACCGGCGGCCACCGCGACACCGGTGGGCCGGGTCCGCCCCGCCGGCGCGGCCGGCGAGGCGGCCCACAGCGGCCGGCCGGTGAGGACCGCGTACAGCGCCCACGCGGCGAACGCGGTGAACAGCGACTCCGTTTGACGCCCTCACCTGCCCGAGGGCAGGTGATTCCGGTCCGTACTGCTCCGCGGTACCACCACGGGTTCCTGTTTCACGGGCCTCTGCCGACCGGTGAGGGTCGGTCTTACGTGGCCTCCGCAGGCCAGACGGCGAGCGCGAGCAGCCCGGTGAGGCGGATCGCCGCGTGGGCGAGGAGGGCGGGGGCCGCGTCCCGCAGCCGGGCGCGGGCCGCGGCGAGGAGGCGGCCGGCCGCGCCGTGCGCGCGCCGGGCGGCCGGGACACCGGGGCCGGCCGCGCCCGGGGTGCTTCGGGGCGGGGCGGACGTCGGCCGGGAATCGGTCGAGGGCACGCGGCGGCTCCTGGGACTCGACGGTGCGCTGCCGGTGACCGTTCCTCGGTCGTCCGGTGGCGCACGGGAGCGCTGCGTCGACTGCCGTGCGGACATCACCCGTCAGGAGGGTGGACGTGCGTGTCGGAGCGCCGGTGGGAGGCGGCGGGCGGGCCGCCTCCCACCGGCGCGTGGGCTCAGATGCCGGCCGCGGCCGACAGGTCCCGCTTGATCGCCGTCAGCAGCTCGGCGGCCTTGGCGTGGGCCGCCGGGAGTTCGTCGTGGCCGCCGACGGGCACCACGACCTCCAGGTAGCACTTCAGCTTGGGCTCGGTGCCGCTCGGCCGGACGATGACCCGGGCGCCGTCCAGCGTGTAGCGCAGACCGTCCGTGGGCGGCAGCTTGTCCGTCCCCCGGGTCAGGTCCTCGGCGCTGGTGATGGCCAGGCCCGCGAGCTCCGTGGGCGGCTGCTCGCGCAGCCGGCGCATGGCGTTCGCGATGACGGAGAGGTCCTCCACCCGTACCGAGAGCTGGTCGGTGGCGTGCAGCCCGTACGCGACGGCGATGTCGTCGAGGAGGTCGAGCAGCGTCCGCCCCTGCTCCTTGAGCTCCGAGGCCAGCTCGGTGATCAGGAGGGCGGCGGTGATGCCGTCCTTGTCGCGTACGCCGTCGGGGTCGACGCAGTAGCCGAGCGCCTCCTCGTACCCGAACCGCAGACCCTCCACGCGGGCGATCCACTTGAAGCCGGTGAGCGTCTCCTCGTACGGCAGCCCCGCGCCCTCGGCGATCCGGCCGAGCAGCGAGGAGGAGACGATCGACTCGGCGAAGACGCCGCGCGCGCCGCGCCGCACCAGGTGCTCGGCGAGCAGCGCGCCGACCTCGTCGCCGCGCAGCATCCGCCAGTCGGCGCCGGCCTTCACGGCCACGGCGCACCGGTCGGCGTCCGGGTCGTTGGCGATGATCAGGTCGGGTTCCGCCGCGCGGGCCGCCGCGAAGGCGAGGTCCATCGCGCCGGGCTCCTCCGGGTTGGGGAAGGCGACGGTCGGGAAGTCCGGGTCGGGTTCCGCCTGCTCGGCGACGAGCACCGGCTCCGGGAACCCGGCCCGCGCGAAGGCGGCGAGCAGGACGTCCTTGCCGACGCCGTGCATGGCCGTGTAGACGGTGCGGGCGGTGCGCGGCGAGCCCTCGGCGAGGACGGCGTCCGTACGGGCCAGATAGGCGTCCAGGACGCTCTCGCCGAGGGTCTCCCAGCCGGAGTCGGGGCGGGGCACGTCGGCGAGCGCGCGGACCGCGTCGATCTCGGCGGCGATCTCCGCGTCGGCCGGCGGGACGATCTGCGAGCCGTCGCCGAGGTAGACCTTGTAGCCGTTGTCGCGGGGCGGGTTGTGGCTGGCGGTGACCTCCACGCCCGCGACCGCGCCGAGATGCCGTATGGCGTAGGCGAGGACGGGGGTGGGCAGCGGCCGGGACAGGACGGCGGCGCGCAGGCCCGCGCCCGTCATCACGGCCGCGGTGTCCCGGGCGAAGTCCGCGGACTTGTGGCGGGCGTCGTAGCCGATCACCACGAGTCCGCCGGTCTGTCCCTTGTCCTTGAGATACGCGGCGAGTCCGGCCGCGGCCCGGATGACCACGCTGCGGTTCATCCGCATCGGCCCCGCGCCGAGTTCACCGCGCAGACCCGCGGTGCCGAACTGGAGCGTCCCGCTGAAGCGGGCGGTCAGCTCGGTGACGTCCTCGGCCTCGACGAGCTTGGCGAGTTCGTCACGGGTCTCCGCGTCGGGGTCCTCGGCCAGCCACGCCTCGGCCCGCGCGATGAGTTCGTCCTGCACCTGGGGTGCACCTCTCTCTTCGGTCGTACGGTTCCGTGTACCCGGGTCGTCGCGCCCCCGGCGCCGGGGGCGGTCACCCCGTCGTCTACAGACGATCCAGCACCTGGGTCAGAAGTTCGCCCATGCGCGCGGCCGAGTCGCGGCCCGCCTGGAGGACTTCCTCGTGGTTGAGGGGCTCGCCCGTCATGCCGGCGGCGAGGTTGGTGACGAGGGAGATGCCGAGCACCTCGGCGCCCGCCTCGCGCGCGGCGATGGCCTCCAGGGTGGTCGACATGCCCACCAGGTCGGCGCCGATGACACGCGCCATCCGGATCTCGGCGGGCGTCTCGTAGTGCGGGCCGGGGAACTGGGCGTAGACGCCCTCCTCCAGGGAGGGGTCGACCTCCTTGCACAGCGCGCGCAGCCGCGGCGAGTACAGGTCGGTGAGGTCGACGAAGTTCGCGCCGACGATCGGCGAGGTGGCCGTCAGGTTGATGTGGTCGCTGATCAGCACGGGCTGACCGGGGCGCATGCCCTCGCGCAGGCCACCGCAGCCGTTGGTGAGCACGATGGTCTTGCAGCCGGCGGCGACGGCGGTACGCACGCCGTGCGCGACGGCGGCGACTCCGCGGCCCTCGTAGAAGTGGGTGCGGCCGAGGAAGACCAGGGCGCGCTTGTCGCCGATGCGGTACGAGCGGACCGTGCCGCCGTGGCCCTCGACCGCGGGCGGCGGGAAGCCGGGCAGCTCGGTGACCGGGAACTCGGCCTCGGGGGTGCCGAGGGCATCCACGGCGGGAGCCCAGCCGGAGCCCATCACGAGGGCGACGTCGTGGGTCTCGGCGCCCGTCAGCTCACGCAGGCGCGTGGCGGCGGCGTCGGCGGCGGCGTGGGGGTCGCCCTGGATGTCGTCCGGAAGAAGAGATGCGTTCACGCGCAAGAGCGTAGCCGGTTTGTGCCTACGCGCGTAGATGACGGTGCTCACGGTCTTGCGATCGTTGTCTTGTCGTTTCCGACAAACGGGTGAGAGCGGGGGCACTCGCGCGACCGGGCGGGACGGGCGGGCGGGTGAGGGACGCGCCGCGGAGCGGCGGGGTGACGAGGGCGCCCTCGCGCCGGAGCGGGACGGGTGGGCGAGAACCGCCGCCGAGCGGCACGGATTCCGCCGCTGAGCGGCGGGGCGCGCCGGGGGAGGCGGGCCTCAGCAGGGCCGCTTGCGCAGTTCCATGATGTAGTCGTGCGGCGCCCCCGCCGACTCGGCGGCGTCCGCCAGCTCGCCCAGGTAACGCGCCGAGGGGAGTCCCCCCTCGTACCCGTTCAGTACGTAGACCCACGCCGCTTCCTCACCCTCCAGAGTGTGCACGCGTACGCGCATCCGGCGGTAGACGTCGAGGCCGACGCCCTCCCATCGGTCCATGGAGTCCTCGTCCAGGGGGGCGATGTCGTACAGCGCCACGAAGACCTGGGACCGCGGCGCCTCGACGATCGTCGCGAGCGCCCCCTCCCAGCCCATGTGCTCGCCGCCGAACGTCAGCCGCCAGCCGTTCAGCCAGCCGGTGGCGCGCAGCGGCGAATGAGGGGCGCGGCGCGTCATGAGCCGCGGGTCGAGATTGCCGGCGTACGCGGCGTAGAGCGACATGGGGTCGAGGGTACGGCAGCGGCCCGTACGCCTCTCGCGTAACAAAGTGGCTCGGATGTCCCGGCCTAGCGGCCCCTTGGGCGGAAGCACCTTGAAGCGTGCGGGACAATGGAGTACGTGACTCGGATCGTGATCATCGGTGGCGGACCCGGCGGATATGAAGCGGCGCTGGTTGCCGCGCAGCTCGGCGCGGAGGTGACCGTCGTCGACTGCGACGGTCTGGGCGGGGCGTCGGTGCTCACCGACTGCGTGCCGTCGAAGACTCTCATCGCCACGGCCGAGGTGATGACGACGTTCGACTCCTCCTACGAGGAGCTGGGGATCATCGTCGCCGACGACACCCCTCCCATGGAGCAGGCGGCCAAGGTGGTCGGCGTCGACCTCGGCAAGGTCAACCGCCGTGTGAAGCGCCTCGCGCTCGCCCAGTCGCACGACATCACGGCCTCGGTGACCCGCGCCGGCGCCCGTGTCCTGCGCGGCCGCGGCCGGCTGGAGGGCATGCAGTCCCTGGACGGCTCCCGCAAGGTCGTCGTGAGCGCCGCGGACGGCACCGAGGAGACCCTCACCGCCGATGCCGTGCTCATCGCCACCGGCGGGCACCCGCGCGAGCTGCCCGACGCGCAGCCCGACGGCGAGCGCATCCTGAACTGGACCCAGGTCTACGACCTCGACGAGCTGCCCGAGGAGCTCATCGTGGTCGGCTCCGGTGTCACCGGTGCCGAGTTCGCCGGCGCCTACCAGGCGCTCGGCTCCCGCGTCACCCTCGTCTCCAGCCGCGACCGGGTGCTGCCGGGCGAGGACCCGGACGCCGCCGCGGTCCTGGAGGACGTCTTCCGCCGCCGTGGCATGAACGTCATGGCCCGTTCCCGCGCCGAGTCCGCCAAGCGCGTCGGCGACCGGGTCGAGGTCACGCTCTCCGACGGCCGGGTCATCAGCGGCACGCACTGTCTGATGGCCGTCGGCGCCATCCCGAACAGCAGCGGGATGGGTCTGGAGGAGGCCGGCGTCAGGGTCCGCGACTCCGGGCACATCTGGACCGACAGGGTCTCGCGCACGACCGCTCCGGGCGTGTACGCGGCCGGAGACGTGACCGGCATCTTCGCCCTCGCGTCCGTCGCCGCCATGCAGGGCCGCATCGCCATGTACCACTTCCTCGGCGACGCGGTGGCCCCGCTCAATCTGAAGACGGTCTCCTCGAACGTCTTCACCGACCCCGAGATCGCGACCGTCGGCTACTCCCAGGCGGACGTCGACGCGGGCAAGATCGACGCCCGGGTCGTGAAGCTGCCGCTGCTGCGCAACCCGCGCGCCAAGATGCAGGGCATCCGCGACGGCTTCGTCAAGATCTTCTGCCGTCCCGGCACCGGCATCGTGGTCGGCGGCGTGGTCGTCTCCCCGCGCGCCTCGGAGCTGATCCACCCCATCTCGATCGCGGTCGACAACAATCTGACGGTCGAACAGATCGCGAACGCGTTCACCGTGTACCCGTCCCTGTCCGGCTCGATCGCCGAGGTGGCACGACAGCTGCACACCCGGAAGACCGCGGGCGAGGGCTGACGCCTTCCGGCGACTCCCCGCTGGTCAAGGGGAGTTGGTGACGCTGCGCACGGCAGGGTCGGCGCGAGTGGGCACGTATACCACTCAGCACCCTGCCATGCGAACAACTTCTGTTATTCGGCGCAAACTGCTGAAAGCAGACGGTCGTTGGGGTTACTGTCAGTTTCGTGTTCGCTGCAGAACGTCGCCAATTGATCCTCGAAATGGTGCGAGCGAACGGGGCCGTGTCGCTCCGTGAGCTCGCCCGCGTCGTCCAGACCTCCGAAGTGACCGTACGGCGGGACGTGCGCGCGCTGGAGGCAGAAGGACTCCTCGACCGCCGGCACGGCGGTGCGGTATTGCCGGGCGGGTTCACGCGGGAGTCCGGCTTTCCGCAGAAATCGCATCTCGCGACCGCCGAGAAGACCGCCATCGCCGATCTCGCCGCGGGTCTCGTCGAAGAGGGCGAGGCCATCGTGGTGGGGGCGGGTACCACCACGCAGGAGCTGGCCCGCCGGCTCGCACGGGTGCCCGGTCTGACCGTCGTCACCAACTCCCTGCTGGTGGCCCAGGCGTTGGCCCACGCCAACCGCGTGGAGGTCGTGATGACCGGCGGCACCCTGCGCGGTTCCAACTACGCCCTGGTCGGCTCGGGTGCGGAGCAGTCCCTGCAAGGGCTGCGCGTCTCCCGGGCGTTCCTCTCCGGGAGCGGTCTGACCGCCGAGCGCGGACTCTCCACGTCCAACATGCTCTCGGCGTCCGTGGACCGCGCTCTCGTCCAGGCGGCCGCGGAGGTCGTGGTCCTCGCCGACCACACCAAGCTCGGGACGGACACCATGTTCCAGACCGTGCCGACCGATCTCATCACCCGTCTGGTCACGGACGAGCCGCCCGCCCACGACGACAGGGCGGCCACCGAACTGCAGGCCCTGGCCGATCAGGGCGTACAGATCGCGGTGGCCGGGTCGTCGGCTTCGGGCGGTGCGGGAGGGGATCCGCTCCCGGCGGGGCGCCAGCCGCGTCGGGACGTACCCCTCCCGGGCCCGCGCCGCGGCCAGGTGGTCCCGGGCTCGGGACCGCAACTACGGAGCGCGACGGTGATGGGGGACCAGCCCCCGGCCGAACGGGCACGGGTGGCCGATCTCCGACGCCGCTGAGCGGTTCCGGCGGGCCGTGACGCCGGTGGCCGGATCACTCGTCCGACCGTCCAGCCGGGTCGGTTCACGGTTCAGGCGGTCGAGCCGGGCCGGTTCACGGAGCCGGGCTGTCCGGCCCGGGTTCCTCGTCAGGCCGTCCAGCCGGGTCGGCTCGTGGCACCGGGCCGTCGGCCGGGCCGGTGCACGGCGCCAGGAGCCGTGTCGCTCACGGCTTCAGACCGCGCAGCGTCAGGTTCAGCAGACGGTCGGCCAGTTCGGGGTCGTCCGCGGTTTCCTCCGCGGCCAGCGCGATCGCGTTGGTCAACTGGAGGAGGTCCCCGATCGAGACGTCGGGGCGTACGGCTCCCGATTCCTGGGCGCGGAGCAGCAGGGCGCTGCCCGCCTCACGCATCGGACCGCTGCACCGGGCGAGGTGTGAACCCTCGTCCCGCGAGGCCGACATGAGGGCGCGTGAGAGCCCCCGGTACTCACTCGCGTGCGTGATGATCTCGCGCAGCCACTCCACCAGGGCGGTGCACGGCTGCGGGGCGTCGAGCAGCTCACGCGAGCGGGCCAGCAGATCGCTCACGGCCTCCTCGAAGACCGCGCTCATCAACGCGTGCCGATTCGGGAAGTGCCGGTACAGCGTGCCGATCCCGACGCCCGCGCGCCGCGCCACGTCCTCCAGGGACGTGTCCGTGCCGTGCTCGGCGAACGCGGAGCGCGCCTCGGCGAGCAGCCGTCCGTAATTGCGCCGGGCGTCCGCGCGCATCACGCGCGGCGCTCCTGGGCCCGGGGCGGGACCGGAGATCCCGGCCCGTTCCCTCGCGGTCGCGCCCACCATGGCTTCCACCTGCCCTCTCCCGCCGCCCGGATGCGCTCCAGGATGCCACCGGCGGCCCCCGGACGGACGCCCACGGGCTGTGCGCCGGACGGCTCGAAGCATCATGGCGGTTGCGCGGACGGGAGGCCGAGCGCCGCCGTGGACGGGGTTCACCCCCGTACGGCGAAGCGCCCGGCGGGCCGCATACGCGGTTCGCCGGGCGCTTCGGACGCGACGGGACGGGTGTGTCACCCGTCCATGGTGCCCGGTGTGCTCAGTCCTTGATCTCGCAGATCGGGGCGCCGGAGGTGACGGAGGCGCCGACCTCCGCGCTCAGGCCCTTGACGGTGCCGGAGCGGTGAG
The DNA here is from genome assembly GCF_044333225.1 of Streptomyces sp. NPDC021080. NCBI lineage: Bacteria > Bacillati > Actinomycetota > Actinomycetes > Kitasatosporales > Streptomycetaceae > Streptomyces > Streptomyces sp. NPDC021080. The sequence goes on along the minus strand of NZ_JBIRQM010000006.1, from coordinate 544,385 downwards.
CGTTCAGGGGCTGTTCCATCTTCATGGCCTCCAGGACGACGATCAGATCGCCTTCCTTGACCTCCTGGCCCTCCTCGACGGCCACCTTGACGATGGTGCCCTGCATCGGGGAGGCGAGGGTGTCGCCCGAGGCGACGGGGCCGGACTTCTTCGCGGCCCGGCGCTTGGGCTTGGCGCCCGCGGCCAGACCGGTGCGGGCCAGCGACATGCCCAGCGAGACGGGCAGCGAGACCTCGAGGCGCTTGCCGCCGACCTCGACGACCACCGTCTCGCGGCCGGGCTCGTCGTCGGTCTCGGCGTCGGCCGGGGCGGCGAACGGCTTGATCTCGTTGACGAACTCGGTCTCGATCCAGCGGGTGTGGACCGTGAACGGGTCGCTGGAACCGGTCAGCTCGGGGGCGAACGCCGGGTCCTCGACCACCGCGCGGTGGAAGGGGATCGCGGTCGCCATGCCCTCGACCTGGAACTCGGCCAGCGCGCGGGCGGCCCGCTGCAGAGCCTGCTTGCGGGTGGCGCCGGTGACGATCAGCTTGGCGAGCAGGGAGTCCCACGCCGGGCCGATGACGCTGCCGGCCTCGACGCCCGCGTCCAGGCGGACACCGGGGCCGGTCGGCGCCGAGAAGGCAGTGACCGTGCCGGGGGCGGGCAGGAAGTTCCGGCCCGGGTCCTCGCCGTTGATGCGGAACTCGATGGAGTGGCCGCGCAGTTCGGGATCGCCGTAACCCAGTTCCTCGCCGTCGGCGATACGGAACATCTCGCGGACCAGGTCGATGCCGGCGACCTCCTCGGTGACCGGGTGCTCGACCTGCAGACGGGTGTTGACCTCCAGGAAGGAGATCGTGCCGTCCATGCCGACCAGGAACTCCACGGTTCCCGCGCCGACGTAGCCGGCCTCCTTCAGGATCGCCTTGGAGGACGCGTACAGCTCCTCCACCTGCGCCTCGGACAGGAACGGGGCGGGGGCTTCCTCGACCAGCTTCTGGTGGCGGCGCTGCAGCGAGCAGTCACGGGTGGAGACGACGACCACGTTGCCGTGGCTGTCGGCCAGGCACTGGGTCTCCACGTGCCGGGGCTTGTCGAGGTAGCGCTCCACGAAGCACTCGCCGCGACCGAAGGCCGCGACCGCCTCGCGCACCGCCGACTCGTACAGCTCCGGCACCTCTTCCAGGGTCCGGGCGACCTTCAGACCGCGGCCGCCGCCACCGAAGGCGGCCTTGATCGCGATCGGCAGACCGTGCTGCTCGGCGAACGCGACGACCTCGTCGGCACCCGAGACCGGGTCCGGGGTGCCGGCCACCAGCGGCGCACCCGCGCGCTGCGCGATGTGCCGGGCGGCGACCTTGTCACCGAGGTCGCGGATCGCCTGCGGCGGCGGGCCGATCCAGATCAGCCCGGCGTCGAGAACGGCCTGGGCGAAGTCCGCGTTCTCCGAAAGGAAGCCGTAACCCGGATGGATGGCATCCGCGCCCGAGTCCTTGGCGGCCTGCAGCACCTTGGCGAAGTCCAGGTAACTGGAGGCCGGGGTGTCACCGCCCAGCGCGAACGCCTCGTCCGCGGCACGGACATGCAGAGCGTCCCGGTCCGGTTCCGCATACACGGCAACGCTCGCGATCCCGGCATCCCGACATGCTCGGGCCACGCGGACAGCGATTTCGCCACGGTTGGCGATGAGCACCTTGCGCACGATGGCTCCCTCCTTGAAAACAAGCCGAGTTTAGGGACAGCCAACACGACGTTTCGAGCTGTCCCCAGTGGTGAGCTTGCCCACACGGAGCGTGATACGAGGCTCGCCCTACCCGCGAAAACCCTTGTCGTGCCAAGGCACGCGGGAATCCTTCCCTGAACCCTAGCCCTCCTGTGTGGCCAAGGTCTCTGTGACTCCGTGCTGCGGCCCACAACGATTCTTTGTCGAGTCCCTACGAATGGCCCAACGATTCTTTGCCCCCGGCGGAACCCTTGTCCCAGGGTTTACCCGTTAGTAGCGTTCGGGATGTCTGGAACGTACTTGGGGTAACAGGGGAAGTGGGTGGGGCCGGTGGTGCGCAGACCGCTGGTGTGGGTGGCGGCGATCGTGCTCTTCGTGGAGGCGGTAGGCATCGCCCTCCTCAACTGGTTCCTCGGTGTGGTCGTCGACCGCCAGGACATGTCCATGGCGGGGCTCGACTCCGACCTTATGGCGCGGTCGTCGAAGATCGGTGGACTGGTCTTCGGCCTCTACTTCCTGGCGTGCGCCGTGGCGGCCCTGCTGGTCGCGCTCCGGCAGCGCCCCCCGGGCCTTTTCGGGCGTGTCGCGCTGATCAGCGCCGCCGTGGTCCACGCCCTGCTCGGCGCCTTCACGGTGGGCCTGGTGGGCTGGGGGGCCTTCGCCTTCATGATGATCGGGTTCGCGTTGATCGTGTTCACCCTCCTGGCGTACGACCGCAGGGAGAGCGGACCCGTCGACGCCGCGCCGGAGACCGGCAGGACCGGTGACGGCGAGGGCGACGCCGCCGAGGCGGGCGATTCCGGCGCGGGCGAGGGCGAGGGTGCCGGTGCGGAGCGGCCCGAGCCGGACGCGGGCGTGGCCGCCGGGAGTGTCGACCTGTCGAAGGGCGCCGGCGCGAAGGACGCCGAGGCGAAGAGCGCCGGTACGCGGGACGCGGACGAGCGGGCCGCCGGGACACGGGGCGCCGACGCGAAGGGTGCCTCCGAAGAGGAAGCCGCGGTCGCGGACGAGACCGTGCTCGCGGACAAAGAGGTGGTCGCGGGCGAGACCGTGGTCGCGGCGTTGCCGGCCCCCGCGGCTTCCTGATCGCTCGTCCGGCCGCCCGGCCGCTGTCGTACGGACGTTCCTGGAGTGGCCGGGCGGCGGTCGGGCTTGACCCGACGCCCGGCCCGTGGCCGTCACCCCTCCTGAGGGGTCCACAACTCCGTGATGCCGACGCCCAGTTCGGCGAGCAGCCGGCGCACCAGCGGCAGCGAGATGCCGATGACGTTGCCGTGGTCGCCGTCGATGCCCTCGATGAAGGGGGCCGAGCGGCCGTCCAGGGTGAACGCGCCCGCCACGTGCAGGGGTTCGCCCGAGGCGACGTACGCGGCGATCTCCGCGTCGGTCGGTTCGCCGAAGCGGACCACGGTCGAGGCGATCGCGGACTCCCAGCGCTTCTGCGCCGTGTCCCAGACGCAGTGGCCCGTCTGGAGCGTGCCCGCGCGGCCGCGCATCGTCTTCCAGCGCGCGGTGGCCTCCTCGGCGTCCGCGGGCTTGCCGAGGGCCTGGCCGTCCAGGTCCAGTACGGAGTCGCAGCCGATCACCAGCGCGCCCTGGACCTCGGGCCGCGCCGCCACGACGGAGGCCTTCGCCTCGGCCAGCGCGAGGGCGAGTTCGGCGGGAGTGGGTGCGGTGACGGCGTCCTCGTCGACCCCGCTCACGATCACCTCGGGGGCGAGTCCGGCCTGCCGCAGCAGATTGAGCCGGGCTGGGGACTGTGAGGCGAGGACGAGGCGACGGCGCGGCTGATCGGTCATGGAATCAGGGTATCGGCGCCGGGCCGTTCAGTGGATGCACGCCAGCGTCATCCCGACCACCATGGCCAGCGCCAGGAGAACGCCCAGGCGTCGCAACATGTCCTGCATGTCGCGGAGATCCTTGGGGGGGTCGTTCTCCGGGTCGGACCACAGCATGCTCCCGATCGTGCTGCGACGGGGCGGCCGGGCGCCTGAGTACGCGTACTCAACTTGCGTGCATCCTGTGAAAACGGCTCCGTCGTTCCGTGCCGGGTGCCGGGTGCCGGGTGCCGGGTGCCGGGTGCGCGGCGGGGCGTTCCGCCGGGCGGGCCGGGCGGGCCGTTCCGGGACGGGTGGGGCGGTCCGGGACGGATCAGCGGGCGCCGTCCGGGGCGGCGATGCCGCCGAGGCCCTCCCGGGCGCGCCGGGGCAGCGCGTGGGCCCGTGCGAGGTCGAGACAGGCCTCCCGGCAGCGCCGGGCGGCCTCCGCGTCCCCGAAGCGGTGATGTGCCCGGGCGGTCGCCGCCAGACAGTCCGCCTCGCCCCCGCGGTCGCCGACACGGCGCCGAAGGGCCAGGGCCTCGTCCAGCGCGGCGAAGGCCTCGTCGCGCAGGCCCAGTTCCACCAGCGCCGAACCGTAGTTCGTCAGGGCCGTGGCGAGGGCCGTGGGGCGCGCCCGGCTCCGCAGCAGGGGGACGAGCCGTCGGTGCTGCCCGGCGGCGCCCTCGAAGTCCCCCGCCAGCTGCAGCGCGTCGGCGATCCTGCCGTACACCAGCGCGTCGCTGCCCGGACTGTTCGTCCGCCTGTAGAGCTCCATGGACCGCAGCGCGTACGACAGTCCCTCGGCCGCCCGGCCGGCCTGGACGTGCAGTGCGCTCATGTTGCCGGTGATGGACGCCTGCGCGGCGATGTCCTCCGCCCGTTCGAAGAGGTCCAGGGCCGTGTGCAGGTCCTCCAGGCACGCGTCGTCGCGGTGGGCCATGCCGTGTGCGACGGCGGTGCGGCGGTACAGCCAGGCCTGCCCCACGGTGTCGTCGTGCTCCAGCGCGATGTCCAGGGCGGCCCGCAGACACGTGTCCCACTCGCCGGTCCACCAGTGGGTGTCCGCGTAGCCGAAGAGCCCGACGGCGAGGCGCCAGGCCACGTCGGACCGGCCGAGGGCCCCGGCCCGCGCGACGGCGTGCTTGATGGCGGGCAGTTCCCGTACGTACCACGCCAGGGCCTGGTGGGCGTCCGTGAACTCCGGTACGGGTCCGGCCGGCTGCTCGTCGAGCGGCGGAGGCGGCTGGGTCTCGCCGACGGTCGCCCTCGACGCCTCCTGCACCGCCGCCACGTACCAGGAGAGCAGCCGGACCGTGGCGTCCGCCTGTTCCTCCGCGCTCACCTCGGCGCGGGCCCGCTCGGCCGCGTACTCGCCGAGCAGATCGTGGAAGCCGTACCGCTCGGGTGCGGGGTTGCGTACGAGGGCGACGTCGGCCAGCAGGTCCAGCAGCCGGGCCGCCTCCGGCGCGGGCAGGCCGAGCAGCGCGGCCGCCGACGACGGGCACAGCTCGTGCCCGGCCCACATCCCCAGCAGCCGGAAGGCGCGGGCGGCCGCCCGCTCCTCGTCCCCTTCGCCGTCCCGCATGGCGACGTAGCTCATCGCGAAGGTCGCGTGGACGTCCAGAGCGCCCACGCTCAGTTCCCGCAGCCGGTTCGCGCCGGAGGCCAGCCGCCCGGCGAGCAGGGAGAGCGGCCATGCCCGCCGTGAGGCCAGCCTGCCGCCGACGACCCGCAGCGCCAGCGGCAGCCCTCCGCAGCGGTCCAGGACCTCGGCGGCCGCGTCCGGTTCCTCCAGCACCCGCCGGGCGCCGCACAGCGCGGTCAGGAGTGCCTCCTGGTCGGCACGGCCGAGGGGAGACAGCGGGACGAACGCGGCGTCGGGCAGGTCCGCGAGAACGCGGCGGCTCGTGACCACCACGGCGCAGCTGCCGCTGCCCGGCAGCAGCGGAGCGACCTGGGCGGCGTCCCGTGCGTTGTCGAGCACCAGCAGCATCCGGCGTTCGGCCATGACGGTACGGAACAGTGCGGCGCAGTCGTCCGTGTCGTCGGGCAGCGGCTCCGCGACCACCCCGAGGTCCGCCATGAAGCGGGTCAGCAGGTCCCGGGGCGTGCGCTCCCGGCCCGGCCCGAAGCCGCGCAGGTCGGCGTAGACCTGCCCGTCGGGGAAGTCCTCGCGCAGCCGGTGCGCCACATGGACGGCCAGCGCCGTCTTGCCGATACCGCCCATGCCGGAGATGACGACGGGACGGGGAGGACGGGCGGCCCGCGGGGCCCCCGCGCCGTGCTCTGTGCCGTTCCCGGCACCGTCCCCGGGGCGGAGCAGCGCGGTGAGCGTGGCGATCTCCGCGGCGCGGCCGGTGAAGCGCTCCGTGTCCGCCGGAAGCTGGCGCAGCGGTGGCGGTGCCGATGGCGGCGGTCCGGGCCGGGACACGGGAACGGGAACGGCTTCGGGGCCGGCTGCGGCGCCCGGGCCGGCGAGCACCTCCTGGTGCGCGGCCCGCACCGCGGCCGAGGGCTCGACGCCCAGTTCCTCAACGAGGTCGCGGCGCAGCCGCGCGTACGCCTGCAGTGCCTCCGCCTGACGGTCCGAGCGGTACAGCGCGAGCATCAGCTGCCGGTGGAAGGCCTCGCGCAGAGGGTGCTCGGCGGCGAGCACCCTCAGCCGTGGGAGCACCTCGTGATGCCGGCCGAGAGCGAGGGCCGCGTCGAACTCCCACTCCGTCACCTGAAGCCGGTTTTCCAGCAGTTGCCGGACCAGCTGGGTCTGCGGCTCGGTGTCCGCGAATCCGGCGAGGTCCTCCAGCGGCTGTCCGCGCCAGAGCGCCGCCGCCTCGGCGCTCCGCCGTACCACCGCCTCCCAGTCCCGGTCCGTGTGCGCCCGGTGCGCGGCGCCGAGACGGGCGTCGAAGACCTCGACGTCGAACTCGCCCGCGGCGACCCGCAGGCTGTATCCGGACGGGACCGTGGCGAGCCGTGGCGCGCCGGTGTCCAGGGGCGCCAACTGCCGCCGCAGCCGCGTCACATGGTTGAACAGGGAGGAACGGGCGGTCGCCGGGGGACGGGGACCCCACAGCGCCACGACGAGGGCGTCCTTCGGCACCGTCCGGTTCGCCTGCAGCAGCAGCGCGGCCAGCAGGACCCGGACCTTGGGGCCTCCCACCGGAAGATCCAGCGTCCCGTCGTGCACCACCAGCGGACCGAGCAGCCCGAACACGGTCATGGCACCCCCTGCGGCCGTCCCGGGCAGCGCCGTTCGCCCCCGCGGGAGGGTCGTTCGCCCCCCATGGACAGAGACGCTTCAACCCCCTTGACGGGACGCACAATTGCCCGGAAAAGCCGAGATCCCCCGGGGCGGGGCCCACGGGGGATCTCCGGTGCTCGCGTCCTGGCGGCGGGTCTAGCCCGGCCAGTACGTGCGGCCCCACGTCGTCGGGCCCGGCCTCGGGAGCCGGTGCGCGGCGATGCGGGCGGGGTCGGACCAGGAGTCGCGCGGCCCGGACGCGCCGGACGGGGCGGACGCCACCGCCGCGGCGCGTGCGCGGACCACCGCCAGTGCGGCGGCCAGCTCCTCCGGGGTCGGATTGCCCCGTACGACCTTGATCGTCATGTCTGCTCCCAGGATCCGGGTCTGCGGGGTTCTAGAGCGGGATGTTGCCGTGCTTCTTCGGGGGCAGTGATGCCCGCTTCGTGCGCAGCTGACGCAGGCCGCGGACGACGTGGGAGCGGGTCTGCGACGGCATGATCACGCCGTCGATGTACCCGCGCTCGGCCGCCGTGTACGGGTTCAGCAGCGTGTCCTCGTACTCCTGGATGAGCCGGGCCCGGGTGGCGTCCTGGTCCTCGGCGGCCGCGATGGTGCGGCGGTGCAGGATGTTCACCGCGCCCTGCGCGCCCATGACCGCGATCTGGGCGGTGGGCCAGGCGAGGTTGAGGTCGGCGCCCAGGTGCTTGGAGCCCATGACGTCGTACGCGCCGCCGAAGGCCTTGCGGGTGATGATCGTGATCAGCGGGACGGTCGCCTCGGCGTACGCGTAGATCAGCTTGGCGCCGCGGCGGATGATGCCCGTGTGTTCCTGGTCGACGCCGGGGAGGAAGCCGGGCACGTCCACGAAGGTCAGGACCGGCACGTTGAACGCGTCGCAGGTCCGCACGAACCGCGCGGCCTTCTCGCTCGCGTCGATGTCGAGGCAACCGGCGAACTGCATCGGCTGGTTGGCGACGATGCCGACCGGGTGGCCCTCGACCCGGCCGAAGCCGGTGAGGATGTTCGGCGCGAACAGCGCCTGCGTCTCGAAGAACTCGGCGTCGTCCAGGACGTGTTCGATCACCGTGTGCATGTCGTACGGCTGGTTCGCGCTGTCCGGCACGATCGTGTCCAGCTCGCGGTCCTCGTCCGTGAGGGCGAGGTCCGCCTCCTCCGGGAACACCGGGGGCTCGCTGAGGTTGTTGGACGGCAGGTACGACAGCAGCTGCTTGACGTACTCGATGGCGTCCTTCTCGTCGCCCGCCATGTGATGGGCCACGCCCGACACGGCGTTGTGGGTCCGGGCGCCGCCCAGCTCCTCGAAGCCGACGTCCTCGCCCGTGACCGTCTTGATGACGTCGGGACCCGTGATGAACATGTGCGAGGTCTGATCGACCATCACCGTGAAGTCGGTGATGGCGGGGGAGTACACCGCGCCGCCCGCGCACGGGCCGACGACCAGGCTGATCTGCGGGACGACACCCGAGGCGTGCACGTTGCGGCGGAAGATCTCGCCGTACATGCCGAGAGCGCTCACGCCCTCCTGGATCCGGGCGCCGCCCGAGTCGTTGATGCCGATGACCGGGCAGCCGGTCTTCAGCGCGAAGTCCATCACCTTCATGATCTTCTGGCCGAAGACCTCGCCGAGAGCACCGCCGAACACGGTGAAGTCCTGGGAGAACACAGCGACCGGACGGCCGTCGACCGTGCCGTAGCCGGTGACCACACCGTCGCCGTAAGGGCGGTTCTTCTCCAGGCCGAAGTCCGTCGACCGGTGCCGCGCGAACTCGTCGAACTCGACGAAGGAACCGTCGTCCATCAGCAGTTCGATGCGCTCACGAGCCGTCAGCTTGCCCTTGGCGTGCTGCTTTTCGACGGCGCGCTCCGAGCCGGCGTGCGTCGCTTCCTGGATGCGGCGCTGCAGATCCGCGAGCTTGCCCGCGGTGGTGTGGATGTCGGGGTGGTGCAGCTCTTCCGGCTCGGACATCGGGTTGCGGCTCCCTGCCTGATCTAAGGGGACGTGAGGGTGACTGCTCGGAAACGCGGTGCTCAGAAGCAGCGCTCAGAAGGGGGGCTTGCTACTCATCCGTAGCGTAGTGGCGTGCCTACCGATCGGCAGTGCGGCGTTTACCACACCTAGGCTGGGTTGCATGACGCCGCGAGATGCAGCAGACGCGAACGACAACCGGTGGTCCGACCTGGACCGTCCGCCGCTGAACGGGGCCGCCCTGCGCCGGGCGCTGGTCCGTGACGGCGGCCTGTGGTGCGACGTGGAGGTGGTGGAACGGACCGGGTCGACCAACACCGACCTGGCCGCCGTCGTCACCGGCGAGAAGGGGGCCGACGAGGGCGCGGTCCTCGTCGCCGAGGAACAGAACGCCGGGCGCGGCCGCCTGGACCGCCAGTGGACGGCGCCGGCCCGTTCCGGCCTCTTCTTCTCCGTGGTGCTGAAGCCCACCGGAGTACCCGTCGAACGCTGGGGCTGGCTGCCGCTGCTCACCGGTGTCGCCGTCGCGACGGCGCTCTCGCGCTCCGCCGGGGTCGACACGGCACTCAAGTGGCCGAACGACCTGCTGGTCACCGTGGACGGTGAGGAACGCAAGGCCGGCGGCATCCTCGCCGAGCGCGCGGGAAGCGACGCGGTCGTGGTCGGCATCGGCGTCAACGTCTCCCTGCGCGCCGACGAACTGCCCGTGCCGGGTGCCGGATCGCTGGTGCTCGCGGGAGCGACGACCACGGACCGTGACACGGTGCTGCGCGCCGTGCTGCGCTCGCTGGAGGAGTGGTACGGGCGCTGGCGGGACGCGGGCGGCGACCCCGTCGCCTCCGGCCTCCAGGAGACGTACGCGGCCGGCTGCGCGACGCTCGGGCGCACGGTGCGGGCCGAGCTGCCCGGCGGCCGGACGGTCGTCGGGGAGGCGGTGGCCCTGGACGGGGACGGCCGCCTCGTCATCGCGACGGCGGACGGCGTCCAGGAACCGGTGGGAGCGGGGGACGTTGTGCACCTGCGCCCCGCGTGAGACACCGGCCGGGTGCCCGGGGCCGGATGTCTCGTACGGACACTCGGCCCGGTGACCCGGTGACCCGGTGACCCGGTGGCCCGGTGGCCCGGTGTGGCGGGCCGGCCGTGCGAGAGGCGTGGCGCGACGGTGCGGGGTGCGGTGGGGCGGGCGAGGTCGCCGTGCGGTGGGTTGTGCGGGAGCGTGGTGCGGCGGGTGGTGCGAGGGTGCGGTCCGGTGTGTGGTGGGACGGCACGGACCGGGGAGTGGTCCAGTCCTGCGGCACCGTCTCGGCCCAGGTCCCGCCATCGGGAGTGAGCCAGCGCACACCTGCCGTAGAGTTGAGCGCGGTCGAACCTGACCACGGCAGATCGGAAGGGCAGCAGGAGTGACCGTCGACGACACCGGCTCCGGCACGGGTGCCCACCCCGCCCCCGGCGGCGAGCCCGGCCGTACCGCCGGGCCGGTCACGGACGCGACACCCGCACGGGCCGCCGCGGACGGCGAGGCCCGGCAGGACGCCCGTCCCGACGGCGGGACCGGCATCCGCCCGGACCGCCCCGGCCACCGCCCCGACGCGGGAGGCAGCATCCGCGGGGACGACCGCTTCGACGCGGGGAGCGGCATCCGCAGGGACGGCCACGGCGGCGACGCACGGCCGGACGTGCGGCACGACGCACGGCACGAGGCGAACGGCCGGGTGGACCCCGAGTCGGCCGAACCGGACTCCGGCGAGGACCCGCTCGCGCTGCGCCTGGAAGGGCTGATCCTCGGTGCCGAGCGCCGGTACACCCCGTTCCAGGCCGCCCGCAGCGCCGGCGTCTCCATGGAGTTGGCCTCCCGCTTCTGGCGGGCGATGGGCTTCGCGGACATCGGCCAGGCCAAGGCGCTGACCGAGGCGGACGTGCTCGCCCTGCGCCGTCTCGCCGGTCTCGTCGAGGCGGGCCTGCTGAGCGAGGCCATGGCCGTCCAGGTCGCCCGGTCCACCGGGCAGACCACCGCCCGTCTGGCCGAATGGCAGATCGATTCCTTCCTGGAGGGTCTGACCGAGCCTCCGGAACCGGGCATGACGCGCACCGAGGTGACGTACCCCCTGATCGAACTGCTCCTGCCCGAGCTGGAGGAGTTCCTCGTCTACGTCTGGCGCCGCCAGCTCGCCGCGGCCACCGGCCGGGTCGTGCAGGCGGCCGACGACGAGGAGATGGTCGACCGCCGTCTCGCCGTCGGTTTCGCCGACCTGGTCGGCTTCACCCGGCTGACGCGCCGCATGGAGGAGGAGGAACTCGGCGAACTCGTCGAGGCCTTCGAGACCACCGCGGCGGACCTGGTGGCGGCCCACGGGGGCCGGCTCATCAAGACGCTCGGCGACGAGGTGCTCTACTCCGCGGACGACGCCGGTGTCGCCGCCGAGATCGCGCTGCGGCTCATCGAGACGATGGCCAACGACGAGACGATGCCGGAGCTGCGCGTCGGCATCGCCTTCGGCACGGTGACCACCCGGATGGGCGATGTGTTCGGTACGACCGTGAACCTGGCGAGCCGGCTCACGTCCATAGCACCGCGCGACGCCGTCCTCGTCGACGGTGCCCTCGCCGAGGAGCTGACCCGCACCGGTGACGCGCCCGCCTCGGAGGCGGAGGCCGCCGAGGCCGCGGCCGCCGCGGAGAAGGAGGGCGAGGCCCCCCCCTCGTACCGCTTCGCGCTCCAGCCGATGTGGCAGCGGCCCGTGCGTGGCCTCGGTGTCATCGAGCCGTGGCTGCTGGCCCGCCGGGCCGACGAGTCGTAGCGCCTTCCCGCCGCCGTCCGTACCTGTTCACTGTTCGTTCTGCCCGGGGTCGTTCCGTCCGGGTGACAGCAGCCCGTCCACGCAGATCCCGACGATCGGTACGCACACGTCCGGCGGCCGGTGGGACGGCGCCGGGGTGGCCGGAGCCGGGGTCGCGGTGTGCCGCGGCACCTCGGTGGACGGCGTGGCCGCCGGCGTCGACCGCGCGGGCGGTGCTGTCGTCACGGGGGCCGTGGGGATGCCGGTGAAGCCCGGTGCCGTGGCGACGGGGGCCCCGCCGCGCGCCGCCGGGATCGTGGCGGCCGGTGTCGGGACCGGTTCCGGCAACAGGCTCGTGTCCGAGGTGGGGGCGGGGCTCGTTCCGCCCATCGCGGGGCTCGCCGGGGCGGCTCCGGCCCGGGTGGGCGAGGGCATGGCCGCGACGGTGGGGACGGCGTCGCCCGCCGAGTCGTTGTCCGTGGCCGTCGCGATCGGTTCGGCCTCCGCGTTCCCCCCGGCCGTGTCCCCGGGCACCGCGTCCGGCGTCATCCGGGCGAGGCTCAGCACTCCCGCGGCGAGCGCGAGTCCGCCCATGGCGAAGAGCACCCGGCGCTGGCGGGGCTTGCGGTGCCGGCCCCGGACGGCACGGAGCCGGACGGGCGCGGTTTCGTCGTCGCCGGGTACGAACGCGGGCCGGCGCCCGCCGGCCGAACGCGGTGCCGGAACGATCCCGCGCGCCCCGGCTTCCGCTCCCGGCCCTCTCACGACGCGCACACCCTCGCGCGCCCCGCCCCTGCCCTCCGCCCCACGCCCGCTCGCCGCGCCTCGGTCCGTACGTGCCCCGCTCCCGGCCTCCGCCCGCCCGGCGTCCGTCGTGACTCCGGCGGCGTATGCCTCGTCCCCGGTTTCCGCTTGCCCGGCGCCCGTCGTGACTCCGGCGGCGTATGCCTCGTTCCCGGCCTCCGCCCGCCCGGCGCCCGTCGTGACTTCGGCAGCGTGTGCCTTGCTCCCGGCCTCCGCCCGCTCGGCGTCCGCCGGGTCTCCGGTCGCGTGCGCTGTGGTTCCGGCTTCTGTCGCTTGGGCGCTCTGTGCGACCGCGATCGTCGGCGCGTCGGCCCGTGCCTTCACGCAGCGCCCGCTGGCCGCGCCTCGGTCCGTACGTGCCCCGCTCCCGGCTTCCGCCCGCCCGGCGCCCGCCGTGACTTCGGCGGCGCATGCCCCGTCCCCGGCCTCCGCCTGCCCGGCGCCCGTCGTGACTCTGGCGGCGTATGCCTCGTCCCCGGTTTCCGCCCGCTCGACGGCCGTCGTGACTTCGGCGGCGTATGCCCCGCTCCCGGCCTCCGTCCGCTCGGCGTCCGCCGCGGCGGTGGTCTTTCGGGCTGCGGCTCCGGCGTCCGTCCTGTGGGCGTTCCCTGCGGCTCCGGTCGGACGTGTCTCGCCCCCGGCTTCCGCCCCGCGCTTGCTCGCCGTGTTTCCGGCCGTGTGCGCCTCGCTCCCGGCTTCCGCCCGCTCGGCTTCCGCCGCGACCGTGGACGTTCGTGCCTCGGCTCCGGTCTCCGTGCCCTGCTCGCGCGCCGCGACTCCGGTCGTGCGTGTGGTCGTGCCCGTCGCGGTCCCCGCCGTACGCGACCGCGTGCCTCCCGCCGCGGGGGCCCAGACCTTCGCGGCCCTGTCCGGTGTGGTCCCGGCCTTCCCCGTGGCGGCCGGGACGGGCCCGGGCTCCGTCGTGGCCGCGGGCGCGGCCGGGGCCCGGGTCTCGGCGGCGTCGGCGCCGTCCGTCCTCCCGGCGGCCGCCCTGTGGGCGTCGGCCCTCTTCCTGGCGGCCGCCAGGATGGCGCCCATGCGGACGGTGGGCGTTTTCCCGGTGGGCGCGTCCAGGGCGTCCGACGCGGCGGCGCCGGTCGGGGTGGCGGCCGGCAGCGCCTTGCTGAGCGGCGTGACGCGGATCCACCCGTCGTCCGCGGGCGCGGTCCCGGCCGCCGCGGAGGCCGTCGCCGGGGAGCCGGACCGCCGGTCCGGCGCGGTGTCCGGCCCGGTGGCCTCGGAGGCCACCCGCTGGGCCGGCGGTCGCGTGAGTGCGGTTCGCCGGCCCGGCCGGGTGCCGGCGGCCTGTGGTGTCTCGCGGTTCGTCATGGTCGTCCCTCCCCGGTGAGCCGGTGTCCCTGATGCGCTGCGGCGGTGCGCACGTTATGCACCCTCTGCGGGCGGCGAAACGAAGTTCGACGACATGTCACTCGAACGAGGAGGTACGGCTCGAGGATGCGGGTTTCGCCGGACGGCCCCTGCTGCGATGATCGGAGCATCGATTGTTAACCCGCGTTAACCGGGAGGGTGTCATGGCGGAGCACGAGGCGGACCAGGTGACGGAGCCGGGCGAGCGGAGGTTCGGGGAGTTCGTGGCCGTACGGCGCCACGGGCACGTCGCCGAGCTCGTCCTCGACCGGCCCAAGGCCATGAACGCCGTGTCCACGGACATGGCCCGTTCCATCGCGGGTGCCTGCGAGGCCCTCGCCGCCGACCGGGACGCCCGCGTGGTCGTGCTGACCTCCACCCATGAGCGGGCCTTCTGCGTCGGCGCCGACCTGAAGGAGCGCAACTCCTTCACGGATGCCGAGCTGGTGCGGCAGCGGCCCCTCGCGCGGGCCGCGTACACCGGCGTCCTGGAGCTGCCGATGCCGACCGTCGCCGCCGTCCACGGCTTCGCGCTGGGCGGCGGGTTCGAGCTGGCGCTGTCCTGCGACCTGATCGTGGCCGACCGCTCGGCGGTCGTCGGACTGCCCGAGGTGTCCGTCGGCGTGATCCCCGGAGGCGGCGGTACGCAGCTGCTGCCGCGCCGGGTCGGGGCGGCGCGCGCCGCCGAGCTCATCTTCTCGGCACGGCGTCTGGAGGCCGCCGAGGCAAGGGAGTTGGGCCTGGTGGACGAGCTGGTGGAGGCCGGACGGGACAGGGTGGAGGCGCTCGCCCTGGCCGCCCGTATCGCCGCCAACTCGCCGGTCGGACTGCGTGCCGCCAAGCGTGCCCTGCGGCTCGGTCACGGCCTCGATCTGCGGGCCGGCCTGGAGGTCGAGGACGCGGCCTGGCGGTCCGTCGCCTTCTCCGGGGACCGGGCGGAGGGTGTCGCCGCGTTCAACGAGAAGCGCAAGCCGGAGTGGCCGGGGGAGTAGTTCCCGCGGTCCCCGGCCGTACGGCCGTACCCCCTGTTCGCTCCCCTGATGTCCCAAATGGTGGCAAATATACCTAGCCTGGGACGATGGGCGAGGACAGTCGGCTGAGGGCCGTGGTGACGCTGGCGCAGGGGATGGCGGCGGCGCACACCCCGCGGGAGTCGTGGCGGGCCGCGGCGCTCGGCGCGTGCCACGCGCTGGCCGGAAGCTTCGCCGCGCTCTCCGTGTGGGAGCGCGAACTCGGCCGGCTGCGGGTGCTGGTCAACGTGGGTGACCGCGCCCCGGACGAGGACGAGTTCCCCGACGGGGAGGCCTACCCGGTGCACCAGTTCCCGGAGATCACCGAGTTCCTGCACGAACGATGGGCGGGCGGCGGCGAGCCCGACGCCTGGGTCGAGACCGCCGACGGCCCGGCGGCCGGCCCCGCCGGGTACTGCCACCAGCGCGTGGCCGCGCTGCGCCGGCGCGGCCGCGGCTGCTGCGTCGTCGCGCCCGTCGTGCTGAACGGCCGGGCGTGGGGCGAGCTCTACGTGGCCCGCCCGGCCGGAGTCCCCGTCTTCGGCCCGGAGGACGCCGACTTCGCGACCGTCCTCGCCTCCGTCGTCGCCGCCGGGATCGCCCAGACCGAGCGCCTGGAGGAGGCCCGGCGCCTGGCCTACACCGACTCCCTGACCGGACTCGCCAACCGCCGCGCCGTGGACGTACGGCTCGACGAGGCCGTCGAGCGGCACCGGGAGGACGGCGCCGTGGTCAGCCTCGTCGTCTGCGACCTCAACGGCCTCAAGCGGGTCAACGACACCCTGGGGCACGCCGTCGGCGACCGGCTCCTCGAGCGGTTCGGGTCGGTGCTCTCGCTGTGCGGGGCCATGCTCCCGGGCACCCTGGCGGCCCGGCTCGGCGGCGACGAGTTCTGTCTGCTGGCGGTCGGCCCGTCGGCGGACGACGTGGTCCGTATCGCCGGTGAACTCTGTTGTCGCGCGTCCGAGTTGGAGCTCGGGGAGGGCGTGGCGTGCGGGGTCGCCTCGACCGGGGACCCGATCGGCCCGGTGCGGTCGGCGCGCCGGCTGTTCCGGCTGGCGGACGCGGCCCAGTACCGCGCGAAGGCCGTACGGGCCGCGAAACCCGTGGTCGCCGGGCGCGAGGGCCCCGACGATCCCGTCGTGCGCCTCGCGGACGCGCCCCCGCCCCCGGCGGGCGAACGCCGCCGGTTCCGCGGACGCCACGACCGGCCCCGCACCTGATCGGGGCGGCCGTTGTGACGTACGCCGGAGTAAGGGGTCAACCCGCCACCCGCTAGTGACATCATCGAATTCACTGCGTACGCTCCTGAATATGGATATGCACACTGTGGTGGTGGGGACGTCCGGAGTGACCGCGTCCGACGTTCTCGCCGTGGCGCGCGAAGGCGCCCGGATCGAGCTCTCCGCCGAGGCGGTGGCGGCCCTCGCCGCCGCCCGCGAGATCGTGGACGCGCTGGCCGCGAAGCCGGAGCCCGTCTACGGCGTCTCCACCGGTTTCGGCGCCCTGGCGAGCCGGCACATCAGCCCGGAACTGCGCGCCCAGCTGCAGCGCAACATCGTCCGCTCGCACGCCGCCGGCATGGGCCCGCGCGTCGAGCGCGAGGTCGTCCGCGCGCTGATGTTCCTGCGGCTCAAGACCGTCTGCTCCGGGCACACCGGGGTGCGCCCCGAGGTCGCGCAGACCATGGCGGACATCCTGAACGCGGGCATCACCCCGGTCGTGCACGAGTACGGCTCGCTCGGCTGCTCCGGCGACCTCGCGCCGCTGTCCCACTGCGCCCTGACCCTGATGGGCGAGGGCGACGCCGAGGGTCCCGACGGCGTCGTGCGGCCCGCGGGCGAACTGCTCGCCGAGGCCGGCATCACCCCCGTCGAACTGCGCGAGAAGGAGGGCCTCGCCCTCCTCAACGGCACCGACGGCATGCTCGGCATGCTGGTCATGGCCCTCGCCGACCTGGAGACGCTGTACAAGTCGGCCGACGTCACCGCCGCCCTCTCCCTCGAAGCGCTCCTCGGTACGGACAAGGTCCTCGCCCCCGAGCTGCACGCCATCCGCCCGCACCCCGGCCAGAGCGCCAGCGCCGCCAACATGCTGGCCGTGCTGAAGGGTTCGGAGCTCACCGGCCACCACCAGGACGACGCCCCGCGCGTCCAGGACGCCTACTCCGTGCGCTGCGCCCCGCAGGTCGCGGGCGCCGGCCGGGACACCCTCGCGCACGCCCGCACGGTCGCCGAGCGCGAACTGGCCTCCGCCGTGGACAACCCGGTCGTGCTGCCCGACGGTCGCGTCGAGTCGAACGGCAACTTCCACGGCGCCCCGGTCGCCTACGTCCTCGACTTCCTCGCCATCGCCGCCGCCGACCTCGGCTCGATCGCCGAGCGCCGCACCGACCGGCTGCTCGACAAGAACCGCTCGCACGGCCTGCCGCCGTTCCTCGCGGACGACGCCGGTGTCGACTCGGGCCTGATGATCGCCCAGTACACGCAGGCCGCGCTGGTCAGCGAGATGAAGCGGCTCGCCGTACCGGCGTCCGCGGACTCCATCCCCTCCTCCGCCATGCAGGAGGACCACGTCTCCATGGGCTGGTCGGCGGCGCGCAAGCTGCGCACCTCCGTGGACAACCTGACCCGCATCGTGGCGATCGAGCTGTACGCCGCCACCCGCGCCATCGAGCTGCGCGAGGGCCTGACCCCGGCCCCGGCCTCGCGGGCGGTCATCGACGCCGTGCGCGCGGCCGGCGTCCAGGGCCCCGGCCCGGACCGCTTCCTCGCCCCCGACCTGGCGGCGGCGGACGCGTTCGTGCGCGCCGGCGGTGTGGTGGCCGCGGTGGAGCCGGTGACCGGCCCGCTCGCCTAGCAGAGTCGGGCCCGAGGCGTGGGGGGGGGGGGGGGGGCCGGCCCCCCCCCCCCCCCCCCCCCCCGGGGGGGCCCCCCCCGGGGGTGAAATTTTTTATTTTTTTTTTAACAAATATATTTTTGGAGATAAAGGTAAAAAAACCAGGCGG